>NZ_SLVT01000001.1:0-567889 GCF_004345505.1 Micromonospora sp. CNZ303 | reverse complement strand
CCTCGTCGCCCCACCCGAGTTCACCGCCTGCCACGACGAGTACGCGCCGTCCTTCGCGTACAACACCCCCGCCGAGTTCACGAACGCGAACCGGTCACCACTGACCGCGATGTCCCGCACCTGCCCGCCCCCGGCCAGCGTCAACCACTGCCCGTAGACACCCTCCTTGACATAGAAGTTGCCGCCCTGCACCCAACCGATCCGGTTACCGGACAGCACCACCCTCGTCGCCCCACCCGAGTTCACCGCCTGCCACGACGAGTACGCGCCGTCCTTCGCGTACAACACCCCCGCCGAGTTCACGAACGCGAACCGGTCGGGAGCGGCCCCGGCCGGCGTCAGGTCCGGGAACGGAAGGTTGATCGGCGCGCCCTTGGTCACCGTGGCGCCGCAGGCGTACGCCGGGGCGATGTTGTAAACCGCGCCGTTGCGGCGGATCTCGAAGTGCAGGTGCGGGCCGGTCGAGTTGCCGGTGCTGCCGACGTACCCGAGCACCTGCCCCTGCCCGACCTGCTGCCCGGGCGCGACCGAGGCCGGCTGCACCATGTGCAGGTAGCGGGTCTGGTAGCCGCCGGCGTGCGAGAGCGTCACCGAGTTGCCCCCGCCGGAGGTCCAGCCGGCGAACGCGACCGTGCCCGGATAGGCGGCCCCGATCGCCATCCCGGCGTTCCCCGCGACGTCCACCCCGTAGTGGTCGCTGTCGGTGGTGCCGCACCTGTTCGACAACACCCCCGTGACCCGCCCGCCCACCGGCTGGATCATGGCCCCGGTCTGCGCGGCCGCCGGCTGCGCCGGCACGACCGCAAGTCCGCACAGGACCGCCGCGGCCACCGTCAGCGCCCGCAGCCGCCTACCCGCTGTCTCCTTGCCCACGCCATGCCTCGCGATCTCATCGGCATCGATACAACTGCGGAGACAAGATAGACGAGGCGGTCGCCGACGTCCTCCCCGCGCCCGTGCCGCGACGGCGGGGACGTTCGGGCCGGAGCCGTCAGGTGTTGACCGGGCGGCGGGCGATCAGGCGCACGTGGGTGACGGGCCAGTCCAGCGGCTCACCGGCCGGGGTGCTCAGGGCGGCCACCGGGGCGAGGCGGTTGGTGACGATCCAGTCGTTGCGGGACGTCGCGCTCGCGGGGTCGATCTCGAACCCGACGTCGGCGAGCAGCGACTTCCAGTCGGCGTACTCCAGGCCGCAGAACTGTTCCTGCGTCTCCGACAGCCAGTTGTCGGTGTAGTCCTTGCGGGTGAGGAAGTCCATCGCCGCGCCGAGGGTCAGCTCGACCACGCCGTCCGCCCCGCCCACCGGGCGGTACGCGAACGGGAACCGGTAGTCGACCGCGAACTGGTCCAGCCGGGCCCGGGTCGACAGCGCGTCGACGTACGCCGTCACCTCACCGGGCGGCAACGCCGCCAGGTCGGCACGCGGCGCTGACGGGTTCACGCCGTCCGTCGTGGCCAGGCGCAGGTGCACCGTCCGGTCCCGGCCGTCCGGCCCGCACACGTCGCTGTTGATCCACACCCCGCCGGGCACGGTGTGGTCGTAGAGGGCCTGCACGAACCGGCGCAGCGAGGCCATCCGCTCGCCGTACGACCAGATCTCGTGGGTCAGCGCGAAGGTCATCGTGGTGTCCACCGAGCGCGGCGCGAACACCGCCCCGCCGAGCACGTTGCGCCGGTAGAAGAAGACGTTCGGGTTGGCGAAGACGCCCTGCGCCTTCTTGTGGACGCACTCCTCGAACAGGTGCCGGGCCACCTCGACGCCGATCAGGTCGCTCTCCCGCAGGGCCGGCTCCCGGTCGGCCAGTTCCAGGACGGCGCCCGCGCCGCAGCCGACGTCGACGATCCGCCCCGGTCGCACGTGCTCGCGCACCGCGTCCCACTTGCGCTGCGCGGCGTCGCTGAACGCCTCGGCGTACGTCCGGTAGTCGCGGGTGGTGGTCAGTCCGCCCTCGTCGCCGACCACCGGGTCGTTCACGACCGAGCGGACCAGGTCGTCGAGCCGGTAGCGGCGGTACACGTCGACGGTGGCCGGGTGGGTGAGGTCCCGCCACGACGGGTCGTCGTCGGCCAGCCGCAGCAGGACGTCCCACGGCCGGACCGGTGTCGGCTCGACGTCGGCCTCCACCCCGGCGATCCGGAAACCGAGCCGTTCGTACATCGCGACGACCTCCGGCGTCGAGCAGGCGACCACCGTGTCCGCCGGGGTCAGCTCCAACCCGGTGGACGCCGCGACGGTCTTCAGGGTGACCTCGGCGAACCTGTCGGTCGGTACGGTGTCGAACACCGGCACCACCACCGACCGGAGCCCGGCGAGCACGCTGAACCGTTCGATCGCCGCCTCCCGCCGGTGGTACGGGACCGGGTTGCGCCGGGTGTTCTCGTGATTGGCCGAGGTGACGGCCCACACCACGGTCGCGCCGCCCGCGTCCTCGCTCCCGGTCGCGCCGCCCGCGTCCTGGCTCCCGGTCACGCCGTCACCGTCGGCGAGGGGGCCGTCGCCCTGCGCCGCGAGCTGGCGGAGGTACCCGGCCTGGAAGCGGGTCAACAGGTGGTGGCGGCCGGGAAAGAGCAGGTAGCGGGGCATGGCACGTTCCTAGCCGATGCCCCGCGCGCGGCGCGCGGCAGGGTGGGTGGCATCGACCCGGCCGCGGGCCGGGAGCCCCCGGGCGGAGAACGGGGACCGCCGTCGGAGCGACCCGCCGCTACTGTGGAGACATCAGCAGTCAACGATCTGGGCGCAGCCCGTCCGGAGCCGGCTCCGCGTCGCGCAGCCCGGACTGGGCCGCGGTGGGCGCGATCGCCGGTGTGGTGGCCACCGTGCTCACCCTGCTCACGTACGTGCTGCCACGGGAGCCCTCCGTGCCGCCGCCGGCCCCGGGAGCCGGAGCGGGGCCGGACCCGACCACGCCCGCCCAGGCCAGGCCCGACCGGACCCCGCCGGACCAGACGACCACGCCCACGGCGGACGCCACGAAGGAGCACCCCGTCACCAGGACGCCACGGCCGCCCGCCCCGGGTCGGCTGCCGTCGTTGGCGCCGCTGCAACCCGCTGGCTGTGAAGAGGCGCTCGCCGTCGTCGACCGGTTCTACCGGACCGCGGGTTCGACCAGGCAGAGCCGGCAGGCCGCCGCCACGACCGCGTACCAGGGCATGATGGGCGCGAGCCTCCAGGCCGAGGGCGGCGTCCACCAGGCCACGGTGGCACTGTCGCAGGACTTCTCCGAGCTGCGCTTCATCCTGTCGGGCATGGTCGCGAGCGACTACGAGGTGGTGCAGGCCAGGACGGACCGCGACGCCCAGCACCTCCGGGACGTGTGTGACGCCGGCTGACGGCACCGCCACGCGACACCGGGCGGTCGCCCGGGCCGGCAACCACCCGACGTGACCGGGCCCGTGCCGGCGTCCGGGCGGGCCACGGCGGTACGGTCGCCGGCATGGGTGACGCGGAGCGACCGGTCGACTGGGCCGAGGGTGAGTGGTGGAACGAGCCGGTGCGGGTCGAGAACGGGCCGCCGGGCGAGTTGCTCGTGCAGCCGGCCGAGGGCAGCGACCTGTGGCGGCACACCTCGTACGGCTTCGTCCACGACGACGCCCCGGCGCTGCTCGCGCCGCTGCCCGCCGGCGAGGCGATGGAGGTGGCCTTCGTGCTCGACTACGGCGAGCAGTTCGACCAGGCCGGCGTGCTGGTGCGGGTGGACGACCGGAACTGGATCAAGGCCGGGGTGGAGGTCAGCGACGGCGAGCCGCAGGTGGGCGCCGTGGTGACCCGGGACGTCTCCGACTGGTCGGTCGCCCCCGTGCCGAGGTGGGCCGGGCGGGAGGTGACCGTCCGGGTCAGCCGCGACGGGGACGCGCTCACCGTACGGGCCCGCGCCGACGACGAGCCGTGGCGGCTGGTCCGGCTCGCACCGCTGGCCCCCGACGCGGTGGCGACGGCCGGGCCGTACTGCTGCTCCCCCACCCGGGCGGGCCTGCGGGTCCGGTTCACCGGCTGGCGGCGCGGACTGGCCGACGCGGCGCTGCACCCGGAGGGATGAGCCCAGGGTGGCCCGACTCACGGGCAGGTGTGGCGGCCGGGCCGCAGGGTAGATGTCTCTGATCGGACCCGGCCGAAAGGATCGCGATGGCACTCGCCGAGAACGTCGACCCGACCGAACTCGGCGGCCTGACCGGATGGGTGGCGGGGGTGATCGACGCCGCCGGCGCCGTCGGCGTCGCCCTGCTGGTCGCCCTGGAGAGCATCATCCCGCCGATCCCGAGCGAGATCGTGCTGGCGATGGCCGGCTACCTGGCCAGCGAGGGACGGTTCAACGTCGTCCTGGTGGGGCTCGCCGCCACCGCCGGCTCCCTGGGCGGGGCACTCGTCCTCTACTGGCTGGGCGCGGCTGCCGGCGAGGACCGGCTCAAGCGCTGGCTCGACCGGTTGCCCCTGGTCGACCTGGACGACCTGGAGAAGGCCGACCGCTGGTTCGAGCGACACGGCCGGTGGGCGGTCCTCTTCGGCCGGATGATGCCGGTGGTCCGCAGCCTGATCTCCATCCCCGCCGGAGCCAACCGGATGCCGCTGCCGGAGTTCATCGTGTTCACCACGCTGGGCAGCGGCATCTGGAACGCACTCTTCGTCGGCCTGGGCTACGCGCTCGGCTCCCGCTGGCAGCAGATCGAGCAGTACAGCAAGTGGTTCGACTACGGCATCATCGCCGTCTTCGTCGTGATGATCGCCTGGTGGGTGATCAAGAAGACCCGCCGCCGCCGCACCCACGCCGACGCCACCCCCTGACTCCCCCTGACTCCCGCGCCCCGCCGCGCCCCGCCCCGCCGCGCCCCGCCCCGCCCCGCCCCGCCGATCATGCAGTTGTGGTGCCAGAGATGACCACATACGCGGCTTTTGTGGACCACCACAACTGCATGATCGACCTGTTGGGCCGTTGACGCGGGGCGGGCAGGGAAGGGCCAGGGCAGGAGGGACGGGGGCGGGAGAGGCAGGAGCGGCGGGGCGGGGGTGGGAGCGGCGGGGTCAGGAGGGGCAGGAAAGGGGCAGGGGCGGAAGGGTCAGGGGAGGGTGTCCAGGTGGGGGGCCACCGTGCGGGCGAAGGTGTTGCCGTTGCTCACGTCCCAGTTGACCGACCAGGTCATCGCGCCGCGGATGCCCGGGTAGGTGCGCGGCGGGCGGAAGCTGCCGCAGTTGGTGCCCCGGGCCAGGCAGTCCAGCGCCGCGTTGACCACGCTGGGCGCGACGATGCCGCCACCGGCCGCCCCGGGACCGGCCGGCAGGCCGAGGCCGACCTGGTCCGGGCGGAGCCCGGCCTCCAGCTGGATGCAGGTCAGCGCGACGATGAAGTTCACCGTCCCCTGGGCGTACGCGGCGTTGCGGTCGCAGCCCAGCATCGCCCCCGAGTTGTAGAACTGGGTGTTGACGACGGTGAGGATGTCCTTAATGTCGAGCGCCAGCTTGAAGTAGCTGCTGGCCGGGGATTGCATGTCGATGGTCTGCGGGGCCATCGCGATGATCAGTCCGGCGCCCACCTTGGCTCGCAGTGAGCGCAGCGCCTGGGCCATGTAGGTCGGGTTGAGCCCGTTCTCCAGGTCGATGTCGACGCCGTCGAAGCCGTACCGCTTGATCAGCGCGTGGACGCTGTCGCTGAACGCGGCGGCGGAGGCGGCGTCGTTGACCGCCACCCGGCCGGTCTCGCCGCCGACGGAGATGATCACCTTCTTGCCCCGGGACTGGAGGGTCCGCACGTCGGCGGAGAAGTCGGCGTCGGTGTAGCCGCCGAGGGCGGTGGACAGACCGGGGTCGATCGCGAAGGCGACCGCGCCGGGGGTGGCGGTGGCATCGGCGAAGGCGACCGCGACGACGTCGTACTCGGCCGGCACGTCACGCAGCCGCAGCTCGACGGCCGGGTTGTCGAAGTTGTGCCAGTACCCGGTGAGGATGTGCTTCGGCAGGCCGGTGTTCGGCGGCGGGCTCGTCGGGGGCGGCGTGGTCGGAGGCGGGGTGGTCGGGGGTGCGGTCGTCGGCGGCGCGGTGGTGGGCGGCGCGGTGGTAGGGCTGGTGCCGCCGCCGCACGCCGTGCCGTTGAGCTGGCAGTTGGCGGGCGAGCCCGGCCCGGCACCGAGGAAGCCGAACGAGACCGAGGCGCCAGGGGCGAGGCGACCGTTCCAGGACCGGTTGGTGAAGGTGTGCCGCTGGCCCGACGAGGTCAGCAGCGCGTCCCAGTAGCTGCCGAGAGTGGTGCCGGCCGGCAGGTCGAAGGCGACGGTCCAGCCGTCGACCGTGGACCCGCCGCCGTTCGTGATCGTGTACTTCCCCTCCCAGCCCGATCCCCAGTCGGACGTCTTGACGAAGCTGGCAGTCACCCCGGCGGCGAACGCGGGCATCGCCACCCACACCGCGCCGAGCGCCGCCACCACGGCTGTGACCAGCGAGAACACCAGAGTTCTAGGTCTTTTCACGACACCCTCCACACCCGGACGCCATCCATCGGCATCGACATTGACGCCCATTATTAGGAGTGTTAACTGTTTCTGTCCAGAGCAGGCCGACGGGAGCCCCCGGCGACGGCCGGGGGCTCCACGGGACTCAGCGGGCTCAGCGGGCTCAGCCAGCCCCAGCGGGCCGAGCAGGCTCAGCGGCGGAAGGTGAACCAGTTGACGTTGACGAAGTCGGCGGGCTGCCCGCTGCTGAAGGTCAGGTAGACCGTCCGGCGGCCGGTCGGGCCGGCGACGTTGCCGGGAACCGAGCGCCAGCTCTGCCAGCCACCGGTGTTCCCGATCGCGAAGCTGCCGATCGTCGGGCCGGTCGGGCTGTCCAGCCGGACCTCCACCAGGCCGCTGACCCCGCCCGCCGCGCCGGAGGCGACGCGGGCGACGAAGTCGCGTGGCGGGGTGGCCCCGAACTCGACGTTGTCGAACCGCACCCAGTCGCCGTTGCGCAGCGCGCCGATGTTCTGCCCGCCCTCGGCGCACGCCTCGACGAGCACCCCGTTCTGCGCGTTGAACGACTCCGCCTGGATCGTCGCGTACGCGTCGCGCACCCCACCGGGCGGCGGCGTCGTCGGCGGCGGCGGGGTCGTGGGCGGGGGCGTGGTGCCGCCACCCCGGCTGTACACCGCCACGTAGTCGACAAGCATGGGACGGCCGGGGACGGTGGCGGCGGTCGGCGTGGCGCCACCGGCCACCCCGTTCGGGAAGGCCCCGCCCATCGCCACGTTGAGCAGCAGGAAGTAGCCGGCGTGGCTGGTCATCTGCGACCAGTACGGCTCGCCGACCCGGGACTGGCTGACCGAGTGGTAGAGCTGGCCGTCGACGTACCAGCGCAGCTGCTGCGGGCTGGCCGAGGCGTCCCACTCGAACCGGTAGGTGTGGAAGGCCGACTGGCAGGTGCTGCCGGGGCAGGCCCGGGACGCGCCGATGCCGTTGAACTCGTCGCACGGCCCGCCGGGGGCCACGCCGCAGTGCAGTACGCCCCAGACCGAGTTGAGGCCGTTGACGTTCTCCATCACGTCGAACTCGCCGATGCCCGGCCAGTTCTGGTAGTTGCCCCGGTACGGCGAGCCGAGCGCCCAGAACGCCGGCCAGTAGCCGGACGCCTGGGCCCCGGTGACGTTGGGCATCTGGATGCGGCCCTCGATGGCCAGCACGCCGCCGGACGGCGGCTTGAAGTTGCTGCGCACGGTCTCGATCCGGGCCGAGGTCCAGCGGCCCGAGCCGTCGCGCAGCGGGGTGATCCGCAGGTTGCCGCCGCCGTCGTGACTGACGTTGGCGGTGCTGTTGGTGTACGTCTGGATCTCCCCGGTGCCCCAGTTCGGCGGGCCGCCGGGATAGCTGGTGCCGGTGTCGATGATCCAGTTGCCGGCGGACGGCAGTGTGCCGGCCGCACCGGTGAAGTCGTCGCTCCACACCAGGCTCCAGCCGGGCGCGGGCGCCGGGACGGCGGCGTTCGCGGTCACGGTCGTGCCGACCAGTGCGGTCGCGGCGGCGGTGAGAAGGGTCAACGCCAGGGTCAGCCGGCGTCGCGGGGGCAGGGCGGCGGGCGCCGCCGGGGCAGGTGTCATGGACGTGCCTCTCTGCGGGAACGGGCGAGAGAGCGCTCTCTCAGGAGTTGTACGTGGCGGCTCCGCAGATGTCAACGCCCATCGATGCGAGCCGGCTCGGGCCGCGGGCGGCGCAGCACCGCCTGCTCCGCCGCCGACCAGGCGGTGGTGGTGACCAGGTAGATCACCGCGGCCAGCGGCAGCACCAGCGCCACCAGCACCGTCGTGTACGGCAGCAGCGGCAGCAGCCGGCCGAGCACCGCCGCGCCGGGCCCCTCGGTCGGCGTACCGGCCACCGTTCCCGTCGCCGCCGCCGCGCGCCGCATCCGCCGCGACGTCCACCAGGCGAGCACGAGCAGGGCCGCCAGCAGGGCGCCGAACAGCGGCAGCGCGCCGCCGACCAGCCCGTCGCCGAGGTGGTGGCCCAGCGGCACACCGGCCAGGCGCTCGGCCAGCAGCCCGGTGCCGCCCTCGGCGGTGGTGAAGAGCCGGTACATCACCAGCAGGAACGGGGCCTGGAGCAGCAGCGGCAGGCAGCCGGCCACCGGGCTGGCGCCGTTGGCCCGGTAGAGCGCGAACAGTTCGCCCTGCAACCGGGTGGGGTCGTCCGCGTACCGCCGCTGAAGCTCGCGGACCTCGGGGGCGAGCGCCGCGCGGCGCCGCTCCCCGCGGACCTGCATGAGGGTGAGAGGCGAGATCAGCAACCGGACGACGACGGTGAGGGCGACGATGGCGGCGGCCGTGGCCGCGTCGCCGGCCAACGGTTCCAGCAGGGTGGTGAACCAGGTGAGCGCGCGGCCGGCGGCGCCGACGGCGTGGTGCAGAGGTGCGAAGGCGAGCATGGGTGACCCCTCGGTCCGATTCCGGGTGCCGGTCCGACGGGAAGGCGGGTCGCCGGACGGGCGGATGGCGGCGGAATCGGCCGCGCGGCGGTGCTACGCGGCCGAGGGGAGCGGCCCGGGCGCGCGGGGACGCGGACGCCCGGCGGCGTCGGGGTCGACCTGCCGCGGCACCCGGCGGCGGCGGGCCCGGGCGCGCAGGGCGGCGGCGCGGCCGGCCCGGGGCGTGTCGACGACACCGGCCGCGTGCGCCGCGAGCGCGACGGCGAGCAGCGCCACCGCGGCGAGCGCGGCCCCGGCGAGCAACCCGGCCGGGCGGTCGGCGAGCAGGGTCAGGTGGGCGAGGGCGTACGCCCACGTCCCCAGCACGATCCCCAGCAGCCCCGGCACGCCGACCAGCCTAGGACCCGCTGTCACGCCACCCGGCCCGTTCGCGCAAAGAGCCCTCCGCACCTGCTCTGACCTGCGGTTATACGACAGGTCCGGGGTGGACGGAGGCGTGGCGGAAGTGGTACGACTTGGGGTGCGTCGACAGCCGACGACGTCGTGTCGTCCTTTTCGGTCGCCGGTGTGCCTCCGCGTCGTCGGGCATTCCGCGCCGGCCCGGGCGGTGGGAGCGGGTCCTCCCGGCACACCGTCGGCACCGGGCGCCCGCCCCGGCCGACGGGCCGCCTCGACGAGGTGACGGGCCATTCTGAGGAGCTGCCGTGCCCTACAACCGAATCCGCTCCAGGCACCAGCCCTTCGAGATCGCCATCATGGCGACCGCCCCCGTGTGCGGGGTCCTCCTGATCGTCCTCGACGTCCGGCCGCAGTCGGTGGAGATGGCCATGCCGGGGCCCATCCAGGCGGGATGGGAGTCGGGCCTCATCGTGGCCGGCGTCGCCGGGCTGCTGGGCGTGCTCTGGCCGGGCCGGCTCTCCACCGGCCTCGGGATCGAACTCGCCTCGGTGCTCGTGCTGGGCACGATCACCGGCATGTACGCCGTCGCCCTGGCGGTGGTCGCCGGCGCGCAGGGGGTCGCGGCGATGTCGTTCGTCGTCGCGGTGGCCGTCGGCTCCGGATGGCGCGCCGTCCAGATCGCGCTCGACCTGCGCCGGTTGACCCTGGCCGGCCAGGCCACCCAGTTGGCCGGGGTGGACATCGGCGGCACCTTCTCCGCCAGGGGTGGGCTATGAACACCTCGGCGCCGGCCGCCCCGCACTGGGTACAGGTCCTGCTCTCGGTCCTCGGCGTGCTCGGGGGGACCGGCGGCCTCGCCGTCATCGCCACCGTCATCGTGCAGCGGGGCAAGTTCAAGGCGGACGCCGCCGACACCCTCACCGACGCCGCCCTCACGCTGGTGCAGCCGCTGCGCACCCGGGTCGCCGAGCTGGAGGAGGCCGCGCTGCTCTCCCGGGCGCAGCTCGACTCGGCCCGCGAGCAGGAACGGCAGCTGCGGGCGACGGTCTGGGACCTGCGCCGGACCCTGGACCGGTGGCGGGAGGCCATCCTGGCCCCGGACGCCACGCTGCGCCGCATCCGCGCCCTGGTGCGCGACGGCGAGGACCGCGGGCCACGATGACCCGCGGGTGGCGCGCGGCGTGATCCCCTCGCCCGCGCGCGGCGGGCGACACGCCGGGCCCGCGTTTCTCCGCCTCCGCACGGTGGGTAACCACTGACCGACCCCGCGCGGACGGACCGCTGCCGGGCGTGAACGGACGGTGGTGACGATGACCGGCCAGGTGGCGGAGGCTCCGAGCGGTACGGCCGAGGGGACCGACCTGCTCACGGTGGGTGTCGAGGAGGAGTTCCTGCTCGTGGACCCGCACACCGGGGCTGCGGTGCCCGCTGTCGACCTCGTCATGGAGCAGGTGCCGCCCGAGCTGCGCGGCCAGGTGGAGCGGGAGTTCCAGACCAGCCAGATCGAGATCGGCAGCCCGCCCGGCCTGGAACTCTCCTCGATCCGGCACTCCCTCGGCGTGCTGCGGGCCGCGCTCGCCGACGCGGCCGAGCGGGCCGGCGTACGGCTGCTCGCCATCGGCACCGGTCCGGTCGACGGTCCGGTGCCCCCGGTGGTCGACAAGCCCCGCTTCGACCGGATGATCGAGCGGTTCCGCCTGCTGGTCCCCGGCCCCGGCAACAACGGCATGCACGTGCACGTCGGGGTGCCCGACCCGGAGACCGGCGCGCAGGTGCTCAACCACGTCCGGCCCTGGCTGCCGGTGCTGCAAGCGGTCACCACCAACTCCCCCTTCGCCAGGGGCGAGGACACCGGGTACGCGAGCTGGCGGTCGGTGGAGTGGGAGCGCTGGCCGTCGGTGGCGCCCACCCCGTACCTGGAGTCCCACGAGCACTACGAACGGCTGATCCGGCAGCTCATCGCCAGCGGCGTGATGCTCGACGAGGGGATGCTCTACTGGTACGCCCGCCTGTCGGCCAAGTACCCGACGGTGGAGATCCGCATCGGCGACGTCTGCCCGTCGGTGGACGACGCGGTGCTCGTCGCCGCGCTGGTCCGGGCCATGGTGGCGACCGCGAGGGACGACATCGCCGCCGGGCGGCCGGCCCTGCGTACCGACCACCACCTGCTGGTCGCCGCGCACTGGCGGGCGGCCCACGACGGGTTGGAGGGGGACGGCGTCGACCTGACCGACGGCGAGCTGCGGCCGGCCTGGGAGCTGTTCGACCAGCTGATCGAGCGGCTGCGCCCGGCGCTGGCACGGCACGGCGACCTCGACGAGGTGACCGGGCTCGTCGCGGGGCTGCGCCGGCACGGCACCGGGGCGGCCCGGCAGCGCGCCGTCTTCGCGCGTACCGGCAGGCTCGTGGACGTGGTGGAGGACGTCGCGCGGCAGACCCGTGGCGCGGGCCGCTCGTGACAGGATGGTGAACGTGGCGCAACGGCTGATCGTCATCGGTGGGGACGCCGCGGGAATGGCGGCGGCGTCGCAGGCGCGACGCCGGCGGGACCGCGGCGACCTGGAGATCGTCGCCTTCGAGCGGGGGCACTTCACGTCGTACTCGGCGTGCGGCATCCCGTACTGGATCAGCGGGCTGGTGCCCGAACGGGACCAGTTGATCGCCCGCGACCCGGAGACGTTCCGGGAGAAGTTCGACATCGACGTCCGGCTCCGGCACGAGGTGACCGCCATCGACCTCGACCGGCGCGAGGTCACCGCCCGGGACCTCGACGGCGGCGGCGAGGTCCGGGAGCGTTTCGACACCCTGATGTACGCCACCGGGGCGGTGCCCAAGAAGCCCGGCTGGGCGGACACCGACGCCGGCGGGGTCTTCGGGATGCAGACCCTCGACGACGGCGCCGCGCTGCGCGACTGGCTGGACGCCGAGTCCCGGCCGCGCCGGGCGGTGGTGATCGGCGGCGGCTACATCGGCGTGGAGATGGCCGAGGCGCTGATCCAGCGCGGGCTCGCCGTCACCCTGGTCGAGCAGGCCGAGCAGCCGATGGCCACCGTGGACCCGGACATGGCCGAGCTGGTGACGGACGCGATGCGGGGCATCGGCGTCACCATCCGTACCGGCCTCGGGGTGACCGGCCTGGAGGAGACCGACGGCCGGGTGTCCGCGGTGGTCACCGCCGAGGGGCCCATCCCCGCCGACGTGGTCGTCCTCGGCCTGGGCGTACGCCCCAACACCGCGCTCGCGGAGGCGGCCGGGCTGCCCCTGGGCGTCACCGGCGGAATCCGGGTCGACCGTCGGATGCGGGTGCAGGGGGTGCCGGACGTGTGGGCCGCCGGCGACTGCGTGGAGACCGTGCACCGGGTCACCGGGCTGCCCGTGCACGTGCCGCTGGGCACCCACGCCAACAAGCAGGGCCGGGTCGCCGGCATCAACATCGGCGGCGGGTACGCCACCTTCGCCGGGGTGATCGGCACCGCCGTCACCAAGGTCTGCGAGCTGGAGGTCGGGCGCACCGGGCTGCGCGAGAAGGACGCCGCGGCGGCGGGGTTCGAGTTCGTCTCGGTGATCGCCGAGTCGACCAACCGCGCCGGCTACTACCCGGGCGCCCGGCCGATGACGGTGAAGCTGATCGCGGAGAAGCCCAGCGGGCGGTTGCTCGGGGCGCAGATCGTGGGCTGGTCCGAGGCGGCCAAGCGGATCGACACCCTCGCGGTGGCGCTGTGGAACGGCATGACGGTGGACGACATGACCGCGCTCGACCTGGGCTACGCCCCGCCGTACGCCCCGGTCTGGGACCCGGTGCTGATCGCCGCTCGCAAGGCCGTCGACGCCCTGGCCGCCGTCGGCCGCTGAGCGTCAGGTGTGAGTAAGGGCCCCTTCCTATCGCGTACGCGACGGGAAGGGGCCCTTCCTTGCGTGCGGCTGTCGGGGGTGGGGGTTAGCGTGTGCCCGCTCGCGCCCCACCGGTCACGTCGGGCCGGTCGCTGACCCCCTCGGAGGCACCCCCATGTCGCAGGAGACGACCTATCTCGAACTGTCCGAAGCGGATGGTGCGCACAAGTTCTACGAGGTCGTCGTCGACGACGCCGCGCTGACCGTCCGCTACGGCCGGATCGGCGACCAGGGCCAGGTCAAGACCACGGCCTACGCCGACAACGCCAAGGCCCGCGCGGCGGCGGCGAAGAAGATCGGCGAGAAGGTCCGCAAGGGGTACGCCCCGGCCGTGCGCGGCGTGCGGCAGAAGCGCGCCGTCTCCCGGCGGCAGATCGTCAGCACCCGCTCGACCGCCCGCACCGCCCCGGTGCTGTGGCGTTACGACTCCGGCGCCCCCGCCTTCGGCATCTTCGTCGACGGGCAGAGCTGCATGGTCGGCAACGAGCGCGGGGTCATCACCACGCTCGGCCACGACGCCCGGGTGCTCGACCAGGTCCGCCTCCCCGACGGGGTGAAGTGCATCGTCGCCGACGACGCCTGGATCTACGCGGGCTGCGACGACGGCAACGTCTACGACCTGTCCGGCAAGGTGCCCCGGGTGGCCTACGAGATCGCGCCGGAGATCGACATCTACTGGCTGGACATCCACGACGGGGTGCTGGGCGTCTCCGACGCGGGCGGTGGCATCGTCGCCGTCGACCACGAGGACGAGTTCCTCTGGCGCCGGCAGGGTCGCGGCCGGTCGGCGTGGATGGTGCGCTGCGACGCCGACGCGCTCTACCATGGCCACTCCCAGGGGGTGACCAGCTACGACTGGCGGACGGGCCAGGAGCGGTGGCACACCCGTACCGGATCGGTGCTCTTCGGTTGGCAG
Organism: Micromonospora sp. CNZ303; assembly: GCF_004345505.1. Taxonomy (NCBI): domain Bacteria; kingdom Bacillati; phylum Actinomycetota; class Actinomycetes; order Micromonosporales; family Micromonosporaceae; genus Micromonospora; species Micromonospora sp. CNZ303. Next base: position 553,805 of record NZ_SLVT01000001.1, on the reverse strand, counting down.
GAGCGCGACGCGGTCTTCGCGGGCACCGGCACCCGGGAGGTGGTGCGGCTGGCCAAGGACGGCCGCGCCGAGCGCACCTACCGCTGCGACGCCCCGGTCTTCTCCTGCGCCACGGCCGAGGGCGGCCGGTTCGTCTTCGCCGGCGACAGCCAGTCCTCGATCTACTGCTTCGACGCGGCCGGCAACCGGCTGTGGAAGCTCGGCACCGGCTGCGGCTCGGCCTACTCGATGCAGTACCACGAAGATCGGCTCTACGTCGTCACCACCAGCGGCCACCTGGCCTGCATCGACGCCAGCGAGCCGGCGATCCGGGCGGCGGAGGCCGGCAGCGTGCCGGAGGTGGTCGACGTCAAGGCGCCGCCCCGGATGCCGGAGCCGGCGGCCTGGACGACGGTCGAGGTGACCAGCGACGTCGACGGCGGCGTGGTCGTGCAGTGCGTCGAGGACCGGGGCCGGCTGCGGGTGCACGTGGTCTCCCCCGGCTACCACCGGGACTGGTCCGTGCAGTTCCCGAAGGGCATTCGCGAGCCGGGCGCGCGCTACCTGGTCACCCAGGTCCGCGAGTCCGGCCGGGGCGGCTTCTACCGCGCCCACGGCGACATCCGCCGCCTCCGCTGACAGCTCCGGTCCGGGGGCGGTGCGGGACCGCCCCCGGACCGGTCGACGCGGGGCCAACGGCCCGTCAGCGGCAGGTCCAGCGCACCGCCCGACCCCTCTTGTTCACGTAGAGCTGCCCGCCGACCACACGCCCGTCATCGCTGAGGCTCCGCACCCAGCCCCCCGCACCGGTCTTACCGTCCAGCCCGGGCAGTGTCACCGACTTCGTGTCGGTGACCACGGCGGGAACCCCGGATGACAGCACGCCGGCACTCCAACCCCATGCGTTCGTGACTCGGATGGCCACGTCGGCCGACAGCACCTCCGACTGCCCGGTCCGCAGATCGATGCGCACCTTGTACATCGTCGAGGTGCCCGGCTCTCCCGGCTTCGTCTTCCGGCCGGCGCTCCCGGTCACCCAGCCCCCGGCCAGCGAGACGGGCAGGAACTGGAAGGCGGCCCCGCCAGGCACCCGGGGCAGCGGCAGCACCTCCGGCCGGGTCGCGCCTGGCCGCCACACGACGGCGCGCGGAGGCTGGTGCAGGTCTCCGTTGGTCATAGTGGCCAGGATGGTGCCGTCCTCGTCGATACCGACGGCCGTTCCCTCCCACTGCGGGCCGGGCAGCGGGAGGTCGACCGCCCGACTTTCGTACGAGTCCCAGGCCACCGGCCGCCACCTCGGCATGCCGCCGGGCCCGTTTCCGTCGGTCCGGTAGCCGACGATCCGGCCGGCGTCGTTGACCGCTCTCGCCGCCCCGGAGCTGATCCCCGGCAGCTGGCTGACCTGGCCGTCGCGTATCACCCATGGCTTCCGCCCGGCGTGCGGAACGAGGGCCGCGCCCACCGCCAGGCCGGCCCGGTTGACGTCGTTCAGCTGCGCATCGCTCACAGAATCCTCGAACCCGACCTCCCGGACCTGATCCCCGTCCCAGACCAGCAGGCGGTAGTGCTTCGGGCCCAGGCTCTGACGGCCGACCAGCCACCGGCCGTCCGGGTCACCGGCGGTGACCTCGGTCAGCGCAGCGCCGTCCGGCGCCGGCAGCAGCGCGGCCTCGCACTTCCCCTCCCACAGGCCGGGCAGCGACGGCTTCGGGGTGTGGGGCACGGGGCTGACGCTCACTCCCGCCGGCGCGGGTGCCGCTGCGTCGCCTCCGCGGAGGGCGACCGGCAGGGCGGCCGCCGCCAGCACGCCGAGCGCGGCTGCGCCGGCCACCGCCGCCCGACGGTTGCGCCGACGCCGGCGCGCCTCGCGGATCGCCCCCGGCAGGTCGATCCTGGGCGGCCCTGCGGGCTCGTCGTCGAGTCGACGCAGCAGGTTGGTGACACTCTCCTCATCCATCGTCATGATCTCCGCTCCCCTCCGGCCCGACCGGCCAGTTCCCGGCCGCCGAGTAGTCGTCGCATCGCCGCCAGCCCGTGTGAGGTCTGGCTCTTCACCGTGCCGGCCGCGCAGCCCAGCGTCCGGGCCACCTCCTCGACCGGCAGGTCGTGCACGAACCGCAGCACCAGCACGGCCCGCTGGCGGGGTGGCACCTTGGCCAGCGCCTCGCGCAGCACGGCCCGCTCCTCGGCACCCCGGTCCTCGGTGGATCTGATATCGGGCGGACCGCCGAACAGGTGCACCCGCCACCATCCACGCCGTCGGGTGTCCAGGAAGAGCCGGACCAGCACCATGCGGACGTAAGCGTCGAGCTGCTCGACCTCCCCGATTCGTGACCAGCGCCGGTAGAGCCGGGTCGCGGTCTCCTGTACCAGGTCGTCGGCCTGGTCGGCGTCGCCGCAGAGCGCGTACGCGAGCCGGCGCAGCGCCGGCAGGCGCGCGGTGACGTACTCGATGTATTCCTGGTCCGATGCGTCTGGCATCCGGCCACCTCCGTGGGATTCGCTGTTCCAGACGGCCCCGGAACGGAATCGGTTGTACGTGGCCTGCCGGCGTGTCCGAGGATGACCGGATGGCCGTGGACCTGGATATCCCCGAAGGGCTGCGCTGGACCGAGGAGGTCGAGGCGGGCCGGGCCTGGCGGGCGGTGCTGCCGGCCCGGCTGGCCGCGTGCGTCGAACGCTGGCAACTGCGGGTGGGACGCCCCTACCCGTACGCCTTCGTGTCGCTGGCCCTGCCGGCCGAGCTGCCCGACGGCACGCCGGCGGTGCTGAAGCTCCAGTACCCGGACCCCGACAGCGTCCACGAGGCGACGGCGCTCGACCACCTGGCCGGCGTGGGGGCGATCCGGCTGCTCGCGCACGACCCGCAGCGGCGGGCGTTGCTGGTCGAGCGGTGCGTACCCGGCACGCCGCTGCACGAGTTGCCCGCCGACGCGGCGCTGGACGCAGCGGTGGAGTTGCTGCCCCGGGTCTGGCGTCCGGCCGGTGCGCCGTTCACCCCGCTCGCCGAGGAGGCAGCCGGCTGGGCGGAACGGTTGCCGGCCAACTGGGAGCGGGCCGGCCGGCCCTACGAGCGGCGGCTGATCGACACGGCGCTCGGGCTGCTGGCCGAGCTGGCCGACAGCCAGGGCGAGCAGGTGCTGGTCAACCAGGACCTGCACGCCGGCAACGTGCTGCGGGCGACCCGGGAGCCATGGCTGGTCATCGACCCGAAGCCGCTGACCGGCGAGCGCGAGTTCGGGGTGGTGCCGCTGGTGCGGGGCGCGGAGCTGGGGCACTCGCCGGACGCCGTCCGGCACCGGCTGGACCGGCTCAGCGCGGAGCTGGGGTTGGACCGGGAGCGGGTGTGGGGCTGGACGTTCGGGCAGACGCTGGCCTGGAGCATCGGCGAGGGGAAGGTCTTCCCCAACCAGGTCGAGGTGGTCCGCTGGCTGCTCGACGGGGCCTGAACCTGAACGAGCCCGGCGATGCCGGTCCCTGCCATCCTCGGTCGGACCCCCGGCCATGGCGCGGCCACGGTCATACGCTCCTGTCGAGCTGCCCGCACGGACGGGGCAGCTCGACAGAGGCGCCGGAGGGATGGCGTCAAAGGCGGAGCGGTCAGCTCCGCTGGCAGGTGGGGCACCAGTAGAGGTTGCGGCCGGCCAGTTCGCCCCGGCTGACCGGCGTGGTGCAGACGTGGCAGGGGTCGCCGGGGCGGCGGTAGACGTACACCTCGCCGCCGTGCCGGTCGACGCGGGCGGGCCGGCCCATCGCCTCGGGCAGGTGCGCGTCGCGGACGGTGTCGATGCGGCCTCGTCCGACGGCGAGCCGCATCAGCGCCACCAGGTCGGCCCAGAGCGCGTCCCAGCCTGCACGGGTCAGCCGCCGGCCGGGCAGCGTCGGCGGCAGCCCGGCCCGGAACAGCGCCTCGGTGACGAAGATCAGCCCGGTGCCGGCCACCACCGACTGGTCGAGCAGCAGCGCGGCCAGCGGCGTGGGGCTGCGGGAGATCCGGGCGTACGCCCGCTCGGGGTCCGCGTCGGCGCGCAGCGGGTCGGGGCCGAGCCGGGCCCGCAGCGCCGCCACCTCGGGCGGGGTGAGTAGCTCGCAGGCGGTGGGGCCGCGCAGGTCGAGCCAGTGCCGGTCGCTGGTCAGCCGCAGCCGCACCTGGCCGACCGGCTCCGGTGGCTCCCCGGCGCCGTCGGCGAACTTCCCGTAGAGCCCGAGGTGCACGTGCAGGGTCAGCTCGCCCGCGTGGTGGTGCAGCAGGTGCTTGCCGTACGCCTCGGTGGCCTCCAGGACGGTGCCGGATAGGCGGGCCGCGCCCTCGGCGAAGCGGCCCTGCGGGCTGGCGGCGTGCAGCTTGTCCCCGGCGAACAGCTCAGCGTGCCGCGCCGCCAGGCGGTGGATGGTGTGTCCCTCTGGCACGGGTGCCAAGGATACGTGCGGCTCGCGGGCCGCCGACCGAGGCGTGCTGCGGGTGCTCGCGCCCCGCCCGGTCGGCCGGCGGGGCCGGACGGGAGCGCGAAGGAATTCATTGACTTCTATTACGAAGGAATATTGACTGTCTTCACGGGTGTCGGGACAGGTCGGGGCAATCCGTGACATCGTCGCGCCCGTTCTCGGCTGGTTCGTGCCGAAGGCCCGTCGTCACGTCCGCCGCGCGAGAGGATGACACGCCGATGCCCATCACCCCCGCCCCCGCACCGCCGGGCTCCCGCCGACGGCCCTGGCGCCGACTCGCGTCCGCCGGCCTGCTCGCGCTCGTCACCGCCGTGGCCGCCGCCACGGTCACGCTGACGGCGCCGGCGTCCGCCGCCAACGAGCCCGTGAACGTCTGGCTGACCACCACCACGGACCCGGGTGGCCGCCAGGTGAGCCGGGGCCTCCAGCAGCAGGCCCCGATCGCCTTCGCCGCCTCCAGCGGCGGCGCGACGCACACCGTCACCGTCAACGAGAACACCCGCTACCAGCAGTTCGAGGGCGGCGGCGCGTCCATCACGGACACCACGGCGTACCTCTTCCGGGGCGGGCCGATCAGCGCGGCCACCCGCGACACCGTCATGCGCAAGCTCTTTTCCCCGACCGACGGCATCGGGCTCTCCTTCGTCCGCAACCCGATCGGCGCCTCGGACCTCTCCCGCCCCGGCAACGTCTCCCTCGACGACACCTGCTGCGACCTCAACGACTTCTACGCCAACGGCTACGACACCAACGTCCGGCTGCTCACCGCCCAGGCCCGGTCGCTCAACCCGGTGCTGCGGGTGAAGGGGGTGCCGTGGAGCGCCCCCGGCTGGATGAAGGACAACGGCCGGATGGACCAGATGGGCTGGCTCAAGTGGGAGTACTACCCGATGTACGCCCAGTACCTGGTGAAGTACGTGCAGACCTACCAGGCCGCCGGCATTGCGGTGAACTACCTGTCGGTGCAGAACGAGCCGAACTGCTGCCAGGCCGCCAACCCGACCGCGATGAACTACCCGGGCATGAGCTGGAACGGGCCGGGACTGGTGGAGTTCACCAAGAACCACCTCTATCCCGCGCTGCGCGCCGCCGGCCTGAGCACCAAGGTGCTCGTGCACGACTGGAACTACGGCGACCACCCCAACTTCGGCGCGGTGCTGCTGGCCGACGCGGGCATCCGCAACGAACCGCTCTTCGGCGGCATCGCCTGGCACGGCTACTTCGGTGACCCGGCCGTGGGCACCCAGGTGCGCAACCAGTACCCGTCGGTGCGCCAGTTCAGCACCGAGCACTCGGGCGGCACCTGGATCGGCAACCAGCACAACGAGGACCTGGCGGACATCGTCACCTACGCCCGCAACCACAGCAGCAGCCTGGTCAAGTGGAGCATCGCGCTCAACCAGAACATGGGCCCGCACAACGGCGGCTGCGACGTCTGCACCGGCCTGGTCACCGTGCAGGAGGGCGGCCCCCGCGCAGGCCAGGTCGACTACACCGTCGAGTACTACACCACCGGACACCTGACGAAGTTCGTCAAGCCCGGCGCGTACCGGATCGACTCGACCGCCAACGGCACGGTGCAGAACGTGGCGTACGTGAACCCCGACGGTTCCAAGGCGCTCATCGCGCACAACGGCGGCACCGGCGCCCAGTCGGTCAAGGTCGTCTGGGGCGGGCAGTCCTTCACGTACTCCCTGCCGGCCCGGACCACGGCCACCTTCACCTGGTCGGGCAGCCAGTCCGGCGGCGGCCGGACCGGCCCGGTCGTCGGCTTGGCCGGCAAGTGCCTCGACGTCGCGGGGGCCAACAGCGCCGACGGCACCGCAGTCCAGCTGTACGACTGCAACGGCAGCGCCGCACAGCAGTGGACGCTCGGCGGCGACGGCACCGTACGGGCGCTGGGCAAGTGCCTGGACGTCCGGGACAACGCCACCGCCGACGGCACCCGGACCCAGTTGTGGACCTGCACCGGCGCGGCGAACCAGCGGTGGACCGCGACGGCGGCCCGCGACATGGTCAGCGCCAGCGCGAACAAGTGCCTGGACGTGGTGGACAACAGCTCGGCCAACGCGACGCCGACCCAGATCTGGACGTGCACCGGCGGCGCGAACCAGAAGTGGACGGTGCCCGCCTGACACGCCTCGCCCCGGCGGGGGCCGCCCGGCTGCCGGGCGGCCCCCCGTTTCGGTCGACCCGCTGCCGGGAAGAGGTCGGGACAGGCCGACACAGGGAGGCACCACGATGGATCACCGCACCCCCCGGCGCCCCGCCACCAGACTGCGGCGATCCACCGCCCTCGGTGTGTCGTTGCTCGGTGCCATCGGCCTCGGCGGTGGCTGCACCGCCCCGGCCGACGATCAGGGTCAGAGCACGGCACCCACCCCTTCGGCGACCGTGTCGACGCCCACCACCACGGCTCCGCCGCCCTCGCCCAGCGGGAAGGCGCCGGTGACCATTCCCACCTCGGCCTTCCTCGAACTGCCGCCGGAGCATCGGAAGTCGCCCCGGACGACGACGCCCGTCGCGAACGCCCTACCCAAGCTGTGCGGCGAGGAGTTCGGCACCGGCGGTCGGGCGGTGACCGCGAGCGCCTCGATGCTGAACATCTACAAGCAGATCGAGGACCCGCCCGAGAACGTGCCGTACGGCACGGTCACGCAGACCATCTTCACCTTCGAGGGCGAGGGCGCCTCGGACTACCTGCGGCGGCTGCGCGGCTCGCTCGACTCGTGCCAGTCCTTCCGCCGGTCGGGGGCCACCGTCGAGGTCCGGACCCGCCCGCTGCCCGGCCTCGGCGACGAGGCCCTGCTCGTGACCCAGACCTGGCCGCAGACGGACCTCCAGGGCAACCGCACCGGCGGCGACGCAGTCAGCCAGATCGCCGTGATCCGTGTCGACGACGTCACGACGGTGCTCCACGACCAGGGCTGGGAGGGCACCAGCGGCAGCCCGGACCTCATGGACGACTTCGCCCGCACCGCCGTCCGCGCCCTCGACACGTGGCAGCGGTAGGACGCCGCGCCCGGCTGCACGAGTGGACCGGAACGTCCTCCGCACCGACCCGGCCCACCGCCGCACGCGCCCGGGTGTCGCGGAACGACCGCCTGGGTATTGCAGAGGCGTACCGCGTGGGCGGCAGTCGTTGCATCGGCCACCACGCATTCACGAGGAGGTGTGTGTGGTGAAGATTCCCTCGCTGTCCCGCAGGTCGGAAGAGGCGCCGACACGGGACGAGAACCTCGACGGCCGCGTCGACGGCCGTGACGCTCCCGCCGGCCGGGACGGCGCGCCGCGGGCCGACGTGGACGGCGGCAGCGGGCCCAGCCGTCCGGCGGTCACCGACCGCGACGGCGAGCAGACGACCTACCGCAGCAGCGCCGCGCCCGACGGCGCCGGGCGGGACGGCACCGCCGAGCGGCGGGCGGCCGAGCGGGCGGCCGTCGCCCGGGCGGCCACGGCCCGGCCCACCGACGACGACCACCGACGCGTACCCCGGAGCACCGAGCCCGACCCGGCCCTCGAACGGACCCTCGACGGTCGGACGACCGATCTGGACCGGAACGCGGCGCTGGGCGCCCGGACCGACCGGGACCGCGCGCTCGACGGGAACACCGTGGAGCGGCCCGTCGACCGCGACGGCGACGGCGTTCCCGACCGCGAGCCGGAGCGGGCGGTGGTCGCCGGCCCGAAGCCCCGGGCCAGCATCCTCGCCACGCTGGGGCTGATCGTCGGCGTGGCCGGGGCGCTCTTCGTGCTCACCGGCAGCCTCGCCGGGTACGGCATCGCCCTCGGCGCCCTCGGCGCGGTCCTCGCGGTGCTGGGCCTGATGGCCACCCGTCGCCGGCACATCGCCGGCAAGACCGACGCGCTGCTCGGCGTCGCGCTGGGCCTCGGCGCGGTGGTGCTCGGCGTGCTGGCGATGACCGGTCAGTTCGACTGGCCGACCACCGACGGGGACTGGGTGCAGCGGTTCCGGGAGTGGCTTGACTCACAGTTTGTGGACCGCTTCTAGCGGGCACTGTCCGGCTCGCCGGCGATGCGCCGGCAGCGCCGGTGGTTCACCGGCGACGCCCGACCAGCCTGGTGGTTCACCAGCCGGGCAACCCTTTTTCGGGGGCGGCGGTTCGCCGCCCCCGAAGTGTTTTCCGGGCCCGCCTTCCGGCCGGGCACACGGACGGGGCTCGATACGCAACGAACCATCGTCCAGCGCTCCCCAGACGCAACGTTCCGTCGGCCTGCGCAACTTCCAGCGGTGGATTCCACCATCGGCGGCGCATAACGTTGAGCAACGGCGCCAGCCCGTGGGCCGAAGGTGGCCGGGCGCGCCCGACCCCTGGGAGCAGGACAATGACGATGGACGCCACCAGCCAGCGCTTCCTGATGTGCCGGCCGACGTACTTCGCCGTCGACTACGCCATCAACCCGTGGATGGACCCGACCGCGCCGGTCGACGCCGACCTCGCCGTTCGGCAGTGGGAGCAGCTGCGCCAGATCTACCGGGACCTGGGCCACACCGTCGAGGAGATCGCTCCGGTGCCCGGCCTGCCCGACATGGTCTTCGCCGCCAACGGCGGCACGGTGATCGACGGCAAGGCGATGGCCGTGCAGTTCCGCGACCCGCAGCGCGCCGACGAGGCCCCGGCCTACCGCGCCTGGTTCGAGGCCGCCGGCTTCGAGATGCACGACCCGAAGCACGTCAACGAGGGCGAGGGCGACATCCTGCTGGCCGGCGACTTCCTGCTGGCCGGCACCGGCTTCCGCACCGCGCACGCCTCGCACGCGCAGCTCCAGGAGGTCTTCGGCTACCCCGTGGTGACCATGCAGCTGGTCGACCCGCGCTTCTACCACCTGGACACCGCGCTCACCGTGCTCGACGAACGGACGGTGGCGTACCTGCCGGAGGCGTTCTCGCCGGGCAGCCGGGCGGTGCTGCGCCGGCTCTTCCCCGACGCGGTGCACGCCACCCTCGCCGACGCCGAGGTCTTCGGGCTGAACGCGGTCAGCGACGGCCGGCACGTGGTGCTGCCGGAGCAGGCCACCGGCCTGGCCGCGAAGCTACGCGACCGGGGCTACGAGACGATCGGTGTCGACCTCTCCGAGCTGCGCAAGGCCGGCGGCGGACCGAAGTGCTGCACGTTGCGACTCCGTCAGGGAAAGGCGAGCCAGTGATCGACGACATGCTGCGGACGCCGGAGGCGATCCGCGACGCGGAGCGGTGGACCGCGCACAACTACCACCCGCTGCCGGTGGTCATCTCGTCGGCCGAGGGCTCCTGGCTGACCGACGTGGACGGCCGCCGCTACCTCGACTGCCTGGCCGGCTACTCGGCGCTGAACTTCGGCCACCGCCACCCGACGCTGATCGCCGCCGCGCACGCGCAGCTCGACCGGCTGACGCTCACCAGCCGGGCCTTCGTCCACGACCAGTTCGCCGACTTCTGCCGCGAGCTGGCCGAGCTGTGCCGCAAGGACCTCGTGCTGCCGATGAACACCGGCGCCGAGGCCGTGGAGACCGGCATCAAGGTCGCCCGCAAGTGGGGCTACCAGGTCAAGGGCGTCGCGCCGGGGCAGGCCAACATCGTGGTGGCGGAGGGGAACTTCCACGGCCGGACGACCACCATCGTCAGCTTCTCCACCGACGAGGACGCGCGGGCCGACTTCGGGCCGTACACCCCGGGGTTCACGGTCGTCCCCTACGGCGACCTGGCGGCGCTGACCGCCGCCATCGACGAGAACACCGTCGCGGTGCTGATCGAGCCGATCCAGGGCGAGCAGGGCGTCGTCGTGCCGCCGGAGGGCTACCTGCCGGGCGTACGCCGGGTCTGCACCGAGCAGAACGTGCTCTTCATCGCCGACGAGATCCAGTCCGGCCTCGGCCGGACCGGGGACACCTTCGCCTGCGACCACGAGGGCGTCACGCCCGACATGTACCTGCTGGGCAAGGCCCTCGGCGGGGGCATCGTGCCGGTCTCCGCGGTGGCCGCGAACGCCGACGTGCTCGGCGTGCTCAGGCCGGGCCAGCACGGCTCCACGTTCGGCGGCAACCCGCTGGCCTGCGCCGTCGCGACCGAGGTCGTCCGGCTACTGGCCACCGGCGAGTTCCAGCGCCGCTCGACCGAGCTGGGCGCCCGGCTGCACGCCGGCCTCCGGTCGCTGGTCGGCAGGGGCCTCGTCGCGGTGCGGGGCCGGGGCCTGTGGGCCGGCCTCGACATCGATCCGGCGCTGATGAGCGGCCGCGAGGCGTGCGAGCGGCTCGCCGAGCGCGGGGTGCTCGCCAAGGACACCCACGGCGCCACCATCCGGCTCGCCCCGCCGCTGGTGATCACCGAGGAGGAGATCGACCACGCGGTCGCCCAGCTCGCCGCGGTGCTGGCCGGCTGAGCCCCGTACGACACGGGCGGGCGTCGGGACCACGGTCCCGGCGCCCGCCGTCGTCTCCCGGCGGCTCAGCGGGGCAGGCGCATCGCCATCGTGGGTGCCTCGGCCATGACCGACGTGGGCGTGTAGGGGGCGCCGGTGGGAAGCTCGTCGGGCCGGCCGATCTGCACCCCGGGGTAGAGCTCCACCATGTCGCCCTCGGCCAGCACCCGGGACTGCTGCGGCGCCAGCGGGACCCGGTCGGCCTCCGCCATCGACCCGCCCGGGCGGATGCCCGAGCCGTTGGTGCTCACGTCGGTCACGATCACCTCGCCGACCCGCAGCTCGAACCGGACGTGGCTGCGGCTGATCCAGCGGCGCGCCTCGTCGTTGAGCCACTGCCCGAGCGTGATCCCGCCGGCCTGCTCGGGGGCGCGACCCACCACCGCCGGCTCGTCCTCGGTGAGCACGAAGCGTCGGCGGATCAGCCCGCCCACCCGCACGGCCAGGACGGCGCTCCGCGGTCGCGGACCGGCGTCGCCGAGCCGGGTGCCGTGCCGGGGGCACGTCGGCACGCCGCCGCGCAGCGTGGGCGGCGGCTGGCCGGCCGGGCTGCGCTCCACCACCCGGGACAGGTCGGCGAAGGCGCCGCCGCCCCCACCACCGCCGAAGAGCGCGCAGCCGGGCTCCGCGCAGCGCCAGCGCCGGGCGAGCAGCTTCACGCCGGCCGGTGACCGGTCACCGGCGACGGGCGTGTGCCCGCCGCCGACGTGGGCGACGAAGGCCGGCCCGCCGGCGCCGGGCACCGGGGCGAGCACCCGGCCGGCCTGCTCGACCAGCCACGGGTAGCGCCCGCGCAGGCCGTCGGCCCGCACCCGGGTGAGCACGGGCAGGCCGAGCAGGTCCGCCACCTCCAGCATCCGGTCGCCCGGGTTGTCGAGCACCTCGACCAGCCCGTCGTCGGCCCACCGGCGGACCACCATGCGCTCGTTGGAGGTGAGGTCGGCGTCGGAGAGCAGGGCCCGGTGGACCACCGCGTAGACCGGGACGCTGTCCTCCTCCATCTCCCGGGCGAGGGCGTCGATCACCATGCCGAGGCGGAGCAGGCTCGCCGGCCGGCCGCCGTCGAGGTCCTGGTAGCGGATCACCTCGGCCAGGTCGACGACGGCCCGGGCCAGCGACGGGTCGGTGCTGACCCGGCCCTCGATGGCGTCCAGCACCTTGCTGATCTCGAATCTCATCCGACGCTCCCCACGATCTCGTCGATCCGCCGAGCCAGTTCCAGGTCACGCCGCGTGACCCCGCCCGCCGAGTGCGTGACGCACCGGAAGGTCAGGGCCCGCCAGCGGATGTCGATGTCGGGGTGGTGGTCCAGTTCCTCCGCCGTCACGGCGACCCGGTCGACCACCGCGATGGCCGCCGGGAAGCTGGCCAGCTCCACGGTGCGGGTGATCCCGGCGGGGTCTCCCGACCAGCCCGCCAGCCCACCCAGCTCGTCTCGCACCGTTTCGGCGGTGAGCACGTCTGCCATGGGGAGACCCTACCGGGACCGGTCGCGACGACGCCGACCAGCGGCGGGAGGTGTGGCCCACCCCGGCCGGCGCGGCGGCCCGGGGACCGCCACGGCATAGATGAGCGGCTGTGGACCGGCGGGGTTAGGCTGACCGGCGGCCCGGCCGGGCCCGCGACCGGTGTCGCCCCCGGCTCACCCTGCGTGAGGAGATTTCCACGATGAACACTCGACGGCTGGCGACCACGGGGGTCGCGCTCGTCGCCGCGCTCGCCCTCGGTCTCACCGGGTGCGGTACGGGGACGGACACGGCTGCTCCGGCCGGCGACGGTGGCACCACCGGCGCGGCACCGGCCAGCAGCGCCTCCGCCGACGCCCGCGCCGAGCTGGCCGCCGCCGCGCAGAAGCTGAACCAGCAGACCGTCAAGATGCGGCTCACGTCGCCGGTCATCAACGGCAGCGGCGTGATGGACCCGGCCACCAAGACCGGCGACATGACGCTGAAGATGGGCGCGGAGGGCACCTTCCGGATCCTGATGCTCGGCAACGACGTCTACCTGAAGGTCACCGGCATGCAGGGGATGCCGAAGAAGTGGATGCACATGGACGCCACCAAGCTCGGCAAGAGCGGTCAGCTCAACCTGATGCCCGACGGCGACCCGGGCGGCGCGAAGCAGATGGTCGACAGCGTGGTGGACGTCGAGAGAACCGCCCCGGGCAGCTACTCCGGCACCCTCGACTACACCCGCACCAAGCCCGACGACAAGGCCATCCAGGCCCTCGGTGACAAGGCCAAGGTCGTCCCGTTCACCGCCAGGGTGGACGACCAGGGCCGGCTCGTCGAGTTCGCCATCGACACCCAGGTGCTGCACGAGTCGCTGGGCACCATGATCACCAACTACTCGGACTTCGGCGCCCCGGTCACGGTCAAGAAGCCCGCCGCGGGCGACACGCAGGAGGCCCCGCAGGAGCTGATCGAGTCCATGGGCTCCTGAGCCCGACCGCACACGGAACGGGGGCGGCGCCGGTCGGCGCCGCCCCCGTTCGCGCGTGTCAGCCGCGCAGCGGCCGGCCCACCTCGTGCAGGTGCGCGAGCGCCTGACGGTACGACTCGATCAGCCCCGTCTCGGCGTACGGGATGCCCTGCTCGGCGCAGTAGGCGCGGACGATCGGCCGGGCCCGGCGCAGGTTGGCCCGGGGCATGTTCGGGAACAGGTGGTGCTCGATCTGGTAGTTGAGCCCGCCCAGGGCGACGTCGACGAGCCGGCCGCCCCGCACGTTGCGGGAGGTGAGCACCTGCTTACGCAGGAAGTCCAGGTCGTCGTCGGCGGTGGGCATCGGCATGCCCTTGTGGTTGGGGGCGAACGAGCAGCCCATGTAGAAGCCCCACAGCCCCTGGTGGACGGCGACGAAGAGCAGCGCCTTCACCGGCGACATCACCAGCAGCAGCGCACCGAGGTAGCCCACGGCGTGCAGGACCAGCAGCAGCGCCTCGACCCGGCGGTGCCGCATCGGGGTGCGGAACCGGCCGTCGGAGTCCCGCCCCACGATCGCCTGCACACTCGCCACGTGCAGGGCGAGCCCCTCCAGCAGCAGCAACGGGAAGAACAGCCACGCCTGCCGGCGGGCCAGCCGGCGGCCGAACCCGCGCGTCGCGGCGGCCTGCTCGTACGTCCAGACCAGCGCGCCGGCCCCGACGTCGGGATCCTCGTCCTCGTGGTTGGGGTTGGCGTGGTGCCGGTTGTGCTTGTCGACCCACCAGCCGTAGCTGAGCCCGACCGCCAGGTTGCCGGTGAGCAGGCCGATGGCCTCGCTCGGCCCGCGCCGCCGGAACATCTGCCGGTGGCCTGCGTCGTGGCCGAGGAACGCGACCTGGGTGGTGGCGACGGCGAGGAAGACGGCAACCAGGAGCTGCGCCCACGAGTCGCCGACCAGGCCGACGGCCGCCCAGCCCGCCGCGAAGACGCCAAGCGTGAGCACGATCCGGGTCACGTACCGGCCCGGGCGTCGCTCCAGCAGGCCCGCCCCGCTGATCCGCCGGGACAACTGCGCGTAGTCACTGCCCCGCCGTACCGGCGGGTCCGCCACCGCTCCGAGCACCATCGCGGCTCCCGTTCCCGTTCCTCGATCCCGGAGCGCGCCGGCCGGCGCGTTCCCGCTTCCAGTCTCCGGCGAACGGTTGCGCTGAGTAACCCTGCCCACCCCCGGGTCGGAGGTAGGGCGAGCCCTACCCTCGGCGCCCGTGACCGGGCCCGATCAGCCCATCCGGCCGACGGCTGCCCGGAGCCGGGCCAGGTCCCGGCGACGCCGCTCGTAGGTCGTGGCGAGCCCGATCAGCGTGAACCCGCCGACGGCCAGGAAGATCCAGCGGGGCAGCAGGTCCCAGCCACGGACCAGCTCGTGCAGCGCGAGCAGTGCCAGGGTCACCCCGCCCAGCAGCACCGGCGCCTGCCAGCGGCGGGTCGCCCCGGCGAGCACCGCGGCGAGCGCGGCGACGCCCAGCAGCAGCCGCCGCCACGGCTGGGGGTCCGCAGCCACCAGCACGGACACCAGGCTCGGCAACAGCCCGGCCGCGAGCCCCGGGCCCAGCGCCAACCAGCTGTTCAGCCCGGGCCGGGTACGCAGCGCCACCACGCCCGCCACGAGAGCCAGCGCCGCCGCCGGCACCGTGTACGCCTCCAGTACCGCCACGTCGCCGGCGGCCAGCAGCAGCCAGCCGCCGAGCAGCTCACTGCCGCCGGCGATGCCCGCGAAGGCCCACCGCCGGCCCGCCGACTCGCCCCGGGGCAGCACCCGCAGCGCGACGGCGGCGCCCCACAGCACGCAGACCGCCGCGGCGTGGCGGAGCGAGCCCACCGCGAGCAGCAGCGCGACCAGCGCCACCGCCTGGGCCGCCGCGTCCAACGCCGCCGCCGTGGCCCGTCCCCGGCGGGCCGGACCGGCCGCGACCTGACCGAGCACCGCCGCGGCGGCCAGGGTGAGTACCGCGACGGCGAGCACGCTGAACGTGGCCGCCCGTACCGGCAGCCCGCCGGCCAGCGGCGCGACGACAGCGAGGCTGGTCGCGGCGGCCACCGCGACCAGGGCGCCGCCCAGCCGGGCGTCGTCCCGGCGGGCCGCCACCCCGACCACCGCTGCCGCGACGACGAGCACGCCGAGGCCGACGATCGTGCCCGTCCGGGTGGCCAGCAGTCCGAGCAGGCCGGACGCCGCCAGCACCAGACCCACCGGCAGCCCGACCGGGGCGAGCAGCGGACGCGGTGCGGCCAGGGCGGCGAGCAGCACCAGAGCCACCCCGCCGAGCAGCGTGCCGACCGGCAGCACCGGCCACGGCACCCCTGCGGCCACCAGCAGCACGGGCAGCGCGGCCGCGGCGAACGGCACCGCGACCAGCGCGGCCCGCCACCAACCGGCGCCCGCCGACACGACCGCGCCCTCCACATGGCCGGCGCCCTCCACATGGCCGGCGCCCTCCACATGGCCGGCGTCCGCGCCGGTGGGGCCGGTCCGCACGGCAGCCCGGTCCCGCCGGCCGGCCAGCACCCCGGCCACCGCCAGCACGGCCAGCGCCAGGCCCACCGGGAACGCCCCCGGGTCGGCCCGGACGGTGGGCGCACCGGACCAGGGCGACACCTCGCCGTACGGGGCGACGAGCGCCGTCAACGCCACCGGCAGGGCGGCGGCGGCCGACACCACGAGCAGCCCGATGCCGGCCACCCGCAGGACGACGTCGGAGCGCACCGCACCGCCCAGCGCCGCCAGCAGGACCGCCACGGCGGCGTAGAGCGCCACCGGTTCGTCGGCCGGTACAACCAGCGGCGCCAACCCGACCGCCGTGACCGCCACGGCGACCCCGACGGAGGCGTACGCCCGCAGGTCGGGCCAGTGCCGGCGGACCGCGAGCAGCCCGAGGGGCAGCAGCGCGACGGCGGCGAGCGCCGCCCGCGCCTGCCACCAGGCCGGTGCGCCGGCGGCGAGGAGGGCGACGACCGCGCCGGCCGGTACCGCGACCGGCACGACGGCCGACGCCGTCCCGGCCACCCGGCGCTGCACGGCCGTGCCGCGCCGGCCGGCCGCCGCCACGGCGGTCCCGGCGACCAGCACCACCGCGAGCGCCGCACCCGCACCCGCCGTCGCGGCGAACCCGACGACCAGTCCGTGCCCGAGCAGGAGGGTCCCGGCCACCCCCGCGGCCAGGACCGTCCAGGACCGGACGCCCGGACGCCCCACCGCGACGGCCAGCAGGCCCACCGCCGCCACCAGGTCCAGCGCCACCACCGCGGGCCAGGGCGACGGCCAGCCGGCCGGCACCGCCAGCACGACGACCGCCGCGCCGATCGCGGCCAGCGCCGGCCGGGCAGCCCTCGGCAGCAACAGCCCGAAGGCGGCCACGGTCAGCGCGATCGCCACCGGAA
The DNA here is from genome assembly GCF_004345505.1 of Micromonospora sp. CNZ303. Lineage (NCBI taxonomy): Bacteria > Bacillati > Actinomycetota > Actinomycetes > Micromonosporales > Micromonosporaceae > Micromonospora > Micromonospora sp. CNZ303. The sequence continues at coordinate 537,099 of NZ_SLVT01000001.1, read as the reverse complement.
GCTGCCACCCCCCGTCGGCGTCGGGCCCGGCCGCGGCCCCCCGCCACGGCGGCAGCGACCGGCCGGCGGTGGCGCCGGCGAGCGCGACGGCCAGCAGCACGACGAACTGCGCCATCCCGCCGACCACCAGCAGCGCGCCGGCCCGGGGGCCGGTCCGCCACCCGGCGGGCAGCAGCCGCACCGCGCCGGCCAGCGCCACCACGACCAGCGCCGTGAGCAGCAGTGACAAATCCAGCTCGAGGACCGGGCGGATCACCGCGCCGGCCAGCACCGGCACCAGCAGCGCGGCGGCCACGGCGCGGAACACCGCCCCGCCGGTGAGCAGCGCGGTGCCGAGCAGGGCCAGCGCCACCAGCAGCAGCGGCGCACCGGCCAGCAGCGGAACGCCGGCGGCCCGGCCGAGAGCCAGCGGTACGAGCGCGCAGCACGCGGCCACGAACAGCGCGCCCGCGTGCCCCACCCAGGCGAGGACGCGCCCGGCGAGGACCGCCGGACGCTCGCCAGCCGGCGCGGGCGGCACACCGGCCGGGGCGACGGCACCGGCGACCGGGCCGCCAACGGTCGGGCCCCCGGCCGCCGGCGTCCCGACGGCACCGGCCGCCGGCGTCCCGACGGTCCCGGCACCGACCGCCGGGGCGCTTCGGCGGCGCAGCGCGACCAGCACCGCCAGGTCGAGCAGCGCCACCCCCAGGAAGGTCATCGCCCAGCCGGCAGCGTCCGGCCTGGCGTCGACGACGAGCAGGGGCAGCACCGGCTGCGCGGTCACCAGGGCCGCGAACCACGGCACGGTCAGTCCGCTGAGCCGGGCGTACCCGGCGGCGACCGCCGCGCCGGCCCCCCCGACCAGCGCGGCGTACCGGGTGGCGGGCCAGTCCGCCACCCCGACCAGGTCCACCGACCAGGCGGCGTACCCGTCGAGGAGCACCAGCAGCAGCCCCACGGCGGCGAAGGTCTCCGCGGTGCCGCGCAGCCCGCGCCGCACCGCCACCAGCGGCGCGGCCAGGGCGAGGGCGGTGAACGCGAACAGGATCAGGGCCCGGCCGGCGACCCCCACCGACGCCCAGGCCACCGCCGTGAAGACCACCGCGGCGGTGCCCAGCAGCAGCCCGCCGAGGACGAAGAGCAGGCCCTGCACCGTACGGGTGGAGGTCTCCGCCCCGCCGACGCCCGCACCCGCCGGCGCGGGGCCCGGAGCGACCGGCCCCCGGCCCGGCCACGCCGGCACCGGGGTCGCGACCGGCGGCGGGGTCACGCCCGGCACCGGGCGGGTTGACACCGGGGTCGCGACGGACGCGGGGCGCACCGGTCCCGCAGTCGCGGGCGTCGCCGGGCGCGGGGCGGGGAACTCCGCCCGGACCGCGGCGGCCAGCGCCGCCCGACGGTGCCGGGCCGCGTTCAGCCGGCCGGCGAGTCCCTGGTACGCCGCGCGGGCCCGCTCGACCTCGCCGCCGAGCGCGACGATCTCCCGGTCGAGCCGGACCACCTCGGCGGCGGCCGGGTACGGCGGTCGGCCGCAACCGGAGCAGCCGGAGCCGAGGTCGGCCGGCGCGCCGCAGGCGGGACAGGGGTAACCGGTGTTCTGCACCCGGCCATCATGGTGGCCGGGAGATCACCTGACCAGAGTGCGGGTACTCAGGGCCGGGTGTGCTCGTGCACCCAGACGGCGTAGGCGGGGTCGCCGCACTCCACCCGGGTGACCAGGATCTCCGGCACCTCGTACGGGTGGCTGGCCCGGATCTGCTCCACGAGTGCGGCGGCCCGGTCCGGCGCGGTCTTGAACTGCACCGACCACTCGGTGCTGGTGTCCACCCCGGAACGCCACCAGTAGGTGCTGTCCACCTGCCCGCCCACCTGGGCACAGGCCGCGAGCCGACCGGCGACGGCCGCCGCCGCCATCACGTCCGCGACCGAGCGGGCGTCCACCACCGTCGTCACCACGCAGATCTGGTCCACCAGCGCACCCTACGCGGCACCGTCCCGATTGGCCGCGATCCACTCGTCGATCCGCGCCCACCAGTCGAAAAGCCAGTCGATCCGCTCCTGGCGACCGGTCGGCACCTCCTCGGGCGGCACCGACCAGAAACGCATGATGATCCGCTTGTCCATCGGCAGTTCCCGCCACACGTCGCCGACGCTCAGCATCCGGTCCAGGCCGGTGTGCGCCACGAAGATCACCCCGGCGTCGGGCGCGGCGTCCAGCGCCGCGAGCAGCCCGCCCGGCTGCGGGGCGAGCACGTGCCGCAACCGCTCCGCGCGCCGCGCCATCCGTTCGAGGCCGAGGCCGCGCAGCTTCTCGATGGCCCGCAGCCGGCGGCCGGGGGTGAAGTTGCCGCCCTCCGGGAAGATCACGAACGCGTCGTCGTCGTCCAGGCCGTGGGCCAGGTGCCCGATCTGCTCGGTCACCGAGCCCCGGCGATCCGGCCCCGGCGCGAGGAAGCGGTTCGGCAGCCGGTTGAGCAGCACGTCGACCGCCGGGTCCCACTGGAGGCTGTCCTTCAGCACGATCCGCGGCTCCCGGTTGAACCAGTTGACCAGGGCGTGGATCAGGATGAACGAGTCGCCCGGCCCGGCGTGCCGGCAGAGCACCAGCTCCGGCCGGCCGGGCAGGGCCGTGTCCGGGTCGGTGCCCACCACGTCGATGCTCAGGTGCAGCGCCCAGCGGGCGTGCCAGAACAGTGCCCGCAGGAACCAGCCGGCGAGCACGTAGTGCGCCCGCTGGAAGCCGGGCGAGCGGACCCGCCAGCCGAAGCCGGAGGCGACCCAGAGCACGAAGAGCGCGAGCAGCGCCGTCGCGTCCCAGACCAGGTAGACGCAGCCGAGCCAGAGCAGGCGCAGCGGCCGCAGCCGGCCCGGGACCAGCGGCGAGGCGGCCGCCGCGAGCAGCGCCCAGACCGGCAGGGTCGTCACGACCAGGAAGGCCAGCAGCACCACGCCGGGGGCCAGGAGCAGCCGGCGCACCCACCGCGGCGGCAGGGGCATCAGTGCTCCAACTGCGTCGCCAGGTAGCGCCGGGAGGCCGTGTAGGCGCGGCTTATCCGCCGCCCCACCGCCGCCATGTCCCGGTACGCCCACGGCGTGTCGTCGCGCGGCTCCAGCCCGCCGGTGGGCAGCACGTGCACCTCCACCCCGTCGGGCAGGGCCGCCATCTCCCGGGCGAACCGGTGCCGCCGGGCGATCTCGAACGCGACCTGGGCGATCTCCCAGGGTCGCCGGGGCGGGGTCAGCGCCCGCTCGATCCGGCCCACCTGGAGTACGAAGATCCGCGTGGCGCCCACGGCGACCGCCTCGCCGATCGGGATGGAGTTCACGATCCCGCCGTCGATGTAGTGCTGGTCGTCGATCCGGGCCGGCGGCAGGAGCCCCGGCACCGAGGCGGAGGCGAGCACGGCCGGCACCAGCGGCCCGCTGTCGAACCAGTGCTCGGCGGCCCGCTCGATGTTGGCCGCGCAGCAGCGGAAGGGCACCTTGAGATCGGCGAAGGTGGTCTCCGCACCCAGCTCGGCCTCCAGCAGCTTGCGCAGCGGGCGGGGCGAGTGCAGGTGGGTACGGGCGGCGAACCGGCGCAGTTGGCGGGCCACCGAGTCGCCGTACACCTCGCTCGCCTCGGGGGACGCCCAGAGCCGGACGAGCCGGTCGGTGACCGCCTCGGACGGTTCGGCGGCGACCAGCGCGCCGTTGACCGCCCCGATCGAGGTGCCGAGCACCACGTCGGGCCGGATGCCGGCCCGGAACAGCGCCCGCAGCATGCCCACCTCGACCGCCCCGAGGACTCCCCCGCCCCCGAGCACGAACGCCACCGGTCCCTGCGACATGCGTTCCATCCTGGCACGGGCGGAAAAGTGCCCGCCCGGTGCAGGCCCGGCGGCGGCCGGGCGGCGACGACGGCGGCCCCGGGGGCCGCCCGGCGACGACGACGGCGACGGCACGGTGTCGGCCCGGGGGGGGCGGCCCGTTGGGCAGGTCGCCGACGCGGCCCGGGCCCGGAAGGTAGTCGACCGTTGACAGGCCCGACACATTCGCGCAACCTGATAGCGCTCCCACAGCGAGGCAGGTGCGTTCCGTGAAGCCAGCACTGCACCCCGGCCGGTTGCTGGCCCGCCGGTACCGGCTCGTCGACCAGATCGGCGCCGGCGGCATGTCGGTGATCTGGCGGGCGCGCGACGAGGTGCTCGACCGGATCGTGGCGCTGAAGGTGCTCGCCCCGTCGCTCGCCGCCGACGCCCGCTTCCGCGACATGGTGCGCGAGGAGGCCCGCGCCGCCGCCCAGCTCGTCCACCCGCACGTCACCTCGGTGCACGACTACGGCGAGACCGTCGCGCCGGACGGGTCGATCACGTCGTTCGTGGTGATGGAGCTGCTGGCCGGCGAGGAGTTGGAGGTCCGGCTCACCGAGGGGCCGCTGCCGTGGGCCGAGGCGGTCGAGGTCGCCGCCCAGGTGGCAGACGCGCTCGCCGCCGCGCACCGGCTCGGCATCGTGCACCGGGACATCACCCCGGCCAACGTGATGATGACCCGGGCGGGGGTCAAGGTGCTCGACTTCGGCATCGCCACCCGGATCGGCGCGCCGGACGACGACGAGGACGGGGGCACCTTCGGCACGCCCGCGTACGTGGCGCCGGAACGGCTCGACGGGGCACCCGCCCAGCCGGCCACCGACGTGTACTCCCTCGGCGTGCTGCTCTACGAGGCGCTGACCGGTCGGGTGCCGTACCCGGCGGACACCTGGGAGCAGCTCAGCGAGGCGCTCGCCGGGGAGGGCCCGCCCTCGCTGGCCGACCTGCCGGGCCTGCCGCCGGAGGTCGCCCGCACCTGCCTGCGCTGCCTGGAGCGGGATCCGCTGGCGCGGCCCACCGCCCGCCAGGTCGCCACCCTCCTGCGCGACCAGCTGCTCCCCGCCGATCCGCAGGCCGCCACCATGCTCGCGCCGACGGTCACCCTCCCGACCCTGCCCGCCGAGCCGGCCACCCCGACCCCGGGGGACGGGACGGTGCCGGCAGACGGAGCGGTGCCGGCGGACGGGACGGTGCCGGGCACGGGAGGACCGGGCGGTGGGTCCGAGCCGCGCAGCGCGCGCCACGCCCGGGAGCGCCGTCGCCGGCTGCCGCGCCCGGTGCTGATCGTGCCGGTCGTACTGCTCGTGGGGGTGGCCCTGGCCGTGCCCGCGATCCGTCAGGAGGAGCCGAGCCCGCCCCGGGCGCTGCCCAGCACCGGCCCGTCCGACCCGCCGCCCTCCCCCACGCCCACGGCCGACGCCGCACCACCCCCGGCGGCCTCCCCGACCTCGACGTCCGTCCCGCCGGTCGCGCCCCGGCCGACCCCGACGGCCCCGGAGCGCGGCGACCTCATCGAGGCGGCCAACCGGGTCGACGGGCTGATCGGCGCCGGTCTCGACGACGGGGGGATCCGCCCCGACGTCGGACTCGACTTCCGCAACGAGCTGCGCAACCTGACCGAGGCGGCCCGCGCCCGCTCGGGCGACCTGGGCGAGCGGATCGCCCGGCTCCGCGAGAAGGTCGCGATCCGCCGCGGCGAGGGTGCCCTCACCGACGCGTACGCCCGCCGGCTGGACAGCGCGATCACCGCGCTCGGGGCGGCGCGGGTCTGACCGCCGGAGGTCAGCGGGCCCGCGCCCGGACCGGCTCTCGGGCCGCCTCGGGCGACGCCGCCTCCGCGATGAAGCGGCGGTACACGTCCTCGTAGCCGGTGGCCATCCGCTCGGTGGAGAAGTTCTCCGCCACGTGCGCGACGCAGGCCGCCGGGTCGAGGCCCGTCGCCGCGCGCAGGGCGCCGGGCAGCTCGTCCACGTGCTCGCAGATCAGGCCGGTCCTGCCCGGCCGGACGAGTTCCGGCACCGCACCCCGGTCCAGCGCCACCACCGGCGTCCCGGTCGCCATCGCCTCCACCATCACCATGCCGAACGGCTCGTCCCACCGGATCGGCATGATCAGGCAGCGGGCCTCGACCAGCAGCCGCAGCGCCTCGGCCCGGTCGGCGTCGAGCACCACCCGGACGTCCTCGCCGAGCAGGGGCCGGACCACCTGGTCGTAGTAGCGGCGCTCAGCCGGCTCGTTGCACTTGCCGGCCAGCACCAGCGGCAGGCCGGCGGCCCGGCAGGCCCGGATGGCGACGTCCGGGCCCTTGTCGGGGCTGAACCGGGCCAGCCAGAGCACCGGCCCCCGCCCGGGAACGGTCTTGTGCGGGACGCCCCGGACGTCCATCGCGTTGTGCACCGTGCCGACCCAGTGCAGCGGCGGGTTGAGCCGGCGCTGGGCGTGCGAGATGGCCACCAGCCCGACCCCCCTGTCGGTCTCGCTGAGCACGTCGCCGTACTCGCCCACGGGGTTGCCGTGCACGGTGGCCACGGTGGGCACGGCCCGGTGGCCGGCGATCAGCGGGCCGATGGTGGTGTGGTCGTGGACGATGTCGAAGTCGCCGGCGTGGACCCGGTGGTTGACCCGGGCCAGGTGGGCCAGCTCGGGCAGTGCCTCGCCGAGCCGGTCGAACTGGAGTTCGGGCACCGTGGAGACGAACGCCGCCGCGGTCCCGTGCTCCCGGCCCGCCCCGAACACGGTGACCGCGTGACCCCGGTCGACAAGCGTCTCCACCAGGCCGGTCACCACCTGTTCCAGCCCGCCGTAGCCGGGCGGCGGCACCGACAGCCACGGCGGCACCACCATCGCGATCCGCAACGGCCGCGGTGCCGATCGGTCGGGCGACGGATGGTTCACGGCCACGGATTCCTCCCCCTCGGTCACTGCTGTGGCACCACCGGGCCGGCCCCGCCGCGACCGGTGCCCGCTGGGCGGGCGGGATCGACGACGGGTTCCCGGCGGCGGCGCCACTAAACGGGACGATCCGGGCGGTCAGCCGCCCACGAGGAGCCGTTCCCGTACCGCCCGAACCCCCTCGCCGGACCAGGCCACCCGCTCCGCCTCGTCCCGTTCCCACCAGGAGCGCACCACCCCGGTCAGCACGACCGTGTCCCCGTCCACCTCGACGGTCACCCGCTCCGTGCCGATGCCGCGCCCCAGCGCCCGCTGGAGGTCGCGCCGGAGCCGCTCGCTGTCGGTACGGGTGACGGCGCGCACCTCGACCAGGTTGGTCACCCCGCGTACGCCCCGCAGCCGGCGCAACTCCCGCTCGGCGGTGCGCCGCTGCCAGCCGAACTCCACCTCGCCACGGAGCATCACCCAGCCGTTGGCCACGGTGACGTCCAGCCGCTCGGCGGGGACGAAGCTGTCCCACTCCAGCGCCCGGCCCGCCGCGATCGCGATCTCGGCGTCCGTACGCCCCGGCTCGCCGGGCAAGCGCACCTCGACGTCGTCGGCGACCGCCCGCACCCCCCGTACGCGCTGCGCGCAGCGCCGCGCCGCCCACTTGCGCGCGTATCCGTCGACCCAGCCGGTCAGGGCGACCACGCCGTCGTGGACGGTCACCCCGATCTCGTTCGGCTGTGCCTGGGCGTCCCAAGCCAGCTCGTCGAGCACGTCCCGCTGGATCCGCTCGTCGGTCCGAACGGCCGCTGCCGTGGTCATCGCACCCTCCGTACGCCTCGCCGGTCCTGACTGCCGACGATCCCGGCGCGACGGGTGACGGCGGCTCACCCGCACCGGGTGAACCGCCGTCAGAGGAGAGCGACGGGTGACGGAGCCAACCCCCTTGGCCCCGCCACCCGCCGCCCGGAGGGAGGAGGAATGTCTTCGGTTGTCGGTTACGACGTCTCGGCGAGCGTCACGGTCGCCCTGGCTTCGGTGCCGTTGCGCTTGTAGGTCACCTCGACCCGGTCGCCGACCTTGCCGGCCTGCACGGCGCCGACCAGGTCGTCCGAGTCGTTGACCACCTTGTCGCCGAACCGGGTGACCACGTCGCCGCGCTGCAGGCCGGCCTTCTCGGCGGGACTGCCCGGCGTGACGGCGGCGACCAGGGCCCCGCCGCCCTCGGCGGGGGTCACGCTGACCCCGAGCGACGGGTGGCTGACCTTCTCGCCCCGCTGGAGCTTGCCGGCCACGTCCTTGGCCTTGTTGCTGGGGATGGCGAAGCCGACGCCGATGTTGCCGCTGCTGCCCTGCCCGGCGGTGGCGATCGCGGTGTTGATGCCGATCACCTCGCCCCTGGTGTTGACCAGTGCGCCGCCGGAGTTGCCCGGGTTGATCGGCGCGTCGGTCTGGAGCAGCCCCGCGATCGAGCTGGCCCCCTGCGCCGGGTCCTGCCGCTGCTGCCCACTGCCCGCCTGGATGGTGCGGTCCCGGGCGCTGAGGATGCCGGCGGTGACCGAGCCCTGGAGGCCCAGCGGGCTGCCGAGGGCGAGCACCTGGTCGCCGACCTGCATCGCGTCGCTGTCGCCGAAGGTGGCGGCCTTGAGGCCGCTGACGCCGTTGGCCTTGACCACCGCGAGGTCGGTCTTCGGGTCGGTGCCGACGATCTTGGCCTCGGCGGTCTTGCCGTCGGCGAAGGTCACCACGGCCTTGCCGTCGGTGGCGGAGGCGACCACGTGGTTGTTGGTGAGCACGAAGCCGTCGGCGGTGAGGATGACGCCGGAGCCCTCGCCGTTGTCCGTGCCGATCGAGACCACGCTGGGCTGCACGGCGGCGGCGATCCGGGGCAGGTCGGCCCCGTTGATGATCGGCGCGGCGGAATAGGTACGGGTGATGCCCGAGTCGCCGTCGACGGCGAGCGCGAGCGCCCCGCCGGCGACGCCCGAGCCGAGCATCAGCGCGAAGACCGCCACCCCGGCGCCGGCGAACTTGGCGATCCGGCTGGGCCGGGGGCCCGCCGTCTGCGGGGCCGCCCAGGGCGGGACGGGCTGGCCGGAGGGGTGCGGCTGGTGACCGTACGGCTGTCCCGGCTGTCCCCCGCCGCTCCAGCCGGACTGCTGGCCGTACCAGGGTGCACCGGGGGCCTGCGGGTAGCCGGACTGCGGGTGACCTGGCTGCCCGGCGGCCTGCGGGTAGCCGGGCTGACCCGCGCCCTGCGGGTAGCCGGCCTGGCCCGCCGCGTGCGGGTAACCGGACTGGCCGGCAGCCTGCGAATGATACGGCTGGGGCTGGCCGGCGGCAGGGTGCTGCGCAACGGCCGGGGCGGGCGCGAAGGGCCCGGGCGGGGCGGAGTCACCGGCGGCCGGGGCGGGGTCACCGCCGGGGACGGTGGTCAGGCCGACGGTCGGGGCGGAGTCACCGGCGGGGGCGGAGTCGGACTGCGCGCGCTCGGCGCGCGGCAGCTCGGCGGTGGGGTGCGACGGCTCGGCGTCGGGGTGGGCCGGCCGGCGCTGCGGGTCGGACTCGTGCTCGGTCATGTCTCCACCTTGACGCGCACCACTGCGATCCGCCTGGAACGCACCTGAATGTTGGCTGAAAGTCACTCGCCATCGCCCTCGTCGTCCGGCACGAGCGGGAGCCGGACCCTGAAGGTCGCTCCCCCGCCGGGGGTCTCGGCCACCTCGACGGTGCCGTGGTGGGCGCGCACCAGCGCCGCGACGATGGCCAGGCCGAGGCCGGTGCCGGTGTTGCCGCCGGCCCGCCGGGTACGCGCCGCGTCCACCCGGTAGAAGCGCTCGAAGACCCGCTCCGCCTGCTCCGGGGTGAGCCCGGGACCGGTGTCCGCCACCTCGACCACGGCCAGGTTCCCGGGCTCGGCGCGCAGCCGCAGGGTCACCGAGGCCTCCGGCGGGGTGTGCGTGAGCGAGTTGGTCATCAGGTTGCCGATGATCTGGCGCAGCCGGGCGTCGTCGCCGTAGACGACCAGCGGACCGGAGCCGGGGGTGAACTCCAGCTCGATCCGGCGCTCCGGCGCCACCGCCCGGGCGGCCTCGACCGCCTCGCTGGCCAGCACGGGCAGCTCCACCGGGGCGAGGGCGAGCGGTCGCTCCCGGTCCAGCCGGGCGAGCAGCAGCAGATCCTCCACCAGCAGCCCCATCCGGGCCGCCTCCTGCTCGATGCGGCGCAGCAGGTCGGCGGTCTGCTCCGGCGCGCTCGCCGCGCCCTGCCGGTACAGCTCGGCGAAACCCCGGATGGTGGTCAGCGGCGTCCGCAGCTCGTGCGAGGCGTCCGCGACGAACTGCCGCATCCGCTCCTCGGAGCGGCGGGCACGCGCCTCGGAGGCCCGCGCCGCGCCGGCCGCCTCCCGAGCGGCGGCCTCGGCGGACCGGGCGGCCAGCTCCGAGGCGGCCCGCGCGGTGAAGGCGACCTCGATCTGGTTCAGCATGGCGTTCAACGCCCGGGAGAGCCGCCCCAGCTCGGACGTGGGGACGGGCTGCCCCTGCTCCGGGTCGGGCACCCGCCGGGTGAGGTCGCCACCGGCGATGGCGGCGGCCGTACGTTCTATCTCCACCAGCGGCTTCAGGCTGGTCCGGACGATCGCCGCGCCGATGGAGGCGAGCAGGACCAGCACCGCTCCGCCGACCAGCAGGTCTATCCAGACCAGCTGCTTCACGGCGCGATCCACCTGGGTGAGCGGCTGGCCCACGGCCAGCACCGAGCCGTCCTTCTGTCCCGCGTAGACCACCCGCCAGCGGGTGCGACCGTCCTGGGACACGACGGTGCGGGGCTCGCCCTCCAGCGCGATGAAGCCGCTCCGGTCGCTGGGAAAACTGGGCAGTTGCTCGGGGTTGAGGCTGATGTCGTCGTAGACCGGCCTGTGCACCTGATTCTCGTCGGCGAGCGAAACGACGTAGCTGCTGGGCAGCATCGCCTCGACCCTGCCGCTGCGGAGCCCGGGCAGCAGTTGCCCGAGCCCCTGGCTGGCCGACTCGATCTGGCCGTCCACCTGGCCGACCAGGTAGTTGCGGAGAAAGAAGGCGGTCAGGGAGCTGATCACCAGGAGCGCGGCCGCGACCAGGGCCAGGACCGCGGCGACCAGCTTGACCCGCAGCGGGACGCTGCGCAGCCGCGCCTTGCCCTGGTCGAGCGGTTTCACGCCGCCGGCTTGCGCAGGACGTAGCCGACGCCTCGGAGGGTGTGGATCAGCCGGGGCTGGGTGTTGTCCACCTTGCGGCGCAGGTAGGAGATGTAGGACTCGACGATGTTGTCGTCGCCCCGGAAGTCGTAGTTCCACACGTGGTCGAGGATCTGCGCCTTGGACAGCACCCGGTTGGCGTTCAGCATCAGGTAGCGCAGCAGCTTGAACTCGGTCGGCGAGAGCTGCACCCGCTGGCCGGCCCGGTGCACCTCGTGGGTCTCCTCGTCCAACTCCAGGTCGGCGAAGGTGAGCCGGGAGGGCGCCTGCTCGCCGCTGCTGGTTCGCCGCAGCACCGCCCGGATCCGGGCGGTCAGCTCCTCCAGGCTGAACGGCTTGGTGACGTAGTCGTCCCCGCCCAGGGTGAGCCCACGGATCTTGTCGTCGGTCGCGTCACGGGCGGTGAGGAAGACCACCGGCGTACGGGTGCCGCCCTCGCGCAGCATCCGGATGACCTCGAAGCCGTCCAGGTCGGGCAGCATCACGTCGAGCACCACCAGGTCGGGGCGGTGGTCCTTGGCGGCGTTGAGGGCGGCGCTGCCGCTCGTCGCGGTGGCCACGTCGAAGCCCGCGAAGCGCAGACTCGCGGAGAGCAGTTCGAGGATGTTGGGATCGTCCTCGACGACGAGCAGTCGCGCCTCGGTCTGGGTAGCGGCCATGCCGCCCATCATCCGTGCTCTCGCTGCGTCCGCGCTGGGCACTCGCTGGAAAGAACCTGTGAGGCGGCGTGGCTCAGCGCAGCAGCCGGCGCAGCCCGTCCAGCGCGCCGTCGAGCAGCCGGATGGCCGTACGCAGCTGCGAGTCGCTGAGCCGGCGGGCCCGGACCAGGGCGCCCACCTCGACGGCGAAGGTCGCCAGCCGCTGGTCGAACTCGGCCAGCGTGGCGGTGGACGCGGACGCCGGCCCAGTTTCCGACGGCGCGCCGAACGCGGGCGACGGGCCGGCGGGGGGTACGGGCGACGGGCCGGGGGCGGGGGCGGGCGTCGGGCCGGAGCCGGGGGCCGCCCAGCGGGGACGGCGGGTCTGCCGGGCCGCCTCGCGCAGCTCCCGCTTCAGGTCGCGGACGGAGCCGCGTACCTCGTTCTGGATCTCTCCGGCCAGGGCCGACAGGTCCTCCACCGAGGCGGCGATGTCCGACTCCAGGGCGGTCAGCTCGCCGGCCCGCTGCCGCAGCTCGGCCCGGCCCGCCTCGGTGATCTCGTAGACCTTGCGGCCACCGGCGGCGGTGTGGGTGACCAGCCCGTCGGCCTCCAGCCGCTGCAACCGGGGATAGATGGTGCCGGCGCTGGGCGCGTAGAGGCCGAGGAAGCGCTCCTCCAGCAGGCGGATCAGCTCGTAGCCGTGCTTCGGGCCGTCGTCGAGGAGCTTGAGCAGGTAGAGCCGGAGCCGCCCGTGACTGAACACGGCGGTCACGGCAGCTCCTCCTCGTCGTCGTCCACCGGGCGGGCGAGCAGCGCGATGCTGCCCGACGTGGCGGACGCGGAGAGCCTACCCTCACCCGCGCCGAGCACGCCCTCACTGTCCACCACGGACCCCGGGGCCGAGCTGCCCCGCACCTCGGGGAAGCCGCTGGTGATCCGGCCCGACGTGGTGTGCAGGCGGACGGCCAGGTCGCTGTCCGCCCGGACCCGGACGGTGATGCTGCCGGAGATCGTGCTGAGCCGGATGTCGCTGCCCCGGGGGTTGTCCAGGTCGCAGGTGATGGCCCCGGAGACGGTGTGCGCGCGGACCCGCCCGGCCGCGCTGTCGGCGAGGGTCACCTCTCCCGCGACGGTCTCCAGGTCCAGGTCCCCGGCCACCCCCAGCGCCTCGACCGGGCCCGCCATGGTCTTCGCCGAGGTCCGGCCGTCAAGGCCCATCAGGGCGATCCGGCCGGAGGTCACCTCCGCCCGGGTCTTGCCGCGCAGGCCCGACGCGACCAGCGAGCCCTCCACCAGTTCCAGGTCGGCCAGCACGTCGGGCGGGACCGCGACGGAGACGTCGACCCGGGGCAGCCGGGACAGCGGGCCCAGCCAGAAGACGTGGTCCAGGAGCCGCCAGCGTCGCTGCTGGCGTACGGAGAGCCGGCCGTCGCGGTGCTCCACCAGGACGGGCCGGCGGCCGACCCGGGTGATGTCCACCCGGGGCGGCCCGTCGGTGGCCACCACGTTGAGGCGACCGCTGAGCAGGTGGACGTCGAGTCGGCCGACGGGCCCGTCCAGGGTGATCCGCTGCGGGGCGTGCACGGTCCAGTCGGTCATCGGTCCTCCCTCCATGGCGTGCCGCGTCGTCGGCATGCCGGATGGCAGGACACTAACGCGATACATCGCGATATGACAAGTGCCGGCGCGACGGCCTCACGGCACCGGCTCCACGAGCGGCCGGCGGTACGGGCCCCAGGCCACGAAGCGGTCGAACATGGCCCGAGGGCTGGGGCCGCCGTGGGGGTCGAGGTGGTAGAGGTCGCGCATCGCCTCGTACATGAGGCCGGCCAGGTAGATCGCGAGGCTCTGCTGCGCGCCCTCGTGCTCGGCCTTGAGCAACAGTCGCGCGGTCGCGCAGGGCCACGGCTGGCCGCACGAGCGACAACCCCAGTGCGGTCGCAGCGGCGTGTGCGGCGGCCGGCCCTCGGTCCGATGGCGGGGCCGCTCGGGGCGCGGTCCGGGGCCGGGCTGCGGGAGCCGGGTGGAGAGCGCGGGCCTCACCAGCGGCCCCCGTTCGACCGGCGCGCCCGCCTGGCGGCGGCCAGATCGGCCGCGCCGTACCGCAGGATCTCGGTCGTGTCGTTCGCCCTCGGCCCGACCGGAGGCAGCACGAAGGGCCCGATGGGGCCGGGGATGTACGGAGCCGGCCTGCTCGGCCGGGGCGGCGGGTGCGGCGCCGGAGCGGGCTTCGGCCGCGCGCCCCAAACCGCCGGTGCCGGCTTCGGGCTCCTGCTCCGGATCTCCCGCCGCTCCGCGCAGTTCGGGCAGGCGCAGTGCCGTCCGCACCGACTCCGGTGCCAGCCTCCGCGGTGACCCACTTCTCCCCCACCCCGCTGTCGAGGTGGGCCGCCCCGCCACGGGGGGAGCGGGGCGGCCCCGGCAGGACCCGCCCACGTCCTCGACGACGACGAACGGGCCCGCGTGGTGACAGTCTGGTGAGGACACCACTACCGTCGACACATGCTCGCCGCATCCGCGCAGGTCAACGAGCCGGTCGAGCGGGCACGGGAGACACGCCGACGGGACCGGGCAGAATGTGGGGAATCGATGGGCACCGCTACCAACTACGTGCTGGGTGAGCTACGCACGTTCCGCGCTCAGCTCGGCCTGAGCCAGGACGACTTCGGCAGGACGATCGGCTACTCCGGGTCGCACGTCAGCTCCGTCGAGACGGGCGGTCGCCCGCCGACCCGGGAGTACATGAAGGCGATCGACGACCAGCACGACACGGGCGAGCGGTTCGGCCGGATGCTCCGTGAGCTGGCCCGGCTGGACGCCACGCCGGCCTGGCTGCGGGAGTGGATCGAGTTCGAGCGGGAGGCGGCGACGTTGCGCTGGTTCGAGCTGGCGTACGTGCCGGGCCTGCTCCAGACCGAACGCTACGCCCGCGCCACGCTGGCGGGGGGCCGGTTCACGGCCGACGAGGTCGAGCGGATCGTCGCGTCCCGGCTGGAGCGTCAGGCGATCCTCGGCCGGGAGCGGCCACCCCAGCTCATCGCCGTCGTCGACGAGGCCGTGCTGCGCCGGCCGGTGCTCGACCAACCGGGGCTCATGGCTGAGCAGCTCGACCACCTGGTGGCCGTCGCGACGCAGGAACACGTGCAGCTGCACGTCGTCCCGGCCGACGCCGGCATGTATCTCGGACTGGCCGGCCAGTTCATCATCGCCGAGCTGCCGGACGGCACCCGCGTGGCCCATGCGGACAACCAGCTCAGCGCGCAGATCGTCGACGCATCCACCGACATTGCTAGGCTGGCCAGGACGTGGGAGATCGTGCGGAACGAGGCCCTCCCCCGCCGGCAGTCGACCGTGCTGATCAAGGAGGTGGCGAAGTCATGGACGTGACGACCCCGCAGTGGCGTAAGTCGACGAGATCCGGCGGCAACGGCGGTTCCTGCGTCGAGGTGGCCGACAACCTGCCGGGCGTCGTGCTGGTGCGCGACACCAAGGACCGGGAGGGCGGCACCCTCCACTTCAGCGCCCGGGCGTGGCAGTCGTTCGTCGGCCTGGCCAAGCACGTCGGCCCGGTCGGCTGACCCGCTTCTCTCTCCACCCGGGCACCGAAGGGGCCCCCGCGCCGGGGGCCTCTTCGCGTTCCGCCCGGCGCAAAGTGGGCTTCCCCGGCACGGTTCCCCGGGCCATGCTCGCGTGATCCCGTCGACCCCCCGCCGGCGTCCTCCCGACGGTTTCGGCAGGGACGTGCGCTGCCGACTCGGCCGCCCGGGCGAGCAGCCGCCGGTCGGCGGCCCGGGCGGGATGCAGCGCGGCGGAGACGCTCACCCGCACCTCCAGGCCCCGGGCGGCGAGCACCCGGCCCACCGAGCGCAGCAGGTCGTCGTCCCCGACGAATGCGGCGGCCGTGGTCGGCACGCCGGTCGCGGCCCACCGGTAGCCGATCCGCAGCGGCACCACCGGCGCCCCGGCGTCGATCGCCGCCTGGAACAGCGCCGGACGGAACCCCCGGCCGGGGCGGCAGGCGACCGCGTCGGCGGCGCCGCACCAGGTCGTACCCTCCGGAAAGACCGCCACCGGGCTGCCGGCGCGCAGCGCGGCGGTGACCCGGGCGACGGTCGCGGGCAGGGCGCGGGGACGGGCCCGGTCGACCAGGACCGTGCCCGCCGCCGCCGCGAGCAGCCCGACCAGCGGCCAGGACCGGACCTCCCGCTTGGCCACCATCCGAGCCGGCGCGACGGCCAGCAGCGCGAGCACGTCCAGCCAGGAGACGTGGTTGGCGACCAGCAGCGCCGGCCGCCGGGGCGGCCGGCCGCGCACCACGAGGCGCACGCCGAACGCGCGCAGCGTCCACCGGGCCCAACCGCGCAGGGCCGCCGCCCGCTCCCCGGCCGGCAGCACCGGCAGCAGCACCGCCAGCGCCGTGCCCGCCGACAGCATCCCGAGGACGGCGAGGGCCCGGCCCGCCCGCCGCACGGGCGACACGGCCGGCACCTCGCCGGCCGCCGGGAGGCAGGTCGGCCCGCACCCTGACGCGGGCAGCCAGAGGCGTCCGGCGGTGCTCACCGCTCGGCCCCGCCGAGGAAGTGCCGCAGGTAGCGGGGGTTCATCCGGTCCAGGGAGAAGAGCACGTAGAAGTCGGCCACCCCGAAGTCCGGGTCGTACGCCGGCTCGCCGCAGACCCAGGCCCCGAGGCGCAGGTAGCCGCGCAGCAGCGGCGGGACCGTGGCCCGCGCCGTTGGGCCGTCGGCCGTCGCCGGCCCGACGATCCTGTCCGGCTCGGCGAACCAGGGGCGCCTCGGCCGTACGCGCAGCCGCGGCGGGGCCAGGTGCCGGGCCGCGACCTCGTCCCACACCCGCGCGACGGTCCCGCCCCCGTCGGCCACCGGCACCGACGCGCAGCCGCCGAGCCAACGCGACCCGCGCAGGTGCAGGTAGCGGACGATGCCGGCCCACATGAGGTTGATCACCGCGCCGGATCGGTGATCGGGGTGCACGCAGGACCGCCCCGCCTCCACCAGGTCGTCGCGGAGCGGGTCGAGCCCGGTGAGCTCGAACTCGGTCGCGGCGTACCGCCGGTCGGTGCGGCCCGGCGGGAGCAGCCGGTACGTGCCGACCACCTCGCCGGTGCCCTCCTGCCGGACGATGAGGTGGTCGCAGTACGCGTCGAGGTCGTCGACGTCGAGCCCGGCGGCCCCCGCACGCAGGGTGGCGCCGAGTTCGGTGGCGAACACCTCGTGACGGAGGCGTTGCGCGGCCGCGACCTCGCTCGGGTCGTCAGCGATCAGCAGGGTGTAACCGCTGGTCGTCAGGGGTGCGCCAGCGGCGTGCAGAACGGCCATGGGATCTGTGTAGGCGGCCCGGGTTGCCGGCCGGCGGGGTGAGGGATGTCGATGAGGTGAACGGCCCGTGCCGGTGTCGGGGCGATGACGGCGGGCGGCGCCGGCGCTCGTGTCAGCGGGTGGCGCGCAGGTCCCGGGCGAGATGCGAGCGCCGGAACCCGACCGTGACCAGTCGCCGCAGGTCGGCCCGGTTGTCGTGCATGAGCTGCACGTGGAAGTAGTTGACGTACTCCAGTACGGCGAAGAGGCCGAATGCCAGTCCCGGGTATGACCGCGCGCCGGGCGCCTGCGCGGCGGCCACCGCGCAGGCGGCGATCACGGCGGCCAGGAGGATCGGCAGGACGGCGCGGGCGGTGACGAAGTGGCGCCGGCCGGGCAGGCGCGGCTCCCCGCGGCGCAGTTGCCGGAGCTTGAGCGCCCAGTAGGCCGCGCCCACCACGAGCAGGGCCGCGAACGCCCCGAAGCCGGCGAGGTTCGCCGCCGTCGGCGGCAGGCCGACCAACTGGAACCACACCCACGCCTGTAGAGGGATGTTCAGCAGCTCCCAGCCGGCGAGGGAGCGGAGCCGACGCCGGGCCGCCTCGCGGGTCCGACCAGCCGGCAGGTGGGTCATGGGCACGGCCCCAACAGTGGCACAGCACCGGACGGCCACCGGTGTGCACCGGCTCCCCGGGAGGACGCTCGTGCCGGCCGGTCCCGGGCGATTCGACACCGGTCCTCAGCGCCCGGTCACGGCGGCGACGCCTGCGAGGAGTCCGAAGGGCCGGACAGCAGCAGGGCGACCGCTCGTCGTACGGCCTCGACGTCGTCCTCGCCGGGAGTGCCGTCGTCGCGCATGGCGCGGCGGGCGACCGCGTAGGGCAGGTCGACCACGGCCAACACGACGTCGGCCAGGCGGTGCCCGGTGGCGTGGGCCACCCCGGCGAGGGCGTCGCCGAGGGCGCGGTGGTGGGCCTGCGCCTGCTGGGCGAGCGCGGGTGAGGTGTCGCCGCGCAGCAGGTCGCGCAGGGCGTGGCGCATCAGGAGGGCGGCGTCCTCGGGATGGGAACGACACCAGGTCAGGACGGCGACCGCGGCCCGGACGCCGGCCTGCGCGTCGGCGGGCGCGAGCGCCTCCAGGTAGACGTGGAGGAAGCGGTCCTGCGCGCGCAGCCAGGCGGCGGCGACGAGGTCGTCGCGGCGGGGGAAGCGGTGGTAGACCGAACCGCTGGACGCGCCGGTGGCCAGGCAGACGGCCCGGGCGGAGGCGGCGGCAGGCCCGCCCGAGAGCACCAGGGCGCGGACGGCGTCGAGCATCACGTCGGCCGAGTGCTTGACCGGCTGCGGCATGAGGTAGAGACTACCCTCTACTTGAACTAGCGAACCCTCTCCAGGAGAGTCATGGTCCGCAACATCCACGAGCGGCAGCTCGCGGCGCCGCCCGTGGCCGTGGGCGCGTTGATCGACTCCCTCGCGACCGCGGATGACCGGTTGTGGCCGCGCGGGCAGTGGCCGGCCATGCGGTTCGACCGCCCGCTCGGCGTCGGCGCCCGGGGCGGGCACGGGCCGATCCGCTACACCGTCGTCGCGTACGAGCCCGGGGTGCGGATCCGGTTCGAGTTCTCCGCGCCGGCCGGCTTCCGTGGCCATCACGGGTACGAGGTCCTACGGGTCACCGACCGACGCTGCCTGCTGCGTCACTCTCTCGTCATGACCACGCGGTGGCCGGCGTGGGTGAGCTGGCCGATGGTCTACCGCCCGCTGCACGACGCCCTCATCGAGGACAGCCTGGACACGGCTGCTCACCACCTGGGACTGGCACCGGCCCCGTCGCACCGCTGGACCCGGCGGGTCCGGGGCCTCCGCTCGCTGGCCCGCCGCCGACAGCCCTGAGGCGCCCGGCCCGTGCCGGTGGCGGACCGCGACGTGCGAGGCTGCCGGGGGCGCACCGGCGACGGGGCCGGGCGTCGCGGTCGGAGGTGTCTCATGATCATCGAGTCGCGTTTCAACGGGCCGCCCGGCTCGGGCAACGGCGGCTGGAGCGCCGGGGTCCTCGCCGGCGCCGCCGGCCCCGGGCCGGTCGAGGTGACGCTGCGTCGCCCACCCCCGCTGGAGACCCCGCTCACTCTCGTCGACGGCGAGGTCCGCGACCCACAGGGCAATCTCGTCGCCCAGGTCCGCCCCACGGAGGACCCCCGGGCGGTGGTGCCGCCGGTGGACCTGGCGGCCGCGCGGGCCGCCTCGGCGGCGTACCCCGGGCTGGCCGACCACCCCTTCCCGGGCTGCTACGTCTGCGGCCCGGACCGCGCCGACGGGCTGCGGATCTTTCCGGGACGGCTGCCGGACGGCCGCACCGCCGCGCCGTTCCGGGTGCCCGGGTCGGTCACGACCGCCACCGTCTGGGCCGCGCTGGACTGCCCCGGCGGCTGGGCCGTGATCGCCCCCGGCCGGCCGTACGTCCTGGGCCGGATCGCGGCGGTGGTCGCGGCGCTGCCGGAGCCGGGCGACGAGTGCGTGGTGACCGGCGTCATGGTCGGCGGCGAGGGCCGCAAGGCGCTCGTGCACACCAGCCTGTACGCACCCGATGGCGCTCTGTTGGCCTGGGCCCGGGCAACCTGGATCGCCGTGGCCGACGACGCCGGATAATCGTTCCTGGGGATGAGGGCCTCCTGCCTGAGGCGGAGGTGGATCTCGGAAGTGCGCCTGATTGACCTGGTTGCGCCCGCCCGCCACGCTGTGTCACGGCGTACCCCGACGCCACCGCACGAAGGAGAGCAATGACTGACGGGCAGAGAAGCCCCACCGGTGACGGTCAGATCGTGGTGTCCGGCCTGACGAAGCAGTACAAGAACGTCCGGGCCGTCAACGACCTGTCGTTCACCGTCCAACCGGGGCGGGTGACCGGCTTCCTCGGCCCCAACGGCGCCGGCAAGACGACCACGCTGCGGATGCTGCTGAACCTGGTCACGCCGACCAGCGGGACGGCGACCATCAGCGGGCGGCGCTACGCCGACCTGACCGACCCGCTGCGGCACGTCGGCGCCGTGCTGGAGGCGTCCAGCGCGCACAAGGGCCGCACCGGCATCAACCACCTGCGGGTGATCGCCGCGGCGGCCGGCCTGCCGAAGCACCGGGCCGACGAGGCGCTGGCGCAGGTCGGGCTCACCCCGGCGGCGAAGCGCAAGTTCAAGGGCTACTCGCTCGGCATGAAGCAGCGGCTCGGCATCGCCGCCGGGATGCTCGGCGACCCGCGCGTGCTGATCCTCGACGAGCCCGCCAACGGGCTCGACCCGGAGGGCATCCGGTGGATGCGCGGCTTCCTCAAGAACCTCGCGCACGAGGGCCGCACGGTGCTGGTCTCCAGCCACCTGCTGTCGGAGATGCAGCTGCTCGCCGACGACGTGGTGATCATCGCGGCCGGGCAGCTGGTCCGGCAGGGCACGGTCGAGCAGGTGATCGGCTCGATGGCGCAGGGCGTCCGGGTCCGGGTCCGCACCCCGCAGGCCGACGCGCTGACCGCCGCCCTCAAGGAGGGGCCGGCCACCGTCGACCGCGACGAGCACGGCGTCCTGCTGGTGGGCGGGGTGGACGCCCCGACCGTGGGGCGGGTCGCCCTGACGGCGGGCGTCGAACTGCACGAACTGACCACGGAACGGCCCGACCTGGAACGGGTCTTCCTGGAGCTGACGGCCGGAAAGGCGGGCATCCGATGAACCTCGTCCGGTCCGAGCTTCTCAAGATCCGCACCACCAGCACGTGGTGGTGGCTGGCCATCGCCGCGTTCCTGTCGATCGCGCTGGCCTTCGCCTTCAACGCCTGGGTCGCCAACGAGACGTTGAACGGCAACGCCGAGGAACTGGGCGTCACCGGCGACCAGGCCTCCGCGGCGGCGCAGGCCGCCAACCTGTACACCTCCGGGCAGTACCTGGGCCTGATGTTCGTGATGCTCATCGGCATCCTGATGGTCACCAACGAGTTCTTCCACCAGACGGCGACCACGACGTTCCTGGCCACGCCGCGGCGCACGTCGGTGATCCTCAGCAAGCTGGTCGCGGCCAGCCTGCTGGGCTTCGCGTTCTGGCTGGTGACCACGCTGATCGACCTGGCCGCCGGGGCGGTGTTCCTGTCGGCCAACGGCCACGGGACCCTGCTCGGCGAGTGGGCCGTGCAGCGGGCGCTGCTGCTCAACCTGCTGGCGTACGCGATCTGGACGGTCCTCGGCATCGGCATCGGCACGCTGGTGACCAACCAGCTCGGGGCGGTGATCACCGCGGCGGTGCTCTACCTGGTCGGCACCCAGGTCGTCGGGCTGCTCTTCATGCTGCTGTCGAACCTGCTCAACAACGAGGCGGTGGTCAAGTGGCAGGTGATCTGGCCCGCCGTCGCCTCGACCGTCATGGTCAGCGAGGGCCAGACCGACTTCACCCCCGCCTGGTGGGTCGGCGCGCTCGTGCTGATCGGCTACGCGGTGGTGAGCGGGGTCGTCGGCGTGCTCATCACCCGGCGGCGCGACATCTCCTGACGCGTCCGGGCGTTGGCGGCGGGGGTGGTGCCGGGCACCACCCCCGCCGCCGTACGACATGGGGCCCACCACCACATCGGGCCTTACCAGCAGCCGGCCGCACACGCAGCGTTTGGTGAACTTCTGGCATCTTCTGTGAAACCGGCCACGGGTCGGAGGCGGAAATGCCTGTGGCATCCGTACGGCGTAGCCTGGGAGCCGTCTCGTGCGCGCTCGAAGGCAGGGCGACACCGGACACCGCGTGACACACAAACCCGCGTGAAAGAGGCGATTACCGGCCGTGTCGACCCAGCAGACTTCGCAGGAGAACCCACTGGCGGGTTTCGGTCCGAACGAGTGGATCGTCGAGGAGATGTACCAGCGCTACCTCGCCGACCCCACCAGCGTCGATTCGGCCTGGCACGACTTCTTCGCGGACTACCGCCCGGCGCCCGGCGCCGGGAAGCCGCGCGGAACTGAGCAGGCCCCGAAGCCGGCCGCCAAGCCGGAGCCCGCCGGCCAGCAGGAGGCGGCCACCGCGGTCGCGCAGCCGGCGGAGAAGAAGCCGGCGGAGAAGAAGCCCGAGGCCAAGCCGGAGACCAAGCAGGAGAAGCCCGCCGCCAAGGCCGCCCCGGCCAAGCCGGCGCCCGCGAAGGCGGCCCCCGCCAAGCCCGCGGCCACCAAGCCGACCGCCACCGGCCCGCAGACCACTCCGCTGCGCGGCGTGGCCGCGAAGATCGTCCAGAACATGGACGCCTCGCTGGCCGTGCCGACCGCCACCAGCGTGCGCGCCGTCCCGGCCAAGCTCCTGGTCGACAACCGCATCGTGATCAACAACCACCTCACCCGTGGGCGCGGTGGCAAGGTCAGCTTCACCCACCTCATCGGCTACGCGATGGTCCGGGCCCTGGTCGCCCACCCGGAGATGAACAACTCCTTCGCCGAGGTCGACGGCAAGCCGGTCATGGTCCGGCCGGAGCACGTCAACCTGGGCATCGCGATCGACCTGGCCAAGCCGGACGGCAGCCGCAACCTGGTGGTCCCCTCCATCAAGGCCTGCGAGCAGATGGACTTCCGGCAGTTCTGGCAGGCGTACGAGGACGTGGTCCGGCGCGCCCGCCGCAACGAGCTGACCATGGACGACTACTCCGGCACCACGATCTCGCTGACCAACCCCGGCGGCATCGGCACCGTGCACTCGATGCCGCGGCTCATGCAGGGGCAGAGCGCCATCATCGGCGTCGGCGCGATGGAGTACCCGGCCCCCTACCAGGGCATGTCCGAGGCCACCCTGGCCGAGCTGGCCGTCAGCAAGGTCATCACCCTCACCAGCACGTACGACCACCGGATCATCCAGGGCGCCCAGTCCGGCGAGTTCCTGAAGGTCATGCACGAGCTGCTGCTCGGCGAGCACGGCTTCTACGACCAGATCTTCACCTCGCTGCGCATCCCGTACGAGCCGGTGCGCTGGATGCGCGACGTCGCGGTCAACAACGAGGGCCAGATCAACAAGACCGCCCGGGTGCACGAGCTGATCCACGCGTACCGCGTGCGCGGCCACCTGATGGCCGACACCGACCCGCTCGAGTTCAAGATCCGCAAGCACCCCGACCTGGACGTGCTCCAGCACGGGCTGACCCTCTGGGACCTCGACCGCGAGTTCCCGGTCAACGGCTTCGCCGGCAAGCAGCGGATGAAGCTGCGCGACATCCTCGGCGTGCTGCGCGACTCGTACTGCCGGCGCGTCGGCATCGAGTACATGCACATCCAGGACCCGGAGGAGCGGCGCTGGATCCAGGAACGGATCGAGCGCAAGTACGAGAAGCCGTCGGCCGACGAGCAGAAGCACGTGCTCAACCGGCTCAACGCCGCCGAGGCGTTCGAGACCTTCCTCCAGACCAAGTACGTCGGGCAGAAGCGCTTCTCGCTGGAGGGCGGCGAGTCGCTGATCCCGCTGCTCGGCGAGGTGCTGGAGGCCTCCGCCGAGGGCGGGCTGGACGAGGTCGTCATCGGCATGGCCCACCGTGGCCGGCTGAACGTGCTGGCCAACATCGTCGGCAAGCCGTACGAGAAGATCTTCTCGGAGTTCGAGGGGCACCTGGACCCGCGCTCCACCCAGGGCTCCGGCGACGTGAAGTACCACCTGGGCCAGAACGGCAAGTTCACCACGCCCGACGGCGACCACGCGGTCAAGGTCTCGGTGGTGGCGAACCCGTCGCACCTGGAGGCCGTCGACCCGGTGCTGGAGGGCATCGTCCGGGCCAAGCAGGACCGGATAGACCTCAAGCTGGAGGGCTACACCGTGCTGCCGCTGGCGGTGCACGGTGACGCCGCCTTCGCCGGCCAGGGCGTGGTCGCCGAGACCCTCAACCTCTCGCAGCTGCGCGGCTACCGCACGGGCGGCACCGTCCACGTGGTGGTCAACAACCAGGTCGGCTTCACCACCGCCCCGGAGTACAGCCGCTCCAGCCTCTACAGCACGGACGTCGCCCGGATGATCCAGGCGCCGATCTTCCACGTCAACGGCGACGACCCCGAGGCCGTGGTCCGGGTCGCCCGGCTGGCCTTCGAGTACCGGCAGGCGTTCAACAAGGACGTCGTCATCGACATGGTCTGCTACCGCCGGCGCGGGCACAACGAGGGCGACGACCCGTCGATGTCCAACCCGCAGATGTACAAGATCATCGACTCGAAGCGCTCCGTCCGGAAGCTCTACACCGAGGAGCTGATCGGGCGCGGCGACATCACCGTGGAGGACGCGGAGGAGCTGCTGCGCGACTACCAGTCGCAGCTGGAGCGGGTCTTCAAGGCCACCCGCGACGCCGCCACCACGCCGCGGCAGCTCAGCCGCCCCAAGCGGGAGGACGAGCCGGAGCCGCAGGTGGAGACCGCCACCGACGCGGCCGTCGTCAAGGCCGTCGGCGAGGCGCACGTCAACCTGCCGGAGGGCTTCACCCCGCACAAGCGGATCCAGCAGCTGCTCGACCGGCGGGCCAGGATGTCCGTCGAGGGCAACATCGACTGGGGCTTCGGCGAGATCATCGCGTTCGGCTCGCTGCTGCACGACGGGGTCACCGTCCGGCTCGCCGGTCAGGACTCCCGCCGGGGCACCTTCGTCCAGCGGCACGCCTCCGTGGTCGACGCCCAGACCGGCGACGACTACCTGCCGTTGCAGTCGCTGACCGGCGACGGCGAGCGGTCCCGGTTCTTCGTGCACGACTCCCTGCTCAGCGAGTACGCGGCGATGGGCTTCGAGTACGGCTACTCGGTGGAGAACATCAACGCGCTGGTCGCCTGGGAGGCGCAGTTCGGCGACTTCGTCAACGGCGCCCAGTCGGTGATCGACGAGTTCATCTCCTCCGGCGAGGTGAAGTGGGGCCAGCGCTCCGCCGTCACCCTGCTGCTGCCGCACGGCCACGAGGGCCAGGGCCCGGACCACACCTCCGGCCGCCCGGAGCGGTTCCTCCAGATGTGCGCCGAGGACAACATGCGGGTGTCCATCCCGACCACCCCGGCGAACTACTTCCACCTGCTGCGACGGCAGGCGCTCTCGCCGAAGCGCAAGCCGCTGGTGGTGTTCACGCCGAAGTCGCTGCTGCGGCACAAGCTCTGCGTCTCGCCCGTCGAGGACTTCACCACCGGCACCTTCCAGCCGGTGCTGCCCGACTCGGGCTCTCCGGCGCCGGAGCAGGTGAAGCGGGTGCTGCTCTGCTCGGGCAAGGTCTACTACGACCTGTTCCAGGCCCGCGCCGAGCGGGGCGTCACCGACACCGCGATCATCCGGATCGAGCAGCTCTACCCGATGCCGGTCGAGGAGATCCGGGCCGCCCTCGCGGCGTACCCGAACGCCGAGGACTTCGCCTGGGTGCAGGAGGAGCCGGCCAACCAGGGCGCCTGGTCGTTCGTCGCGCTCAACCTGCTGGAGCACCTGTCGGACGTACGGCTGCGCCGGATCTCCCGCCCGGCCGCCGCCGCCCCGGCCGTCGGCTCGGCGAAGATGCACGAGGTCGAGCAGACCGCGCTGATCGAGGCGGCCCTGCCCCGCCCGTGACCTGACGCACCACCCAGCGCACCGGGGCAGAGCCGTCGACCCGACGGCTCTGCCCCGCTCGCCGTCCCGGCCGTTCCGCACGCGACGGCACCTGTCCGCACCGGCGCGAGAACCCGGCGCCTGGCCACACCAGCACGAGGATCCGGCGGGCTTCGGCCTTACCGGAGCGAGGGCCCGGCGGGGCCGGCCCGCGCGGAGCGTCGGGACGCACACCGACCACGAGGAGGCAACGGAGAGCATGTACTTCACCGACCGAGGCATCGAGGAACTGGTCCAGCGCCGGGGCGACGAGCAGGTCAGCATGGAGTGGCTCGGCGAGCGCCTGCGCGACTTCGTCGACCTCAACCCCGAGTTCGAGACCCCGATCGAGCGCTTCGCCACCTGGCTGGCCCGCCTCGACGACCCCGACGACGAGTAGCCCTACCCGAGTCGACGGGCCCGGCGTTACAGTGACGTCGGTCTGTCCGCTCGACGGGTCGGGGTACGGCATGCAGACGCGCAGGGGGCGCCACGGTCACGCCGGCCGACGGCGCCCACCGCCGTCCCGTCCACGCACGCACGCCGGGGCGAGCGGGGCCCCGGAGCGACCGGCAGAGGCGGCGTGACCGACGCCTGGGAGGACGTCGCCGAGGTTCCGGGCGCGCGGGAGACGCTGGAACGACACGGTCGCGTCCTGCGCGAGGAACTCCTCGGGGTCGCCGCCCACCTCGCCCCCGGGCAGGGGCTCCCCGTTCCGATGTCCCGGGAGCCGGAGGACCACCTCTGGCACGAACCACTCTGGTACGCCCGCCGGGCCACGCTCCGTCTCACCGCCGACTTCGGCTCGGCCGAGGTCGTCCGGCACATCGCGCGCCGGCTCGCGGCGCAGGGCTGGCACACCACCCTCGACGCCTCCTCGACGGCGGTCGCCACCGCGTCGGCCACCCGCGACGGTTTCCTCCTCTGGGTCATGGCGTACCCCGGCCTGTCCCGGGCCGACCTCGGCGGCAGCACCCCGCCGGTCCTGCTCTACGCGGATCCGGCCGGCGCCGCCGTCCGCCCCCCTCCCCCTCCCGCCCCGCCGGAGCGGTTCGTACCGCCCGAGCCGGTCGTCACCGAGGCCACCCGCAAGCCCGGTCACGTGCTCTGCCTCGACTGCGACGGGCTCGGCTGGTGCCCGGAGTGCCTCACCCGGGGATACCTCCTCGACGACCTGGGAGAGCGGCGGCGGTGCTTCTTCTGTTTCGGGGCGAGGGTCTGCCAGATCTGCGGCGGCTTCGGCCAGAAGAGCCTCGCCGAGATGCCCTCCTGGGAGCGCCGGCAGTACCCCGACGCGCCCGACGATCCCCGCTGACACCCCCAGCGCCGTCGATGATGGCGTCGTCGCCGGCCGGTCCCGGCGTGTCGTGACGGCAACGTCATGATCGACGAAAGGGGGGCGAAGGACCCGAGCCGGCGGTCCGAAGATCTTCTAGGGTGGGTGGGTGGCGCGGAGTGTGTACCTGACCAGCGTGGGATCCGGCGGCGGAAAGTCGACCATCGCCCTCGGCCTGGCGGAGCTGTTGTCCCGGCAGGTCGAGCGCATCGGCGCGTTCCGGCCGCTGGTCCGGGGGCACGGCCCCGACCCGATCCTCGCCCTGCTCAGTGACCGCTACCGGATCGAGCTGCCGCTGGCCGACCTGAGCGGCACCAGCTACGCCGAGGCGACCGCGCTGGTCGCCGACGGGCGGCGGGAGCAGCTCGTCGCCGGCATCGTCGAGCGCTACCGGGAGGTCGAGCGGCGCTGCCCCGCCGTGGTCGTGGTCGGCAGCGACTTCGCCGACGGCGGCGACGGGGCCGGCCCCCGCGAGCTGGCCTTCAACGCCCGGCTGGCCACCGAGTTCGGCAGCGTGGTGGTGCCCGTCGTCGACGGCTTCGGGCAGGAGCCGGCGGCGATCGCGGCCGCCGCGCGCGGGGCGTACCACGATCTGGAGGACCTGGGGGCGACGGTGCTGGCGGTGATCGCCAACCGGGTCCCCGGCCCGATGACGCTGCCCGAGCTGCCCGTGCCCACGTACGCCATCCCCGAGGTGCCGACCGTGTCGGCGCCGACGGTGGCCGAGGTGGCGGCGGCGCTCGGCGCCACGCTGCTCGCCGGGGACGACGACGCGCTCAGCCGGGACGTGCTCGACTACGTGGTGGGCGCGGCGCACGTGCCGACGCTGCTGGACCACCTCACCGAGGGCGCGCTGGTGATCACCCCGGGCGACCGGGCCGACCTGCTGGTGGCGGCGAGCGCCGCGCACGTGGCCGGGCAGGTCTCCGTCTCCGGGCTGGTGCTGACCCTCGGCGAGCAGCCCGACCCGCGCGCGATGCGGCTGGTCGAGGGTCTCAACACCGGGCTCGCGGTGCTCTCCGTGCCCAGCGACAGCTACGACACCGTGGCCGCGTCCAGCCGGATCGAGGGGCGACCCAGCGCGGCCAACCCGCGCAAGGTGGAGGCCGCACTCGGCGCGTTCGAGCGCTGCGTGGACACCGACGACCTGGCCCGCCGGCTGCGGGTCAGCCGCTCCGAGCGGGTCACCCCGCTGATGTTCGAGTACGACCTGATCGACCGCGCCCGGGCCCGCCGCCGGCATCTCGTGCTGCCCGAGGGGGCGGAGGAGCGGATCCTGCGGGCGACGGAGATCCTGCTGCGCCGGGGCGTCGCCGACATCACCCTGCTCGGCCGTCCCGACGACGTCGCGCGGCGCACCCGCGAGCTGGGCATCGACATCACCGGCGCCCAGGTGGTCGACCCCGTCACCAGCGGGTGGCGCGACGAGTTCGCCACCACGTACGCCGAGCTTCGCGCGCACCGCGGCACGACCCCCGACCTGGCCCACGACGTCGTCGCCCAGCCGAACTACTTCGGCACGCTGATGGTGCAGACGGGGCACGCCGACGGGATGGTCTCCGGCGCGACGCACACCACCGCCGCCACCATCCGCCCCGCGTTCGAGATCATCCGGAACGTGCCGGGCGTCTCGGTGGCCTCCAGCGTCTTCTTCATGCTGCTCGCCGACCGGGTGCTGGTCTACGGCGACTGCGCCGTCAACCCCGACCCGGACGCCGCCCAGCTCGCCGACATCGCCATCTCCTCGGCCGACACCGCCGCCCGGTTCGGCATCGAGCCCCGGGTCGCGATGCTCTCCTACTCCACCGGCAGCTCCGGGGCGGGCGCCGACGTGGAGAAGGTCGCGGCGGCCACCAAGCTGGTCCGCGAGCGCCGGCCCGACCTGCTCGTCGAGGGACCCATCCAGTACGACGCGGCCATCGACCCGGCCGTGGCGGCGACGAAGCTGCCCGGCAGCGACGTCGCCGGCCGGGCCACGGT
The DNA here is from genome assembly GCF_004345505.1 of Micromonospora sp. CNZ303. Classification (NCBI taxonomy): domain Bacteria; kingdom Bacillati; phylum Actinomycetota; class Actinomycetes; order Micromonosporales; family Micromonosporaceae; genus Micromonospora; species Micromonospora sp. CNZ303. The sequence goes on along the minus strand of NZ_SLVT01000001.1, from coordinate 508,307 downwards.
CTTCATCTTCCCGGACCTCAACACCGGCAACAACACGTACAAGGCGGTGCAGCGCTCCGCCGGGGCGGTGGCCGTCGGGCCGGTGATGCAGGGCCTGCGCCGGCCGGTCAACGACCTGTCCCGGGGCGCCACCGTGCCGGACATCGTCAACACCGTGGCGATCACCGCCATCCAGGCCGCAGCCACCGAGGAGTCGTCATGAGCGGTCCCGCCGCCCCGCAGGAGCGCCCGGCGGGTCGCGTCCTCGTCCTCAACTGCGGGTCGTCGTCGGTGAAGTACCGGCTCTTCGACGGCGACCGGGTGGTCGACAAGGGCACCGTGGAGCGGGTCGGCGAGGCCGGCGGCGGTCCGGCCGACCACGAGACGGCCGTCCGGGGCATCCTCGACGGGTTGGACCTCACCGGGCTGGGCGCCGTCGGGCACCGGGTGGTGCACGGCGGGAAGCGGTTCGGCGAGCCGGTGCTGATCGACGACGCGGTGCTGGCCGCGATCCGCGACCTGGTTCCGCTCGCGCCGCTGCACAACCCCGCCAACCTGGCCGGCATCGAGGTCGCCCGGGCAGCGCTGCCGGACGTGCCGCAGGTCGCCGTCTTCGACACCGCGTTCCACACCACCCTGCCCGAGGCCGCCGCGACCTACGCGATCGAGCGGGGCACCGCCGAGCGGTACGGCATCCGGCGCTACGGGTTCCACGGCACCTCGCACGCGTACGTGTCGCGGCGCACCGCTGAGCTGCTCGGCCGCCCGTACGCCGAGGTGAACACGATCACCCTGCACCTCGGCAACGGCGCGAGCGCCTGCGCGGTGGCCGGCGGCCGGAGCGTGGCGACCTCGATGGGGATGTCCCCGCTGGAGGGCCTGGTGATGGGCACCCGCAGCGGCGACCTGGACCCGACCGTGATCTTCCACCTGCGCCGCGAGGGCGGGCTCTCCGTCGACGAGATCGACGACCTGCTCAACCACCGCAGCGGCCTGCTCGGGCTGACCGGCGCCAACGACATGCGCGAGGTGCTCGCCCGCCGGGCGGACGGCGACCCGGCGGCGGCGCTCGCCTTCGACGTCTACTGCCGGCGGATCACCGGCTACGTGGGGGCGTACTACGCGCTGCTCGGCCGGGTGGACGCCGTCACCTTCACCGCCGGCGTCGGCGAGCACGCCGCCCCGGTCCGCGCCGCCGCCCTGGCCGGCCTGGACCGGCTCGGCATCGCGGTGGACCCCGAGCGCAACGCCGGCTCCGGCGACCGGGTCGTCTCGCCGGAGGGCGCCGAGGTGACCGTCTGCGTCGTCGGCACCGACGAGGAACGCGAGATCGCCCTCCAGACCCGCGCCGTCATCGAGGCCGTTGGCTGACGCGACCGGGCCGGCACCACGCCGGCTCAGCGGCGGGCCTTTCCGCGTCGCCTGGCGGCCCGGGTGCGCCGGACGCGGTCGCGCCCCCGGCCCCGCCGGGGTGGTGCGGGGGCGGGCCGGTCGAGCATCCCCGTCGGAACGAGGGCCGCGAAGAGGAAACCCCCGCCCAACGCCGCACCCAGCAGCCCGAACGGGATGCCGCCCCAGGAGTTGAGGAAGAACACCGAGTCGTCGGTGTTGCCGTTGGCGGCCACGAACTCCGCCGGGCGCTCCGGATCGACCCAGAGCATCATCTCCTCCGGAGGCTCCTCGGCACAGCCGCCGGCCGAGCCACAGAGGATGCGCTCGTTGTGCTGGACACCGCCGTACTCGTACCGGACCTGGACGGTGTCGGTGCCGCCGCCGCGTCCGACGGTGTCACGGCGGTCGCTCACGGTCGCCCGCACCGGGACGCCGTCCGCCCGTAGCCGCTCCGCCTTCGCGTGCAGGTGCCACTTGTACGCCCCGATTGCCACCGCGTACGTCAGGCCCGCGAGCAGCAGCACCAGGCCGAGGGCGGCACTGCCCCGGTGGATGCCGCGAAGACCGGAGCGGAGCCTCCGCCACCGCCCCGGAACGCGCCCCGGGCCCGCCGCCGGCTCCGGGCTTCCCGTCAGCTCCACCGCGCCAGGCTCAGAGCTTCCCGTCAGCGGCTCCCCCGCGCCCGGCTCCGGGCCTCCCGGCGGCGCCACGCCGCTCAGCCCAGCGCGAGCCAGGCGAGGAGGGCGACCAGCACGACCGCGACCGCCGCCGCGCCGACGAGCAGCGGCGTCCGGGACGCGCCGGCCGGGGCCTCGGGCTCGGCGGTGTGGGCGTAGGCGCGGAACGCCTCGGTGTTGCCGCTCGGGTCTGTGCGGTTCTCAGGCATGGCGGTGACCCTAGCGACACCGGTTGCGCGCCGCCGTCCCTGGCGCGCGTCCCGGGCTCAGGTCCAGCCGGCCGGTGGAGACGATCCGCCCGGGTGGTGAGGGCGTCCGGTCCGGACGGCGGGACCGCTGCGGGCCGCCGGGAACCTACCGTGAATCCGTGGGGATCAAGCGGCTGGTCGCCGTACTGATGACGACGCTGCTGGCCGGTTGCGCCCCGGCGGGGGCCGCCACGCCCGGTACACCGCCGCCGGCCCGTCCGGCGCCCGTGGCCGCCTACGCCGTCGGCGTACGCACGTTCACCGTCGACCCGACCTCGGCGCGCCCCCTGCCGGTGACCGTCTGGTACCCGGCGGAGGACGACGCGGTGGCCGCCGGGCGCTTCCCCGTGGTGGTCTACAGCCACGGGCTGCACAGCCTGCCCGAGCTGCACGCCGGCCTGACCGCGCGCTGGGCCGCCGCCGGGTTCGTGGTCGCCGCCCCGGCCTACCCGCACACCCGGCGGGGCGCGGCCCGGTTCAGCCGTGCCGACGTACGCCACCAGCCGGCCGACGGCTGGCGGCTGATCCGGCACCTGACGCGGCTCGACGCCCGGGCCGGAGACCCGCTCGCCGGGCACCTCGACGTCACCCGGGTCGCCGCCGCCGGCCACTCGGCGGGCGGCTTCACCACGGCCGGCATGTTCACCTCCGGGCGTTCGGGGCGGCTGCGCGCCGGCATCGTGATCGCCGGCGGCGGAACGGCCGGCAGCTTCGCCGGGCCGGCGGCCCCGCTGCTCTTCGTACACGGTACGGCGGACAGGATCGTGCCGGTGACGGTCGGCCGCGCCGCGTACCAGCGCACGACCGGCCCCACCGCCTTCCTGAGCCTGCTCGGGCAGGGCCACGGCGAGTACCTGAACCCGGGGCGGCCCGGCTTCGACCAGGTCCTGGCCACGACGACGGACTTCCTGCGCTGGACGCTCTACGGCGACGCGGCCGCCGGCCACCGCCTGCCTGGCGACGCCCGCCGCCCCGGCGTGACGCGCTACGAGACCCGCCCCGCCCGCTGACCCTCCCGAGCGGACGCCCGAGCCGGGAGTCCCGACCCGGCGCGTGGCCAACTCCCGGTCGAGCCCGGCCCAGGCCGCCACTCGAGCAGCCCAGGCGCCGGCAGCAGCCGGGGCGCGGCAGCGCAGCGGAGGGGGACGTACTGCGGCGGTCTGCGGCGGAGCGGGGCGCGCCGCGAGGCACAATCGTTTCCATGCCGCGTCGTGTCACCCCCGCCCTGCTCGCCTCCGCACTGTTCACCGCCGGTCTGGTCGGCTGCTCCGACGACGCCGGGCCGGCTCCGCAGGCGGCAGGCTCCCAGGCGGCTCCGCTGGTGACGGCCTCGGCGCCGCCCGCACAGGCGGCCGGCCCCACCCCGCAGGTGCCCGTCGGCACCGCACCCGAGAAGGCCTTCGCCGTCGGCGTACGGCAGCTGAAGCTGAACCGCGACGGGAAGCGCCCGCTGCCGGTGACCGTCTGGTACCCGGCCGCCGGAAAGCCCGGCGGGCAGCCGGCGCGGTCGGCGGACGCCGCCACGGGGAAGTTCCCGGTGGTGATGTTCAGCCACGGGTTGAGCGCCCGGCCGGCCGACTACGAGACGCTGCTCACCCGCTGGGCGGCGGCCGGGTTCGTGGTGGCCGCGCCGACCTTCCCGCACACCGCCCGGGGTGGCGACGGCAACGTGCTCGACGTGCTCAACCAGCCGGCCGACGTGTCGTACGTGCTGACCCAGGTCCTCGCCCTCGACGGCAAGGACGGCGACCCGCTGCGCGGCCGGCTGGCCACGGACCGGGTGGCGGCGGCCGGGCACTCGGCCGGCGGGGTGACCACCATCGGCCTGTTCACCGCCGGCCGGGACGAACGGCTGGACGCCGGGGTCGTCTTCGCCGGCACGGCGCTCGGCGTCGGCACCGCCTTCGCGGGCGCCGCCGCCCCGCAGCTCTTCGTGCACGGCGAGGCCGACGAGGTGGTCGAGTACGCCGCCGGCAAGGCCGCCTACGACCGGGTGCCCTGGCCGAAGGCGATGCTGAGCCTCCCGAAGGGCGACCACGGCCGCGCGCTGCTCAGCGACGGCGCCTCGCTGCGGGTGGTCTCGGACACCACGGTCGAGTTCCTGCGCTGGTCGCTCTACGGCGACCAGGCCGCCAAGGGCCGCATCCCCACCGACGCCGCCCGCGACGACGTCGCCACCCTCGACAACCGCCTCTGACCGACGGTGGCCTCCCTGACCGGGGAGGCCAACGGGACCCGCCCGTCGCGGGCCCCGGCGACACCGCCGTGGGCCTCCCCGACCAGGCAGGCCCACGGCGACGGCGGGACTCAGGCGGTGTGGTCGACGACGACCTTGCCGAAGACGTCGCCGGAATGCAGGCGGGCGAAGGCGTCGGCGACCTCGCTGAACGGGAGCACGGAGTCCACCACCGGGCGCACGCCGTGCTCGGCGCAGAACGCGAGCAGGGCGGCCAGCTCGTCGGGGGTGCCCATCGAGGTGCCGAGGATCTCCAGTTGCATGGCGAAGACCCGGCGCAGGTTGACCTTCGGCTCGTGCCCGGCGGTGGCGCCGGAGACCACGATCCGGGCCATCGGCGCGGCGGACTTCAGCGAGTGGTCGAAGGTGGCCGCCCCGACCGTCTCGATCACCACGTCGACCCGCTCCGGCAGCCGGGCGCCGGGCTCGACGGCGGTGGCGCCCAGCTCGGCGATCCGTTCCCGCTTGGCGGCGTCGCGGCTGGTCGCGTACACCCGCTTGCCCATCGCGGCGGCGAGCGCGACGGCCGCGGTGGCCACGCCCCCGCCGGCGCCCTGGACCAGCACGGCGTCGGCGTCGCCGACCCGGCCCACGGTGGTCAGCATCCGCCACGCGGTCAGCCAGGCCGTCGGCAGGCAGGCCGCGTCCGACGCCGCCAGACCCGCCGGCAGAGCCAGCAGGTTCGACCGGGGTACGGCGACCCGCTCGGCCAGCGTGCCGGGGAAGTGCTCCGAGAGGATGGAGACGCCGCGCGGGTCGCCCGGGGTGGGGATCACCGGGTAGACGACGACCTCGTTGCCGTCCGGGTCCACCCCGACGGCGTCGCAGCCGAGGACCATGGGCAGCTGCTCGGCGCGCAGCCCCACCCCGCGCAGGGACCAGAGGTCGTGGTGGTTGAGGGAGCTGGCCCGCACCTGAACGGTCACCCAGTCGTCGGCCGGGTGGGTCGGCTCGGGCTGCTCGCCGACGGCGAGCGCGGCGAGCGGGTTGGCGTCGTCGAAGCGGGAGACGAAGGCGGCACGCATGATCGGCACGGTAACAAGCCGAGCCCCCGGCAAGAAGGGCACCGACGGAAGGAAGGGCCCCTTCCTATCGCCTGGGCGATAGGAAGGGGCCCTTCCTTACACGTTCAGCGGGTGACGCCGTCGCGGCGCGCGGCCTCGGCGACCGCCTCGGCCACCGCGGGGGCGACCCGGGGATCGAGCGGGGACGGGACGATCGCCTCGGCGGTGAGCGACTCGGCCACCACGCCGGCGATCGCGTCGGCGGCGGCGACCTTCATGCCCTCGGTGATCCGGGTGGCCCTGGCGTCCAGCGCGCCCCGGAACACACCCGGGAAGGCCAGCACGTTGTTGATCTGGTTGGGGTAGTCGCTGCGGCCGGTGGCGACGACCGCCACGTGCCGGGCGGCCACCTCCGGGTGCACCTCGGGCGTCGGGTTCGCCAGGGCGAAGACGATGCCGCCGGGGGCCATGCCGGCGACCGCCGCCTCGGGGATCTGCCCGCCCGAGACGCCGATCAGCACGTCCGCGTCGCGCAGCGCCTCGGTGATGTCGCCCTCGCGACCGCCGGCGTTGGTGGCCGCCGCCAGCTCGGCCTTGGTGCCGGTCAGTTCGGGCCGGTGCCGGCCGATGATCCCCTTGGAGTCGCAGACCACCACCTGGTCGGGGTTCACGCCGCCGGCGATCAGCATCTTCGTCACCGCGACCCCCGCCGCGCCGGCGCCGCTGACCGTCACCCGCAGGTCGCCGAGCTTGCGGTCGAGCAGCCTGGCGGCGTTGCGCAGGGCGGCGAGCACGACGATCGCGGTGCCGTGCTGGTCGTCGTGGAAGACCGGGATGTCCAGGGCCTCGTCGAGCCGGCGCTCCACCTCGAAGCAGCGTGGGGCGCTGATGTCCTCCAGGTTGATCCCGCCGAACGACGGGGCCAGCGCCCGCACCACGGCCACGATCTCGTCGACGTCCTGCGTGTCCAGGCAGACCGGCACCGCGTCGACGCCGCCGAACTGCTTGAACAGCACCGCCTTGCCCTCCATCACCGGCAGCGAGGCACGCGGGCCGATGTTGCCGAGCCCGAGTACGGCCGAGCCGTCGGTGACGACCGCGACGGTGTGCGACGCCCAGGTGTAGTCGTCGGCGAGCGTCGGGTCGGCGGCGATCGCCTCGCAGACCCGGGCCACACCCGGGGTGTACGCGAGGGAGAGGTCCTCGCGGCTGGTCAGCGGGACGGTCGAGGCGACGGCCATCTTGCCGCCCCGGTGCAGTCGGAAGACGGGATCAGCGGGGTCCACGGTGGACGATGACATGGTGACTCCAGGATCTGTCGAGCAGACGGGGCGGCCGGCGCGGACGCGAGGTGAGGCGCCGAACGGCGGCACGCGGTGCGGGGGTCACCCGGGCACGTCTGGAGCATAGTGTCGCCACCGTCACACCGGTGTGAGCGGGGTCATATCCGCTGTGGGCGCACCCGGGCGGGCCGGGGCCAGTAGCGGGCCACCACGCGGCCCCGCACGTCGGCCACCCCGTACGCCCGGGAGTCGTCGGTGACCAGGTCGTTGTCGCCGCGCAGCCACCACCCGCCGTCCTGCGCGCGGATCGCGCGCTTGACCACGAGCAGGTCGGGGCGGCTGCGGAAGACCGCGACGACGACGTCACCGGAGCGGACCGCCCGGTCGCCGGGGCGGACCAGCACCGCGTCGCCGTGCCGCAGCGTGGGCGACATGGACGGACCGGTCACCAGTACGGCGGTCAGCGGCCACCGCAGCCGGGGGGCAACCGTCGGGTGCTCGCTCCCCATTGGTTTCCCCTCCACCCGGCCTCCCCGGAGCGCGTCCAGGAGTAATGTCGTCTTGGATCATCGCAAACTTCCCATGGAGGATCCTGATGCGACTTCCGCGCATCCTTACGCCCCGCGTGACCGCCAGCGCCCACTGCGACCTGCCCTGCGGCGTCTACGACCCGGCCCAGGCCCGGATCGAGGCCGAGTCGGTGAAGGCGATCTGCGAGAAGTACCAGGCCAACACCGACCCCGAGTTCCGCACCCGCGCCATCCTGATCAAGGAGCAGCGCGCCGACCTGGTGAAGCACCACCTGTGGGTGCTGTGGACCGACTACTTCAAGCCGGCCCACTTCGAGAAGTACCCGCACCTGCACCAGCTGTTCAACGAGGCCACCAAGCTGGCCGGCGCCGCCGGCGCGAAGGGCGGCACCGACCCGTCCAAGGCCGACGAGCTGCTCCAGAAGATCGACGAGATCTCCAAGATCTTCTGGGAGACCAAGCAGGCGTGACCCTCACCGGTCCGCCGACGATCCGGCCGGCACGTCCCGAGGGCGTGCCGGCCGTCGTCGTCATGGCGCATGTTCCGGCCGGGCCCGTACCCGCTCCCACCAGCCGGGCGGGGCGCGCTGACGGGTCCCGCGGGCGGGAACGTGGCGGTCCCCACACGTTCGGGCGACCGAGCGGGTAGAGTCCCCGACCGGGGGGATGAGTGGTGACTCAACTGACCGGGCAGCCGACGACCGACGACGACGTCGTGCACCTCACCGTGCCCGCGGACGGGGGCTACCTCGGGGTGCTACGTACCGCCACCGCGGGGCTCGCGGCGCGGCTGCAGTTCGCCCTCGACGAGATCGAGGACCTGCGCATCGCCGTCGACGAGGCGTGCGCGATGCTGCTCGCCATCGCCACCCGCGACGCGGAGCTCGACTGCCGCTTCGCGGTCACGGACGACGCGCTCACCGTGGAGGTGACCGTGCCGACGGTCCGCGGCGCGACGCTCCCCGCCGAGTCGTCCTTCGCCTGGAAGGTGCTCACGGCGCTGACCACGGCGGCGGCCGCGACGGCCTCCGACGGCCGCGCCACCATCTCGCTGCTCACCCGCCGCGCCTCCGGCTACTGACCGGCCGCTGACCCGGCGCCGGGCCCGCGCGGGCCCGGCGGGGTCACTCGAAGCCGAGGGCCCGGGTGGTGGGGGTGCTCACCAGCAGGGCGGTCATCCCGAGGCCGAGCGCCATCAGCGGTACGCCGAGCCACCCCATCCCGCCCTGGACCATGAACCAGCCGATGGGCAGCAGCATCAGCTGGAGCACGATCGCCGGGGCCCGGGCTCCCGCCTTCCGCCGCGCCAGCGCGCCGCCCAGCGCCCAGAGGGCCGCCGCCGCGCCGATGGCGAACGCGGTCACGAGCAACGCCGACGTGAGGTCGGTGGTCGTGGCGGTGAGATCGGCCCAGAGCAGCCACGCGGCGACCAGTCCCACGGCGACCGCCTCGGCCCGCAGCAGCCGGACCGCCCAGCCGAGGGTGGCGGGGATCGGGTCGGAGTCGATGGTCACGCGCGCCACGATACCCGTGGTGGCGCGCGGTACAGTGCCGCCCATGCGGGCCGTCCTGGTGGTCAATCCGAAGGCCACCACCACCAGCGAGCGCAGCCGGGACGTCCTGGTCCGGGCCCTGCGCAGCGAAGTCGACCTCTCCGTGCGCTACACCCGGCGACGGGGGCACGCGACCGACCTGGCGCGCGAGGCGGCCGAGGAGGGCGTCGACGTCGTCGTGACGCTGGGTGGCGACGGCACGGTCAACGAGGTCGTCAACGGCCTGATGGCGGCGCAGCCGCCGACCATCCCCGCCAGCACCACCCCGGCCGAGCGGCTGCCCGCCCTGGCGACCGTGCCGGGGGGCTCGACCAACGTCTTCGCGCGGGCGCTGGGCCTGCCCCGGGACTGGCCGGACGGGACCAGCATGATCCTGGAGGGCCTGCGGCTGGGCCGCTACCGGACGATCGGGCTCGGCCGGGCCGACGACCGCTACTTCACCTTCTGCGCGGGCTTCGGCCTCGACGCGGCCGTCATCCACCGGGTGGAGCAGGCCCGCCGGCGGGGCCGGGTCTCGACGCCCGCGCTCTACTTCCGGTCCACCGCGGCCCAGTACTTCCTCAACTCCGACCGCCGCCATCCGGCGATCAGCCTGGAGCGCCCGGACGAGTTGGCGGAGGGCGAACTGGCGACGGTCATCATCCAGAACACCGCGCCGTGGACGTACCTGGGCGACCGCGAGGTCAATCCGAACCCGGAGGCGTCGTTCGATCTGGGCCTGGACGTGCTCGCCCTGCGGCAGCTCCGGGTGGCCAGTACGACACGCACGGTGACGCAGTTCTTCTCCCGGACCCCGGATCCGCACGGCCGCCAGGTGCTGCGGCTGCACGATGTCGCGGAGTTCACCCTGGTCTCGGCCCGTCCGCAGGCGTTCCAGCTCGACGGCGACTACCTTGGCGAGCGGGAGAAAGTCAGATTCACATCCATTCCCGCCGCACTGAGAGTAATCTGCTAGGTCTCGGGTACTGCCCTAGGTCGACGCGGCCGCGACACCGGACCGATGCGACGGCCGCCACACCGAGGGGCTGTGCCGGAAATGTCAGCAATGTCACGCGGACTGTACTATATTGATCCTCGACAGTGGTACGCCGGGTAACCAGGAAGGTGCTGGAATCCGGACAAAGGGGTTGTGGGCTTGCTCACCGCCCGGAGTTTTTCCGAGCGTCACCCTTGACATCCCGGGCGTTCGTGAAAGTATTCACAAGCGAACTTGAGTTACCGGGACATTGTTTGGATAGGCTCGTCAGGTTGAGCTGTTCCAGCAGGTCCGCGGGGCCGACACAGCCTGCTCACGCACTGCCGAATAGGCGTACGCGAACCGTCACCATTCGGCGCTGCGGATGCATATAGGAAAAGCAACAGAAGCAATCTCTGCCACCCACCCAGAATGAGGAGTGTTGCCGCCATGGACTGGCGTCACCATGCTGTCTGCCGCGACGAGGACCCGGAACTGTTCTTCCCGATCGGGACGTCCGGGCCGGCTCTCCTGCAGGTCGAGCAGGCCAAGGCCGTCTGCCGGCGCTGCTCCGTGACCGACCAGTGCCTGCAGTGGGCGCTGGAGTCCGGTCAGGACGCTGGCGTCTGGGGCGGGATGAGCGAGGAGGAGCGGCGGGCTGTCAAGCGCCGCGGTGGCCTCCGGGTGCTGCGCGCTCACTCCGCCTGATCCCCACGCACCAGTCAGTACGCCCCGGCCGGGTACGCCCGCCGGGGCGTACTGCTGTCCGGTCGCCGTATTGGTGATCCGGCCTCCGCTCACGGCGCGGCGGTGATCCCGGCCAACCGGCTCGCCGCGTCGACGCGCCGCAGGACCAGATCGGCCAGCTCCGGCGCGTCGGTCAGCGGGGCGGACACCGCCACCGCACCGGCGCCCCGCGCCGCCGTGGCGACGGCGTCGTGGAACAGGCCCGGAGCCAGGAAGTACGCCGACACCGCCACCCGCCCGGCCCCCCGCGCCCGCAGCCGCGCCACCGCCGCCGCGACGGCCGGCGGGGCCGCCGAGGCGTACGACACGCGGGTGGGCACGCCGAGACCGGCGCGCAGCGCGGCGGCCACCCGGCCCACCGACCCACGCGCCCGGGCGTCCCTGGTGCCGGCCGCGGCCAGCACCAGGCCGTCGAAGCGCCCCGCCCCCGCCTCACCCAACCGCCGGTGCAGGCCCGCCAGCAGACCGGCGTCCACCGTCCCGTCGGCCGGGCCGAGCACGTCGGTCACCCGTACCGCGATCGGCGGCCCCGACTCCCGGGCGGCCGCGACCGCCGCCGGGACGTCCACCCGCCGGTGGTGCGCCGCCGTGAGCAGCAGCGGCACCAGCACGGCCCGGGAGTGCCCGGCGGCGGCCAGGTTCCGCAGCACGGTCGCCGGTCCCGGCTCGGTGTGGTCCAACCAGCTCGCCAGCACCGGCGTACCCGGCCGGGCGGCCGACACGGCCCGGGCCAGCGCCCGGGTCGCCTCGGCGGCCCTCGGGTCCCGGCTGCCGTGGGCGACCAGGACCACCGGGTCGGCCACCTCCGACGGCCCGACCGGCCGCCACGGCCCGGCCGCCCCTGACGACCCGGCCACCTCCGACGGCCCGGGCGCTCCCCACGCGGGAGAGCCCGGGACCGGCCCGGTCAGACGTGCAGGCCGCACTCGGTCTTCTCGAACATCGCCCAGCGGCCGGCCCGGGGGTCCTCCCCCGCCTTCGTGCGGCGGGTGCAGGGCCAGCAGCCGATCGAGCCGTAGCCCTGCTTGAACAGCTCGTTGACGGGCACGTTCCAGCGGGCGACGTAGGCGTCCACGTCGGCCTGCCGCCAGGCCGCGATCGGGTTGACCTTGACCTTGCCCCGGCGCGCGTCGAAGGTCACCACCGGCGTGTTCGCCCTGGTCGGCGACTCGTCCCGGCGGAGCCCGGCGGCCCAGGCGTCGTAGCCGGCGAGCGCCCGCTCCAGCGGCTCCACCTTGCGCAGCTGGCAGCAGTCGTCCGGAGCCTTGTTGAACAGGCGCGGGCCGTACTGGCCGTCCTGCTGGCCCACGGTCAGGCGCGGCCGGATCGAGCGCACGTTCACCGGCAGCGTCCGGGCCACCTCGTCGCGGACCCGGAGCGTCTCCGGGAAGTGCAGTCCGGTGTCGAGGAAGACCACGTCCACCCCCGGGGCGACCCGGGAGACCAGGTGGGCCAGCACGGCGTCGGCCATCGAGCTGGTGACGCAGAACCGGGCGCCGAAGGTCTCGGCCGCCCAGCGCGCGATCTCCAGCGCCGGCGCGCCCTCCAGCTCCCGGCCGGCCGCCTCGGCCAGCGCGCGCAGCTCGTCGGGGTCGCGCCGGGCGGCGCCGGCCGGAGCCGGAGCGCCCAGGCCGACCAGGCCCAGGCCCGCCGCCGAGACGAGACCGGGCCGGTCGCCCGTGCCCCCGCTCACCGGGCCACCGCCCGGCCGAGCAGGCCGGTGAACTTCACCGTGAACACCCGGGCGCACGCGTGGCACTCCCAGGCGCCGTGGCCGGCCTCACTCGGCCGCAGGTCCTCCTCGCCGCAGTACGGGCAGTACAACGGCGCGGAACGGGTCTCGCTCATCGCGTCACCTCGCTTCGCTCGGCACCGCGATGAGGCCCCACGGCACCGCTGATTCGCTCGCTTCGATCGCTCATCGGAGTTCCTCCTCGTCGACCCTGATCACCCAGTTGGCGAACGTCTCGCCCGTCTCCCGGCCGGCCAGGTAGCGCCGGGCCAGCCGCTCCACGTACGCCGGAAGCTCCTCGGCGGTGGTCTTCAGACCGCGCAGCTTGCGGCCGAACCCGGCCGTCTGTCCCTCGGCCATGCCGAGCCCGCCACCGAGGTGGACCTGGAAGCCCTCCACCTGGCGGCCGTCCGGGCCGACGACGAGCTGGCCCTTGAGGCCGATGTCGGCGACCTGCGTGCGGGCGCAGGCGTTGGGGCAGCCGTTGAGGTGGATGGAGATGTCGGCGTCGAAGTCGCGCAGCCGCTCCTCCAGCCGGGCCACCAGCTCCTCGCCGCGCGCCTTGGTCTCGACGATGGCCAGCTTGCAGTACTCGATGCCGGTGCAGGCCATCGTGCCGCGCCGCCAGGCCGACGGCTGCGCCTCCAGGCCGATCCCGCGCAGCTCGCGCACCAGCGAGCCGGTCCGCTCCGGCGCCACGTCCAGCACCAGCAGCTTCTGGTACGGGGTGAGCCGCACCCGCCCGCTGCCGTGCGCCTCGACCACGTCGGCCAGGCGGGCGAGCTGCCCGCCGGAGACCCGGCCCACCACCGGGGCGGCGCCCACCCAGTGCCGGCCGTCGCGCTGCGGGTGCACCCCGATGTGGTCCACCGGCCGGTCGGGCAGCTGCGGGGCGGGGCCGTCGAGCAGCGCCCGGCCCAGGTACTCCTTCTCCAGCACCTCGCGGAACTTCTCCACGCCCCAGTCGGCGACCAGGAACTTCAGCCGGGCGCGGTTGCGCAACCGGCGGTAGCCGTAGTCGCGGAAGATACCGACCACGCCCGCCCAGACGTCCGGCACCTCCTCCAGCGACACCCAGACGCCGAGCCGCTTGGCCAGCATCGGGTTCGTCGACAGGCCGCCGCCGACCCAGACGTCGAAGCCCGGCCCGTGGTCCGGGTGGTCCACCCCGAGGAAGGAGATGTCGTTCGCCTCGTACGGGGTGTCGACCAGCCAGGAGATGGAGGTCTTGAACTTGCGCGGCAGGTTGGAGTACGCCTTGTCGCCCACGTAGCGGCGGACGATCTCGTCGACCGCCGGCGTCGGGTCGAGCAGTTCGTCGCGGGCCACCCCGGCGACCGGGCTGCCCAGCACCACCCGGGGGCAGTCGCCGCACGCCTCGGTGGTCTGCAGGCCGACCGACTCCAGACGGCGCCAGATCTCCGGCATGTCCTCGACCCGGATCCAGTGGTACTGGATGTTCTGCCGGTCGGTGATGTCGGCGGTGTCCCGGGCGAACTCGCGGGAGATGTCCGCGACCACCCGCAGCTGCGCCAGGCTCAACTCGCCCCCGTCCACCCGGACCCGGAGCATGAAGAACTCGTCCTCCAGCTCGTGCGGCTCCAGCACGGCCGTACGGCCGCCGTCGATGCCCGCCTTGCGCTGGGTGTAGAGGCCCCACCAGCGGAAGCGGCCACGGAGGTCCTGCGGGTCGATCGAGGCGAACCCGTGATGGGCGTAGATGTTCTCGATCCGGGCCCGTACGTTCAGCGGGTCGTCGTCCTTCTTGATCCGTTCGTTGGGGTTGAGCGGCTCGCGGTGACCGAGCGCCCACTGACCTTCACCTCGGGGCCGGCGGGGGGTCCGGGCCGGTCGGGGGGACGTCGGGTCCCCGGCCCGGGCCGGGATGCTGCTGACCGCCATGGCGGCGTCCTCCGTTGTCTGCGGTGCCTCGGGAACACGCAAGGCGCGCGGCCGACCCGTCGGAACGGGCTGGCGACAACGGTGTCGGAACAGCCGGCGCGAGGCGCGCCCGAGACAGAGTGATCGGGCGTCGTCAGTGGGCCGGACAGATCGCGCTGCGCACGCGGCCGTAGTCGACGTGGCGACGAGCCACGAAGCGGCGGACGACAGCGGCGGTCATGGAAGTCATGCTGCCACACCCGAGGGGGGCCGGCCAACGAGTGCGTGCGGGATCCCACATCACGGGCCACACCCCGACCACCGCCCCACCACGGTCGGTCAGGTGGAACGGGTACGGCGCCGACGTGGCGGGACCGGGCCGGGGGCCGGGCTCTACCGGCAGTCGCTGCGCGAGATCCTGCCCCATTTCGTGGCCGCGTGCGGGAAGCACGGGGTCACGGTCAAGGCGTGACGCCGGCCCTGATCGGCGGAACGGCGTACCGGGCGGCCGGACTGTGTGACGCTGCGGTGTGTGACCGGTTCCGCTGATCCGCCCGGCGAGCCCGTCTCGCCGCCGGGCCAGGTGACGGGCGGGCCTACGAACGAGGCGACAGGCGGGCCGGGCCGCACGGATCGGGTGATCTGGATCGCGCCGACGCTGCTCACCCTGGCTGTCGTGCTGACCGGGATCGATCACGCGCAGCCGTGGCGCGACGAGCTGGCCACCTGGAGTGCGGCGAGCCGGTCGCCCGGGGACCTCGTCCGGCTCGCCGGCACCATCGACGCCGCCACCAGCCCCTACTACCTGTTCATGCACGCCTGGGTGGCCGTCTTCGGCGACTCGGTGACCGCGCTGCGGCTGCCCGCCGCACTGGCCATGGCCGCCACGGCGGGGCTGACCGCGCTCCTCGGGCAGCGCCTGCTCGGTACCCGGGCCGGGCTGCTCGCCGGGCTGCTCCTCGCGGTGCTCCCGGGCACCTCGCGCTACGGCCAGGAGGCCCGCCCGTACGCGCTGGCCACGCTCTTCGCCGTGCTGGCGACCCTGCTGCTGGTCGCGGCGCTGACGCGGCCAGGTCGGGCCCGCTGGGCCGGGTACGCCGTCGCCGTGGCCGCGCTCGGCCTCGTCCACCTGGTCGCGCTCACCCTGCTCGCCGCGCACGCGGTGGCGGTGTTCGCCGCTCCCCGCGACCGGCCGCCGAACCGCCCGCTGCGCTGGGTGCTCGCCCTGGTGCCGGCGGCGCTGCTGCTGGCACCGCTGGTGTTCCTGGCCAGAGGGCAGCGGTCCCGGCAGCTCGGCTGGGTGGACACCGCCCGGCTGACCGACCTGATGACGCTGCCGACCGGGGTGGCGCAGAGCGGGGTGGTGGGGGGTCTGCTGCTCGGCCTCGCGGCGCTCGGCGCGGCCCGGCTGGGCCGGCGCGCCCTGCTGCCCGGGCTCGCCGTGCTGCTGCCCGTGCTGCTGGTCTTCGCCGCGGGGCTGGTCGTGCCGCTCTGGGTGCCCCGGTACCTCGTCTTCGTGGTGCCCTTCGCCTGCCTGCTCGCGGGCGCGGCGCTGGCGACGGTGCCGCTGCCGCCCGCGCTGGCCGTCGTCGCCCTGGCCGGGCTGCTCGGGCTGCCCGACCAGGCGGCGCTGCGGCGTACCCACGAGTGGCCGCGCAGCGCGACGGTGGACTACCGGGGCGCGGCCCGGATCGTCGCCGACGGTCAGCGGCCGGGCGACGCGGTCGTCTACTCCCCCCGGGAGAGCTGGCTCTTCCTCGACCTGGGCCTCGCGTACCACCTGGGCGACCGTCGGCCCCGCGACGTGCTGGTGACGCAGGACCAGACCCGCCGGGGCGACCTGTGGGCCGCCGAGTGCGCCCGCCCGGCCGGGTGCCTGGCCGGCGCGGAACGGGTCTGGCTGGTCGTGGCCGGCCGCCGCGACGATCCGCTGGCCGCCGTCTCCGGCGCCAAGGGCGACGCGCTGCGCGCCGACTACACCGTCGAGCGGGTCTGGCCGCGCCCGGGACTCACCGTGGCCCTGCTGACCCGCTGACCCACCCACCCCGGCCCTCGCGCCGGTGCGTCCGGGTCAGCCGGCGGGACGGCCCTCGGGGGCGTCGCGCACCAGCGGGACGACGAGCGTCGCCTCGGTGCCGCCCTTCGCGCCGTCGCGCAGCTCGATGGTGCCGCGCAGCTCGCCCGTGACCAGCGCGCGGACGATCTGCAAGCCGAGGTTGCCGCTCCGCTCGGCGTCGAAGTCGGGCGGCAGCCCGCGCCCGTTGTCGGTGACCGAGACGTGCAGCATCTTGCGGAACCGGTGGGCCGACAGCACCACCTCCGGCTCGACCGGACCGGCCGCCACGGGCGCTCCCGGGGCGGGCGGCCCGGCCGCGACCGGGGCGGGGGTTCCGGAACCGGGCGGGACGGCGGGCGCCTCGGCGGCCGGCGGGAAGCCGTGCTCGACGGCGTTGAGCAGCAACTCGTTGAGCACCATCACCAGCGACGTGGCGACCTCGGCGGGCAGCACACCGAAGCTGCCCTCGCGGCGCATGCCGACCGTGGCCTCCGTCGCGGCCACCTCCGTGGCGGCGCTGGCCACCCGGTCGACGATGCCGTCGAACTCGACCGCCTCGTCGCTGGACATGGAGAGGGTCTCGTGCACCAGCGCGATGGAGGCGACCCGGCGTACCGACTCCTCCAGGGCGACCCGGGCCTCCGGCATGGACACCCGGCGGGCCTGGAGCCGCAGCAGCGCGGCGACGGTCTGGAGGTTGTTCTTCACCCGGTGGTGGATCTCCCGGATGGTGGCGTCCTTGGTGATCAGGGCGCGGTCGCGGCGGCGTACCTCGGTGATGTCGCGGACCAGCACCAGCGCGCCGATCGGCACCCCGGCGGGCATCAGCGGCAGCGCCCGGGTGAGCATCGTCGCGCCCCGCGCGTCGATCTCCCGGCGGGGCGGCGCCTCGCCGCGCAGCGCCGCGAGGATGCCGTTCGCCGCGTCCGTGCCCTCCAGCGGGTCGCTCGCCAGCCGGCGGTGCAGCGCCGCCAGGTCCTCGCCCACCAGGTGGGAGGCGTAGCCCAGCCGCCGGTACGCCGACTGCGCGTTCGGGCTCGCGTAGGTGACCTTGCCGCCGGCGTCGAGCCGGACCAGCCCGTCGCCGACGCGCGGGGCCGACGTGGTCTCCCCGGGATGGCGCGGCGGCGGGAAGGTCCCGTCGGCGATCATCTGGGCCAGGTCGTCGGCGGTGGTGAGGTAGTTCAGCTCCAGCTGGCTCGGGGTGCGCGCGGTGGAGAGGTTGGTGTCCCGACCCACCACGGCGATCACCTCGCCGGCCTCCCCGTCGGTGGTGCGCAACCGGACCGGGATCGCCTCGTGCCGGGCCGGCACGTCGCCGTACCAGACCGGGTCGCCCTCCCGCCAGATCCGGCCCTGCCGGTGGGCCACCTCCAGGTGGGCCACCTCAGGCCCGCCGACGATCCGCCCCACCTGGTCGTCCAGATACGCGGTGGGCGCGGTCGTCGGCCGGACCTGGGCGACGCAGAGGAACGCGCCGTCACCGTCCACGGGCACCCAGAGCAGCAGGTCGGCGAAGGACAGATCGGAGAGCAACTGCCAGTCGCCGGCGATCCGGTGCAGGTGGTCGATGTCGGCCGGGCGGAGGCGGGTGTGCTCCTCGGCGAGGTTGCGCAGCGTGGACACGTCGACCAGCGTGCCACGACGGGCGTCACATCGTCGCGGTGACCTTCTTCAGCCCGCGCGGCGCGTCCGGGTCCTCGCCCCGGGCGAGCGCCAGCGCCAGCGCCAGGCGCTGCAACGGCAGGATGTCCAGCAGCGGCGCGTAGCGCTCGTCGACCTCGGGGACGGCCATCCGGGTGGCGCCCTCGACATCGGCGGAGCCGACCACCACCACGTCGGCGCGGCGCTCGCCGAGGCGGGGCAGCACCTCGCCCATCGACCGGCCGCCCGGCCCGGAGCCGACCACGGCGAGGACCGGCACGTCCGGGTCGGTCATGGCGAGGGGGCCGTGCAGCAGGTCGGCGCCGGAGAACGCGAGCGCCGGCAGGTAGGAGGTCTCCATCAGCTTCAGCGCGGCCTCGCGGGCGGTCGGGTACGCGTACCCGCGACCGGTGGTGACCAGCTGGCCGGCGAACCGGTAGCGGGGCGCGAGCTGGGTGGGGGTGGTGTCCTCCAGGGTGCGGGCGGCCAGCTCGGGCAGGGCGGCGAGCGCCTCGCGTTCGTCGGCGGGCAGCGCGCCGTCGCCGGCCCGGACGCCCTCGACGAGCATCAGCAGGGCGAGCAGCTCGGCGGTGTAGGTCTTGGTGGCGGCCACCGCGCGCTCGTGCCCGGCGGCGATGTCGACGCTGAGCTCGGCGACGCCGGCCAGCCGGGAGTCGGGCGCGTTGGTGACCGCGAGGGTCAACGCGCCGGAGGCGCGGGCGGTGCGCAGCACCTCGGCGAGGTCGGGCGAGCCGCCGCTCTGGCTGACGCCGACGACCAGCGCGTCGGAGAGGTCCGGCTTCGCGCCGTAGAGGGTGACGACGCTGGGCGAGGCGAGGCCGGCGGGCAGGCCGAGCCGGATCTCGGTCAGGTACGCCCCGTAGAGGGCCGCGTGGTCGGAGGTGCCCCGGGCGGTGAAGACCACGTGCCGCGGGCGGCGTTCCGCGATGACCGCCGCCACCCGGGCGATCGCCCCGGCGTGCTCGGCGGAGAGCAGCCGCTCGTAGCCCGCCGGCTGCTCGTCGATGTCGGCCGCCATGCCGGCCCCTGCACGCGTCACGGAAACTCCTCCCACTGCGCGGTTGCCGCGCGTTTCCTGCTCAGTCTTGCACGTTTGAGCTGGCCTGAGCAATCGAACGAACAGTAGTGCGCAGATGATCACCATCTCGGCGCAACATCACCTAGGCTTGCCCGGCCCCACCGACAGACGAGCGAGAGGACGACGTGCCCGAGGACGACCGGTCGCTGTCCGCGGCGGAGGAACTTGCCCTGGCCCGCCTCGCCATGGACGACAACGACCTGGCACACGCGGCCGGCCACGTCGCCGCCGCGCTGGCCCAGGCCCCGACCCTGCCCGAGGTGCACGAGACCCTCGCCCGGCTCGCCGCCACCGACGGCGCCGGCGGCGTCGACCTCTTCCCGCTCCAGGGCCACGCGTTCGTCGGCACCGTCGTGGCCCGCGCGCACCTGCTCGCCGCCGCCGGCCGGCCGGCCGAGGGGCTGGACCTGCTGGTCGCGGCGACCGGCCACGCGCCGGGGACGGACTGGGCCGGGGTGCCGTGGGTGACCACCCCGGAACTCGCCGAACGCCTCGAACCGGACCGGGCCGCCCGGATCCTGATGCAGGTCTGCGCCGCCGTGCCCGACCCGGTGCCCCGGGCCGGCCGGGCCGCCCTGGCCCCCTACCTGGCACTGGCCCGCAACGCGGTCACCGTCCACCCCGAGCACGGCCTGCTGCTCGGCGCGGCGTCCGCGCTGGCCAGGCGCGTCGGCGAGGTCGACCTGGCGATCCGCTGGGCCGCCCGGGGCGTACGCGCGGAGCCGTCGAAGATCGGCGAGGTGTGGCTCGGGTACGCGTACCGCAGCGCCGGGCGTACCCGGGAGGCGCTGGCGGCACTCGGCCGGGCCGTCGCGCACGATCCCGACGACCTCACCGTCTACGCCGACATCGCCGGCACGCTCGCCGACAACGGGCGGCTCGACGAGGCCCTCGACTGGATCGACCGGGCGCTGGCCCGGGACCCCTCCTTCGAGTGCGCCGTGCACACCGCGCACCGGCTGCGGCACCAGCGCGACGGCGACGTGGCACACCTGGTCGCGCTCGCCGACTTCGTCCGGGACCATCCCGACGACACGCACGAGCACGGCGACCTGGCCGAGAGCTGCCGGGGCCGGCCCTGGCTCGGGCAGGTCACCCCGGCGACCGGGCCGGTGGTGGACGCGCTGCGTCAGGCCGTCACCGACGAGCGCGTCGGCCTCGGCGCCGTACGCCTCGATCAGCCCCCGCCGCCCAGCGCGCTGCGTGCCGCCGCGACGGCCGCGCCCGGGCTGCGGATCGAGGTGGCCGGCGTGCCCGACCCGGACCCGCGCGGGCCCCGGCGGGCGACCGCCCGGCAGCTCTGGCGGCCCGACGGGACGACGGTCGTGCCCGCCGTGCCGGCGCCCTCACCGGAGGCGGCGGCGCGGCTGCGGCAGCTCGCCCACCCGGCGTGGCCGCACCCGCCGGCGGCGTACGACGCGGCGGTGGGCCTGGCCACCGTGGAACTCGACGACCTGCTCGGCCTGCTGGCGCACCCGCCGGAGGCGCCGCCGACCGCGTTGGGCCGGGTACTCGGGCAGGACCCCTCGCTCTGGGTGCGCTGCGTCCAGGTGTGGGCGTGCCTGGGCCTGCTGCACCACCGCACCGACGAGCCGTGGGCGGAGTCGACCCGGCGCCGGGTGCTGCTGGACCTGGTCTGGGGGGTCGAGGACTGGGTCACCGAGGCGGCCCTGTTCGCTCTGGTCA
The DNA here is from genome assembly GCF_004345505.1 of Micromonospora sp. CNZ303. Taxonomy (NCBI): domain Bacteria; kingdom Bacillati; phylum Actinomycetota; class Actinomycetes; order Micromonosporales; family Micromonosporaceae; genus Micromonospora; species Micromonospora sp. CNZ303. The sequence goes on along the minus strand of NZ_SLVT01000001.1, from coordinate 487,605 downwards.
CCGCCGCCTGGGTCGACCCGGACGTGCGCGCCGACGTGGCCCGGGTGGTGACCGAGCGGCTGGCCGACGTGGCAGCGGTCGCCCGGGCCCGCCCGGCGCCGATCGCGCCGTCGCTGGCGCACCTGGCCCTGGCCAGCCCGGCCCTGGATCCGGAGACGGCGGCCCTGGCCACCGCGCTGACGGCCACCGCCCCGGTCCCCCGGCCGCGTTCCCGCCTGCACCGCCTCTGGGGGCTCCTCAGGCGCCGGTGAACCGGCGGCTGCGGCGGCTCACGCGCCGGTCAGCTCCAGCCGCAGGCCGAGCAGGTGCACCCCGTCCACGGGCGCCCAGTCCAGCTCGGGCACCCGTACGAAGCCGCGCCGCCGGTAGAGCCGCTGGGCGGAGGCGGCGAAGCCGTCGCGGACGCAGATGACGACGGCGCAGCAGCCCAGCTCGGTCGCCCGCGACACGCAGGCCTCGACCAGCGCCGCGCCGACGCCCCGCCCCTGCGCGGCCAGGTCCACCGCCAGCATCCGGAACTCCGCCTCACCCGCCCGGGACAGCTCGGCGTAGCGGGTGCCGGGCAGGACGAGGGTCACCGAGCCGAGCAGCTCGCCGGTGGCGTCGTCGACGGCGACGAGCACCTCGCCGTCGGTGGTCCGGGACGCCACGTCGGCGAGTACGGCGGCGTAGCCGTGCTCGTTCTTCAGCTGGCCGTCCGCCTCGTACGCGGCCACCGTCAGCCGGGCCACCGCCGCGAAGTCGGCCGGCCCGGCCCGGCGTACCGAGAGGCCGGTCAATCGATCACCGCGATCAGGTCACCGTCCTGCACGACGTCGCCCTCGTTCACCGCGAGCTGCTTGACGACACCGTCGGACTCGGCGACGACCGGGATCTCCATCTTCATCGACTCCAGGATCACCAGGGTGTCCCCCTCGGACACGGTGTCCCCGGCCGACGCGACGACCTTCCAGACGTTCGCCACCATCTCGGCGCGGATCTCCTCGGCCATCTTCGGGCCCTCCCTCTCGCGGTTGCCTGCCGACGTATCCAATCATGCGGGCGACCTCCGGCGGGCGTGGAGCGGCGCGGGCCGGGTCGATGATCGACTCAGCGGCGGTCCACCGGCGGGTCGTACGGCGTGGCGCGCATCGGCGGCCCCGGCGGACGACGGCGGGTGCCGGCCGCACTAGCATCAGCGGGTCGGACCCGGCGCCGGGAGGACCGGTGCGTGCACCGGCGCCGAGATCGTGCGCAGGCGGGATCCGACCATCACGAGGAGGTCACCATGGCGAAGAAGGCCCGCAAGAAGAAGGCCCGCAAGAAGAGCGGCGCGAACCACGGCAAGCGCCCCAACTCCTGACCGGCGGCCGGGCCCCACGGCCCGGCGTCGACCAGTCGGCGCAGACGCCGGTGGCCCGGGTCGTCACGACCCGGGCCACCGGCTTCCGCTGTCTCCGGGGGCACCGACCTCGGTCGGCTGCCGCGCCCGGCCCGACCTCAGTCGGCAAGCTCCTTCGACTCGGTGCCCTCGAAGACGACCAGCTCGGTGAGGCGCAGCCGCAGCCGCTCCCGCAGCTGGTCGGGCGCGGTCTCGTTGCCGCAGCAGCGGGCCACCAGCGCCCGCACCTCCTGCTCGATGCCGTACTCGCGCAGGCACGGGCCGCACTCGTCGAGATGGTGCCGGATCAGCGTGCGCCGCTCCTCGGCGCACTCCAGATCCAGGTAGAGGTAGACCTCCGCGATGACCTCGCGGCAATCCGTCTCGTGCGGATCTCCACAGCTCATGTCAGACCTCCCGGCCGGCGGAAGCGGTCGAGCCCTTCTTCGACGCCGCGGCGCTGAAGCCCCGCTCTGCGGCGTACTGTTCGAGCAGCTTGCGCAGATTACGCCGGCCCCGGTGCAGACGCGACATGACCGTGCCGATCGGCGTGCCCATGATGTCGGCGACCTCCTTGTAGGAGAAGCCCTCGACATCGGTGAGGTAGACGGCCAGGCGGAACTCCTCCGGCAACTGCTGGAGGGCCTCCTTGACGTCGCTGTCCGGCAGCCGGTCCAGCGCCTCGGTCTCGGCCGAGCGCAGCCCGCTGGAGGTGTGCGACTCGGCCTCGGCGAGCTGCCAGTCGGTGATCTCGTCGGTCGGCGCCTGGATGGGCTGGCGCTGCCGCTTGCGGTAGGAGTTGATGTAGGTGTTGGTCAGGATCCGGTAGAGCCAGGCCTTCAGGTTCGTGCCCTGCTCGAACTGGTGGAAGGCGGCGTACGCCTTCAGGTAGGTCTCCTGGACCAGGTCCTCGGCATCCGCCGGGTTGCGGGTCATCCGCAGCCCGGCAGCGTAGAGCTGATCGACGAAGGGCATCGCGTCCCGCTCGAAGCGGGCCCTGCGCTCGTCCGTCTTCTCGGTCGTCAACCGCACATCCCCTCGCGTCGGATGCTTTCCCGCCGAGGATACGCGTACGGACGTGCCCGCAGATTCACTTCCGGCGGGTGTGCTCGTACTCACCGTGTGCGTGCTCACCGCGGGCCAGTCCGGGCCGCCCAGCAGCCGTCGCAACTGCCGCGCTCCCCGCTCGTCCCGTTCCCGGACCCGCGTCTCGGTCGGCACCGGTCTCCCCCCTCGCCAGAAATGTCGTCCCGGGGGGTGCAACGCCCCCGACGGGGCGGGGCATTCCGCTCACCTCCCCCGTTCCTGGTCCCGGCGCCGGCGGAGGCCGACGCTGGGACCAGGAAGGGCCTGGGAGGACCGGCGCCGCCCGCCCGAACCGGGCGTCCGGCGCCATCCGATGCAACGACCCGCCGCGGCAGGCGGACACGGGCGGTCAGCCTCGCGCCCAGCCCCGCCCGCGCAGCCAGTCGCGCACCACGGCGGCCGTGCCGGCCGGGTCCCCCCGCAGGTCGTGCCGCTCCCCCGGGCGGGTCACCACCTGCACCCCCGGCCCCGGCTCCGGCACCCCGAACGGGTCACGGTCGCCGTTGACCACGAGGGTCGGCAGGCCGGTCGCCAGCTCCGCCGCCCGCGACCGCTCCGGGCGGCCGGGCGGATGCAGCGGGAACGCGAGCGCGACGACCCCGGCGGCGCCCACCGCGGGCGCGGTGCGGCACGCCACCCGCGCGCCGCTGGACCGGCCGCCCACCAGCAGCGGTACGCCGGGATGCCGCTGCCGCAGCACGGCGAGCACGGCGGTCCACGCCTCGTCGAGGTGCCCCGCCGGTGCCGGCGCACGCCGTCCGGCGACGCGGTACGGCTGGGTCACCCGGGCCACCACCAACCCGGCGTCGACCGCCGCGTCCCGGAGCGCACGCAGGTCAGGAGCGTCGACGTCGCCGCCCGCGCCGTGCCCGAGCACCAGCAGGGCGCTCGGCGCACCCGCCGGCAGGTCGGTGTCGACCCGGGCGGGCCCGCGCGGGGTGGGTACGTCGTCGTCCTCGGGCATCGGCCCATTCTGCGGTGTCCGGGGCACGACGGGCAGCCGGCCCGCCGAGGTGGCGGGCCGGCTGCGACCGGTTCAGTCGACGGTCAGCTCAGCGGCACCAGGGTGAGCAGCCGGTCCCGGACCGGCGGGCCCGCCTCGCGGGCGGCGTCCGGATCCGGTTGCACCTCCTCGCGCCAGGCGACCAGCATCGCCCGCCGTTCGCGCGGGGTGGTGCCGCCCCAGACGCCGTGGCAGTCACCCACGTCCAGCGCCCAGGCCAGGCAGGATCCCTGCACGTCACAGCTGCGGCAGAGCGCGACGGCCGCGTCGGCCGGCTCGTTCGGCGCCGGAAAGAACGTTTCCGGGTCGACGTTCTGGCAGGTTCCCCTGGTGCGCCACGCCTCGTCCTGTCGCCGCTCCCGCAACGCCCGCAACAGCCGCGGATCCCGTCGTGCGGTGGCCACCTCGTGCGGCCGGGGCATACGTGCCCGTGTCATCCACCCACCTCCCCCGTGGGACCGGCAAGATCGGTGTGCGTCGTCCGCCCCGTGCGAGTCGCGCCCACTACCGGCGCTGTGTTGTATCGCACTTCCGGACACCGGGACAAGACTTCACAGCGAATATGGGTGAACGTCGGGGCGACGATTCGCCCGCAACTCTGGCAAATCACGCCCGACAATGTGTCGGACTGTCAGAAGAGCGTCATTTCCTCGGGCGCGGCGGCCCGGGCGAGCGGCACCCTCTCGGTCAACTGCGGCCCGTCGTTACGCACGTCGCCCACCGCCGTGCCCACCGGGCGGATCTCCAGCGCCGCGAGCCAGTCGGGCGCGGGCGGCGCGAGCAGGCCCGCCGGCTCGTCGGTCGACAGCCACGCCCCCCAGCGGTCGCGCGGCAGCAGCAGCGGCATCCGGTCGTGCACCTCGGCCAACTCGCCCAGCGCGGCGGTGGTGAGCACGCTGAACGTGAGCAGCGGGCCGCCGGAGCCGTCCCAGACCGACCAGATGCCGGCGAAGGCGAGCACCGAGCCGTCCGACGGGGTCATGTAGTAGGGCTGCTTGCGCCCGTCGGCCGCGCGGACCCACTCGTACCAGCCGTCGGCGGGGACGAGGCAGCGGCGGCGGGCGAAGGCCCCGGCGTACGCCCGGCTGGTGGCGACCGTCTCGGCGCGGGCGTTGATCATGCGGGCGGCGCCTGCGGGCGACCTCGACCAGGAGGGGACCAGGCCCCAGCGGCCGACCGACAGCGCGCGGTGGCCCTCCGGGCTGATCCGCACCAGCGGCACCGGGTCGGTGGGCGCGACGTTGTGGTCGGGGCCGACCCCGCCGCCGGTCTCGTCCTGGGACTCGAACAGCGCGCTCAGGTCGCCCGCGCTCCGGGTCGTCGCGTACCTACCGCACATGCCGCACACGCTAACCCGCCGCGCGGCGCCCGGCTGTCCCGCTGACCGGGAGGACGCGTGCCGGCCGGCGCCAGCCGCCGTCGGACGCGGCAGAATGTAACCGTGGGGAACCTGATCGCGACCCGGCCGCCGCAGCCGTGGACCGCTCCGACCGCCTCCGACCCGGTCGCGGCGACGCTGCGCCTGCCCGGGTCCAAGTCGATGACCGCGCGCGCCCTGGTGCTGAGCGCGCTGGCCGGCGGACCGTCGACCCTGGCCGGGCCGCTGCGCGCGCGGGACACCGAGCTGATGGCCGCCGGGCTGCGCGCGATGGGCGCGCACATGTCGATCAGCGACGACGAGCGCTGGCTGGTCCGCCCCCACCCGTTGGTCGGCCCCGCACACGTCGACGTCGGCCTGGCCGGCACCGTGATGCGCTTCGTCCCGCCCGTGGCGGGCCTGGCCGACGGGCGGATCACCTTCGACGGCGACCCGCAGGCGCGCACCCGGCCCCTCGGCCCGCTGATCGGGGCGCTGCGCTCCCTCGGCGCCCGCGTGGACGCCCCCGCCACCGGCAGCCTGCCGCTGACCGTGCTCGGCACCGGGCGGGTGGCCGGCGGCGAGGTGGTGATCGACGCCTCCGCCTCCAGCCAGCTGGTCTCCGGGCTGCTGCTGGCCGCGCCGCGCTTCGACCGGGGCGTGGTGGTCCGGCACGTGGGCCCGCCGGTGCCCTCCGCGCCGCACCTGCGGATGACGGTGCAGATGCTCCGGGCCGCCGGCGCGGCGGTCGACGACGGCACCCCCGACGTGTGGGTGGTCGAGCCGGGTCCGCTGACGGGGCGCGGCTGGGAGATCGAACCGGACCTGTCGGGTGCCGTGCCGTTCTTCGCCGCCGCCCTGGTGACCGGCGGCGAGGTGACCCTCCAGGGCTGGCCGCGCAGCAGTGCCCAGCCCGTCGAGCAGCTCCGCTCGCTGCTCCAGCGGATGGGCGGCGAGGTGACCCTCTCCACCGACGGGCTGACGGTCCGGGGCACCGGCGCGGTGCACGGCATCGAGGCCGACCTCTCCGACGTCAGCGAGCTGACCCCGGCGCTCACCGCGCTGGCCATGCTCGCCGACTCGCCGTCGGTGTTCACCGGCGTCGGCCACATCCGCGGCCACGAGACCGACCGGCTGACCGCGCTGGCCAGGGAGTTCGCCGCGCTCGGCGCCGACATCACCGAGTCCCCCGACGGGCTCGAGATCCGGCCCCGACCGCTGCACGGCGGGGTGTTCGAGACCTATCACGACCACCGGATGGCGCACGCCGCCGCCGTGGCCGGCCTGGCCGTTCCCGGCATCGAGCTGAGCGACGTGGCGTGCACCTCGAAGACCATGCCCGAGTTTCCGGCACTATGGTCGGCGTTGGTGACCGGCAAGAGCTGACACGACGGGGGGCGGGTCCTGGCGACCAGACGGCGGGAGTACGACGAGGACGACGTCCGGGTGCGGCCCGGCAGGTCGTCGCGCCCGCGTACCCGCACCCGACCCCGGCACTCCGACGCGGTGGACGGCTTCGTGATCGCCGTCGACCGGGGCCGCTACACGTGCGTGCCGCCCGACGCCGAACCGGACGCGCCCCTGGTCACCGCGATGCGGGCCCGGGAGCTGGGGCGCAAGTCGGTGGTGGTCGGCGACCGCGTCGGCCTGGTCGGGGACACCTCCGGCGCGGCCGGGGCGCTGGCCCGGATCGTCCGGATCGCCGAGCGGACGTCGGTGCTGCGGCGCACCGCCGACGACGACGAGACCACCGCCGAGGGGCGGCTGGAACGGGTGGTCGTCGCCAACGCCGACCAGCTGGTCATCGTGAGCGCGCTGGCCGATCCGCCGCCGCGCACCGGCTTCATCGACCGGTGCCTGGTGGCCGCGTACGACGCCGGCATCGAGCCGCTGCTCTGCCTCACCAAGGCCGACCTGGCCGGCCCCGAGGCGGTGCTCGACTACTACGCCGAGCTGGAGCTGCCGTACGTGCTGATCCGCCCGGACTCCGACCTCGACGCGCTGCGCGACCTGCTCGCCGGGCGGATCTCGGTCATGGTCGGGCACTCCGGGGTGGGCAAGTCGACGCTGGTCAACCGCCTCGTGCCGGACGCCGCCCGGGCGGTCGGCACGGTCAGCGCGATCGGCCGGGGCCGGCACACCTCCACGAGCGCGGTGGCGCTGCGACTGCCCCAGCTGGCCGGGGACCCGACGCACGGCGGGAACGCCCCCGCCGGCTGGATCGTCGACACCCCGGGGGTACGCAGCTTCGGGCTCGCGCACGTCTCCGCCGACAGCCTGCTGCACGGCTTCCCCGACCTGGTCGAGGGGACGGTCGACTGCCCCGCCAACTGCCCGCACACGCCGGACGAGACCGCCTGCGGGCTGGACGCCTGGGTCGCCGCCGGCAAGGCCGACGCGCGGCGGCTGGCCTCGTACCGCCGGCTGCTGGCCTCCCGGTCCGGGGAGGGCGACGCGCGCGAACCCGACCAGCGGAACCCCGGCGACCCGCTCGCGGGGTCCTGAGCCGGTCGCCGCTACCGTCTAGGCATGCCCGGGTACGCCGACGACCTCGCCCTCGCCCACCTGCTCGCCGACGCCGCCGACGCCGTCTCCACGGCCCGGTTCCGCGCGCTCGACCTGCGGGTCGAGGCGAAACCCGACCTGACCCCGGTCTCCGACGCGGACACCGCCGTGGAGCGGGAGATCCGGGCGCTGCTGGCCGTGCACCGTCCGGCCGACGGCCTGCTGGGCGAGGAGTACGGCGAGGAGCCCGCCAGCGGCCCGGACGGTCGCCGCTGGGTGGTCGACCCGATCGACGGCACGAAGAACTTCATCCGGGGCGTACCCGTGTGGGCCACCCTGATCGCGCTGCTGGAGTCCGACCGCCCGGTCGCCGGACTGGTCTCCGCGCCGGCGCTCGGCCGCCGCTGGTGGGGCGCGCTCGGCGAGGGCGCGTACGCGGGGCCGGACGCCGCCGGTGGCACGCCGATCCGGGTCTCCGCGGTACGGGACCTCGCGGACGCGAGCTTCTGCTACTCGTCGCTGACGGGGTGGGAGTCCGCCGGGCGGCTGGACGCGATGCTCCAGCTCATGCGGGACACCTGGCGCAGCCGGGCGTACGGCGACTTCTACGGCTACATGCTGCTGGCCGAGGGCGCGCTGGACGTGATGGTGGAGCCGGAGCTGTCGCTGTGGGACGTCGCCGCGCTGGTGCCGATCGTCACCGAGGCGGGCGGGACGTTCACGGACCTGGCCGGCCGGCCCGCCCCCTCCGGCGACGCCGGCACCGAGAGCAGCGCCGTGGCCAGCAACGGCGCGCTGCACGCCGACATCCTCGCCCGGCTGGGTCGGCCAACCGAGCACTGACCCCCGGCAGCCTCTATCCTCGCCAAGTGGTTTCCTCCGGTTGGTGCTTCCTCGCGGCCATGATCGTCGCGTACGGCGTCGCCAACCTGCTCCAGTCGGTGGCCGCCGCGCGCACCACCGTGCACCACTCCTTCGACCCGGGGCTGCTGCTGCGGCTCGCGGGGCACCGCACGTACCTGGTCGGGCTCGGTTGCCAGGTCGCCGGGTTCGTGCTGGCCCTGCTCGCCCGCCGGGACCTGCCGCTGTTCCTGGTCCAGTCCAGCGTCGCCGCCGGGCTCGGGGTCACCGCCCTGCTCGGCGTGCTGGTGCTGAAGTGGCGGCTGCCGGCCGCCGAGGTGGCCCTGCTGGTGCTGCTGTTCGCCGGGATCACCGCGCTGGTGCTCTCCGCCGAGCCCGCGCCGGCCAAGCCGCTCGGCACCGCCGGCCTGATCGCCCTGGCCGTGGCGCTCGGCGTGATCGCCGTGATCGGCTTCTTCGCCGTACGCCTGCACGGGGCGCCCGGCTCGGTGGCGCTCGGCGCGCTGGCCGGGCTGGCGTTCTCCGCCGCCGCGGTGGCCGCCCGGCCCCTCGCCTCCGCCCCGACGCCGGAGGCGTTCGTCCAGGATCCGCTGCTCTACCTGCTGATCATCCACTCGGTCGTCGGCCAGCTGCTGCTCGGCCTGGCCATGCAACGCGGCTCGACCACGGCCGCCGTGGCGGCGATGGACGCCGCCGGGGCGGTGCCCGCCGCGATCGTCGGCCTGCTCCTGCTCAACGACAAGATCTGGCCCGGCCGGGAGTGGCTCGCCGCGGTCGGGTTCCTGGTCACCCTCGCGGCGGTCATCGGCCTCACCCGGTACGCCGAACCCCAGCACCACCACGCGGTGGCCGGGGAACGGGACCGGAGGATGGTGGGCGCCGGAGCGCCCGGTCGCCCGCTCTGAGCCGGGCCCGGGGGCGGCCGGCCCGGGTCAGGCCGCCTCGGACCGCCGGCCCCGGTCAGGCCGCCTCGACCGGCTTGCGGCGGCTCACCACCCGCTCGTAGAGGCGCTCCAGCGCGCCCGCCGTCCGCTCCCAGGTGTAGCTGCACCGCACCCGGTCGACGGCGGCGTGCCCGTACGCGAACCGCCCGGCGTTGTCGGCGAGCAGCCGGCGCAGCGTCACGCCCAGCGCGCGGACGTCGCCCGGCGGCACCAGCCGGCCGGTGACCTCGTCGACCACGGCGTCGGCGATCCCGCCCATGGAGTAGCCGACCACCGGCACCCCGCAGGCCATCGCCTCCAGCGACACCCGGCCGGCGGACGAGTAGTGCGGGGTGCAGGCGACCACGTCCGCCGAGCGGTACCAGGTGGCCATCTGTTCGTGCGGCACCGCGCCCACCAGCTTCACCTGGTCGGCCACCCCGCTGCGCTCGGCCAGCTCGCGCAGCCGCCGGGCCTCGGCGTGGTTGGCGAGCTGCCCGGCGGGCGGGCCGCCGGCGATCACCAGCTCGGCGTCGCCGACGAGTCGCATGGCCCGGATCAGGTCCTCCTGGCCGTGCCCGGCCGAGAGCCCGCCGACGGAGAGGATCCGGGGCCGCTGGTCGCGGGGGGCGGCCTCGCCGTCGGGGTGGAACTGCGCGGTGTCGACGCCGGCCGGCACCATCGCCACGGAGGCGCGTTGCAGCCCCATCCGGGTCAGCTCGTCGACCTCGTCGTTGCACTGGGCGACCGCGATGTCCACCGCCCGGGTCAGCGCCCGCTCCAGCGGGATCCGCTCCCCCGGCCCGTCGTACTGCCGGCCGAGGTGGCGCAGCTGCTCGACGCCGAGGGAGTGGAACGTCTGCACCACCGGGACGTCCGTCTCGCGGACCGCGTGCGCGGCGGCCAGCCCGCCGACCCAGTAGTGCCCGTGCACGACCTCGGGACCCCAGTCGCCCGTCCACCGCTCGGCCAGCCAGGCGCCGAACGCGGACACGTGCGGCACCAGTTCGGCGGTGGGCAGCGGGGCGGCCGGGCCGATCGGCACCCGCTCCACCCGGTAGCCGTCGACCGTCGCCGTCTCTGGCAGGGCCGGGTCGTCGCGGCGTTCGTACACCCGGACGTCGTGGCCCCGCGCGGCGAGTTCGGCGGCGACCCGGGCGATGTGCTGGTGGGTGCCGACGGTCAGGCCGTCGGTGCCCCTGGACGGGCCGGCGTGCGCGCAGACGAGGCCGACGCGCATGGGTCACCTCCATGCGATCTTCTCAAGCGGTGGTCCTCGGTCAGAGGGTCCCATTAACCGAACCCCCGGGAGCCGAAACCTGGCAGATCGGGAAGAGCCCGGCGGGTGCTTGCGCGACGGCAACTGTTGCGGGACGGGCGACACCCCGATCCGGGGCCGCGAGTATCCGACCGGCGCCGGCCGCATGACCCCCGCCGACGGGGGTACGGGCGAGGAATGCCACTCACCCGCAGCCTCGCCGACGCCACCGTCGTGCTCACCGGCGCCTCCAGCGGCATCGGTACGGCCACCGCGTACGCCCTCGCCCGGCGGGGCACCGCCGTGGTGCTGGCCGCCCGCAGCGAAGCGGCGCTGGAGGAGGTCGCCGTGCGGTGCCGGGAGTTGGGCGGGCGGGCGCTGGCGGTGCCGACCGACGTGACCGACCCGGCTGCCGTCGAGCGGCTCGCCGTCCGCGCGGTCGCCGAGTTCGGCCGGATCGACGGCTGGATCAACAACGCCGCGGTCGGCGCGGTCGGGCTCTTCGACGAGATCCCCGTGGCGGAGTTCCGCCGGGTGCTGGAGGTCAACCTGCTGGGCGCCGCGTACGGCACCCGGGCCGCCCTGCCCCACCTGAGCGCGGCGGGTGGCGGGGTGCTGGTCAACAACGCGTCCGTGCTGGCCGAGGTGGCGATGCCCTACCAGTCGGCGTACAACGCCACGAAGCACGGCATCCGCGGGCTGGCCGACACGGTCCGCCAGGAGATGCGGGTGACCGGGCGGGGCGACATCTCCATCTGCACGGTGCTGCCGGCCACCATCGACACCCCGTTCTTCCGGCACGCCGCCAACCACAGCGGCCGGGAGCTGGTGCCGCCGCCCCCGGTCTACCCGCCGGAGGTGGTGGCCGAGACGATCGTCCGGCTGCTGCGCCGCCCGAGGCGCGAGGCGTACGCCGGCGGCGCCGCCCGGCTGATCGGTCTCCAGTGGCGGCTCGCCCCGGCGTTCGCCGAGCGGGTCCTCGGCTGGTACGCGCACCGCACCCAGTTCGGGCCCGCCCCACGGCCGGAGAGCACCGGCAACGTCTTCCACGCCGACGCGGCGGCGCGGCGCGAGGGCGGCTGGCACGGCCGGCGGCGGCACCTGGTGCGGATGACCGCCGCCTTCGGGCTGGCCGCGGCGGGGACGGCCGTCGGGACGGTGGCCGCGATGACCCGGCGCGCGGGAACGAAACGCTGATGCCGGGGGCCGAGCGGTCGGGTGCGCGGTCCGGGCGGACGGTGCACGGTGCGCTGCCCGGCCCGCAAGGTGGGACGGAGCCGGTCATGTCCACCGACGCGGGCTGCCGGGTGGAGGCGGACGAGGCGTCGGGCGTGCTCCGGCTGACCGGGACCCTCGACCGGTCCGGCGTCGACGTGGTACGCGACGGCCTGCTCGCCCGGTTCTGTTGCCGACCCGGCCCGGTCCTCGCCGACCTCACCGCCCTGCGGGTGGCCGACCCGGCCGCCCGGGACGTCTTCGCCGAGGTGTGCCGGGAGGTACGCGACTGGCCCGCCGCCGACCTGCTGCTCTGCGATCCGACCGGCACCGTCGAGGGGGTGCCCGCCTGGCCGACCCTGGCCGGGGCGCTGGCCGGGCTGGCCGCCGCGCCGCTGGCCGCGGTGGCCGAGACCGACCTTCCCCCCGCCGTCGGGGCGGCCCGGCAGGCCCGGCAGCTCGTGACGGAGGGCTGCGGACGCTGGGGCCTGCCCGAGCTGATCGAGCCGGCCGGCATCGCGGTCACCGAGATGGTGAACAACGTGGTCGCCCACGCGCACACCCCGATGACGGTCCGCCTGGCACCCCGGGGCGGCGCGCTGCACCTGGCGGTACGCGACCACTCGCCACGCCAGCCGGCGTTCACCGGGCAGGCGCCGCTGGACACCGCGGGCGGGCGCGGCCTGCTGCTGATCGACACCGTCACCCGCAGCTGGGGCAGCAGCCGGGTGCCGGACGGCAAGGTCGTCTGGTGCGTGCTGCACACCGACGACGAGACCACCGCCGACCTCGGCTGACCGCCGCCCCGATTCCTGCCCCGCCGTCCCCCGACGTGCCCCTTTCGCCCGGATGGCCACGGGCGGCACCGGTTATGCCGGGAGGGCAGTGGGTAGTGATCAGCCATGCGCGACGACGAGTACCCGACCCCCGTGTCCGACCCCGAGGCGGAGGGCCTGCCCGACACCGCCGACGACGACTCGACCGCCAACGACGACGTCCTGACCGGGCGCGAGGCGGACGGTCCGGAGCCCGCCCAGCTGCCGGGCGACCGGACGCCGGTGGCGGTGGACCGGTACGGGAACACCGCCGAGGAGCAGCTCGACGGCGAGTCGCTGGACTACAAGCTCGACCGGGAGCAGCACGAACGCCCGGCCGACGACCCGCTCGCCGGCCCCGTCGACCCGGACATCGCCGCCGAGGCCGACAGCGAGGAGGCGGCGGCGCAGGCCCAGCTCGACGCGGACGTCATCGATCCCGGCCCCACCTCCGACCCGGACTCGCCGGTGTCCCTCTACGACCACGGCAAACTGGGCAGTGTCAGCGACGGCCAGGTCGGCCGGCTCGTCGAACCGGACGAGGGGGCGCACACCGACCAGGAGACCGACTCGGTGGCGTACGACGCCGGTTCGGCCGGCGGCGGCGCGAGCGCCGAGGAGCTGGCCATCCACGAGACGCGTCCGCCGCACTCGGTCTGAACCGGCCGGGGGCCGTCGGGGAACCCTTCGGGGGCGGTTCCCCGGCGGCCCTCAGTCGTCGAGGCCCCGTTCGATCGCGTACCGGGTCAGCTCGACCCGGTTGTGCAGTTGGAGCTTGCCGAGCGTGTTCTGCACGTGGTTCTGCACCGTGCGGTGGGCCAGCCCGAGCCGCTCGGCGATCTGCTTGTAGGACATCCCCTTGGCGACCAGGCGCAGCACCTCGGTCTCCCGGTCGGTGAGCCGGGGCGCCGGGCCGGCACCCCGGGCGTCGCGTCCGGCGGCATGTCCGGCACCGTCCGGGTCGGCCGCGAGCCGGCGGTACTCGCCGAGGACCAGCCCGGCCAGGCCGGGCGTGAAGACGGGCTCCCCCGCCGCCGTCCGGCGCACCGCCTCCAGGAACTCCGCCGGGGCGGCCGACTTGACCAGGTAGCCGGTGGCGCCCGCCTTCACCGCGTCGAGCACGCTCTGCTGCTCGCCGCTGGCCGAGAGCATCAGCACCCGCACCTCCGGCAGCACGGCGCGCAGCCCGCGGACCACCTCCACCCCTGAGACGTCCGGCAGTTGCAGGTCGAGGATCACCACGTCCGGCCGGGCGGCGGCGGCCACCCGCAGCGCCTGCCGGCCCTCCCCGCTGGCGGCGACGACGACGTGGCCGGCCTCGGTGAGGTCCCGGGCCACCCCCTCCCGCCACATCGGGTGGTCGTCGACCACCATCACCCGTACGCCCGTCACGGTTGTCCCTCCCTCGGAACGGTCAGTTCCAGCTCGGTGCCGGCGCCCGGCGCGGAGGTGATCCGCACCGTGCCGCCGAGGTCGGCGAGGCGACCCCGGATCGACCGGGCGACGCCGAGCCGGCCCTCGGCGGCGGCCTCCTCCAGCCGGCCGTCCGGAAACCCCGGCCCCTCGTCGCGGATCGACACGGTCACCGTCGTCCCCTCGTCCTCGACGAGCACCCAGGCCCGCCCGTCGGTGTGCCGGGCCACGTTGTCGAGGGCGGCGGCGGTCGCGGCGGTCAGTTCGTGGGCGACCCGTCCGGGCAGGAGCACCGGGGTGGCCGGCGCGGACAGCGAGACCGTCGCCGAGGCGTACCGGCCGAGCAGCCCACGCAGGTCCACCGGCCCGCCGTGGCCGGTGGGCGCGACCGGCGTGGCACCGCCGATGAGGGCGCGCAGCGCGGCCTCCTGTTCCCCGGCGAGCCGGGCCAGCTCCCCTGCCTCGCCGTCCAGGTGGGCGCCGCGCCGCTGCACCAGCGCCAGCACCTGGAGCACGCCGTCGTGGATGTCCCGGGCCAGCCGCTCCCGCTCCCGGGTGGCGGCCTCCAGCTCCACCGCCCGGTGCAGCCGTTCCTCGGCGGTCACCGCCAGCCGGGCGACGTGCCCGACCACCACGCCGGCGAGCAGCAGCAGGATCGTCCCGGTGAGCGACGACTGGCCGATCCGTTCGCGGGTGGCGAGGTCCACCGCGCCGAGCGCCAGCGCGGCGACCGTGCCCCGGCGCCGGCCGCCGGAGACCGCCCAGGCCAGCACCGGTCCGGCCAGCCAGGCCACGGTGAGGCTGGGCGCCCCGGCGGCGAGCGCCGTCCGCCCGATCACCCACGGGGTGGCCAGCATGATGCCGACGACGATCCCCAGGTCCGCCAGGAGCAGCGGCCAGCCTCGGCGGGCGGGGTGGGCGTAGCCGACGGCGGTCACGCCGGTCCAGGCCGCCATCAGCAGGACCAGGCCGCCGGCCGCGAGCGGGTGGGCGTACCGGTCGGCGTCCCGGAGCGCCACCACGCAGACGTACGCCAGGGAGGCCACGCGGAACACGGCGATGGCCCGCCAGAGCGGGACCTCGAAACCACCGGGCGGCGTCGACACGCCCGTCACGATGCCACAGCCGTCAGGACGGTCCCGTGGGCCGTCGGGTGCGCCCGGAGGAACCCTGACGTACGGTGGAAATGCCGCGAAACATCCACGATCCGCTGTCGGGACGGGGCCATGACGAATGCGGGACCCGGAGCACAGCGTACGGTTGTGCCCATCGAACCTTCCCTTCTCATCGCCGAGGCCTTCGACCAGGCCCAGGTGACCGAACTGCGCCACTCGGTCACCTCCTGCGCGCACGCGGCCGGCCTCGGCGGGCAGCGCCTGGACGACTTCGTGCTGGCGGTCAACGAGTTGATCACCAACGCGGTCCGGCACGGCGGCGGCCACGGCTGGCTCCGGCTGTGGCGGCAGTCGGGCCAGCTGTTCTGCGAGGTCTCCGACCACGGGCAGGGAATCAGCACGCAGCGGCTGGGCGACCGGAGCCGCCCCGCCGCCGACACCGCCGGCGGGTGGGGCCTCTGGCTGGCCCGGGAGCTGAGCGACAGCATGGACGTGGAGACCGGCACGCGCGGCACGACGGTCCGTATCAGCACCGCCGTCGCGGCCCCCCAGCACACCGGCCGCCACCGCCGCGACTGACCCTGCTGGCTCTGCGGCCCGGGCGGGTCAGGCGAAGAGGGCGCTGACCGATTCGCCGTTGTGGATCCGGCGCATCGCCTCGGCCAGCGCCGGCGCCACGGACAGGATCTCCAGCTTCGGCACCCGCTTGTCGGCGGGGATCGGCACCGTGTTGGTGCAGACGATCTCCAGCACGCCCTCCTGCTCACTCAGCCGCTGCAACGCGCCGCTGGAGAAGAGGCCGTGGGTGCAGGCCAGCCGGATCGAGCGGACCCTCAGCTCACGCAGGTGCTCCATCAGCTCGATCACCGTGCTGCCCTTGGCGATCTCGTCGTCCAGCACGATCACGTCCCGGTCGGTCACGTCGCCGATCACCGCGCTGATCTTGACCCGGTCGTCGCTGAACCGCTGCTTCGCCCCGGCGGCCACCGGGGTGCCGAGCCGCCGGGCGAACGCCGCCGCCTCCTTGGCGTTGCCGAGGTCCGGCGAGACCACCACCGTGTTGCTCAGGTCGTAGCGGGTGAAGTGGTCGGCCAGCTCGCGCAGCGCGTGCAGGTGGTCGACCGGCACGCTGAAGAAGCCGTGCACCTGGGGCGAGTGCAGGGTCATCGCCAGCACCCGGTCCGCGCCCGCCGAGGTGAGCAGGTCGGCGACGAGCCGCCCGCCGATCGAGATGCGCGGCGCGTCCTTCTTGTCGGAGCGCGCGTACGCGTAGTGCGGCAGCACCACGGTGATCCGGCCGGCCGAGGCGCCCCGGGCCGCGTCGATCATGAGCAGCAGCTCGACCAGGTTCTCCTGCACGGGCGGCACCAACGGCTGGATCAGGAAGACGTCCCGCTCCCGGCAGTTGGCCTGCAACTGCACTTCCAGGCAGTCGTTGGCGAACCGGGAGACCCGCACCGGGTGCAGCGGCACGTCGAGCTGGGCACAGATCTCGGCGGCGAGTTCGGGGTGGGCGGTACCACTGAAGACGGCGATGTCACGCACGTCCACACATCGTACGGACGTGAGCGGGACCCGCTCCCCGCCGGGGCCCGCCGCCGACCGGCGAAAATCCGTCGGGCCGGGTACGGTGCTGCCGTGACCCCCCAGTACGTCGCCGCCATCGACCAGGGCACCACCTCCTCGCGGTGCATCGTCTTCGACCGGGCCGGGGAGATCGTCTCCGTCGCCCAGCGGGAGCACCGGCAGATCTTCCCCCGGCCGGGCTGGGTGGAGCACGACGCCGAGGAGATCTGGGACAACGTCCAGCGGGTGGTCCGGGAGGCGCTGCACGCCGCCGGCACCGACGCCGCCGGGCTCGCCGCCGTGGGCATCACCAACCAGCGGGAGACCACGCTCGTCTGGGACCGGGAGACCGGGCGGCCGGTGGCCAACGCCGTCGTCTGGCAGGACACCCGCACCGCGCCGCTGCTGCGTGAGCTCGACCAGGCGTACGGTGAGGAGCGGTTCCGCTCCCGCACCGGCCTGCCGCTGGCCACCTACTTCGCCGGGCCGAAGTTGCGGTGGCTGCTGGATCACGTCGACGGGCTGCGCGGGCGCGCCGAGGCCGGCGAGGTGCTCTTCGGCACGATGGACAGCTGGCTGATCTGGAAGCTCACCGGCCGGCACGTCACCGACGTGACAAACGCCAGCCGCACCCTGCTGATGGACCTGAGCACCCTCGACTGGGACCCGGAGCTGCTCGACGCGATGGGGGTGCCGGCCGCGATGCTGCCGGAGATCCGCAGCTCCGCCGAGGTCTACGGAGAGGCCACCGGCGTCCTGGCCGGGGTGCCGGTCGCCAGCGCGCTCGGCGACCAGCAGGCCGCCCTGTTCGGGCAGACCTGCTTCCAGCCGGGCGAGGCCAAGTGCACCTACGGCACCGGCAGCTTCCTGCTGCTCAACACCGGCGCGAGCCCGGTCCCCTCCACCCACGGCCTGCTCACCACGGTCGCCTACCGCATCCAGGGCCAGCCCGCCGCGTACGCGCTGGAGGGGGCGATCGCGGTCACCGGCTCGCTGGTGCAGTGGCTGCGCGACAACCTCGGGCTGATCTCCACCGCGCCGGAGGTGGAGGAGCTGGCCCGCACCGTCGACGACAACGGCGGCTGCTACGTCGTGCCGGCCTTCTCCGGGCTGTTCGCCCCGCACTGGCGCAGCGACGCGCGCGGGGTCGTCGCCGGGCTGACCGGCTACATCACCAAGGGCCACCTGGCCCGGGCCGCGCTGGAGGCGTCCGCCTGGCAGACCCGCGAGGTGGTCGACGCGATGAACGCCGACTCCGACGTGGCGCTGCGCCGGCTGCGGGTCGACGGCGGGATGACCGCCAACGGGCTGCTGATGCAGTTCCTCGCCGACGTGCTCGACGTGCCGGTGGTGCGGTCCCGGATCACCGAGACCACCTGCCTCGGCGCGGCGTACGCGGCCGGCCTCGCGGTCGGCTTCTGGCCGGACCTGGCGACGCTGCGCGGCCAGTGGCGCTCCGACGCGCAGTGGGAGTCGACGATGGAACCGGCGCACCGGGAACGGGAGCTGCGCAACTGGCGCAAGGCCGTCCAGCGCACCCTCGACTGGGTCGACTGACGACACCGACCAGCGCCGCCGGTCACCTGGGCAGGTCGTGGGAAAGGGAGTAACCGGTCCTCACCGGTCCCATGATGTCCGCGAGCAGCGGCATGGTCAGGCGCGCCTGGCTCACCCCGTTGTCCAGTCCGCGCGTGCAGCCGTTCCAGTTGACCCGCACCCACACCTCGTCGTCCCGGTCCCGCACCAGCAGCAGGGCCTCGTAGCCGAGCGGGTCCGGCCGGGCGCAGGCCACACCGGCAGGCGCGGGGTTTGCCCCGGGACGGGCGGCGTTCAGCCCTGCGGCGAGCGCCACCGCCTCGGCACCGGAGAGCCGGACCGAAGCCTCGATCCGGTCCCGGCGCTCCCCGCGCGGGTTCGGCGATCCGTAGGAGCAGACGGAGATCGAGGACGGGAGGCTCGGCACGAAGGGCGTGTGCCCCTGATCCTCCGTGGTCTGCGCCGTCGACCGGCCCGGCGACCTCTGCCCAGGCAGCGGCGCGGGAGCGACCGGCCGGAGACGGGTGGGGCAGCCGGCGTGGTCGATCTCCACCAGCCGGACGCTGTCCAGGATCCGCCGGGTGGTGGCCTCTTCCCGCGTCCGCACGGTCACCGCGACCTGCCGCGCCGCAACGGTGACGGTGCCGGCGTACCGGCCGTCGGTCAGCCGTCCCTCGGCGCGGACGGCCGGCACCCCGCTGACCTCGACGGCCCGCTCCGGCAGCGCGACGGCTGTCGGCCATCCGCTCGGCGGCCCGGTGGGAATCTCGGTCAGCGGGCCGCCGGCCGGCCGGTCGCTGATGAAGGCGAGCTCCTTGTGGACCGGCTCCGGTGTGAAGCAGGCGGGCTGTATGCCGGCACCCCGCACCACGCTCGGCGCGTCGGTCTGCAAGCAGCCGGAGTCGTTGACCGTCCAGTGCGCCGGCACCTGGATCTCCGCGCCGAGGGAGCTCTCCCAGCGCCAGTCCGCCGTCGCCGCCCGGTCCTCGGCCGCCACGTCGACCGCCAGGGGCCGGGCCGGGCGGTCGCCGAACAGCGCCGGGATCACCCCGGCGGCGACGAGCACCGCCACGGCCGCCGCCCCGGCCCCCGCCACCCGGGCGCGGCGACGCCGCCGGGCCACCCGCGCCCGTACCGCCCCGGCCAGGTCCGTCGTGCCCTCCTCGGCCTCGGCCTCGTGGCAGAGGAACGTGTCCCGGACCAGCGTCTCGACGTCGTCCCTGCTCATGGCAGCGCCTCCCGATCGATGGTGGGCACCGTGGCCCGGAGCGTGGCGAGGGCGCGCGCCGCCTGCGACCGCACGGTGGCCGGGGCGCAGCCGAGGACCTCGGCGATCTGTGCGTCGGAGAGGTCCTCGTAGTAGCGCAGCACGAGCACCGCCCGCTGCCGGCGCGGCAGCCGGCGCAGCAGGGCCCAGGCCGCGTCGCGCGCCGCGTGGGCACCGGCGTCGTCCGGGCCGGCCGCGCCGTCGGCGGGGGCCTCGACCGGCAGTTCGCGCGAGGAGAGCCGCCGCCACCAGCGCAGGTTCTCGTTGACCAGAACCTGTTTGAGGTACGCCTCGGGCCGGCTCATCCCGGCCACCCGCGCCCACCGGACGTACGCCTTGGCCAGCACCGCCTGCACCAGGTCCTCGGCCTGGTGCCGGTCCCCGGTGAGCATGAGCGCGAACCGCAGCAGGGATCCCCCGCGGGCGGTCACGAACTCCTCGAACGTCGGCTGCATGGCACCTCCGCCCCAGGAAAGTCCATGGGGCGGCCGAGGTGCTGCACCGGTCGGGAAACCCGTTCGGGAATCAGTCCCAGCGGTTGCCGGTCAGCTTCTCGTAGACGTCGACGTAGCGGGCCCGGGTCGCCTCGACCACCTCGGCCGGCACCTCGGGCGCCGGGCCCTGCCGGTCCCAGCCGCTCTCCACCGCCCAGTCCCGCACGTACTGCTTGTCGTAGGAGAACTGCGTCCGGCCCGGCTGGTACGACTCCGCCGGCCAGAACCGGGACGAGTCGGAGGTGAGCAGCTCGTCGCCGACGGTCAGCGTGCCGTCCGGCGCCCAGCCCAGCTCGATCTTGGTGTCGGCGACCAGGATGCCCCGATCGGCGGCCAGCTCGGCGCCCCGGCGGTAGACGTCGAGCGTGATCCGGCGCAGCCGCTCGGCGGTCTCGACGCCGACCTTGTCCACCACCTCGGCGAAGGTGATCGGCTCGTCGTGCTCGCCCACCGGCGCCTTGGTCGACGGGGTGAAGATCGGCTCGGGCAGGATGGACGCCTCGACCAGCCCGCGCGGCAGCTCGACGCCGGAGACCGCGCCCGTGCGCTGGTACTCCTTCAGTCCACCGCCGGTCAGGTAGCCCCGGGCGACGCACTCCACCGCGACCATCTCCAGCCGCCGGCAGCGGATCGCCCGGCCGGCGAACTCCGCCGGCACGTCGGTGGCGGAGATGACGTGGTTCGGCACCATGTCGGCGAGCTGCTCGAACCACCACAGCGAGAGCGCGGTGAGCAGCTTGCCCTTGTCGGGGATCGGCGTCGGCAGCACCACGTCGTAGATCGAGATGCGGTCGGAGGCGACCAGGATCAGGTCCTCGCCGTCGGCGTAGACATCCCTCACCTTGCCCGAGTGCAGAAGTTCCACGCGCCCTAGTACACCATGCGGGCCGGCCACGGCCTCCGCCGGTGGCTGCGGGCATCGATGCGTACGCCTGGGTCGTGGTGGTGTGGCCGGACGTACGTTGACACCCTCGCGCGCGCCTGGGTGAATGATCCGGCCGCCCGCCCCACCGGTCCGCCAGGAGTTCTTCGTGCCCGTTGCCCGATCCCCGCTGCCCCGCGCCGAAGCGGATCCGGGCCGGCGTCGGGTGCTCGCCGCGATGCTGGGTGCGCCGGTGCTCGCGACCGGCGGGCTCACCGGGTGCACCGAGGGCCAGGCGGCCCCGGTGGAGACCGGGCCGGTCGAGCTGTCGGTCTTCTGGTACGGCGGGGCGAAGCGGGCCGAACTCACCGAGCGGGTGCTGCGGCTCTACACCGACCGCAATCCCCGCGTCGGTTTCCGGATCACCTGGCAGGGTGCCGGCGGCTACTACGACCGGCTGGCCACCCAGGCCGCGGGCGGCAACGTGCCCGACCTGATCCAGCTCGACGACAGCATGCTCACCGAGTACGCCCGCCGCGAGATCGTCCTGGACCTCAGCGGGTACGTCGCCGACCACCGCCTGGACCTGCGCACCCTGCCCCAGGGCCTGGTCCGGTACGGGCAGGTCGACGGTCGTACGGTCGGCGTCGCCGCGGCACAGACCGCCGCCGCCGTGGTCTACGACCGCACGCTGCTGCGCCGGCTGCGGCTGCCCGAGCCGAACACGGGAATGTCCTGGGCGGAGTACGTCGCCTGGGCGCGACGGGTCACCCGGGCGAGCGAGGGCCGGGTGGCCGGCACGATGGACCCCTCGGGCGACTACCGGGCGCTCTGGCTCTGGCTGCGCGGGCAGGGCGGCGAGTTCTACCGCGGTCGACAGCTCGGCTTCGACGCCGACGCGCTGGTCGAGTGGTTCGACCTGTGGCGGCGCGCCCGCTCCAGCCGGGCCACCCCGAGCGCCGCCCTCGTGGAGCAGGCCGACGGCGGCGAACCCGTTCAGCAGCTCGTGGTCACCGGCGCGACGGCCGCCTCGTTCGCCTGGTCGCACCAGCTGCCGGAACTCCAACGCCTCACCGACGCCGAGCTGGGCCTGGCCGCCATGCCGGGTCCTCCGGAGGCGCAGTGGCACCGGGCGTCGATGTACTGGGCGGCCTTCCGCGGCACCCGGCACCCCGACCTGGTCGCGGACGTGATCAACTTTCTGACCGGCAACGGCGAGGCGGGGAGCGTGCTCGGTCACGAGCGCGGGCTCAGCCCCAGCCTCGCCGTGCGCAGCTACGTCGAGGGCAGCATCACCGAGCCGGCGCAGCGGCGCGCGGCGGCCCTCGGCACCGCACTGGCCGCCCGGCTGGGACCGGCGCCCAGTCCACCGCCGCAGGGCCACCCCCGGGTGCGGGCGCTGCTGCTGGAGGCCGCCGAGAGCATCCGCAGCGGCAGGACCGGCCCCCGGGCGGCGACGACCCGCTTCATGGCCCGGGCGGACGCGGCGCTGGCCGGATAGAACCGGTCACCGCGAGGCCGCCCCCGGCGGGGATGCCGGGTGGATGTCCTGCCTCGGCCGAGGTCCTGCCTCGGCCGAGGCAGGACAGGGCGCCGTCGCGCTGCCGGAACACCGGCGCGCCGGCGGGCCGTGTCAGCGCGGCGGGCCGCCTCGGCGGTTGCGCATCATGCGCAGCAGGAGGAAGACGACGCCGGCCACCACGACCAGGCAGCAGAGCAGGCCGATGAAGCCGAAGCCGCCACCACGCCGCCGCCGCGCGGCCTCCACCACGAGCTCACCCGTGCCGGTGGACGCCCAGGCCGCGACGGGCACGAACACCGACAGCACGACCGCACCGAAAACGGCGGTCAACCGGCCCCACCACTTACCGAAAGAAGACATGCCCACATCTTCGCCGACAACCGCAACCTCGGCACGTCGGTCGACGAGGAACGCGCCCCGCCCGGGCACGCCTGGCGCCGTTGCGCTGGTCGGCCGCGCCCCAGCACCGCGAGCACCTGGAGCACGGAGTCATGTGGGTGTCCCGGGCCCGCCACATTCGCCGGCCGACCCGCACTTCGGCGTGCGTTGCACTTCGGCGTGCGTTGCACTTCGGCGTGCGTTGCACTTCAGCGTGACGAAGACCAGCCCGCCGTCGACCGATGCGACACGTCGACGCCGGAGGCGAGATGCGAAGAGGCCCCGGAGACAATCTCCGGGGCCTCTTCGACGTGGTAGCGGGGACAGGATTTGAACCTGCGACCTCTGGGTTATGAGCCCAGCGAGCTACCGAGCTGCTCCACCCCGCGTCGGCTCGTTAACTCTAGCGCACCCGGCGGGCGATGATCAGCGGACCCCCCGATCCCGCGGTAGACCCCGCCTTGACCAGCGCAAACCGACGTCGAACGACCGCGCGAGGCGCCCGCCGCGACGGATCGTGGCGTCAGTCGCTCCGCCTTCGCCCTGACGCAATGCACGATCGCCGGTCCAACCAATGGGCGGCGGCAGCGGGCGGCGGCTGGAGCCGGAGCCGGAGCCGCGTGATCGTCGGGCAGCGGTGGCTCGGAAATGCGGAACGGCCCCGGATTGAAGTCCGGGGCCGTTCCGACGTGGTAGCGGGGACAGGATTTGAACCTGCGACCTCTGGGTTATGAGCCCAGCGAGCTACCGAGCTGCTCCACCCCGCGTCGGTTCGTATACCGTATCCCACCGACCCCCGTCGCCGCAAAACGACCCCGGGGACACCCCACGACAACCACGACTTGACGGTGCCTGTGGGCACCTACGCCTCCCGGGCGATGTCCCGCACCGGCATGTCGAGGAGGTTAGTGCGGGGCGTCCGGCAACCGGCGCAGCGCGCCCGCCAGCAGCAGGCCGGGCGTACGCCTCCTCCACGGCGACGTGGGACGGCGGGTTGCGGCGCCGGGCCGGTGGTCGCGAACGCGACAACGCCCCCGGCGTCGGGACCGGATCGGTCCGTCGGCCGGGGGCGCTGCGAGGGTGGTGCGGGTCAGCCGCCCGGGGTGGGTGAGGCGCTGCCGCCCGGTGCCGGGGACGCCGGGGCGCTGGGCGTCGGGGACGCCGGAGCGCTGGCGCCCGGGGCCGGGGACGCCGGGGTGCTGGCGGCCTGCTGGGCCTGCTGGAAGGCGGTGAGCGCCTCGTCCAGCGCCTTCAACGCGCGCCCGTACCGCTCGAAGTCGCCCGAGGTCTGCGCGGCCCGTACCTCCGCGATGGCGGTCTGGACGCGGTTCGCCGCCTCGGCCAGCTCGCCGGTCAGCGGGGGTGCGGTCCCACCCGGCGGCGTGCCCCCGGCCGGGGGCGGGGTGTCGCCGGCGGGCGGCGGGGTGCCCGGGGCGGCGGCCTGCTTGCCCTGCTCGATGAGCTGCTTGATGCCGTCGGTCACGTTGTTGGCCAGCACCACGTAGGAGCCGCCGTCGCCGTAGGACATCAGCACCCGCTGCAACAGCGGCGGCGCGTTCTGCGCGGCCGTCTTCACGTAGACCGGCTCGATGTAGAGCATGCCGTCGCCGAACGGCAGGGAGAGCAGGTTGCCGTACTGGACCTGGGCCTGCTGGGACTGGAGCAGGTTGAGCTGCTGCCGGATGTTCGCGTTGTTGGTCATCGACTGGTGCACCTGCACCGGGCCGGAGACCCGGGTCTGGTCGGGCAGGTCGAGCACCTCCAGCCGCGGCTGCCCGTCGACGTACGACCCGGAGATCAGCGCGGCGAGGTTCTCCCGGCCGTTCGGGGTGACCGCCGAGGTGAGCTGGAAGCGCGCCGACTCCTGGCCGGGGAACTGCGTGTAGAGGTAGTAGGGCGGCTGCTTCTGGCCGGTGTCGGGGGCGTCCGGCACGTTCGGCACCTGCCAGAAGTCCGTCTCCGAGTAGAAGGCGCCGGGATCGGTCACGTGGAACCGGGTCAGCAGGTTGCGCTGCACCTTGAACAGGTCGGCCGGGTAGCGGAAGTGCTCGGCGAGCTCGGCCGGGATCTCCGACTTCGGCAGCACCAGGTCGCCGCCGAACGCCTTGTTCCACGCCTTGAGCACCGGGTCGGTCTCGTCGAACTCGTAGAGCCGGACCGTGCCGTCGTACGCGTCGACGGTGGCTTTCACGGAGTTGCGGATGTAGTTGACGTTCTCCCGGGCCAGCTGGAAGGTGCCCCGCCCGGTCAGCTCGTCGGCCGTCTGCTCCTGGAGGTTGACGCGCTCGGCGTACGGGTAGGTCGCCGCCGTGGTGTAGCCGTCGATGATCCACTGGATCCGGCCGTCCACCACCGCCGGGTACGGGTCGCCGTCGAGGGTGAGGAACGGGGCGACCTTCTCCACCCGGTCGCGGGGGTTACGCACGTAGAGCAGCTTCGAGTTGTCGTTGACCGCGTCGGAGAGCAGGAAGTTCGACTCCTGCTCCTTGATCGCGTAGAGCAGCCGCCGGGTGAACGAGCCGATCTCGACGCCGCCCTCACCGGTGTAGGTGTAGGACTCGCCGCCCTCGCCGACCGGTCGGTCGAACTCCGCCTTCCGCGCCGGGTCGCTCTGGCCGACGATCGCGTAGTCGCTGGCGTCCATCCGCTCGCCGTAGTAGACGCGGGGCTGCTTGGCCGCGATCTGCTCGGTCTGCGAGGCACACTGCTCGCCCGTCTGCTGGCCCTGCTCCTTCTGCTGCTCCTGCGGGTCGCCGAGGAAGCCGGAGACGAAGAAGGGTTGGCCGCCGCAGACCACCCGGTTGCCGGGCGCCGCCACCAGCCCGTAGCCGTGGGTGTAGACGGTGTGCCGGTTGATCCAGGTGTTCTGCTGGGGGGTCAACTGCCGGTAGTTGACCTCGCGCAGGCCGACCACGTAGTCCTGCACCTTGCCGTTGACCCCGTAGCGGTCGACGTCCAGCTTCTCGCCGAAGTCGTAGAACTGCCGGACCTGCTGGCGCTGGGTGTACGTCTCGGAGACCAGTTGCGGGTCGAGCAGCCGGATGTTCGGCACCACGGAGGTGTCCGTGGCGAGGGTCGCCGGTGGCCTCAGGTTGCTCGCCGCGTACGGCGTGGTGGTGGCCGCCTCCAGGCCGAACGCCGAGCGGGTGGCCTTGATGCTCCGCTCGATGTACGGCGCCTCCTTCTCCTTCGCGCTGGGCTTGACCTCGAAGGTCTGCACCGCCCAGGGGTAGACGCCGCCGATGGCGACGGCGGAGACGCCCAGCAGGGCGAGCGAGATGCCCGGCCAGACCAGGTTCCGCATCCAGGCGTTGGAGAAGACGATGATCGCGATCGCCACGACGATGGAGATGTAGGCGAGGATCTCCTTGGCGGGCAGCAGCGCGTTGACGTCGGCGTAGCCGGCGCCGTAGACGGGGCCGTTGCCGTACTCGAGCAGCATCGCGCGCCGGTCCAGCACGTACGCGAGCGCCTTGAGCAGGACGAAGACCGCGACGAGCGTGCTCAGGTGGGCCCGGGCGGCGTTGGTCATCCGGTCGCCGACGCCCTGGAGGCGGACGCCACCGAAGACGTAGTGCACGGCGAGCGCGCCGATCACGGAGAGCACCACCGCGGTGAAGCCCACGCCGAGCAGGTAGCGCAGGAACGGCAACTGGAAGACGTAGAAGCCGACGTCGATGCCGAACTCCGGGTCCTTCACGCCGAAGTCCCCGCCGTTGCGGAAGAGCAGCCACTGGTTCCAGCGGCTCTGCGCCGACAGCCCGGCGAAGAGGCCGACCACGGTGGCGACCAGCGTGATCCACAGGCCGAGCCGGGGGCTCAGCAGCATCCGGTAACGCTCCAGGGTGGCCTGCTCCGGCGAGTGCGGGCGCATCCGGGGGCGCAGCCGCTGGGCCAGCCAGAGGTTGCCGCCGACTATCAGCGCCATGCCGAGGCCGACGGCGAAGAAGAGCAGCAGCCGGGTCGTCAGCACCCCCGTGAAGACCCCGGTGTAGCGGACCTCGTCGAACCACAGCCAGTCCGTCCACGCCTGGACACCCCAGCCGAGCAGGGTGAAGAGCACGAACACCCCGACCAGGACACCGATCGTGACGCGTCCGCGTCGGCTCATCCTCGGCAGGGGGCTACTGCTCTTCATGACCACTGTTGGCTCCGCACGCTCGATGTGATCGGCTCCGACCAGGCACCAAGAGTACGGGGTGTTCCTGAACGTGTCGGTCCAAGGTCACACGGCGTCGCGCCGCGCGGCGGAAGCGTCGGTGGAGGGGGCGGCCGGCGCGGGCCCGCCACGTACGCCGGGAGTGCCCGCGCCCGCGGTCAGCAGCGGGTCGGCTGGCCCCCGGCGCGCATGGTCTCCAGCGCGGTCAGTGCCTCGTCCAGCGAGCCGACCTTCAGCAGTGGCAGCCCGGGCTGCGGGTTGCGTACGGCCTCGGCGCAGTTCGCCGCCGGCACCAGGAACGCCACCGCGCCGGCCTCCTTCGCGCCCACCAGCTTCTGGGCGATGCCGCCGATCGGCCCGACCCGGCCGGCGTCGTCGATCGTGCCGGTGCCGGCGATGACCTTCCCGCCGGTCAGGTCCTCCGGGGTCAGCTTGTCCACGATGCCGAGGGCGAACATCAGGCCGGCGCTCGGCCCGCCGATGTCCTCCAGGTCGATGTTCAGGGTGAACGGGTGCGGCTGCTGCTGCTCGATCTCCACCCCGATGCGGGGTCGCCCGTCCTGCTCCCGGCTGGTGACCGCCGCCGTCGCGGCGGCGCCGTCGCGGGTGTAGCCGATCCTCAGCGCGGTCCCGGCCGGCTTCGCCCTGATCAGGTCCGTGAGGCGCGTGGCCAGCGGGACCGGTTCCCCGTCCACCGAGGTCAGCACGTCGCCGGGCTTGAGCACGCCGGCCGCCGGCCCGTCGGCGGCGACGGTCTTGACCACCACCTGCACCGGGTAGCCCAGCTCCCGCAGCGCCGCGGTCTCCGCGCTGGTCTGCGAGGCCCGGAAGTCCTCCGCGTTGCGCTCCTCGACCTGCTTGCGGCTCTCCCCCGGCGGGTACACCAGCTCGCGGGGCACCACCGCCTCGTCGTCGGAGAACCAGCCCTGGATCGCCGAGCGCAGCTTGACCGAGGGCTGCACCCCGACCGTGGTCAGCCGGAGCTGGCCGGCGGAGGTGGACGTCTCCCGGCCGGTGACCTGGATGACCTCCTTGCCGTTCTCCTTGCCGAGCGTGTTGACGGTCGGCCCCGGGCCGAGCACCACGTAGGGGATGGGCGCGCCGAGCACGCCGATGCTGAGCAGAGCGGTGAGCAGAGCACCGAGCAGGACGGTCACGCCGCGACGTCTCATGCGGCAGAGCGTACCGACCGGGATCGGGGCCTCCGGTGGGTGAATCGCGACTTCGCCCTCAGCGCAACGCCAGCGGCAGCTACCTGGGGCGCGGCGCGCGTACCGTAGACGTCGTGCCTGATATTCCGTTCGGTTTCGCGCTCCCGGGTGGGCAACCACCAGACCCCAACGATCCCGCGCAGATGCAGCAGTTCATGTCGCAGTTGCAGCACCTGCTCTCCGCGTCGGGCAGCGGGCCGGTCAACTGGGACCTGGCCCGGCAGGTGGCCGCCAGCCAACTCGCCGCCGCAGGCGACCCGGCGGTGTCGCCCTTCGAGCGCAACGCGGTGGAGGAGGCGTTGCGGCTCGCGGACCTGTGGCTGGAGCCGGCCTCCGCCCTGCCCTCGGGCATTCAGACCTCGCTGGCCTGGAACCGCAACGAGTGGATCTACAAGACGCTCGACGTCTGGCGCAAGCTCTGCGACCCGGTCGCCAGCCGGATGGTCGGCGCGATGGGCGACCTGGTGCCGCCGGAGGCGCGCGCCCAGCTCGGCCCGATGCAGTCGATGGTCGCCACCCTCGGTGGCGCGCTCTTCGGCGGCCAGCTCGGCCAGGCGCTCGGCTCGCTCGCCGCGGAGGTGCTCTCCGCCGGCGACATCGGGCTGCCGCTCGGCCCGGCCGGCACGGCCGCGCTGATCCCGGCCAACATCCGGGCGTACGGCGAGGGCCTGGAGCTGCCCGAGGACGAGGTGCGCCTCTACGTCGCCCTGCGCGAGGCCGCCCATCAGCGGCTCTTCCAGCACGTGCCGTGGCTGCGCGGGCACGTGCTCAACGCCGTCGAGATGTACGCGGCCGGCATCCGGGTCAACCGGGAGGCGATCGAGGAGGCGATGGGCCGGGTCGACCCGACCGACCCGGAGTCGATGCAGGCGATCGCGCTTGAGGGCATCTTCACCCCGGAGGACAGCCCGGCGCAGAAGGCCTCGCTGGCCCGGCTCGAGACCGCCCTGGCCCTGGTCGAGGGCTGGGTGTGCCACGTGGTCGACAGCGCGGCGAGCGGCCGGCTGCCCAACGTGGTGAGCCTCGGCGAGGCGTTCCGCCGCCGCCGGGCCGCCGGTGGCCCGGCCGAGCAGACCTTCGCGGCGCTGGTCGGCCTGGAGCTGCGTCCGCGCCGGCTGCGTGAGGCGGCGGCGCTCTGGGCGGCGCTGACCGAGCACCGGGGCATCGCCGGCCGGGACGCCCTGTGGGGCCACCCCGACCTGCTCCCCTCCGACGACGACTTCGCCGACCCGGTGGCCTTCGCGATGTCCGAGTGGGACCTCGGCGAGTTGGAGAGCTTCGACTTCAGCGCGCCGGGCGGCCCGGAGGAGAAGGCCCCGGGCGAGCCGGAGCAGCGGCGCCCGGACGACGACCCCGAGGGCGGCGACGCCAGCCGCCCCTGATCGCGTCGACGCCGAGGGCCGCCCGACCCACCGGGGTTCGGGCGGCCCTCGCCGCGGTCAAGTCGGCTCAGCGGGGCTGCGCGGTGCCGGAGAGCAGGGCGCGGGTGGTCTCCCAGCCCTCCACGGCCGGGTCGAGGAACGCCAGGTCGCCCGGCCCACGCAGGCGCCGCCAGGCCGGGGTCACCGCCAGGTCGCCGGGTCGCGGCGCCGCCGCGCGCACGGCCGCGGGCCGCGCGGTGTCCAGGTCCAGCGCCGGCAGCCACGCCGGTACGGGCAGCCGGGCGGCCACGCCGAGCAGCCCCGGTCCACCGCCCTCGACCGGGGCGACCGCGACCGGCCGGGTGGTGAGTGGGCGCAGCAGCTTGCCGATGGTCAGGCCCGGCACGTCGGGCGCGTCGCCGGCGATCACGGCCACCTGGTCGTAGCCGGTGCCGGCGAGGGCGGCGAAGACCGCGTTCGGGGTCGCCTCGGGGACCTCGTACACGGCCGTGTCCGGCCAGACCACCGCGTCGGCCAGCTCCCGGTCCGCCCGGGTGACGGCAACGGCCGTCTCCACCTCGTTGAGCGTGGCGAGCAGGTCGACCACGTCCTCGGCGAGCGCGGCCCGCCAGTCCACCGGGTCGGTGCCGGGCGGCGCCCAGGTCACCGGTCCGAGCAACGCCACCACCACACGTCGGGCCACCCCACGACCCTAGCCGGATACGCCAGGAGCCACGACCCACGGGCGAGCGGAGGCGGCGTCCCCCCGCTCGGCGACGTCCGACATGAGCAGCCGGCTGCCGGAGCCGCGTCGAGATCTTGGCAGGAACGTACCCCTGGAGGGGCCGTCGCGTACCAAGATCTCGCCCGCTCCGTCCGGCAGCGCGGACGAAGCCGGCGCGGGCAGCAGGCGTTGGCGGAGGTCGGGACGGCGGGTGGCCGGCGGTGGTGCCGAGGGGGTCAGTCGGTCAGCGGCGTGCCCGAGGCCGCCGCGACGCCCTCCAGGTAGCCGCGCGCCCGCTCGGACTTCGGGTAGCGCGCGACGAGCGCCCAGAACCGCGCGTTGTGACTGGGCACGATGAGGTGCGCGAGCTCGTGCAGGAGCACGTAGTCGATCACCCAGTCGGGCAGCCCCTGGACGCGGTGCGAGATGCGGATCGTGCCGTCGTCCGGGGTGCAGGACCCCCACCGGCCGTTCTGGTTGGTGACCCAGCGGACGCTCGTCGGTACGGCCTGCGCGCCGTGTTCGGCGAGGTAGAGCTTGATCAGGCGGGTGGCCCGGGCGAGCAGCTCGGCGTCGGACCGGGCGAGGCGCCCCTCCCGGGCGGCGAGCCGGGCGAGCATCCGGTCGACCCACTCGCTCTCCTCGGCCCGGGAGAACTGGTCCGGGATGAGGACGACGACCCGTTCACCGTCGCGGTACGCGGACACCGTGCGTCGCCGACGCTGGCTGCGCCGCACTTCGACGACCGGCTTCCGCGCCCCTGCCATCAGCGGGCCGCGCAGCCTCGGATTCCTGTCACGAAGGAAAGCTAATGCGTACTGACCAGGGGTCCGCAAGGGTCAACACCCCGACACCCGCCCGGAAAATGGTGATTGGTCGGCAGGAGTCCCAAAAAATCTTCTGCCGGGCCACGGTGATTCGTCGCCGTCACCCTTCGTGGCGGCCGTCCGCAGGTACGGAGGCGTCGCGCCGCTGGCCTCCGCCGGGTGCGGGCGGGGCGCACCCCCACGTTAGGTGATCTCCGTGGCGGGCGCAGCTCGGGGTGCCCCGCACGGGGCATCTGGCCGGATTCGGTCGGCGTGTCCCCGCCAAACTGACTTATCCGACGTAATTCGCCATGCACACTCTCGACGTCGACTTGCTCACAGTGACGAAGCACAGCTGACATGGAACCGCCCACACCTGGGTAGGGTCCGCGGACCAGCGGTCACGAGCGTGGCCGTGGGAGAACGACCCAGCGCCGGTGCCCGAATGGCCCGCCGCCGGGAACCCCCGCCGGGACGGCATCGGCCGGCGGACGAGACGAGGAGGGCACCGTGGCCGACCAGGCCCAGACCTACAACGGTTACTGCGTCAAGTGCAAGGAGAAGCGGGACTTCGAGGGCCGCGTCGAGGTCTCGAAGACCGGGATGAACATGGCCAAGGGCAAGTGTCCGGTCTGCGGCACAACAGTGAACCGCATCCTGGGCAAGGCGAAGGTCTGACCCGTACGGATGCACCGGAGGGGGCGGCCGTCGGCCGCCCCCTCCGGCATGACCGCACCTCGTCCGCCGGCGCACCCCGTCGCGCACTGTCGGCTCGCCGACATGGTTACCGGCGGGTTGTGGATATCCCGGGATTTCCTGTGGACAGCCCTGGACAGGGCACCGCGCACCTGTGGACAACGATCGACGGTGAGCACGGACACGGTCACGATCGGTGTCATGCGCCGAGCCACACTGCCCCGTCCCGTCCTGCTGCCGGGCCTCACCCGACTCTGGCGGGACCGCCACACCCTCCAACTCGGCGTCGAGCCGGGCCGCGCCGTGCTGCTGGAGATCGCCGACCCCCGGGCCGCCCGCCTGCTCGACCTGCTCGACGGCACCCGTAGCGAACGGCTGGTCCTGGCGCACGCCGTCGCCGCCGAGGTGGCCCCCGACGAGGCCCGTGCCCTGCTCGACGCGCTGCGGGCCGCTGGTCTGGTCGTACCCGCGCACACCCTGCTGCCGAAGGACCTGGCCGGCCCGCCGCGGACCCGGCTCACCGCCGAGGCGGACGCGCTTGCCCTGGCCTCGGCGCGGCTGCCCGGCACGCCCGCCCAGGTGCTACGCCGGCGGCTGGCCGCCCGGGTGGTGGTCAGCGGCACCGGCCGCCTCGGCGCCCCGGTCGCCCTGGCGCTGGCCCAGGCGGGGGTGGGGCACGTGCACCCGGACCTGGCCGGCCCGGTGCGGCCGGCGGACCTGGTCGGCACGGGCATCCCGGCCGCCGCGCTCGGCCGTCCGCTCGCCCGGGCGGTACGCGAGGCCGTCGAGCGGGCCGCCCCCGGCACGGGCACGGGTCCGCTCCGGCGGGGCCGCGTCGACCTGGTCGTCCAGCTCGGTACGGACCGGCCGGCCGCCCTGCTCGCCGCCGGTCACGCCCAGCGCCGCCAGCCGCACCTGTTGCTCGGCCTCCGGGAGGGCGTGCCCGTGGTCGGCCCGCTCGTCCGCCCGCCCGCCGGTCCCTGCCTGAACTGCCTCGACCTGCACCGGGCGGACCGGGACCCGGACTGGCCGGCGCTGGCCGCCCAGCTCGCCACGGGCGCGGGCGAGCAGGCGTGTGCCACCGCGACCCTCCTGGCGGCCGGGGCGTACGCGGCGGCCGAGGCGCTGGCGCAGCTCGACGGGGGCACCCCGGAGACCCTGGGCTGCGCGGTGGAGATCACCGGGGCGGGGCGGTTCCGCCGCCGGATGTGGCCGCCGCACCCCTCCTGTGGTTGTTCGGGACGGCGCCGGTGACGCCTGCGGAGGTGGGGAGGGGCACCCAGCCCGGCGGCAGAGCAGCCGCGGGCCCCCGGAGTCGGTAACAATGGCCGGGTGACCGACATCCCGCGCCGGGCCGTGTCCCGGACCGCCAAGCTCGCCGCTCTGCCGCTCGGCTTCGCCGGTCGGACCGTCCTCGGCATGGGTAAGCGCGTCACGGGGCTCGCCTCCGACGTGATCTCCGCGGAGATCCAGCAACGCACCGCCGAGCAGCTCTTCAGCGTGTTGGGGCAGCTCAAGGGCGGTGCGATGAAGTTCGGGCAGGCGCTGTCGGTCTTCGAGGCCGCCCTGCCCGAGGAGATCGCCGCCCCCTACCGGCAGGCGCTGACAAAGCTCCAGGAGGCGGCACCGCCGCTGCCGGCGGCCAGCGTGCACAAGGTGCTCGCCGAGCAGCTCGGCCCCGACTGGCGGGACCGGTTCGTGGAGTTCGACGACACCCCCGCCGCCGCGGCCAGCATCGGCCAGGTGCACCGGGCGGTGTGGCGGGAGCCGGGCTACGGGCCGTCCGGCGCGCCGCAGAGCCGCGACGTGGCTGTCAAGATCCAGTATCCGGGCGCCGGCGACGCCCTGCTCGCCGACCTCAAGCAGCTCTCCCGCCTCGGTGGGATGTTCCGGGCGATCCAGCCCGGGCTGGACGTCAAGCCGCTCCTGGCGGAGCTGCGGGAACGGATCACCGAGGAACTCGACTACGAGCTGGAGGCCGAGTCGCAGCGCGCCTTCGCCGCCGCGTACGCGGACGATCCGGAGATCCACATCCCGGCGGTGGTCTCGGCGTCGCCCCGGGTCCTGGTCACCGAGTGGGTCGAGGGCACCCCGCTGGCGGAGATCATCCGCGAGGGCACGGAGGAGCAGCGCGACGAGGCCGGCCGGCTGATGGCCATCCTGCACCTGTCCGCGCCGCAGCGGGCCGGGCTGTTGCACGCCGATCCGCACCCGGGCAACTTCCGGCTGCTGGCGGACGGCCGGCTCGGCGTGATCGACTTCGGCGCGGTGGCCCGGATGCCGGAGGGCACGCCCGAGCCGATCGGCCGCATCGCCGCGCTGGCGCTGCGGGGCGACGCCGACGAGGTGGTGGCGGGCCTGCGCTCGGAGGGCTTCATCGGTTCCACCGAGGAGATCGACGCCGAGGCCGTGCTCGACTTCCTCCGTCCGATGCTGGAGCCCATCGCCGCCGACGAGTTCCGGTTCACCCGGGCCTGGCTGCGCACGGAGGCGACCCGGCTGGCCAGCCCCCGCTCCCCCGCGTACCAGTTGAGCCGGCAGCTCAACCTGCCGCCGTCGTACCTGCTCATCCACCGGGTGACGCTCGGCTCGATCGGCGTGCTCTGCCAACTGGAGGCGAAGGCGCCCTACCGGGGCATCCTGGAGCGCTGGCTGCCCGGCTTCGCCCCGTCGGCCGGCCAACCCTCGGCGGGCGGCTGAGCGACGGCCGCGCGACCGGACGCGCCGCGCGGCGCAGAACAGGCGCCACGGCGCGCGGCGCGACAGAGGGCATGAGGCGGGAACGCGTCGAGGGGCGGTGGCCGGAATTCGGCCACCGCCCCTCGACTTATCGGTGTGGTACTAGAGAACGCCCAGGTCGCGCGCCGCTCGGTTGCGGCTGTTCATGGCGACGGTACGGGCGGAAAGGGTTGCCTCAGTGCTCGTGGTGGTACGACCGGCCTGAGGCCGGCGCATTCGAGCCCGGGACAGCGCTTCGTGAAGTAGTTGCATCTCGGCGACTCCGTCAAGAACGTTCAGCATGGTGGTCAGCTCTCTCGTCGCCGGCGTGACACCGGCGTGGGTGGGTTGGATCGGGTGCATGTCAGGCCGCCAGCCGGACCGTGGTGCGCGACTCGGACAGCCCACTGGCCGCCAGTCGTGCCTCGGCCTCGACCCGGAGCGCCGCGTCGCGGGCGAGGTCCTCCTTGCGCGGACGGCCACGGGGCCGCTTGCGCGGGACGACCGCGCCACGCTCGAAGATCTCGCCGCCCCAGACGCCCCAGGGCTCGGCCCGCTCCACCGCCCCGGCCAGGCACTCGACGCGCAGCGGGCAGTCCCCGCAGAGCGACTTGGCCAGCTCGAGCTCGGCGGGCGAGTCGGAGAACCACAGGTCGGGGTCGAACTTCCGGCAGGGCAGGTTCGCCTCCACCTCGACGCTCACGTCGAGTGGGGCCAACGCCAGACTCATCGCCCGGTCACCTCTCTCTCACTTCGATCTCGTGGATCGCATTTCCGACGTACTTGGCGGGCAAAAAACTGAGGCCGCGGATCCCGGTAGCGGGTTCCGCGGCCTCGAGGTGAGCCGGTGTCTGAAGATCAGACCGGTCTACCTCGAGGTGGAACTCCGCGGACGTCCATGTGACGCTTGACAGCATCGACGCCCTTGCCCGTGAAGCCACTGGTCCCCTGGTTTCCGTTTGGCGCGGTGGCGAGAATCAGCTCGGCCTGAGCCTCGACACGGTGCACCTGGGAAACCGACGGTCGCGCAGCGGCGAGGGCCACCCGGACAGCCGACAACGGAGCGACGACAGCGGGCAGCGCCGCCGGACGCTCGTTGATGTAGACGATCTCCATCGGGGCCACCTCCTCTGACGTTCACTCGTGCCGATACGGTCTCTACCCCTCGTGAGCAGCCCGAATGGCGCCGCTCGCGAGGTGTGTCATGAGGCTATTCCTCGCCACGGGGCGAGGGCAAACGAATTTACGGCGAGATTTCGAAAGTTTTCTCCGGGCAGACGTCGTCGACCGCCGCGCCCGCCACCAGCGCCAGCACCGCCTCCCCGTAGAGGCCGAGTTTCCGGGGCCCGATGCCGGCGATGGCGATCAGCTCCTCCGCCCGGCCGGGGCGCCGTTCCGCGAGCGCGACCAGAGTGGCGTCGGTGAAGACCACATAGGCCGGTACCCGCTGCCCACCGGCCACCCGCTGGCGCCACTCGTGCAGCCGTTCGTGCAGCTCCTCGTCGATGTCCGAGGGGCAGGTGGGGCAGCGGCCGAGCTTGCGGTCCGGCCCGGCGAGCAGGGTGGCGCCGCAGATCCGGCAGGAGACGATCTGGGTCCGACGGCGCTCCGGCCGGCGCGCTGCCGGAGCGGCCCCGGCCCGCTCCACCCCGCTGGAGCGGTCGAGCTGCGGCAGGAACCGCGAGGGCCGCCGGGCCCGCCCGCCCGGGGAGCGGGCCGAGGCGTACGACAGCCAGAGCCACTCCCTCGCCCGGGTAACGCCGACGTAGAGCAGCCGGCGCTCCTCCTCGACCTGTTCGACGGTCTTGGCGTACGTGGTGGGCAGGGTGCCCTCGGAGAGGCCGACCAGGAAGACCGCGTCCCACTCCAGGCCCTTGGCGGAGTGCAGCGAGGCCAGGGTCACCCCGTCGACCGTCGGCACGTGCTGTGCGGCGGCCCGGCGGGCCAGCTCGTCGTTGAAGTCGGCCAGGGTGACGGGGCGCTCGACCGAGGCGGCGGGCCCGATCGGCACCACCTGCGGGGTGGCCGCGTACTCCTCGGCGAGTTGCACCAGCGCGGCGAGCGCCTCCCACCGCTCGCGGGCGGCGCCACCGGCCGGGGCGGCGTCAGGGGCCCAGCCGACCGCGGTGAGCGCCTCCACCACGGCGGCGGGCAGCGGGGTCTCCCCGGGGATCGACCGGGTGGCGGCCCGCAGGGCGACCATCGCCTGCCGCACCTCGGCGCGCTCGAAGAACCGCTCGGCCCCCTGCACCACGTACGGCACCTGCGCCTCGGTCAGCGCCTTCTCGTACGCCTCGGACTGCGCGTTGGTCCGGAACAGCACGGCGATCTCCTTCGCCGGGGTGCCGCCGTCGACCAGGGCGCGGCAGCGGGCGGCCACCGCGTTGGCCTCGGCCGGCTCGTCGGTGAAGATCCGCAGCTCCGGTTCGGGGCCGGGCGGGCGCTGGCCGACCAGCTCCAGGCGCAGCCGGGCCTCGGCGCCCCGCGCCTGGGAGATCACCGCGTTGGCCAGCCCGACGACCTGCGGGGTGGAGCGGTAGTCGCGGACCAGCCGGACCACTGTCGCGCCCCGGTACCGGCGCGGGAAGTCGACCAGGTACGACGAGGTGGCCCCGGTGAACGAGTAGATCGTCTGGCTGGCGTCGCCGACCACGGTCAGGTCGTCCCGCCCGCCCAGCCACGCCTGGAGCAGCCGCTGCTGGAGGGGGTTGACGTCCTGGTACTCGTCGACGACGAAGTGCCGGTACTGGGCGCGTACCTGCTCGGCGACGTCCCGGTGCTCCTCGATGCCCCAGACCGCGGCGCGCAGCATGTCCTCGAAGTCGATCACCCCGTTGGAGCGCTTGAGCCGCTCGTACGCCGCGAAGACCTCGGCGACGCGGGCCGGCTCGTGCGGGGTGTCCCGCATCGCCTTCGCCGCCGCGACGACGTACTCCCCCGGCTCCACCAGCGACGACTTCGCCCACTCG
This sequence comes from Micromonospora sp. CNZ303, assembly GCF_004345505.1. Lineage (NCBI taxonomy): Bacteria > Bacillati > Actinomycetota > Actinomycetes > Micromonosporales > Micromonosporaceae > Micromonospora > Micromonospora sp. CNZ303. The sequence continues at coordinate 450,425 of NZ_SLVT01000001.1, read as the reverse complement.
ATCTCGCCGGCGAGGTCCCGGGCGGCCGCCCGGTCGGTACGCAGGCCGGCCTTGGCCGCGGCGAGGGTGACCAGCCGGACCTTGCTGTCCAGCAGCTCTGGCATGGCCCGCCCCTGGAGCAGCCGGGGCGCGAAGTAGCGCACCTGGCGCAGCGCGGCGGCGTGGAAGGTGCGCGCCTGGACGCCACCCACCCCGAGCGCGGTGAGCCGGGCGCGCATCTCGGCGGCGGCGCGGGCCGTGAAGGTCACCGCGAGCACGTGCCGGGCGGAGATCTCCCCGGAGAGCGCCCGGTGGGCGATCCGGGAGGTGACCGCGCGGGTCTTGCCGGTGCCGGCGCCGGCCAGGATACAGACCGGGCCGGCGGGGGCGGTCACCGCCGAGCGCTGCTCGGGGTCGAGCCCGGCGAGCACGCGTTCGGATGCTGAGTGAACCACCACAGCGAGGAATTGTCTCAGCTCCGCCAGACGTTGCAGCGATTAGCCTGGGCTTGATCGGCAAGCCGCCACGCGGACCGTTGGAGGATCTGACCATGCTGACGATGTACTCGACCCCCTGGTGCGGCTACTGCCACCGGCTGAAGTCGCAGCTCGACCGGGAGGGCATCGGCTACGAGGTGGTCGACATCGAGCAGGACCCGAAGGCCGCGGAGTTCGTGATGAGCGTCAACGGCGGCAACCAGACCGTCCCGACGCTGCGTTTCGCCGACGGCAGCGCCCTGACCAACCCCTCGATCACCCAGGTCAAGCAGCACCTGGCCACGATCGACGCCTGACCGGACGCAGCACCACCGACGAGCGGCCGCCCACCCGGGCCGGCCGCTCGTCGCGTCCTGGCCGCCTCCCCGTTCGCCGCGCCCTGGGGAGGTGCCCGGCCGGGCAGCGCCCTGCGCCCCCGGCGGGCCGGCGTCAGCGCGCCGGGCCCGGTGGGGTCGTGCCGACCACCTCCTGGGCGGCGGCCGGGCCGACGGCGGCGGACCCCTCGGCGGGCCGGCGGGGGGCGGGGATCCGGACGGGTGGCGGCGGGCTGAGCGTGCGGCCGTGCCAGAGGTAGCCGCCGGCGAGCAGGGTGGCCACCCCGATCAGGGCGAACAGGACGCGGTAGTCCAGCACCCCGACGAGCAGCGCCCCCGCGCCGATCGAGAGCGCCTGCGGGCCGCTGACCACGGCCTCCGAGGCCGCGGCGACCCGGCCGAGCAGCGCCTGTGGGGTACGCCGCTGGATCAGCGTGTGCAGCCCGACCATCGTCAGCGGCAGCGACACCCCGGCCAGCAGTACGGCGACGAAGCCGAGCCAGAGGTTCGGGTACACCAGCGCCAGCGAGGCCGGACCGAAGAACGCCACCCCGGCGGCGAGCGTGCCCACCTCGCCGGCGCGGCGCACCACGGCCGGGGAGAGCAGCCCGCCGACCAGTCCGCCGATGCCCTGCACGGTGACCAGCACACCGACGAACGCGGCGTCCCGGCGCAGCCCCTGGTCGACGTACGCGAAGATCAACGACTCGCTGAAGCCCATCGCCAGCGATCCCAGCCCGTAGCCGAGCAGCGCCCGGCGCAGCGCCGGCTCCCCGGCCAGGTGGCGCAGCCCGGCGCTCACCTCGGCCGGCCAGCGCAGCCCGGGCCCGGTGGACGGCGTCTCCGTCGTGCGGATCAGGCCCACCACGACGGCCGCCGACAGGAAGCCGACCATCCCGATCACGGCCAGCATCCAGCCGCCGACGGCGGCGTAGAGCCCGGCGCCGGCCAGCGGGCCGATCAGCCGCAGCCCCTGGCGCACGGTCTGGAGCACGCCGTTGGCGTCGGCCAGCAGCTCCACCGGCACGAGCTGCCGGATCAGGCCGCTGAGCACCGCGCTGAGGGTGATGTACGACAGGCCGTAGAGGGCCGCCACCACGTAGATGATCCACACGTCGGTCCGGTCCCGCACCACGAGGAGCGGGGTGAGCAGCACGGCCGTCACCAGGTTCGCCGCCACGAAGAACGGGCGCCGGGGGTAGCGGTCGACGATCCACCCCACCAGCGGGGCCAGGGTCATCGGGGCGATGACCGCGAAGATGGTGGCGCCGGCCAGCCCGTCCGACCCGGTCAGGTCCTTCACCCAGATGGCGAGGGCCAGCAACAGGATCGACTCGGCGGCCATGCTGGCGAGCAGGCCGCCGAAGAGCAGGCGGAAATCCGGGCGGCGCAGGACGGTGCGCATGGGGTCCCTCCGGCGGGGGTGGTGCGCGGCGTGGCGCGGTCTGGGGTGGCGCGGTCGGGCCGACGGCGTCCTACCGGACGCCGTGCCCTTCCACGGTCCTCTTTTCTGCGAGACACGCCCCCACCGGGACCTCCGGCGGGAGGCGCGCCGTCCATACTGACCGTGGGGGGCGAATTTCATACAGTTACCGTCGCGTCTGCGGCGGTCCACGGAAAAGAGGACGTCGTGCCTCCTGCCTCACCCAGCCCGATCCTGCGCCGCCGCAGGTTGGGCACCGAGCTGCGCCGGCTGCGCGAGGCCGCGGGTCTCACGGGAGACCAGGTCATCGAGCGGATCGGCTGGGCGTCCGCGTCCAAGTTGTCCCGGCTGGAGAACGGCCGCAGCCGCCCGGACCCGGACGACGTCCGCGTGCTGCTGGATCTCTACGGCGCCGACGAGGCGCTGCGCCGGGAACTCCTCGGCATCACCGAGGAGGCCGGCGACATCCGCGGCTGGCTGCGCAACTACCCGGTGATGACCCAGCAGCAGCGCAGCTTCGCCGAGCTGGAGGCGGGCTGCGCGGAGATCTCGGAATACAACCCGGTCCTGGTGCCGGGCCTGCTCCAGACGCCGGACTACGCGTCGGTGCGGATCGCCTCGGCCCGGCAGGTCGACGAGGAGGCCGGCGACCCGGAGGCCGGTGAGGACATCGACACCGAGGTGCGGGCCCGGCTGGCCCGGCAGTCGCTGCTCACCCGCGCGACCGACGCGCCCCGTTACACGGCGGTGCTGGAGGAGGCGGCGCTCGGCGGCCGGACCGGGCCGCCGGAGGTGCTGCGCGCGCAGCTGGTGCAGCTCTGCGAACTGGCGATGCTGCCGAACGTCACGCTGCACGTGCTGCCGCGCGACACCCAGATCGGCGACTGGTACCTCCCGCCGACCGCGTTCTCGCTCTACCGGTTCGCGGATCCGCTCGATCCGGAGACGCTGGCCATCGAAGGGGGGTTCACCGACGTCATGTCGACCGAGGTAAACGCCCTAAATCGCTATAAAGTGGTGTTCGAGTGGCTATGCACGGCGGCGCTCTCCGAATCGGACACCCTCTCCTGGCTGATCGAGGCGACGGGGCGGCTGCCCGGCACGGCGACCGCGTCCACGGTGGCGTACGGGCCGGCAACGGCGCCGACCCAACGCCGCCGGCATTCCGGGCGCCTGACGGACCGGTGAGCACGGGGGCCCACCGTCGGGTCGTGCGGCGCCACTCGTTCCATCGGAGCAGTTCACCTCAGGAGTGGCACGATGAACGAGATCCGCAACACGCCGTCCGTACTCGCCCAGCTCGCGGACGCCCCGTGGCGTAAGAGCACGCGCAGCCAGACCTCGAACTGCGTCGAGGTCGCACCACTGAGGACCGGGCCGGTCGCGGTGGCCCTGCGGGACAGCAAGGACCAGGGCGGTCCGGTGCTGCTGTTCAACCGGGCGGGCTGGCTGGGCTTCATCGCCGGCGCGAAGAACGGACAGTTCGACCTGAACTGATCCGTCGACCGTCGCGGGGCCGCCGGCAGCGTGCCGGCGGCCCCGTCGCGTCTGCGCCGCACCACCCCGCCGACCAGGCATCCGCTGATCGGATGAGCCTCCGGACCAATCGCCGCGTTTCACTTGATGAGACGACCGCGCGGCGTAACATGACGGCAGAGTGACGTGGAACTTCCACCCGTTCCCCACCCTCGCGATTCATCCGGAGACCCGCATGCGGTTCCTGATCGTTCGCACCGACATCCGCGCCGCCGCCGACGTGGACATCGCCGCCGCCTGGGCGTGCGGTGACCGACTCCGCGACGAGACCACCACGCCCGAGCCGCGCCGCCAGATCGTGCACGCCGAGGAGCGCGACGCCGCGCTGCTGCTGGCCCGGGCCCTCGCCACGGTCGGCGCGGTCCGCTCCGGCAAGCAGCGGGTCAAGGTGCTCCCGCTCGACGAGCCGGGCCGCGGACGGCGGGCCGCACCCGACGACCGAGGCAGCTGACCCGCACCCAGACGTCCGTCGTGGTCGGACCGGCTCCCCCGCCGTGCTCCTTTGCCCAGCCGACCACGGCGGCCCGTGTTCCCGGTCCGTGACCGTCGCGGCAACGGCGGTCACGGGCCGGGACCGCACGACCCCCGGCCACCGGCGCGCTCGCGGGCGGCGGAGACCGGCTCAGCAGTGCCCGTCGAGCCAGCGGTGGATCAGGAAAAGCGCGATCGACGACGGCGGCGGCAGCACCAGGCGTGCCCCGCCGACCTCCACCGGCCGTCCCGCCAGGGCCGCGCCGATCTCCCTGCGGGAGAACCACCGGGCGAACGCGATCTCCGTCGGATCCACCTGCACCGGATGCTCCGGATCCGCGGTGGCGAGGAAGCCGAGCATCAGGGAGCCGGGAAACGGCCACGCCTGGCTGCCCGCGTACGCGATGTCGTCGACCGGGACGCCGACCTCCTCGCGGACCTCGCGCAGCACCGCGGCCTCGGCCGACTCCCCCGGCTCGACGTAGCCGGCGAGGCAGGAGAACCGGCGTTCGCCGGCGGTGTGCGGCCAGGTGGCGTTGTTGCCGAGCAGGCACCGCCCGTCCAGGCCAGGAACGCCGTCGTGCACCAGCACGATCATGGCGGGATCGGTACGCGGCCAGATCCGCTCCCCGGCCGGGTCGACCCGGGACCAGCCGGCCTCGTCCACCTCGGTCGGGTGCCCGGTGGCCGACGAGTAGCGGTGCCGCAGGTGCCAGTTGACCAGCGCCAGCGCGGTGGTGAACAGCCCGGCGTCGCGGTCGCCGAGCAGGTGCCCGACCTCCCGCAGATGCGCCGCCCGGGCCCCGGACACCGCCGGCAGCGGGGCGTCCACGGCGAAGACCGGCACCCCGTCCGGCTCGACGCCGAGGAACATCGGCGACGTCGGCTCGGGCAGCCCGGCCGGATCGACAAGCACCAGCCTCGGCGGCGACGTGTCGGTACGCACCAGCGCCCGGCCGCCGTCAGCGGAGTCGAGCACCAGCACCCGGGCCCGGCTCCACGCCTGCGCCAGCCACCCGGGGTCGGTGCGCCGGTGGGCCGCCCGGTCCAGGGTGGACCGAGCCAGCGGCGGCGCGGGCTCCCCGCTCACGGTCGCGCCGGCTCGGTGGTGACCGGGGCCAGCGCCGCCACCTGCGGCCCGATCCGTTCGGCGTCGCCCAGCACCACGGTGACCGCCCGCGCCGGGGCGAGGTAGCGGGCCGCCGCCTCGGCCACGTCGGCCACGGTCGCCTTCGCCAGCCGGGCGGCGTGCTCGGCCAGGAACTCCAGGCGCAGCCCGCTGCCGGCGTACGCGCTGGTCAGCGAGGCGAGCCCGGCCTGGGTGGACATCCCCAGCTGGAGGGTGCCGAGGGCGTACTGGCGGGCCTGCTCCAGCTCGTCCTCGCGGGGCGGGAGGGAGGCCAGCCGGCCGAGTTCGTACGTCGTCTCCAGCAGCGCCGGCCCGGTCACCTCGGTGGCCACGTCGACGGCGGCGACCAGCACCGACCCGGCCACCGAGTGCTCGACGAGGGAGTGCCCCCCGTACGTGTAGCCCTTGTCCTCGCGGATGTTCTCCACCCAGCGGGAGGAGAAGTAGCCACCGAAGATCAGGTTGGCCAGTTGCAGCGCGGCGTGGTCCGGGTGGGTGCGGGGCACCGCCGGCAGCGCGATCCGCAGCGAGGACTGCACCGCCCCCGGGCGGTCGACCAGCAGCAGCGGCCCGGGCTCCAGCGGCGGGGCGGGCGGCAGGTCGGCGGTGTGCCCGGCGCCGGTCCACCCGGACAGCGCCTTCTCGGCGGCGTCCAGCGCCCGGTCCGGCTGCACGTCACCGACCAGCACGAGCACGGCGTCGGCGGGGTGCACCCGCTGGGCGTGCAGGGTCCGCAGCACTCCCGGCCGGACCGCCCGGACCGCCTCCGGTTCGGGGGTCTGCACCGCGTACGGGTGGCTGCCGTAGACCCGTCGGAGCAGGGCGGTGCGGGCCAGGTGCGCCGGCTGGCTCCGCGCCACGTGGATACGGTCCACCAGCCGGTCCCGCTCCGTGGCGACGTCGTCGTTCGGGTAGGCCGCGTCGGTCAGCACCTCGGCGAGGATCTCCAGCATCCGGTCCAGCCCGGTGACCAGCCCGGCGCCGGAGAGCATCAACCGGTCCGGGTCGATCCCGGCGGAGAGCCCGCCGCCGACCTTCTGCAACTCGGCCGCGATCTGCACGCTGGACATGGTCTGAGTGCCGGAGAGCAGCGTCTGCGCGAGCATGGCGCCCCGGGCGAGGTGGGTGCGGCCGAACGGCATCCACAGCCGCACCTCCACCAGCGGCACCGCCGGCCGGCGTACGGCGATCACGGTCAGCCCGTTGCCCAGCGTGCGCTCGGCCTGCTTCGGCAGCTTGAGCCTGCGGTTCGGGCCGAGCGGCGGCAGCGCCCGGGGCGCGGCCGGTGCGGTCACGCTCATTTGGCCCCTCCTGGGATGACCTCGATGGACGCCCGGCGCTCGGGCCGCAGGGTGGCCGCGGCGGCGCGGACCTGCTCGTCGGTGACCTCGCCGACGAGCCGGGGCAGGTCGTTGAGCAGCCCCGGCTCGCCGCGCTGCTGCTCCAGCACGGCCATCTGCAACGCCCGGCCGAGCACCGCGTCGGTGTCGCGCAGCAGGTGGGTCGCCATCCGGGCCTGGGTGCGGGCCAGTTCCCCCTCGGCCACGCCGTCGGTGGCCAGCCGGTCCAGCTCCTCGTCGATGGTGCGCAGCACCTTGTCCACGTCCCCGCCGGGCGGCAGGTGCGCCTGGAGCAGCAGCGCCGTCGGGTCCCGCACGTCGAACGGGTCGCCCATGAAGCCGACGTAGCCGCCGAGGCTGGTCACCGCCCGGTCCCGCTGGACCAGCCGCTCGACCAGCCGGGACGCGTCGCCGTCGGTGAGCACCTCGGCCAGCACGACGTACGGCAGGTAGGCGGCGAAGTCGGTGATCGGGTCGGGCACCCGCCAGGCGCCGGCCACCGCCGGCAGCGGGGCCAACTCGTCGGTGTACGAGGTGCGCCGCTCCCCGGTCAGGTCGGGCTCGGCGAAGTCTGGCCGTTTCGGGGCGGGACGCGCCGGCACGTCGCCGAAGTGCCGCTCGATCAGCGTCGTCGCCTCGGCGACGTCGATGTCACCGCTGACCGCCAGCACCGCGTTGCCGCTCGCGTAGTAGCGGCGGAAGAAGTCGGCGGCGTCGGGGACGGTGGCCGACTCCAGGTCGACGAAGGAGCCGTAGCCGTCGTGCGCGTTCGGGAAGGTGTCGAACATGACCGGTGGCAGGGTCAACCAGGGGAAGCCGCCGTACGGGCGGTTGAGGACGTTTACCCGGATCTCCTCCTTGACCACGTCGACCTGGTTGCGCAGGTTCTCCTCGGTCAGCCGGGGGCCGCGCATCCGGTCGGCCTCAAGGAACAGCGCCCGCTCCAGGGCGTTGCTCGGCAGGGTCTCGAAGTAGTCGGTGTAGTCCAGGTGGGTGGAGCCGTTGAAGGTGCCGCCCGCCCCCTGCACGTGCCGGAAGTGCGCCAGCTTCTCCAGGTTCTCGGAGCCCTGGAACATGAGGTGCTCGAAGAGGTGGGCGAAGCCGGTGCGCCCCTCGGGTTCGGAGCGGATGCCGACGTCGTAGACGACCGCCACCCCGATCACCGGGGCGCTGCGGTCGGGGGTCAGGACCACCCGCAGGCCGTTGTCGAGCGTGAACCGCTCGACCGGGTACTTCGTCGCTGGAATTCTCGATCTCCGCGCCGCCACGGGATCGACCCTAGCGCGTCGGCACCCCCGCCACCGGCGACCTCTCGCCTGCCGCCCCGACCGGCACCCGGGGCGTCTTGCGCCGCCGCCCCGGCGGCCGGCTACGGCGCCGGGAAGACCGGCCGCAAAGCACATCCAACCAGTAGAGATAGCCGCTTTTTATGGGACGCGGATCCCGGCATGTGGTTGGCCCTTGACGCCACTTCACCGCCTGCCCCAGTCTTCCTACCAACTAAGTAGGAATACTGCGGATTGGATGGACGATGAGACGGCTCCCCATGCGTCGGTGGGTCTCCCTGGCCACCCTCGCCGTCGTCGGCGTGGCGACCCTGGGCACCGCCGCCGCCTGCGGCGACGACAGCGAGGGCGCGGGCGGCGGCTCCGGCCCGACGACGCTGCGGCTCGGCTACTTCCCCAACATCACCCACGCGCCGGCCGTGGTCGGCGTGGAGAAGGGCATCTTCGCCGAAAAGCTCGGCGGCGACGTCAAGCTGGAGACGAAGACCTTCAACGCCGGCCCCGCCGCCATCGAGGCGATCTTCTCCGGCGCGCTCGACGCCACGTACATCGGCCCGAACCCCACCGTGAACGCCTTCTCGAAGTCGAAGGGCGAGGCGGTCCGCGTCATCTCCGGCGCGGCCTCCGGCGGCGTCGCGCTCGTGGTCAAGCCCGAGATCACCTCCGTGGAGCAGCTCCGGGGCAAGAAGATCGCGACCCCGCAGCTGGGCAACACCCAGGACGTGGCCATCCGCTACTGGCTCAAGGAGAAGGGCCTCACGACGACCAAGGAGGGCGGCGGCGATGTCAAGATCATCCCGCAGGAGAACGCCCAGACGGTGGAGACGTTCAACAGCGGGGCCGTCGACGGCGCCTGGGTGCCCGAGCCGTTCGTGTCCCGGCTGGTCAACGCGGGCGGCAAGGTGCTCGTCGACGAGCGCGACCTCTGGCCGGACCGGAAGTTCGTGATCACCAACCTGATCGTCAGCACCAAGTTCCTCAAGGCCCACCCGGACGTGGTCAAGAAGCTGGTCCAGGGCCAGGTGGCGGCCAACGAGTTCGTCAACACCAAGCCCGACGAGACGCACCGGGCCATCTCCGACCACATCGGAAAGATCAGCGGCAAGCCCCTCGACCTCAAGCTGATCAAGCAGGCCTGGCCGACGCTGGAGTTCACCAACGACCCGATCGCCACGTCGCTGAAGACCGGGCTCGACCACGCCGTCGCGGTCGGCCTGACCCAGCCGGTCAGCCTCGACGGTCTCTACGACCTGGCCTACCTCAACGAGGTGCTGAAGGGCCAGGGCAGGCCCGAGGTCGTCCAACCATGACGTCGACCACGACGACGCCACGCAGCGCGACCGGCTCGGTCGCGCTGCACGGCGTCACCAAGGTGTACGGGCGCGGGGCGAACGCCGTCGTCGCCCTGGACGGGGTCTCCCTCGACGTCGCGCCCGGCGAGTTCGTCTGCCTGGTCGGGGCCTCCGGCTGCGGCAAGAGCACCCTGCTCAACCTGGTCGCCGGCCTCGACCGGCCCAGCGGCGGGCGGATCACCCTCGACGAGGGCGTCGACCCGGGACTGATGTTCCAGGAGCCCGCCCTCTTCCCCTGGCTCACCGTCGAGGGCAACGTCGAGGTGCCGCTGAAACTGCGCGGGCTGCCCCGGGCGGCGCGGCGGGAGCGGGTCGCCGAACTGCTCGGCACGGTCCACCTGGCCGACTTCGGTCGCAAGCGCCCGCACGAACTGTCCGGCGGCATGCGCCAGCGGGTGGCGTTGGCCCGCACCCTCGCCCTGGACACGCCGGTGCTGCTGATGGACGAGCCGTTCGGCGCGCTGGACGCGATGACCCGGGACATCCTGCACGACGAGCTGGAACGGATCTGGACCGAGCGGCGGCTCACCGTGCTCTTCGTGACGCACAACGTCCGCGAGGCGGCCCGGCTCGCCGACCGGATCATCCTGCTCTCCAGCCGGCCGGGCCGGATCATCTGGTCCACCCCGGTCGACGTGCCCCGGCCGCGCCGCATCGACTCCCCCGAGGTCGCCGCGATCGCCGCCGAGGTCACCGGCCGCCTGCGTACGGAGGTGGGCCGCCATGGCCGGTGACACCCTCGCCGCCGTCGCGCGTACCGACGCGGAGATCTCCGGGCTGGACGCCCTGGAGCTGGCCGGTCGGGAGAAGAGCCGCACGAGGGCCAGCCGGCTCTGGGCGGCGACCTGGCCGAAGCTGGCCGCGCTCGTCCTCGCCGTCGGCGCCTGGCAGGTCGTGGTCTGGACCGGCTGGAAGCCCGAGTACTCGTTGCCGGGCCCGGTCGCCGTGGGTCAGGAGCTGCTCCGGCAGGTCAGCGGCGTCCAACTCTGGGAGGGGCTGGTCACCACCCTGCGCCGGGCGGCCCTCGGCTACGTCTTCTCGGTCGCCGTCGGCCTGCTGCTCGGCCTCGCGGTGGCCCGGTCGCGGATCCTGCGGGCCGCGATCGGCTCGATGATCACCGCGTTGCAGACGATGCCGTCGATCGCCTGGTTCCCGCTGGCGATCCTGCTGTTCGAGCTGAGCGAGAAGGCCATCTTCTTCGTGGTGGTGCTCGGCGCCGCGCCGTCCATCGCCAACGGCGTGATCGCCGGTGTGGACTACGTGCCGCCGCTGCTGCTGCGCGCCGGCCGCAACCTCGGCGCCCGAGGGCTCAACCTGTACCGGTACGTCATCGCGCCCGCCGCGCTGCCGGCCATCGTGGCCGGTCTCAAGCAGGGCTGGGCGTTCTCCTGGCGCAGCCTGATGGCCGGCGAGCTGATCGTGGTCGGCATCTCGCAGACCTCGCTGGGCGCGCAGCTGACCTACTCGCGGGAACTCTCCGACTCGCCCTGGCTGATCTCCACGATGATCGTGATCCTGGTGCTGGGCCTGGCGGTGGACGCCGCGTTCGGGGCGGCGGACAAGGCGATCCGGCGTCGCTGGGGCGTGTTGGACCAGGCGGGTCAGTGACGTGTACGTCTCCGCGCGCAGTGACTACGCGCTCCGGGCCATGCTCGCCGTCGCCGCCGCGGCTCCGGTCGGCGGCGGCGAGCTGGTCAAGGCGGGGACGCTGGCGGACAGCCAGGGCATCCCGCTGAGCTTTCTCCAGGGCATCCTGGTCGACCTGCGCCGGGCCGGCCTGCTGGTGAGCCACCGGGGCACCGAGGGCGGGTACGCCCTGGCCCGCCCGGCGGTGGAGATCAGCGTCGGCGACGTGCTCCGCGCGATCGGCGGGTCCCTGACGACCGTCCGCGGGCTGCCGGCCGAGCGGGCCGGCTACGCGGGTGTGGCGACCGGCCTGCGGGACGTCTGGCTGGCCGTGCACGGCGCGATCGCCCTGGTGGTCGACCGGACCACCCTCGCCGACCTGCTGGGGGCGGAACACTTCCCGGCCGGCGCCGGGGAGACCCGCGCGCGCTGACCGCGCACCGGCTCCTCCGGCGACGGGCAGGCGGGGCCCGGCGACGGTCAGCCGACGGTGGGCACCGGCCGCTCCGTCGGGCTGCGAAGCTCGACCGGAGCGGCTGGCGCGGCCCCGTCCGGGGTGGCGTGCCACGGCGTGAACACCGCGACCACGGCGAGCAGCAGCCCGGCCAGCGCCACCGCGAGCACCAGCAACAGTTCCCGCGCCGCGCCCGAGCCGGCGTCGCCCGCCATGGTCACCCCTCCCATGCCGGGCGGTCCCGCCCGGATCTTCCCCCGCTCTCAGCTTTCACCACCCCCGGCGGCGGAAACAGTCGCCGATCGGACGTAACGTTCGCTGATTCCAGACTCAGCCGTCGGCTCCGGGCACGGGTGCCCGGAGCCGACGGCTGAGCGGAAGGCGGAGGGTTGGTCAGGAGGCGTGCGGGGCGCGGGGGCGACGCGAGCGGCGGGGCCGCCCCGAGGCGCGGTGCGGAGCCCGGCCGCCCTCACCGGCGCGGCCGGCCGACCGGCCGCCGGCAGATCCGGCGGAGGCGGCCTGCGGTGCGGGCGGCGCGATCGTCACCGGCACGCCGGACGGCTCCCGGGCGCCGGTCACCCGGGCCAGGGCCTCGTCGCCGGGGCGCACCTGGACGGACTCCGGACGGATGCCGGCGGTCGACATCAGCCGGGACACGTCCCGGCGCTGCTCCGGCAGGACCAGGGTGACGACCGTACCGGACTCCCCCGCCCGGGCGGTACGCCCACCGCGGTGCAGGTAGTCCTTCGCCTCGGTGGGCGGGTCCACGTTGACCACCATGTCGAGCCCGTCGACGTGGATGCCCCGGGCCGCCACGTCGGTGGCGACCAGCGCCGTCACCTGCCCGGTGCGGAACTGCTCCAGGATCCGGGTGCGCTGCGGCTGCGACTTGCCGCCGTGCAGCGCGGCCGCGCGTACCCCCTTGGCCAGCAACTGGCGGGCGAGCCGGTCGGCGCGGTGCTTGGTGCCCATGAACAGGATGGTGCGGCCCTCGCGGGCGGCGATCCAGGTCAGCGCGGTGGGCTTGTCCACCGCGTCGACGTGCAGCACGTGGTGGGTCATCGCGGTCACCGTGGCGGTGCCCGGGTCGACCGAGTGCGAGACCGGGTTGCTGAGGAAGCGGCGCACCAGCTTGTCCACGCCGCCGTCGAGGGTGGCCGAGAAGAGCATCCGCTGCCCGTTCGGGGCGACCTGCTCCAGCAGCTTGGTGACCTGCGGCAGGAAGCCCATGTCGGCCATCTGGTCGGCCTCGTCGAGCACGGTGATGCCGACCTGGTCCAGCCGGGCGTCGCCGCGGTTGATCAGGTCGTGCAGCCGGCCGGGGGTGGCCACGACCAGTTCGGCGCCGGCGCGCAGCGCGTCCGCCTGGCGTTGCAGGGAGAGCCCGCCGACGACGGTGGCGCAGCGCAGCCCGACGGCGCGGGCGTACGGGTCGAGCGCGGTGGTGACCTGCTGGGCCAGCTCGCGGGTGGGCACCAGCACCAGGGCCAGCGGTCGGCCCGGGCGGGCCCGGCGGCCGGCGGTGCGGGACAGCAGGGGAAGCCCGAAGGCGAGCGTCTTGCCGGAGCCGGTGCGGCCCCGGCCGAGCACGTCCCGGCCGGCGAGCGAGTCCGGCAGGGTCGCCGACTGGATCGGGAACGGCTCGGTGATGCCCTGGGCGGTCAGCTCGGCGAGCAGCGCCGGGGCCAGCCCGGTGAGGGCGAACGAGGGTACGACAGTGGTCATACGGAAGCCTTCCTCGACGCGGCACGTGTCGAGGGAGGGCGCCGGATGCGGCGCTGTCACCGGCGGGCCAGGCCGCGGGTGACTCACAAGCACGAACCGAAAGGGGTACGGGGCCCCGGCCCGCCGCCGTTCGCCGCCTGCTCGCGGCAGGTCGACGGTGCGGCGGGCCGGTCCCGTCACCGCGCCCGGAGGGCGCGATGGGTGTTACTGGACGATCCGAAGATCAGAGCGGGCGGATGTTCTCCGCCTGCGGGCCCTTCTGGCCCTGGGTCACCTCGAACTCGACCCGCTGGTTCTCGTCCAGGCTCCGGTAGCCGGAGGACTGGATCGCCGAGAAGTGGGCGAAGACGTCGGCGCCGCCGCCGTCCGGGGTGATGAAGCCGAAGCCCTTGTCAGCGTTGAACCACTTGACGGTGCCAATAGCCATTTTTGTTTCGTCTCCTTGACGGAACGTCGAACCCGCACTTGTTGCGGGCTCGAAGAGGAGCGCGCCACGCGGAACTGCCTGGCTCGCTTGTCGCTTCTGGTCGCCCCGCCCGGAGAACTCCGGACACAACAAAGAGCGCCTGGGCCACAATCCTCCAGGCGCACACAGAGTCTCTGGGAACCATAACTGCAACGCGACCAACCTATCACGGATTCGTCCCGGCACCACCGTCTGCCGGAATTTCCGGTACGGAGGCGATCAGCGCGGTCAGCCCGTCCGCGTCGAGCAGGTCCGCCGGGCGGACCGTGACCCCGTCCCGTACGTAGTGGAACGCCGCGCCGACCCGCTCCACCGGCACGCCGGCCAGCTCCGCCCAGGCCAGCCGGTAGACCGCGAGCTGCACGGCGGCCACCTCGGCGGCGGCGCCGGCGGGCTGCCGGCCGGTCTTCCAGTCGACCACGTCGAACCGCCCGCCCGGTCGGGCGAAGACGGCGTCCATCCGCCCCCGGACCACCACTGCGGCGATCACTGTGGCGAAGGGCACCTCCACCTCGACCGGCACCCGCTCGGCCCACTCGCTGGCCAGGAAGCGCTCCTGGAGCTCGGCCAACGCCTCGTCGGGCGCCGCGTCCGCGTCCGCCGCACCCGGCAGCTCGTCCAGGTCGAGCAGCCGGTCGGCGCCGAACCGCTGCTCCAGCCAGGTGTGGAAGGCGGTGCCCCGGCGGGCGTACGGATTGGGTTCGGTGGGCACCGGGCGGCGCAGCGCGCGGGCCAGCGCCGCCGGATCCCGGCGCAGCGCCACCAACTGGGTCACCGACAGCTGGCCGGGCAGGGCCACCTCGACGGCGCCGGACTGCCGGGTCAGCTCGGCCCGCTCGGCGAGCAGCAGGTCGGCCTCCCGCCGCCACCGCGCCACGTCCGCGTCGTCGGCCGACGGGTCCGCGCCCACCCCGGCGGTGTCGTCGCCGCCGGACGGCGCCCGTTCGGCGGTCCCGCCGCCGGGCAGTGGGCGGGCCGCCGGGTCGCCGCCGGCCCGCGTCCGCTCGGCCGTCTCGCCGCCGGGCAGTGGGCGGGCCGCCGGGTCGCCGCCGGTGAGGAAGCGACGGACCAGGGCTGCCGCCTCGGCCAGTGTCGGCCGGCGGGCGCCCAGCGGGTCGGCCGGCCACTCGGCGCGCAGCACCACCTCGGTCGTCGGGTTGACCGCGTCGCCCGGCGGCTCCGGCGCCCACTCGTCCACCAGGTGCCCGGCGCGGGCGTCCAGGCAGGCGTCGTGCACCTCCCGCAGCAGCACCGACGGGCCGCGCGGCCGTTTGGTGCCCTCCCCCCACCAGTAGCCGGAGCAGAGCAGCAGCCGCCGGGGGCGGGTCACCGCCACGTACGCCAGCCGGCGCTCCTCCCGCTCGTCGTGCGCCCGCCAGGCGTCGGTGAAGTCCTCCAGCGCCCGGGCCACCCCCCGCTGGTCCTCGGCCTCGGCCAGGCCCAGTTCCGGCAGCCCGTCGGCGTCGCCGCGCAACGGGAACGGCAGCACGCCCAGCCCGCCGAGCCAGTGGTCGGAGTTGCGCACCGGCCCCGGCCAGACGCCCCGGCTCAGCCCGGCCACCGCGACCACGTCCCACTCCAGGCCCTTCGCGGCGTGCGCGGTGAGGATCTGCACCGCGCCCTCGACCACCTCCACCTCGCCCGGCGTGAGGCCGCGCTCCTCGTCCTCGGCGGCGGCCAGGTAGGCCAGGAACCCCGACAGGGTGGCGCCCGGCGTCTCCCCGCTGAACCGGGCGGCGACGTCGCCGAGCGCGTCCAGGTGGCCCCGCGCCAGGCCGGCGTCCCCGGCCCCGTCCCGGCCGGCCCGCACCGCCACCTCCACGTCCAGGCCGATCGTCCGCTCGATGTCCGCGATCAGCTCCGGCAGGGACTGGTCCAGCCGGTAGCGCAGCAGGCCCAGCTCCCGGGCGTACGCCCGCAGCCGCGCGTAGCCCTCCGCCGAGTACGCCTGCGCCGGGCCCAGGTCGGCCAGCGCCTCGACCAGGGTCGCCTCGTCGAGCAGGTCCGGGCTGATCTCCGGGGTGCCGTCGTCGGCGAGCCTGCGCCGGGCCGCCGCGATGGACTTCGCCCGGCGGTGCAGGGCCACCAGGTCACGGGGCCCGATCCGCCAGCGCGCGCCGGTCAGCAGCCGCAGCAGCGCGGCCCCGTCCGTCGGGTCGGCCAGCACCCGCAGCGTGCACACCACGTCCCGCACCTCGGGGGTGTCCAGCAGGCCGCCCAGGCCCACCACCTCGACCGGCAGGCCGCGCTCGCGCAGCGCCGACTCGATCGCCGGAATCTGGCTGCGCAGCCGCACGAGCACGGCGGTCGTGGGCCGCAGCGGCACCGGGATGTGCTCGGGCAGCACGCCGGGCGTCCCCGCCGCGCCGCGCCAGGCGTGCAGCACGCTGTCGGCGATCCAGTCGGCCTCGTCGGCGTACGTCCGCAGCAGGGCGCAGTGGACGGTGCCGCCGGCGGCGCCGCGGGCGCTGCGGTGCGGGACCGGCTCCTTGACGCTCATCGCCGCGCGCAGCTCCGGGACCCGGGCTCCGGCGGCCCGCAGCGGGGTGGCCAGCGCGTTGGCGACACCGAGGATCTCGGGCCGGTTGCGCCAGCTCGTGGTGAGACTGAGCACCTCGGCCGGCGCACCGCCCGCGCGGGCGAACTCCGTGGGGAAGCGGTCCAGGGTGCCGGCGCTCGCCCCGCGCCAGCCGTAGATCGACTGGCAGGGGTCGCCGACCGCCGTCACCGGATGCCCGCCGCCGAAGAGCGCGTTGAGCAGCACCACCTGGGCGTGGCTGGTGTCCTGGTACTCGTCCAGCAGCACCACCCGGAACCGGTCCCGCTCGATCTCGCCGACGCCCGGGTGGTCGCGGGCGACACGGGCCGCCCGCGCGAGCTGGTCGGCGAAGTCCATCGCCTCGAAGTCCTCCTTGCGCCGGGCGTACGCGCGCACCAGCGGCAGCAGCTTCAGCCGGATCTGCTGGAGTTGCAGCGCCTTGCGCACGTCGGCGTAGACCCGGCCGGGGCGCACCTGCACCTCGGCGAAGAACCGGCCCGTCCACGCGGCCAGCGCGTCCGGGTCGACCAGGTGCTCGTCCAGCTCCCCGGCCAGCGCCAGCACCGCGTCGGTGATCGTGCTCGGCATCCGGTCCACCCCGGACATGTCGCCGTCGTAGTTGCGCACCAGCAGGTCGACCAGCTGCCAGCGGGACGCCTCGGTGAGCAGCCGGGTGGACGGCTCGTAGCCCGCCCGCAGCCCGTGCTCGGTGACGATCCGGCCCGCGTACGAATGGTAGGTCGAGACGGTCGGCTCCCCGGCCAGCGGGTCGTCGAGCGGGTCGCGCCCCCGCCGCCCGAGCCGGCGCACCAACTGGTCCAGCCGCGTACGCACCCGGTGCGCCAGCTCCCCGGCGGCCTTGCGGGTGAAGGTGAGCCCGAGCACCTGCTCCGGCCGCACGTACGAGTTGGCGACCAGCCAGACCACCCGGGCGGCCATCGTCTCCGTCTTGCCCGACCCGGCGCCCGCGACCACCAGCAGCGGCTCGACGGGCGCAGCGATGATCGCGGCCTGTTCCCGGGTCGGCGCGGGCAGCCGCAGCAGCTTCGCCAGCTCCACCGGCGTGTAGCGGGGGCCGGCGTCGGCGACCCGGGGCGTCGGGGTCGCGCTGCTGAACAGGGCGGGCTGCGTCACTGGGGCATCTCAGTTCGCGACTGCGGGGCTCGCAAGCTCACTCCTCACGCTCACGGGCGCTCCGGACGACGGGTGGTCGGCGGCTCGACCACCTGGCGGCCCTGCCCGGACACCGGGCAGCTCGTACGCACCGGGCAGACCCGGCACTTGGAGTTGGCGACCGCGGCGAAGGTGGCGGCGGCCATCGTAGCCGCGGTGCGCCGCACCAGCGCGGTTGCCCAGCCGGCCTCCGGGCCCTCCCCCGCCGGCGCCTGGCTCTGCTCCTTCGCGTCCTTCGCACCGGTGCCGAGCTGCACCAGGGCCGCGCCGCCGGACTCCTCGCCGAAGTCGGCGAAGGCCCCCGCCTCCACCGCCGCCTGGTAGGCGCCCAGCTGCGGGTGCTCGGCGAGGTCGTTGGCCGTGACGGCGGTGGACTTGCCGGTCTTCAGGTCGATGACGACCAGCCGGCCGTCCTCGTCGGCCTCCAGCCGGTCCACCCGGCCGACCAGCTCGACCGGCCGGTGCGGGTCGTCGAGGCGCACCGCGAACTCGTGCTCGATGGCGAGCAGCCGGCGCGGATTCGCGGCCAGCCAGCGGAGCAGCTTGTCGACCATCGCCTCGGCGCGGCTGTGCTCCGGACCGACCATCCAGCGGGCGGCCAGCTCGATGACGTCGAACCGGGCGGCGACGTAGTCCAGCAGGGCCCCCCGGTCGGCGCTGGCGTCCTCGGCGAGCATCGCGGCGGCGTGCACCAGGTTGCCGACGCCCTGGGCGGCGCTGGCCGGCGGGCTGCCGCCGTGCCGCTCCAGCAGCCAGCGCAGGCTGCACCGCAGCGCGCTCTCCATCGCCGACGGGGTGACCCGGACCGGTTCCCCCTCGTCGACCAGCGGGCGGTCGTCGGAGAGCTGCCGCAGCCCCCACCAGTCGTCCGGGTGCGCGCCGGCCACCCCGGCGGCGGCGAGCCGGGCCAGCTCGGCAGCCGCCGCCTGCCGCCGGGCGTAGGTCACGGCCGGGTCGCTGACGGCGGTACGCAGCTCCGCCACCAGCGCCGGCAGGGTCAGCGCCCGGGGCGGCCGGCTCACCGGCAACGCCCCCGGCCGATCCGGCTCCTCCGGGTCACTGGGATCCGTCGGGTCGGCCGGATCCGGCGGGTCGGTGGGATCCGGCGGGTCGGTGGGATCCGGCGGGTCGGTGGGATCCGGCGGGTCGATCGGGTCCGGCGGGTCGGTGGGGCCCAGCTCGTAGAGGAAGCGGCTCGGCTGCTCCTCGTGGTCGTCGCCGCCCACCGCGGCGGAGGCGACCGCGCTGACCAGCAGCCGTCGCCGGGCCCGGGTGACCGCGACGTGGAACAGCCGGCGCTCCTCGTCGAGCAGCGCCGAGGTCTGCCCGACCAGGGCCGCCACCGCGCCCGCGCCGGCCGTCCGACCGGCGAGCACGTCGACCAGGCGCTCCGAGCCGAGCAGGCTGCCGCGCAGGCGCAGGTCGGGCCAGACGCCCTCCTGCACCCCGGCGACCGCCACGAGATCCCACTCCAGCCCCTTCGCGGCGTGGGCGGTGAGCAGCCGCACCGCCTCCCCCCGGTCGGCGGTCGGGGCGAGGGTGTCGGCCGGCAGGTCCTGGCCGAGGACGTGGTCGAGGAAGACCTCCGTACGCGCGCCGGGCAGCCGGTCGGTGAACCGGGCCGCCGCGTCGAAGAGGACCATCACGGCGTCGAGGTCGCGGTCGGCCGCCTCGGCGCGGCGGCGCCGCGCGACGTCGCCCTCGCCGGTCACCGTCTGGCCGCGGCCGGTCGCCGCGGACCACAGCTCGGCGAGCCCGCTGGCCCGCCACACCGCCCAGAGCACGTCCTCCGCCGTGGCGCCGGGCCGCGCGGCGGACTCCCGGGCCACGGCCAGCAGACCGGCCACCGTCTGCGCCGGCTCCGCCCAGTGCCGCTCGATCCCGGCCAACCCGGCCGGGTCGCGCAGCGCCTCCACGATCAGCTCGCCCGAGGGCCGGCGGTCGCCGCCGGCCAGCGCCAGGGCGCGCAGCCCCTGCCGCAGCCGCCGCTCGGCCAGCGGATCGGCGCCGCCGAGCGGCGAGTGCAGCAGCGCCACGGCGGCCTCCTCGTCGAGCCGCTCGGGCTCCAGGGCGCAGCGCAGCAGGAGCAGCAGCGGCGCGACCGCCGGTTGCAGGTGCAGCGGCAGGTCCTCGCCGTGCACGACGGTGGGCACCCCGGCGGCGTGCAGGGCACGTTGCAGCGAGGGCAGCTGCCGCCCGGTGGAGCGCACCAGCACGGCCATCTCCGACCAGGGCACGCCGCCGAGCAGGTGTGCCTCGCGCAGCGCGTGCGCCAGCCAGGCCGCCTCGCTGGTGGCCGAGCGGAAGGTGCGTACCTCGACCGCGCCGGGCGGCGCGTCGGGCAGCGGGTGCAGCCGGCGGTGCGCCGCCGGGCCGCGCAGCCGCCGCGCCAGCCGGCCGGACGCGGCGAGCAGCCGGGCACCGGCCCGGTAGGAGGTGGTGAGCACCACCTGCGCCGCGGGCGCCCCCGAGGCGGTGCGGAAGCGGTGCGGGAACGTGGCCACCCCCGCCGGGTCGGCGCCCCGGAACGCGTACGTGGACGAATCCGGGTCGGCGAACGCGACCAGCGGCTTGCCGCCGCCGGCCACCGTCGCGAGCAGGTCCTGCTGGGCCGGGTCGGTGTCGGCCAGCTCGTCGACGTAGACGTACGCCAGCCGTCGGCGCTCGGCCGCGAGCAGCTCGGGGTCGTCGAGCAGCATCCCGGTGGCGGCGCGGACCAGCTCGGCCGGGTCGTACGCGACGGAGCCACGGTTGCTGACGTCGCGCAGGGCGAGCACGGCCACGTACTCCCGCAGGAAACGCGCGGCGGCGGGCCAGTCGGCGCGGCCGAGCTTCTCGCCCAGCCGGGCCAGCTCGACGGGACCGACGCCCCGCTCTGCGGCGCGCATCAGCAGGTCGCGCAGCTGCGCCGCGAAGGCCCGGGTGCGCAACGCGGGGCGCAGGTCCTCCGGCCAGCCGACCGGGTCGTCGTCGGGCGCCTCGCCGACCACGTCGAGCAGCTCGCGGATGATCAGATCCTGCTCCGGCCCGGTGAGCAGCCGGGGGGACGGCTCGCCGCGCTCGGCCGCCGCCCGGCGCAGCAACCCGAAGGCGTACGCCGGAAGGGTGCGCACCAGCGGCTCGCGCAGCACGCGGTGCCCGCCCTCGGCGACGCGGGCCTCGATCCGCTGGCGCAGCGCGGTGGCGCCCCGGCGGCCGAAGGTGAGCACCAGGATCCGCTCCGGGTCGACTCCCTCGGCCACCCGCGCGGCGACGGCCTCGACCAGCGTGGCGGTCTTGCCCGTGCCGGGACCGCCGAGCACCAGCATCGGCCCGTCGGTGTGCCCCACGATCTCGACCTGGCGCGGATCGGCCAGCCGCGCCGCCCCACGGTGCGCGCCCCCGTCGGCCGGCCCCCCGGACCGCCGCTCACCGTCGGTCGGCCCCCCGGACCGACCGTCCCCCCGGGCCGGCCCGCCGGGCCGCTGGTCCCCCCGGACCGCCTCGGCAGGCCGGCGCACCAGCCGGTACGCCTGCATCCGTCCATCCCACCACGCCGGTACGACACCCCCACCCCGCCACCCCGCCGGGGACGAAGCCACCCGCTCCCGTCAGAGGAGCTGGAGTTCCAGGGTGTCCAGTGCCGCGGGGACCGTGTCGGTCACGGTGAGCAGGCCCAGGCCGGCGGGCTTGAGGAAGGTCTGGTCGGCCAGCGCGCCCAGCCAGTCGAGCACCGGGCGGTAGAAGCCGTCGGTGTCGACCAGCACCATCGGCTTGGCGTGCAGGGCCAGGGTGGCGGTCGTCCAGACCTCGAACAGCTCGTCGAGGGTGCCGAGCCCGCCCGGCAGAGTGAGGAACGCGTCCGACTTGTCGATCATGAGGGTCTTGCGGCTGGCCATCGAGTCGGTGACGAGCAACTCGTCCGACGCCAGGTCGGCGACCTCCAGGTCGACCAGCGACTGCGGGATCACCCCGACCGTCCGACCGCCGGCGGCCCGCGCCCCGTCGGCCAGCGCGCCCATCATGCCGACGCACCCGCCGCCGCTGACGAGGGTGTGCCCGCGCCGGGCGATCTCCGCGCCCGTCTCGGCCGCGAGGTCCAGCCAGCGTTGGTCGAGCGTACGGGAGGAGGCGCAGAACACGCAGATCGCCGCCATGTCAGCGCTTCCGGTTCTCGTCGCCCGCCTCGGCGGCGGCCTGCTGGTCGGCGGCGGTGACGGCGACGGCCTCCTCGCGGACGGCCTCCTGCTCGACGTTGAGGGCGGCCTCGGCCTCCACGATGTGCCGGACCGCCGCGTCGACGTCGTCGGTCACGCAGATCAACTCCAGGTCGACGGGGCCGATCTTGCCGTCGGCCGCCATCGTGTCGCGCAGCCAGTCGAGCAGGCCGCTCCAGTAGTCGGCGCCCATCAGCACCACGGGGAACCGGGTCACCTTGCCGGTCTGCACCAGGGTCAGCGCCTCGAAGAGCTCGTCCATGGTGCCGAACCCGCCGGGCAGCACGACGAACGCCTGGGCGTACTTGACGAACATGGTCTTGCGGGCGAAGAAGTAGCGGAAGTCGATGGCCAGGTCGACCCAGTCGTTGAGCCCCTGCTCGAAGGGGAGCTCGATGCCGAGGCCGACCGACAGCCCACCAGCCTCGCTGGCGCCCCGGTTGGCCGCCTCCATCACGCCCGGCCCGCCGCCGGTGATCACCGCGTAGCCGGCCCGGGCCAGGGCAGCGCCCAGCGCCTCGGCCAGCTGGCACTCGGGGCTCTCCGGGTGGCTGCGGGCGGAACCGAACACGCTGACCGCCGAGGGCAGGTCTGCGAGGGTGTCGAAGCCCTCGACGAACTCGGAGAGGATGCGCAGCGCCCGCCAGGCGTCCTTGGTCTTCCAGTCCTCACGCCCCCGCGAATCGAGCAGGCGCTGATCGGCGGTACTGCCCGTCATCGCCTGCCGCCGCAGCGTCACGGCCCCCCGGTGCCGTTCCTGTCCCGGCGCGCGGCCGGCCTCCCGCCCGTTGCTCTGACCCATGGGAGCAACCGTAGTGGAGCCGCACCCGCCAGGTGCGCGCACCGTGAGCCGGGCCGCCGCAGGTGACGGCCAAGGCGACGAACGACACCACCCCCGGGCGCCGGACGACGCGGCACCGGGCGGCGGGCGGCACGGCCCCGGCGGCGACCTCGGGCCACGGGCGGAGACGGGCCGGGCGACGATCGGAAAAATTTTTCCGGATCTTGGGCAACTAATTCGGTCGCACGCGCGTCTTACTATTCACATACCGGGTATGCCCCGGCGCGCGCCTTCGGGGGAGGAGTCAGCGTGATCAGCAACAGCGAGATGATCCGGATCCGGCGGCAGATGCAGCGCCGCATCCGCGACGTGGTGGCCGAGCGCCGCCGCGCCCGCCTGATGGAACCGTCCACCGACCAGGGCGGCCAGACCGACGCCCGGCCCGCCGCCGACGCGTCCACCACGGTCTGACCGCATCGACGACACCGAGCACGGAAGGTCCGCGTCGTCCGACGCGGACCTTCCGTCCATCCGGGGCACGCCCCCGCGGGGAGCGTCAGGAAGAGGCGAGCCAGCGGCGCAGGGTGACGGCACCCTCCCGGATCTTGCTGATCTCCACGTGCTCGTCGGGGTGGTGGGCCAGGTTGGGGTCGCCGGGGCCGAAGTTCAGCGCCGGGATGCCCATCGCGGCGAACCGGGCCACGTCCGTCCAGCCCAGCTTGCCGATCGGCGCGGCACCGACCGCGGCGAGGAACTCCTTGGCGGGTGCCGCGTCCAGCCCGGGCGGGGCGCCGGCGGCCGAATCCGTGACCCGCACGTCGAAGCCGGCGAAGACCTCGCGCAGGTGCGCCTCGGCCTCGGCCGGGGTCCGGTCCGGCGCGAACCGGTAGTTGACCTCGACCTCGCACCGGTCGGGCACCACGTTGCCGGCCACGCCACCGTGGATGCGGACCGCGTTCATCCCCTCCCGGTAGTCGCAGCCGTCGATGGTCACCCGCCGCGCCTCGTAGTTGGTCAGCCGGTCGAGCACCTCGCCGGCCGCGTGGATCGCGTTCACCCCGTGCCAGGAACGGGCCGAGTGGGCGCGTACGCCGGTGGTGGTGACGACCCCGCGCATGGTGCCCTGGCACCCCGCCTCGACGATGCCGTGCGTCGGCTCCAGCAACAGCGCGAAGTCGGCCTCCAGCCACTGCGGGTACGCGTCGGCGACCAGGAAGAGGCCGTTGTGCTTCGACTCGATCTCCTCCGCCTCGTAGAAGAAGTACGTCACGTCGTAGCGCGGGTCCGGCAGGCTCACCGCCAGGTTCAGCGCGAACGCCACCCCGGACTTCATGTCCGAGGTGCCGCAGCCGTACATCAGGTCGCCGCGCATGGTCGACGGGAAGTTGTTGTTCAGCGGCACCGTGTCCAGGTGACCGGCGAGCACCACCCGCTGGTCACGGCCCAGGTCCGTCCGCGCCATCACCGTGTTGCCGTGCCGGTACGTGGTCAGGTGCGGCACACCCCTCAGCACCTCCTCCACGCAGTCGGCGATCGCCTTCTCGTTGAGGGACACGGACTCCATGTCGACAAGCGCGCGGGTCAGCGCCACCGGATCGGCCAGGACCTCGGGGGTCAGCGGGTTCTCCATGGTTCGCACGGTACCGTCAGATCCGGCGAGCGCGTGGAGCGAGCGTTCCGGGGCGGCCCGCGCGGGACGCGGGGCGCGGAGGGCTCGCCGGCCCGCAGCACGAACGAGAGGTGAATCAGTGACGTCCGAATCCGCCTGGGGCATCGGCCTGGCCACCGTTACCGCTGACGACCAGGTGCTCGACACCTGGTATCCGACGGGCAAGCTGGGCCTCGGCGAGCTGCCGCTGGTCGCCGGCGAGGACGAGGCGGACGTGCTGGACCTGCCCCCGGGGGCGGTCGGCGACCGGGCGCTGCCCGGGCTGCGTACCGTCCAGGTGGTCACCGTGATCGGCTCGCTGGACGAGCCGATCAAGGACGCCGCCGACGCGTACCTGCGGCTGCACCTGCTCTCCCACCGCCTGGTGCGACCCAACGAGCTCAACCTCGACGGCATCTTCGGCAAGCTGGCGAACGTGGCCTGGACCTCCGCCGGACCGTGCCCCCCGGAGCGGGTCGACGAGCTGCGGGTCATCGAGCGCGCCGCCGGCCGCCACCTGGCCGTCTACGGGGTGGACAAGTTCCCCCGGATGACCGACTACGTGGTGCCCTCCGGCGTGCGGATCGCCGACGCCGACCGGGTGCGGCTCGGCGCGCACCTGGCCGCCGGCACCACCGTGATGCACGAGGGCTTCTGCAACTTCAACGCCGGCACGCTCGGCACCTCGATGGTCGAGGGGCGGATCGTGCAGGGCGTGGTGGTCGGCGACGGCTCCGACGTCGGCGCCGGCGCCTCGATCATGGGCACCCTCTCCGGCGGCGGCACCGACAAGGTCCGCATCGGCGAGCGGAGCCTGGTCGGCGCGAACGCGGGCATCGGCATCTCGCTCGGCGACGACTGCGTGGTGGAGGCGGGCTGCTACGTCACCGCCGGCTCGAAGATCACCCTGCCGGACGGCCGGATGGTCAAGGCCCGCGAGCTGTCCGGGGTGGACAACCTGCTGTTCTGGCGCAACTCGGTGACCGGCGCGCTGGAGGCGAAGCAGCGCAGCGGCAGGGGCATCGAGCTGAACGCCGCGTTGCACGCCAACGACTGACGGTCGCCCCGCCGGGCCCGCGGTCGGCCGCGGACCCGGCGGGGGTACGCCTCAGCGCAGGCGGTACGCCTGGATGACACGCTGGGTGACCGTGTTGCCGGCGGTGTCCCGGGCGGTGGCCCGCAGCGAGACGTGTCCGGTGCCGGCCGGGTGCTGCACGGTGGCCGTCCAGCCGTTCCCGCCGCCACGGATCCGGGCCCGCTGCCAGGTCTTCCCGCCGTCGTAGGAGACGTCGACGGTCAACGCGGCGACCCGGGCCGAGGGCGCGCCCGGCTGCCGCTGCACCGTCACCGGGATCACGAAGCTCCGGCCCGCCGGGGCGGCGTTGTCCCGGTCCAGTCGGGGCGCGAACCGGATCGCCGACACCGGCAGCGCGGCCGGGTCGTCCCCGGCGACGTGCCGGGACCGGAACGTCCAGGTGGCCGACACCTCGGTCGAGAGGTCGGTGAAGCTCCGCTTCGACGAGGTCTCCAGCCGGTAGTCGGCCGCGCCCGGCGGCACGTCGAACCCGCCGTACGCCGGCTCCTCGGTCTCCCCTACCAGCGTCCCGTTGCGGTAGAGGGCGGTGCGGGCGGTGTCGGCGACCGAACCGCCGGGGTGCCCCTCGGCGTCGCTGTGCAGCGGCAGGCCCACCTCGATGCGGTCGCCCTGGCGGACGATCCCCGCCGCCGGGAACGACGGCCCGTACGGCGCGCTGTTCCAGCTCTCCCGGTAGTGCCGCCCGGCGCGCAGGCTCTGTTCCTCGGAGGACAGGATCGCCTTGGTGTCGAGCCAGCCGTCGTCCGTCGGCACCCCGAACTCCAGCTCGGACGACCAGCGCACGCCCCGGGTGTTGTAGTGCTCGACCCGTTGCCCGGGGGTGGCGGTGCGCAGGCCGACCGCCCAGCCGCCGAGGTCGGGTTCCCGGTGCGCGAAGACCAGGCGGTCGGTGGCCAGCCCCGGGCTGCCGCCGTTGAACCGGTGGGTGACGGTGGCCAGGTCGCGCGCCCGGTAGTGCCGGACGAAGCCGGTCGGCATCCGGCCCGGCACGGCCTCGTTGAGGGCGTAGAGGTAGGGGCTGCTCGCTGCCTTCAGGTCGGCCCACTGGCCGCTGATCGTGGCGACGAACCGCTCTGCGGGCACCGGCTTGCCGAGCCCTGCGGTGAAGAGACCGTCGAAGTCGGAGTCCAGCAGGCCGAAGGTGTAGCTGCCGGTCTCGGCGATGAAGCCGGCGTCGATGACGGCGAGCGCCGGGGTGGCCGAGCGCTGCGGGACGCTCATCCTGACCGGCTTGCCCCGTCGGGCGTCGAGGGTGATCCGCGTGTCCCCGCCGACCACCAGCTCCGGCTGGACGAGCTGGGTGGCCGCGGTGAACTCGTCGCCGTCCACCTCGAACACGTAGCTGACCAGCCCGTACCGGCCCTTCGGGACCCGCAGCTCGGCGGTGCCGTCCGGGTCGTACAGGTCGTACGGGTTCAGCTCGTCCAGGGAGACCAGCGTGGTGCTGTGCTCGCCGGTGAGCGCGCCGGCGCGGTCCAGGTGCCGGGCGGTCACCGTGTAGCTCTCCACCTCCCGGTGCACCGCCAGCGGGGTGCTGGCCACCACCGCCCCGTTGGAGCGGGCGACGATCCGGCCGGTGTAGTGACCGTCCGGACCGTCGACCCGGGTGTCGGCGGTGACGGTGGCACTCGCCGTGCCGCCGCCGGGCACCGCGATCCGGCTCGCGCCGAGGGTGAACATGCCGGCCGGGGCCGGTCTGCCGTCCGGGCCGGTCACCTCCACGGCCAGGTCCAGGTCGGTCGTGGTCGCGCCGTCGTTGCGCCAGGTCACCGTGCGGGTGATCGGGGTGTCGTCGCCGTGCGGCCAGAGTGCCCGCCCGAGCGAGACGCTCGGCGGGTCGCTGGTCACGGTCTGCCAGATGGCGTCGGCCAGGTCCACCCGCCCGGCCCCCTGCTCGTAGGAGGTCAGCTCGGAGCGCGGCTTCGCCGAGGACATCAGCAGGGCCTTGAGCCGGTCGGCCTTCCCGCCGTGCTTCTGGGCGAGCAGCGCCGCCGCGCCGCTGACGTGCGGGGCCGCCATCGAGGTGCCGGAGAGCGAGACGTACCCGTTGCCGGCCGGGTCGCCGATCACCGCGTCCTTGCTGCGCGCCGCCACGATCCCCACCCCCGGGGCGGTGATGTCCGGCTTCAGCGCGTCGTCACCGGTGCGGGGACCACGGCTGGAGAAGTCGGCGAGGCTGTCGTCGCGGTCGACGGCGCCCACCGAGAGGGCGGCGTCGGCCGTGCTGGGCGAACTGACCGGCGCGAACCGGCCGGAGTTGCCGGCGCTGATCACGAACAGGGCGCCGGTCTGCGCGGTGAGCGTGTTGACGGCCGCCTCCAGCGGGTCGACCTCCGGGGTGTCGAAGCCGCCGAGACTGAGGTTGATCACGTGGGCCCGCTGCTCGACCGCGGCCCACTGCATGCCGGCGAGGATCGCCGACTCGGGGCAGCCGTACGTCTCGCAGACCTTGCCGTCGAGAAGTGTCGCGTCCGGGGCCACGCCCTGCATCCGGCCGCCGGAGGCGGCGCCGCTGCCGGCGATGGTCGAGGCGACGTGGGTGCCGTGCCCGACGATGTCGCCGGGCGCGGACTCCTCGGTGAAGTTGCGCGTCTGGGCCACCCGGCCGGCCAGGTCCGGGTGCGTGGCGTCGATCCCGGTGTCCAGCACGGCGACCCGCACGCCCCGGCCGGTGTAGCCGGCCCGGTACGCCTCCGGCGCGCCGATCTGCGGCACGCTGCGGTCGAGCGTGAGCTGCCGCCGGCCGTCGAGCCAGATCCGGTCGGCACCCCCTGCCGCGCCGACCTTCGCACCGGCGGCGGTGACCGCCGCCCAGACCTCGGCGGCCCGCCGCTTGCTCGCCGTGGCGGCGAGCCCGCCGGCGGCGGGCAGCTCACGGGTGACCGTCACCCCGGCGGGCACGGCGGAGCGCCGGGCCGCGCCGGCACTGCCGGTGATCAGCAGGGGCAGGTCGTCGCGCCGGGCGTCGTCGTAGCCGGCGGCGACCAGTTCGGTGACGTCGAACAGCCGCCGGTCGATCCGCCCGTCCCGGATGGGCGCCAGGGCGTCCTCGGGTACGACGGAGACGTGCCCCCGCTCCCGTCGGGTCAGGAAGCGGACGTCCCCGCGCCCGGGTGCAGGTCGCACACTGGCCCTGGTCCCGCTGACGGTGACCCGGTCGCCGGTGAGCAGGGTGACGGTGACCGGGCGGCTGGCGTCACCCACCCGGGACGGCGGGGTCGCGTCGGGACGGACGGTCGGTTCGGCGGGCTTCTGGGCGACGGCCATGCCGGGGGTGCCGAGCACCATGCCGAGCACCAGACCGAGACCGACCAGTTTTCTTCTTCGCTGCAACGGATCCTCCTCGTCGGGCGTTACTACCTGTAGGGAGAGACGCATTGACAGTCATCAGGGTTGCATACCGGGTATGCAAAGTGAAGTCGTGGAGATGACGGACCAGCCAACGACCAGACCCGCCCCTCGGAGATGATCGGTCGATGACATCCATGAAGGAACGCATGCTGGCCGGCGACCCCTACATCGCCGACGACCCGGAGATCGCCGCCGACCTGGACCGGGCCACGCGGCTGATGGAAGCCTTCAACACCAGCCCGGCGGCCGACCCCGAGGCCCGGCTCGCGGCCCTGCGCGACCTGCTCGGCGAGCTGGGCGAGGGCGCCTACGTCCGACCGCCGCTCCACGTCGACTACGGCTGGCAGGTCCGCATCGGGCCGCGCAGCTTCGTCAACTTCAACGCCGTCCTCCTCGACGTCGCCCCGATCACCATCGGCGCCGACGTCCAGATCGGACCGAACGTGCAGCTGCTCACCCCCACCCATCCCGTCGAGCCCGGGCCCCGCCGCGACAAGTGGGAGGCGGCCAAGCCGATCACGATCGGCGACAACGTCTGGCTCGGCGGCGGGGCCATCGTGCTCGCGGGCGTCACCGTCGGGGAGAACACCGTCGTCGGCGCCGGCGCCGTGGTGACGAAGGACCTGCCGGCGAACGTCGTCGCCGTGGGTAACCCGGCCCGCGTCGTACGCCGGCTCGACTGACCCCACCAAGCCCACCACCTGCACAAACACCCTCCCGACACTGGCGCGTCGACCCCGGCGCACGGCACTGTGGGTGGTGACGTCGTCACCGGGAGGCGGGCATGGTCGATCGGGTGCTCGAACTGCGCGTGCACGGGGTCTCCAACACGCCCCCCGGTCAGATCCTCGGCCTGCGCCCGGCACCGGGGACCGACGCGCCGCCCCCGCCGTGGCTCGTCGCGGGCGGACCGGTCACCGGCTTCTACCGCTCCCCCGTCGCCGGGCCGGCCGACCCGGTCGTCGTGGAGGCGTACAGCTGGGGGCAGCTGACCTCCGGCGCGCGGACCGCACGGGACGTGGAGCGTGCGCTGTGGACGCTGCTGCTTCCGTTCGCGCTGGCCAACGTCGCACTGCACGCCCGGCCGTCCATCCCGGTCGATGGCCGGACCGAACGCTGGAACAGCACCTCGGGCGTCACGGCCTGGCTGATCCGGCTCTTCTGCCTGAGCCTCACCGGCACCTTCGCCCTCACCCTCACCGCCGTCGGGGTCGACCTCGTGGGCTGGCAGTGCGTCGACGACGACTGCCTGCGCCGCATCCCCGGGCCCTGGGAGTTCCTGGGGCGGGGCTGGTGGAGCGAGGGTGCCCGGTCGTTGGCCGTCGGCCTGCTCGTGCCGCTCGGCGTGCTGGCCCTGCTCGGGCTCGTGAGCTGGCGGACCTACCAGTACGAGGCACAACTGCCCGCCGAACCGGATCCCCCGCCGAGCGCCCCGCAGCCGGACGGAGCCCCGCAGCCGACCGGGGCCCCGGCGGGCGGGCGGGACCAACCCGGGGCGGGTCCCGCCACGCCCGGAGCGCCGCCCGGAAACCCGTTGCAGGACCGCGCCTTCTGGACCGGCGAGGGCCAGTTGCGCAGGGGCGCCGTGCTGCACCTGTGCACCGGCGTGGTCGTCGCCGCCGCCGTACCGCTGGGTGCCGTCCTCGCGGCGGACCCGCCCCGGGACGCCCGCGCGGCCGTCGCGTGGCCCACCGTGGCGGCGCTCACCGCCGTCGTGCTGGTCGCGGCCGTGGCGCTCGCACGGCCCGGACTGACCCGGCGCGCGGGGGCGACCCCGCTCGGCGGATGGAGCGTCGCGGTCGCCGTGCTCACCGGTGTGGGGCTGGTCGGGACGGTGCTGGTCCTGCTGCTGCCCGACGGCCCCGCCGGCATCCCCCTGGCCGACCTGCGCCCGGCACCCGACTGCGCCCGGCGTCCCGCCGCGGCGACCTGTGCGGCCGACCGGTCACTGCCCGGCCTCGACTGGATCGTCGCCTGGCTGGGCACGGGGCAGTTGCTGCTGCTGATCGCGATCGGGTCCGTGGCCCGGTCCGGACGGCGGGCGCTGGCCGCGCCGGCGGCGGCCGCCCTGCTGCTCCCCCTCGGGTTCGCCTGGTTCACCGGCTGGCTGCCCGGGCTGCCGCCCGCGCCCGCGACGCCGGGATTCTGGACGGTCGCCGTCCCGGTCGTCGCCCTGGCCGCCACCGGCCTGCTGCTGCCGCGCCCGCCGTCGCCCGTCGGACGACGGCCGCCGGAGCCCCACACCGGCCTGGCCTGGGGCGGGCGGGCTCCGGCGGTCGTCGCCGGCTTCGGCTGGATGCTCTGCGTCTCCTACAGCGCCGGGCTGCTCTACTGGGTCACCGGCCGGCTCGGCGGCGGTCCGACACCGGGCGGGCCCTCCCCCGTGGTGCCCCCGGTTCCCGTGCTGTGGGCGGGGCTCGTCTTCGCCGTCGCCCTGCTCGTGCTCGCCGCCACGGCCGCCCGGGCCGGTCTGCTCTACCTGCGCCTGCGTCGGCGCGAGTACGCGGAGGCGACGGCACGGACCGACGGGCCGCTCTCCGCGCACGACCTGCGGCGCTGCCGCGACGTCAGCGCGTGGCAGGCCTTGCACCGGCTCGTCGGCGAGCACGCCGTGCGGTTGGTCGGCTGCTACGCCGCCGCGTCGGCCGTGCTGGCGGCCCTCGGCTGCGCCGCCCTGCTCTCCCGCAGCCCGCCGCACCCCACGCCGGCGACCGGCGGCGCCGCGGTCGTCGAGTGGATCTCCGAGGTGGGCGGGCGGCTGCTCGGTTGGCTGCCGGTGCTGATCGCCACGGTGGGCCTGCTGGTCTACCGCAACGACCTCGTCCGCCGCTCGGTCGGCGTGGTCTGGGACGTGGGCACCTTCTGGCCCCGGACCGCGCACCCGCTGGCCCCACCCAGCTACGCCGAGCGGGCCGTACCCGAGTTGCAGACCCGAACCGCCGGGCTGCTGGCGCTTCCCGGACACGATCCCCGGAGCGTGGACGGGATCATCCTCTCCGGGCACAGCCAGGGCACGGTGATCTGCGCGGCGGTGATCCTCCAACTGCCCGCCCGCTCGCGCCGGCGGATCTGGTTCCTCTCGTACGGCTGCCAACTGACCCGGCTGTACGGGCGGGTCTTCCCCGGGTACTTCGGCCCGGACCGGCTGCCGGCGCTGGCCGAGGCGTTGACTCCGCCCGGTGGCCCGGTCCGCTGGACCAACTTCTGGCGGGACACCGACCCGCTCGGCTGGCGGGTCACGGCGGGGGACCGGGACGTGCCCGTACGCGACCCGGAGGGGCTGCATCCCAGCGACGGGGAGGTGGCCGACCCGCCGATCCGCAACCACAGCGGCTACCCGGAGGCGCCCGAGTTCCAGCGGGAACGCTCTCGGGTGGCGTGGCTGCTGCGCCGGGGCGTCCCGGCACCCCGACGCGGCCCCGGCTGACCCGCCTCGCGCCGTCGACGGCCCGGCGGGTGCGCCTCAGTCGTCGACGGGTGGCGGCTCGGCGAGCCGGACGACCAGGTCGGCGCGGTGCGCGGTGCCGGCCACCAGGGCGGCGTTGGCCTCGTCGCTGCCCGTCGCCCACGCCCGGGCCTGCTCCGGCGACCGCCCGTACGACTCGTGCCGGGCGGTCAGCCGGCGCAGCCGCAGCTCGGCGTCCAGGTCGAGGAACCACGCCTCGTGCAGCAGCGGCCGTA
The DNA here is from genome assembly GCF_004345505.1 of Micromonospora sp. CNZ303. Lineage (NCBI taxonomy): Bacteria > Bacillati > Actinomycetota > Actinomycetes > Micromonosporales > Micromonosporaceae > Micromonospora > Micromonospora sp. CNZ303. Next base: position 418,362 of record NZ_SLVT01000001.1, on the reverse strand, counting down.
TCTCGTCCCAGGGCGTGGCGGCCACCAGCAGGTAGTTGCCCTCGGTGACCACCAGCCGCACCGACGGCGGCACCTCGATCGACCCGGCCACCGGCTCCTCCAGGTCCCGGCGGAACGCCGGCGCGTAGACCGCCGTCGGTTCCAGCCGGTGCAGGCGGCGCAGCAGCGAGACGTAGCCGTTGGCGTCGAAGGTGTCGACGGCCCCCTTGCGCTCCGCGCGGCCCAACCGGCGCAGCTCGGCCTGCGCGAGGTGGAAGCCGTCCATCGGCACCAGCCGGGCGGTGGGGCCGACCGCCTCGACGATCCGCTCCGCCAGCGTCGACTTGCCCGCGCCGGGCGCCCCGGCGATGCCGAGCAGCTGCCGCGGGCCGGCCCCGGCGAGGGCCCGCGCCCGCGCCACCAGCTCGTCGGTGCCGACGACCCGGGCGCCGGCCATCAGCCGAGTACCGGCTCGCTGATCGCGAACCGCGCCTGCACCGCGGCGTGCACGGTCTGCGGCTGCGGGTCGAGTTCCAGCTCCGGCGGGCCGCTCTCCGCGCCGTCGCCCACCGCGTACGCCATCCGGCTCATCATCGGCTGCTCCGCCGCGCCCGCGTCGGCCAGCTCGATCAGGGCGGTCACGCGGGCGCCGAGGGCCTCCGCGTACTCGCGGGCGCGCAGCAGGGCGTCGGCGAGCGCGGCGTGCCGGGCCTCGCGGTGGGCCGGGCTGTCCGGCCGCAGCGACCACCACGGCCCGGCCACCTCGATCTGGTCCTGGTCCGCGAGGCGCAGCATCAGCTCGCCGAGGGCGGTGAAGTCGCTGACCGTCACGGTGGTGGTCACGCTGCCGCTGTACGCCACCACCCGCTCGCCGGAGCGCCGGGTCTCCGGCCTGACCTGAAGCTCGCCGGTCTCCCGCCGGTCGATGCCGGACTCGCCGTCGAGCAGCACCCGGACGGCGGCGGCCCGCTCGGCCAGCCGCGTCAGGGTGGCCTCGCGGTCCCGGTCGCGCGCCCTGGCCGTCACCGCGAACCGGGCGATCTCCGGAGCGACCTCCCGGTACGCCTCGCCGCGCACCGCCACCACCGGCCCGTCCACCATGCCCTCACCCTAGCCGCGCCTCCACCGGCCCGCCCGCCGTCTCAGCGCACGCCGACCGGGCGCGGGCGGCGGCCCGGCGCGCACGCCCCCCGGCCGCTGTGCTCAGGCCGAATGGGCCGTCGACGGGAGGTGGCCCGTGTAACCCACCCGGTCGCCGTCGAGCCGGCACCCGGTGAGACAGCCGCCGGCCGCCCCCAGCTCCAGCAGGAACTCCACCTCGGCGCGGTGGTCGCCGCCGGCCGGGAACTCCCGCCGGTGGGCGGGCAGGTCCCGGTCGAAGAGGGCGGTACGCAGGCCCTGCGCCTGCTCGAAGTGGGCGACCAGCGCGTCGATGTCCTCGGCGCGTAGCGCGGCGGCCAGCCCGTCGAGGAACGCGGCGACCTGGCCGAGCTGCCGCACCACCTGATCGCGGTTGTCGAAGAGCATGTCGGCCGTACGCCGGGCCGGGGTGCCGGCGACCCGGGTGCCGTCCCGGAAGCTGCCCGCGGCGAGGCCCAGCACGGCGTCCCGGAGGTCCGACTTCGCCACCGCGCCGGCGAGGCTGCCGGCGAGCAGGTGGGGGATGTGCGAGGAGAGCGCCACCACCGAGTCGTGCACCGCCGGCGACATCGGCACCACCCGGGCGGCGAAGACGTCCACGATGAGGTTGGACAGCATCCGGAACGGCCGGATCCCCTCGGCCGCCGGGCAGAGCACCCACGCGGCCCCCTCGAACAGCGCCGGCTCTGCGGCGGCGAGCCCGGAGCGTTCGGCGCCCGCCATCGGATGGCCCGGTACGAACCGGTCGGTCAACCCGTTGGCCGCGGCGAAGGCGGCCACCGCGCCCTTGGTGCTGCCCACGTCGGTGAGGACGCAGCCGTCCCCGGCGTGCCTCGCGACGGTGCGCAGGGTCTCCGGGAGGCTCGGCAGGGGGCCGCAGAGGAACACGACGTCACGGTCGCGCGCCGCCTCACCCAGGTCGTCGGGGAAGGCCATCCCGCGTTCGCGCCCGTCCGCCCGGGTCGCCCGGTCCGGGTCCCAGCCGACGACGTCCAGCCCCGCCCCGTGCAGCCGCAGCAGGACCGAACCGCCGATGAGGCCGGTGCCCACCACGGCGACCCGGGGTCGCCCTCGCGAACTGTCCACCATCACGCGCCTCGGCGGTCGCTCAGGCGCGCAGCCGGCCGGCGACCGCCGCCACGTGCTCGTCGGACTCGGTCAGCGCCACCCGGACGTGCTGCCGGCCGCCCGGGCCGTAGAAGACGCCCGCAGCCGCGAGGATGCCCCGCCGGGCCAGCCAGTCGACCGTCTCCCAGCAGTCCTCGCCCCGGGTCAGCCAGAGGTAGAGCCCGGCCTCGGAGTGCTCGACGGTGAAGCCGGCGTCGGTGAACGCGGCGTGCAGGATGTCCCGCCGGGCCCGGTAGCGCTCCCGCTGCTCGTCGGCGTGCCGCTCGTCGCGCAGCGCGGCCACCATCGCCGCCTGCACCGGCGCCGGCACGATCATCCCGGCGTGCTTGCGGACCTTGAGCAGCTCCGCCACCAGCGCCGCGTCGCCCGCCACGAAGCCCGCCCGGTAGCCGGCCAGGTTGGACCGCTTGGAGAGCGAGTGCACGGCCAGCACCCCGTCGTACGACCCGCCGCAGACCTCGGGCGAGAGCACCGAGACGGGCTCGGCGGCCCAGCCCAGCGGCAGGTAGCACTCGTCGCTGGCGACCACCGCGCCGCGCTCCCGGGCCCAGTCGACCACCTTGCGCAGGTGGGCCGCCGGCAGCACCCGGCCGGTCGGGTTGCCCGGCGAGTTGACCCAGACCAGGCGCACCCGGGAGGTGGGCCCGACGGCGGTCAGCGAGTCGGCGCGTACGACGGTGGCGCCGGCGAGCCGGACCCCGTCCTCGTACGTCGGGTAGGCGATCGAGGGCACCACGACGACGTCGCCGGGACCGATCCCGAGCAGGGTCGGCAGCCAGGCGACGAGTTCCTTGGAGCCGATCGTCGGCAGCACGCCGAGGCCGTCGACGCCGGCGCCGCAGGCCCGTGCCACCCAGGCCGCGATCGCCTCGCGCAGCACGGGCGTGCCAGCGGTCAGCGGATAGCCCGGCGCGTTGGACGCGTCGGCCAGCGCCTGCCGGATCACCTCGGGCACCGGGTCGACCGGCGTACCCATGGAGAGGTTGATCATGCCCTCAGGGTGCGCCGCGGCCAGTGCGGCCGCGGCGTCGAGGGTGTCCCAGGTGAACTCCGGCAGCCGTGACGAGACCGGCGCGGGCCGGTTCAGTGGCCCTCGCCGCGCGGCGGCTGCGCGGCGACGAAGGTCGCGTCCTTCTCCACCTTGCCGATCTTCGAGGCGCCGCCGGGCGAACCCAGCTCCTCGAAGAACTCGTAGTTGGCGCCGGTGTAGTCCTTCCACTGCTCCGGGACGTCGTCCTCGTAGAAGATCGCCTCGACCGGGCAGACCGGCTCACAGGCCCCACAGTCGACGCACTCGTCGGGGTGGATGTAGAGCATCCGGTTGCCCTCGTAAATGCAGTCGACCGGGCATTCCTCGATGCAAGCCTTGTCGAGCACATCCACGCACGGTTCGGCGATGATGTAGGTCACCGGTCTTCTCCTCCGCAAGACACGCCGCGATCACCCGCGACGGTTAGAGCCTAGTATCTCGCCGGGGAGGGGGTCGATCGTGCTCCGACAGCAGGATGTGGGACACCGGATCGTGGTTCGCCGAATCGTGGGGATTCGCGAAGGTCGGCCGCTCTTCTCGGACGCCCTCGGCGAGCTGGTCGAGCTGAGCGAAACCCATCTCACACTCGCCACCGCGCAGGGCCGCCTCCAGGTCCCCGTGGCCGAGGTGCACCGGGCCAAGCGGGTGCCGCCGGCCCGCCGCCCCACCGCATCGGCCGTGCTCGAGCTGGAACTGGCCGCCGACGAGGCGTGGCCCGCCGCCGTACGGGGACGGCTCGGCGACTGGCGGCTGCGCGCCGCCGACGGCTGGACCGGCCGGGCCAACTCGGCGCTGCCCGTGGGCGACCCGGACCGGCCCCTGCCCGCCGCGCTCGACGCGGTGGAGCGCTGGTACGCCGACCTCGGCCAACCGCCGATGGTCAACACCCCGCTGCCGCTCGCCGCCCCGGTCGGCGCGGAGCTGGACGCCCGGGGCTGGATCGGCAGGCCGCCCGTGCTGGTGCAGACCGTGCCGCTGGCGGGGCTGCCGCCGGCCGCGCCGGAGCGCGCCGGAGCGCCGCCGGTCGAGCTGGCCGCCGAGCCGTCGGACGACTGGCTCACCGTCGCCGCCGGCCGCAAGGGCGGCCTGCCGGACGCCGCCCGGCACGTGCTCACCGCCGTGGACCAGGTCCGCTTCGCCCACGTGTACGCCGACGGCACGCTGCTCGCCATCGGCCGGGGCACGGTCACCGGGCAGGGCCGCTGGCTCGGGCTCAGCCTGATCGAGGTGCTGCCCGAGGCGAGGCGTCAGGGCCTGGCCGGCCGGATCATCCGCGCGCTCGCCGACTGGGGCGCCGCGACCGGCGCCTCGCGCGCCTTCCTCCAGGTCGAGCAGCGCAACACCCCGGCGGTGACCCTCTACCGCGCCCTGGGCTTCACCACCCACCACACCTACCTGACCCGCACCCCACCCCCCTGACCGCCGTCCGCCCCTCCCCCGCGCCGTTCGCCGCCAGGTTGATCATGAAGTTGTTGCCATCGGAAAGCGCTTACAGCGGCAACAACTTCATGATCGACGAGGCCAGGGGTGGGCCGAGGTGGGTGGTGGGCCGGTGAGGGTGGGGGTCGGGTGGGTCAGCGGCGGACTACTCGGCGGGGCTTGGTGGCCCTGAGTTCGGCGTAGCGCTTCAGGGACTGCGAGCGGTGGTCCAGGCCCAGCGCCGTGAGGAGCAGGTAGCCGAGCAGCACGCCCACGCCGGCCGCCGCGAGGTAGAGCCAGATCTGGGCGAAGAAGGTGCCCGCGCCCCCGCCGAACGGGTCGTCGCCGACCAGCAGCGGCCCGACCAGCACCGTCAGCAGCAGCGCGATCCCGACCGCGGCGGCCAGGTCCGCGCCCCAGGCCGAGACGGGGCGACGCCTGCCCCAGACGAAGGCGACCGCCGCCAGGACCAGCCCGATCACCACGAACATCCCCAGCGACACCCGGTCGGCGGCGGCCGTGTCGTCGCCGTCGAAGCCGAACCGGGTGACCAGCCGGGCGACCACGTTGACCGCGAACAGCGCGACCGCGAGAACCCCGATCGCGCGCCACCGCTCACTCATCGCACGCCTCCCGCCGTACCGCCCGCCCCAGCGGCGGGCCTCCTGGCAGGAATGTCTACCACCGGAACCTGTGCGCCGTCAGTCCCCCGACCGGACCGGTGGCGGTGCCAGGATCTGCCGGAAACCCATCACCGCGAAGGTCATCGCGCCGGCCACGATCATCGCCAGGCCGACCCAGTTGTCGCCGGTGACGAGCAGGTCCCCCTCCGCGGTGCGGACCGCCGCCACCGACATCAGGACGAACCAGGGCGTCGCGGGCAGCACCACGGCCCACCGGCGACCGACGGCCTCGTGCGCGAACCAGCTCAGCGCGATGTTCGCGGCGATCGCGACGAGCACCGAGACGCCGATCAGGTGCCCGCCGACCCGGACCGTGGCCAGCAGCAGCTCCAGCACCGCCGTGAGCGTCCCAGCGAGGACGGCGACCAGACCGCCGGCCACCCGCAGGGCGAGGTCGATCAGCCGCCGGGACGGCCCGGACGGCGGCGGAGCGGTCTCCTGCGGGGCGGTCGACATCGACGCGACGGGCAGGGTCACCGGCTACCGGCCGCCGAGACCGGGGACCGGTCCGGACCGTCGGCGACGTCCAGCCCGGCGAAGAGGTCGTCCTCCCAGCCGTACGGGCCGCTGCCCGGTCCCCGCCCACCCACCGCGAGGGTGTAGTACTCCACGCCCATGAACTCGCTGCCGAAGTTGCCGGCGATCGAGTAGAGCCAGGAGGCGTCGGGGATCTGGGTGGCGTGCGCGCGCATCGCCGCCTCCTTGGCGGCGTGCTGGTCGGTGGCGTCGATCCGGGCGGCGATCTGCGCGTCGGGGGTGCCGAAGGGCAGCTCCGAGATGTCCTGGATGCCGGCGAAGGGGTTGTCCGCCGACTCGGCGAAGTGGGTCAGGCCGGCCTCCAGCACGCTGAGCGGCATCGCCGTCCAGTAGACCTTCGCCGGTGCGAAGCCCTCCGCGTCGGCCAGCTCGTACGCGCGCATCGCCACCCGGTGCGCCTGGATGTGGTCCGGGTGCCCGTAGAAGCCGTTGTCGTCGTACGTGACCATGACCTGCGGGCGTACCTCCCGCATGATCTCCACCAGGTGCCCGGCGGCCTCGTCGAGGTCGGCCTGCCAGAAGGCGCGGGGGTGCTCGTTGGTGGCGAGGCCCATCATGCCGGAGTCGCGGTAACGGCCGGCGCCGCCGAGGAAGCGGTGGTCGGTGACGCCGAGCGCGGCGCAGGCGGCGTTCAGCTCGGCGATCCGCCAGCCGCCGAGCTGGTCGGCCTCGGCCGCGGCGAGCTGGGCGAGCGCCGGCACGTGGATCTCGCCCTCCTCGCCGAGGGTGCAGGTCACCAGGGTGACGTGAGCGCCGGCGGCGGCGTAGTGCGCCATCGTCGAGCCGGTGCCGATGGACTCGTCGTCGGGGTGCGCGTGGACCAGCAGGAGGCGGCGGTCAGGCAGCGTCGTCACGCCGGTCACTCTATCCGGCGGTTCTCCTCCGCCGGCCCCGACGCGTCCGCGCAGGTCGGCCACATCACCCCCGGTCCCCGCTCTACGATCTGGACTGTGGACTTTCCGGAGCTGGCCGCCCGCACCCGCCGGTTCAGCCGCGGAGCGCCGCGGGCGGTCACCGTGGCCGACGACGGCTCCCGGGTGGTCTTCCTGCGCTCGGCCGGCCCGGAGGACCCGGCCGACGCGCTCTGGCAGCTCGACGTGGCGACCGGCGAGGAGCGGCTCGTCGCCGACCCGGCGGCGCTGCTCGGGGCCGACGCGGACGCCGACGCGCTGAGCCCGGGCGAGCGCGCCCTGCGCGAGCGGCTGCGGCTGAGCGCCTCCGGCATCGGCTCCTACACGCTGGACGGCGCCGGCCGGGTGGCGGTCTTCGCGCTGGCCGGGCGGCTGTTCCGGGCCGACCTGGTGCACGGCGACGTGGTCGAGGTGACCACCGTCGGCCCGGTGCTCGACCCCCGGCCCGATCCCACGGGGCAGCGCCTGGCGTACGTCACCGACGCCGCCGAGGGGGTCCGGCGGGGGCAGCTGCGGGTGGTCGAGCACGACGGCACGGACACCCTGCTGGCCGGCGAGGACTCCGGGGTGACCTGGGGGCTGGCCGAGCACATCGCGGCCGAGGAGTTCCACCGCTACCGCGGCTACTGGTGGGCGCCGGACGGTCGGGCGGTGCTGGCCGCCCGGGTGGACGAGTCCCGCGTGGAGCGCTGGCACCTGCACGACCCGGCCGACCCGGCGAGCCCGCCGACCACCGTCGCGTACCCCCGGGCGGGCACCGCGAACGCCGAGGTCAGCCTGCACCTGCTGGATCTCGACGACGGCTGGGTCGACGTGCACTGGGACCGGGAGACCTACCCGTACCTGACGGCCGTGCACTGGGCCGACGGGGGCCCGCTGATCACCGTGCTGCGCCGGTCCCAGCAGCACGGCCTGGTGCTCGCCGTCGACCCGCGCACCGGCGAGACCCAGGTGCACGCCGAGCTGGCCGACCCGCGCTGGGTGGAGCCGATCCCGGGCACGCCGGCGCACCTGCCGGACGGCCGGGTGCTCGTCGGCGGCGAGCTCGCCCACGACGGGTACGACGCCCGCTGCCTCTTCGCCGACGGCACCCTGCTCACCCCGCCCTCGCTCTACGTGCGGCGGGTGGTGGGACGGTTGCCCGGCGGCAGCGGCCCGGCCGACCTGCTGGTGGAGGCGAGCGACGGCGAGCCGAGCGAACGGCACCTGTTCCGGGTGCGCACCACCATCGGCGGCGGCGTGGACGCCCGCCGGATCACCACCGACCCGGGCTGGCACACCGCGGCCGTGGGCGGGGACGTGCTGGTGGTGGGGTGCGCCTCGCTCGACCACGCGGGCGTCCGGTGGACGGTGCGGCGGGGCGAGCAGGAGGTGGCCGTGCTCCGCTCGCTCGCCGCCACCCCGCCGTACGCGCCGCTGCCGCTGCTGGAGCGGGTCACCGACCGGCGGCTGCCGACGGCCGTGCTCTACCCGGACAACTACGTCACCGGCCGGCGGCTGCCGGTGCTGCTGGACGTCTACGGCGGGCCGGGGCACCAGGAGGTGCTCGCGGCCCGCGCGGCGTGGCTGGAGCGGCAGTGGTGGGCCGACGCCGGCTTCGCGGTCGTCACCATCGACAACCGGGGTACGCCGGGGGTGGCCCCCTCCTTCGAGAAGGCGATCCACCGGCGGATGGCCGACGTCGTCCTGCTCGACCAGGTGGACGCGCTCACCGCCTTGGCCGGCAAGCACCCCGACCTCGACCTGGAGCGGGTGGCGGTGCGCGGCTGGTCGTTCGGCGGCTGGCTCGCCGGGCTGGCGGTGCTGCGGCACCCGGAGCTGTTCCGGTGCGGCATCGTGGGGGCGCCGGTCACCGACTGGACGCTGTACGACACGGCCTACACGGAGCGCTACCTGGGCCTGCCGGACGACGGCACGGACATCTACGCGCACCACTCGCTGGTGGAGCTGGCCGGCGAGCCCGTGCCGGCCGGGGAGGCGGCCCGGCCGCTGCTGCTGGTGCACGGCCTGGTCGACGACAACGTGGTGGCCGCGCACACGCTGCGGCTGTCGGCGGCGCTGCTGGCGACCGGCCGGCCGCACTCCGTGCTCCCGCTGACCGGGGCCACCCACATGGCCGCCGGTGGCATCGCCGAACGCCTGCTCAGGCTGGAACTCGACTTCGTCCGCCGGCACCTCTAGCCGCGCCCCGGGGGGACCGTCCCCACCGCGGGCCGGTGGGAGAAGTTCCTGGAGTTGGCGCAGGCGTGGACGGCCAGCTCGGGCCGGGAGCGCACCGGCATGGGCTCCCGCTGGGCGGTGGCGCCGCCGAGCAGTCGCGGGCAGCCCACCGACACGGCGACCCCCGGCCGACGTCGTTGTCGACCGGGGGTCGGTCCGTGCGGTGTCACCGCGCGGGTGTCACCGCCTCACGGATGTGTCACTGCTTGACGTACGCGTCCACGAAGCTCGGCCAGCCGAAGATGCTGCCGATGAAGATGCCGCCGGCCTTCTCGCCGTGCGCGATGGAGACCACCTCGACGTAGAGCGGCACCGCCGGCGCCGTCTCCTTCATCAGCCGCTCGTCGATCTTGCTCCACTCGTCGGCCTGCTTGGCCGGGTCGAGCGCGAGGATCCGGTCGAACTCCGCGTTGAGCGCCTCGTTGTTGAGCTGCGAGGTGTTGCTGTTGCCCTCGGCCTTGATGCCACGGCCGTCGAAGAGCACCGGCAGGATCGACGCGCCGCTGGGCCAGTCCGCCGCCCACGAGTCGACCCAGAGGTCGTACGGGTTGTCCTTCTTCTTCACCGTGTCGAGGTAGCCGTCCTCGGGGATCGTCTTGATCGTGACGGTGAAGCCGGCCTTCTCCAACGCGTTCTTGATCTGGGTGGCCCGCTCCTGGGAGCTGGTCACGTCGGAGGTGAGCAGCACCAGGTTCTGCGTCTTACCGGCGAGCAGCTCCTTGGCCTTCTCCGGGTTGCCGCTCTCGCCGGCCGGGTACGCGTCGAACTGCTTGAAGCCGAGCGTGGTCGGCGGCAGCAGCGTGGTCATCGGCACGGCGCCGTAGGGGCCGCCGAGGTTCTTGGTGATGCTGGTGCGGTCGATGGCGTGGTTGATCGCCTGCCGCACCGACAGGTCGGTGACCCGGGCGGTGTTGATGCTCAGGCGGTACGCGTTCGGCGTGGCCGCGACGATCATCCGCTCCTTGAGCTTGGGGTCGCCGGTGACCTTGGCGAGCAGCTCCGACGGGACACCGCCGGTGGCGACCGCCGCGGCGTCGTTGCCGGTGCCGGCGAGCACCCGGTTGGTCTGGGCGGCCTGGTCCGCGCCCAGCGACCAGACGAACTTGTCCGGGTACTGGTGGCGCACGGCGTCGGTCGCCGGGTCCCAGTGCTCGTTGCGCTCGAGCACGATCTCGACGCCCGGGGTGTGCTTGGTGAACTTGTACGGGCCCGAGGAGAACGGCTGGTTGTCCAGGTTGACGCCGGTGTCCTTGTCGGCCGGCAGCGGCGCGGTGGCCGGCAGCGAGACGGCGAACGGCAGGTCACAGCGGGGCTTGTTGAACTCGAAGCGCAGCGTCTTCTCGTCGGGCGTGGTCAGCCCGGGCGGCAGCGAGGTCTTGTTGGCCTTGAAGTCCCACTTGGTGTCGTACTGCGGGCTGTCGACCAGCCACTCCTGGAGGTAGGTCGGGCCACCGGTGAGGTCCGGGTCGAAGGACCGGGCGATGCCGTACGCGATCTCCTTGCTGGTGATCGGCCGGCCGTCCTCGAACTTCACCCCCTGCTTGATCTTGAACTCCCAGACCTTGCAGTCGTTGTTGACGTTGGTGCCGGGGGTCTCGGCCAGGTCGCCGACCAGGGTGACGTTGCCCTTGCCGTCGTCCTTGAACGTGGTGAGGAAGCGGGCGTAGAGCTGGCTTCCCATCAGGCCGGCGAACGAGTAGATCCGCTGGGGGTCCATGTGGGAGATCTTGTTCTCCCGCAGGATGTAGAACGTGCCGCCCTTGGCCGCGCCGGGCACCTCCGGCGCCGGGCCGAGAGAGTCCTTGGGGTCGGTCGCGATGGCACCGGTGCGCGGCTTGGTGGTGTCCACCCCGCCGGTGTCGTCACCGGTGTTCTCGCTGCACGCACCGAGGGAAACCATCAGTGCGATCGCACCGCCCAGGGCGGTGACGCGTCTTGCTCGCATACTCACTCCTCCGGATCGCCGATGAAGGAAAGCTTCGCCTAGCCTTCAATGACGGTAAATTTCGAGCAGATAACGGGGCTACAACGATCGGCACCCGGCACGCCCCGGGTCAGCCGAGGCGCACCCGGGGGTCGATGAACGCGTAGAGCAGGTCGACGACCATGTTGGCGACGACCACGAACAGCGCGGCGATCAGCACCGTCCCCATGATGGTCGGCAGGTCCCCCTGGCTGACCGCCTCCACCGCCGTACGCCCCAGCCCCTGGATGCCGAAGGTGGTCTCGGTGATCACCGTGCCGCCGAGCGCCGTGCCCACGTCGAGACCGGCGATGGTGACGATCGGCGTGATCGCCGCCCGCAGCGCGTGCTTGCCGTACACCTGCCGCTTCGGCATGCCCTTGGCCCGGGCCGTACGCACGTAGTCCTCGGAGAGCGTCTCCAACATCTGGGCCCGGGACAACCGGGCGTAGATCGCGGAGAAGAGCAGCGCCAGGGTGACCCAGGCCAGCACCAGCCCCCGCGCCCACTCCACGGGATTCTCGAACAGCGACGTGTAGCGCGGGGTGGGCAGGATCCGCAGGGTGTAGACGAAGATCAGCAACAGGACCGCGCCGACGAAGTAGAGCTGGAGCGAGGCGAAGGTCAGGGTGAGGCCGATCGAGATCCGGTCCAGCAGCGAGCCGCGCCGCAGGGCCGAGACCATGCCGAGCCCGACCCCGATGGCGAGCCACAGCACCGCCGCGGGCAGGACGATGCTCAACGTCACCGGCAGCACCCGGGCGAAGGTGTCGGTGACCGCCTCGCTGTTGACGTACGAGTAGCCGAGGCAGGGCGCCGCGCACTCGCCGCCCTGCGCGCTGCCCAGGTCGCGGCCGACGAAGATGCCCTTCATGTAGTCGGCGTACTGCTGCACCTTCGGCTCGTTGAGCCCCAGCTCCGTCCGCACCCGCTCCAGACGCTCGGCGTTGCAGTTCTTCGGGCACATGCCGGTCACCGGGTCGGCGGGCAGCGCGAAGAACAGCAGGAAGCTGACCACACTCACCGCGAACAGCACCGAGATCGCCAGCAGCACCCGCTTCACCAGGAAGCGCACCATGCGCAGTACCCCTTACCGTGACGACTTCGGGTCGAGCGCGTCACGCAACGCGTCGCCGAAGAGGTTGAACGCCAGCACGAGCGCGAAGATCGTGATGCCGGGGAAGAAGACGTAGGCCGGGTCGGTCTGCAGGTAGTCGATGCTCCGGTAGATCATCCGGCCGAAGCTGGGCACCGACTCGGGCAGCCCGACGCCGAGGAAGGACAGCGCCGCCTCGCTGGTCACGTACGACGGCACCAGCAGCGAGAACGACACCAGGATCGGGGCCCAGATGTTCGGCAGCAGCTGCCGGAAGAGCATGTGCCCCAGCCCCGCGCCGCTGGCCTTGGCCGCCTCCACGAACTCGCGTTCGCGCAGCGACACCACCTGACCGCGTACCAGCCGCGCCGTGCTGGTCCAGCCGAACGCGGTGAAGACCACGATCAGCGTGGTGACCGCGAACCAGGTCGGCACCTCGTCGCGCGGACCGTAGAAGCGCAGCGAGAACGTCGGCACCACGGCCAGCGCGAAGATCAGGAACGGCATCGCCAGCGCCACGTCGGTGACCCAGCTGATCACCGCGTCCACCACCCCGCCGAGGTAGCCGGCGAGGATCCCGAGGACCACGCCGATCGTGGTGGTGATCAGGGCCGCGCCGAGCGCGATCAGCAGGGAGGTGCGGATGCCGTAGATCATCCGCATGAAGATGTCCCGGCCCAGGCCGGGCTCCAGACCGAACCAGTGGTCGCCGCTGATCCCGCCGACGTATCCCAGCGGCATCCCGGTGCTGTCCAGCAGCTCGCCGAACTGCTCGTTGGGCGTCACCCCGTAGAGCCGCTGGACCAGGGGCGCGCCCACCGCCAGCAGCACGAAGAAGACCAGCACCACGCCGCTCACCAGGGCCGTACGGTCGTTGCGCAGCCGGCTGCGGACGAGCTGACCCGGCGAGCGGCCGACCAGCGTCTTCTGCTCGCCGGCGTCGCCGCCGGATTCGATCTCGGCCAGCGCCGTGCCCTTGACCGGGGACAAGCTCACTTCGCCACCTCCTCGGCGGTCGTGCCGGCCCCGGCCGTCCCGGGGTCCACCGGCCGCGCGTCGTCACCGGCCGGTCCCGTGGTGACGCCGACCGGCCTCGTCTCGGGGAAGTGGCAGGCGGTGGACTGGTCGCCGCCGTCGCGCGGCACCAGCGCCGGTTCCTCGGTGGCGCACCGCTCCTGCGCCTTCCAGCACCGGGTGCGGAAGCGGCAACCCGACGGCGGGTCCAGCGGCGTCGGGACGTCCCCGGAGAGCCGGATCCGGCCCGCCGCGCCGAGCTGGGTGACGTCGGGGATGGCCGAGAGCAGGGCCCGGGTGTACGGATGCTGCGGCCGTTCGTAGATGTCGTCCCGGTCGCCGATCTCGACGACCTTGCCGAGGTACATGACGGCGACCCGCTGGCAGAAGTGCCGCACCACGGCCAGGTCGTGGGCGATGAAGACGAACGCCAGACCGAGATCGCGTTGCAGGTCGCGCAGCAGGTTGACCACCTGCGCCTGGATCGACACGTCCAGGGCGGAGACCGGCTCGTCGGCGACGATCAGCTTGGGTTGCAGGGCGAGCGCGCGGGCGATGCCGATGCGCTGCCGCTGGCCGCCGGAGAACTCGTGCGGGTAGCGGTTGTAGTGCTCGGGGTTCAGCCCGACCAGCTCCAGCAGCTCCTGGACCCGCTTCTTCACCCCGCCCGGTGGGGTGATCCCGTTGACCTGCAACGGCATCGCCACGATCCGGCCCACCGTGTGCCGGGGGTTCAGCGACGCGTACGGGTCCTGGAAGATGATCTGGAGGTCCTGCCGCAGCGCCCGCAGCTCGCGGCGGCCCGCGTGGGTGATGTCCCGCCCGGCGAACTCGATGCTGCCCGCCGAGGGCTCCAGCAGACGCACCAGCATCCGCCCGGTGGTCGTCTTGCCGCAGCCCGACTCGCCCACCAGGCCGAGCGTCTCGCCCGGGCGCACGTCGAAGTCCAGCCCGTCCACGGCCCGGACCAGCCCGGAGCGCCGCAGCCCGTTGCGCACCGGGAAGTGCTTGGCCAGCCCGCGCACCCGCAGCAGCGGCTCAGCGGTCTCGGCCGGTCGCACCGGCGCCGTGTCGGCCTGGGCACTCATCGGGCCACCCCCACGTGTGCGATGTCCTCCGCGTACAGCCGGGTCCGGTCGTCGGCGGAGAGGTGGCAGGCCACCAGGTGGCTGGGCGCGCCCGCCGGGCGCAGCTCCGGGACCTCGGTGCGGGACCGGTCGCCGTTGCGGTCGGCGTAGCGGCAGCGCGGGTGGAAGGCGCAGCCGGACGGCAGGTTGATCAGGCTCGGCGGGTTGCCCTTGATCGGCACCAGGTCCGCGTCCGCGTCGCCGTGCAGCGACGGCACGCTGGAGAGCAGACCCCAGGTGTACGGGTGCTGCGGCCGGCGGAGCACCTGCTCGACGCTGCCGTGCTCGACGGCCCGCCCGCCGTACATGACCAGCACCTCGTCCGCGACCTGGCTGACCACGCCCAGGTCGTGGGTGATCAGGATGATCGCGGAGTTGAACTCGGCCTGGAGGTCGGCCAGCAGGTCGAGGATCTGCGCCTGCACCGTCACGTCCAGGGCGGTGGTCGGCTCGTCGGCGATCAGCAGGTCCGGATCGTTGACCAGCGCCATGGCGATCATCGCCCGCTGCCGCATGCCGCCGGAGAACTCGTGCGGGTACTGGTCGAAGCGGCGGGCCGGCTGCGGGATGCCGACCCGGCCCAGCATGTCCACCGCGCGCTGGCGGGCCTCGCGCTTGCCGGCCTTCGGGTGGTGCACCCGGTACGCCTCGGCGATCTGCCGGCCCACCGTGAAGTACGGGTGCAGCGCGGACAGCGGATCCTGGAAGATCATCGCCATGTCCCGGCCGCGCAGCCGGCGTACCTCCTCGTCCGGCAGGCCGACGAGCTGGCGGCCGCCGACGGAGATCTCCCCGGTGATGCTGGTCCGCTTGGCGCTGTGCAGCCCGAGGACGGCCAGCGAGGTGACGCTCTTGCCCGAGCCGGACTCACCGACGATGCCGAGGGTGCGTCCCCGGGCCACCTCGAACGACACCCCGTCGACGGCGCGCACCACGCCGTCCTCGGTGTCGAACCGGACCCGCAGGTCGCTCACCCGCAGGTAGGGGTCCTGGCCGGAGCGCTGCTCCGGCACGTTGGGGCGGTCCGGTTTCCCGGACGGCGCCGACTCCGGCCTGTCCACGACCGCCTCCCTCAGCGACGAAGAGAACTTACAGGAAAGCACTGAGGGTGAAAATAAGCTACATAACCGGAGCTGTCAGCGGGCCACAGCGTAACGACTCTGCAACGGGCGTGAACAGTCCTCACCTCGGCATTCACCGGCGTTGACCTCCCGCCCCCCGGACAGCGGGTGCGACGATGGGCGCGGCAGTCCCGCAAGGATGTCCCCCGGCACGAGGTGGAGGTGACGATGACCGCGGCGGTGTTCGACCACGACGGCCCGTGGAGTGAAGAGGAGTACCTCGCCCTCGGCGAGACGCAGCAGCGCGTCGAACTCTTCGACGGGAGCCTTCACGTGACCCCAGCCCCCACGCCCCGCCACCAGAACATCTCCGGTGAGCTGCGGGCCGCCTTGCGAGGACCGACGCGGGAAGCCGGCCTCCGCGTCCTGGAAGCGGTAAACGTCCGGCTCCGGCCGGGGCGCATCCCCATCCCGGACCTCGTCGTCACGGCCCCGATCGACCTCGACGACCCCTGGATCGAGGCGGCCGACGTGAGGCTGGTCTGCGAGATCATCTCGCCGGGCAACGCGGCCACCGACAAGGTGCTCAAGATGCACTACCACGCGGCGGCCGGCATCGAGTGGTATCTCCTGGTGGAGCAGGAGACGCTGAGCGTGCACGTCTACCAGCGGCAGGGCGCCCACTACGTCGAGCGGTCCGTGACCAAGGCCGGCGAGACGCTGGAGCTGACCGAGCCGGTCCGGGCCACGATCCGGCCGGCGGAGCTGCTCGCCTGACGGGCCACCGCCGCGGGACGCTTTTCGGGTGAGCCGCTCCGGTACGCCGGACAGGCGCCGGGTGAGGTTCTTAACATCCGGACATCGATCACCGTGCGGGGCTTTCCACCGGCCTGGACACACGGGACACTGCCTTGCGCGGACGGCTCGCGAAGATCGGCGTAACGTGTGTCACTTAGCTGCGCCGTATCGCCGGCGCGGTCGTTGGTGTGCGCATGACGTGGCAAGCGGGAGCGGGTCTGCCGGTCCGCGTTGCCGACCGGAACTTGATCCGCCCGTGAGGGTCCTGTCAGGGAGACGACTCTAATGACATCAACGGCAACGAGGCCGCGGGGAGCGCGGGCGCGCGCCGCCATCGCGGCGAAGACGTTGCGAACCGACCGCTGGTGGCTCGCCCCGCTGATCACCGTGATCGGGCTCAGCGCGTGGGTGGCGTACGCGACGGTCCGGGTCTTCATGCACGACTTCTACTGGGTCGAGGACTACCACTACCTGACCCCGTTCTACTCGCCCTGCGTGACCGAGCGGTGCGTGGAGGGCGCCTCCCACTTCGGACGGTTCCTGCCCGGCTGGTGGATCATCCCGGACGCGGCGCTGACGCTGCCGTTCCTGCTGCTGTTCCGGCTCACCTGCTACTACTACCGCAAGGCCTACTACCGGTCGTTCTGGCTGTCGCCGCCCGCCTGCGCGGTCCCCGACGGGCACAAGTCCTACAGCGGCGAGACCCGGTTCCCGCTGCTGGGCCAGAACCTGCACCGCTACTTCTTCTACGCCGCCGCGATCATCTCGCTGATCAACACCTGGGACGCGATCCTGGCCTTCCACTCCCCCAAGGGCTTCGGGTTCGGGCTGGGCAACATCATCCTGCTCCTGAACGTGGTCATGCTGTGGGCGTACACGATCTCCTGCCACTCGTGCCGGCACATCATCGGCGGGCGGCTCAAGCACTTCTCCAAGCACCCGGTGCGCTACCGGGCCTGGACCTTCGTCTCGGCCCTGAACGTCCGGCACATGCAGCTCGCCTGGATCACGCTCGGCACGCTGGCCCTGACGGACTTCTACGTCATGGCGGTCGCGGCCGACTGGATCAACGACCTGCGGTTCATCAACTAGAGGGCCCCTGAGATGACCAACACAACGCGAATCGAACGACACCACTACGACGTCGTCGTGATCGGGGCCGGTGGCGCCGGTCTGCGCGCGGCGATCGAGGCCCGCCTCGCCGGCAAGAAGACCGCGATCATCTCCAAGTCGCTCTTCGGCAAGGCACACACGGTGATGGCCGAGGGCGGCGCCGCCGCCGCGATGGGGAATGTGAACAGCCGGGACAACTGGCAGGTGCACTTCCGCGACACGATGCGCGGCGGCAAGTTCCTCAACAACTTCCGGATGGCCGAGCTGCACGCGAAGGAGTCGCCGCAGCGGATCTGGGAGCTGGAGACGTACGGTGCGCTCTTCGACCGCACCAAGGACGGGAAGATCTCGCAGCGCAACTTCGGTGGCCACGAGTACCCCCGCCTGGCGCACGTCGGCGACCGGACCGGCCTGGAGCTGATCCGCACCCTCCAGCAGAAGATCGTGTCGCTCCAGCAGGAGGACAAGCGCGACCACGGCTCGTACGACGCCCGGATCAAGGTCTTCTCCGAGACCACGATCACCGAGCTGCTGCTCGACGGCGACCGGGTCGCCGGCGCGTTCGGCTACTACCGGGAGTCCGGCGAGTTCGTCCTCTTCGAGGCGCCCGCGGTGGTGCTGGCGACCGGCGGCGTCGGCCGCTCCTACAAGGTCACCTCGAACTCCTGGGAGTACACGGGTGACGGGCACGCGCTCGCGCTGCGGGCCGGCGCGACGCTGATCAACATGGAGTTCCTCCAGTTCCACCCGACCGGCATGGTCTGGCCGCCCTCGGTGAAGGGCATCCTGGTCACCGAGTCGGTGCGCGGCGACGGCGGCGTGCTGAAGAACTCCGACGGCAAGCGGTTCATGTTCGACTACGTCCCCGACGTCTTCCGCAAGCAGTACGCGGAGACCGAGGAGGAGGCGGACCGCTGGTACACCGACCCGGACAACAACCGGCGCCCGCCGGAGCTGCTGCCGCGTGACGAGGTGGCCCGGGCGATCAACAGCGAGGTCAAGGCCGGGCGGGGCACGCCGGCCGGCGGCGTCTACCTGGACATCGCCTCCCGCAAGCCGGCGGAGGAGATCCGCCGCCGCCTGCCGTCGATGTACCACCAGTTCAAGGAGCTGGCCGACGTCGACATCACGAAGGAGCCGATGGAGGTCGGGCCGACCTGTCACTACGTGATGGGCGGCGTCGAGGTCGACCCGGACAGCGGGGCCGCGTTCGGCCACGTGCGGGGGCTCTTCGCCGCGGGCGAGGTGTCCGGCGGCATGCACGGCTCCAACCGGCTCGGCGGAAACTCCCTGTCCGACCTGCTGGTGTTCGGCAAGCGCGCGGGCGGCCACGCCGCCACGTACGCCGACAGCCTCCCCGCGCGCCCGAAGGTGGGCGTCGCCGCCGTGGAGGCCGCAGTGGAGACGGCCCTGGCACCGTTGCAGCGGGACACCGGCGAGAGCCCGTACGTCCTCCAGCAGGACCTTCAGGCGGTGATGGGCGACCTGGTCGGCATCATCCGGCGCGAAGGCGAGCTGGTCGACGCGCTGGGCAGGCTGGCGGAGCTGCGGGAGCGGGTGGCGAAGGTCAGCGCGAGCGGCGGCCGGCGCTACAACCCGGGCTGGCACCTGGCGCTCGACCTGCGCAACATGCTGGTGGTCTCGGAGTGCACCGCGAAGGCGGCGCTGGAGCGGCGGGAGTCGCGCGGCGGGCACACCCGGGAGGACCACCCGGCCATGGATCCGACGTGGCGTCGGGTCAACCTGGTCTGCTCCCTCGACGGCGACACGGTGCGCCTGGAGCGCAAGCCGCTGCCGAGGATGCGCCCGGAGCTGATCGGCCTCTTCGACCGCGCGGAGCTGGCCAAGTACCTCACGGACGAGGAACTCGCCGAGTTCGACGCCCAGGTCGCCGACGTCGAGACCGAGAAGGAGCGCTGACGCATGGGTAACCAGAACCCCCAGGGGCCCGGGAAGCCGGGCGCGAAGCGCCAGTTCCGCATCTGGCGCGGCGATGAGAACGGCGGCGACCTCCAGGACTACATGGTGGAGGTCAACGAGGGCGAGGTCGTCCTCGACGTCATCCACCGGCTCCAGGCGACCGACGCCCCCGATCTGGCCTGCCGCTGGAACTGCAAGGCCGGCAAGTGCGGCTCCTGCTCGATGGAGATCAACGGCAAGCCGCGGCTGAGCTGCATGACCCGGATGTCCACCTTCACGGAGGACGAGACGGTCACGGTCACCCCGCTGCGCACCTTCCCGGTGATCCGGGACCTGGTCACCGACGTCTCGTTCAACTACGAGAAGGCGCGGGAGACGCCGGCGTTCGCGCCGCCGGCCGACCTGGCGCCCGGCGAGTACCGGATGCAGCAGGTCGACGTGGAGCGCTCGCAGGAGTTCCGCAAGTGCATCGAGTGCTTCCTGTGCCAGAACGTCTGCCACGTGATCCGGGACCACGAGGAGAACAAGCAGGCGTTCTCGGGGCCGCGCTACTTCATCCGGGCGGCCGAGCTGGACATGCACCCGCTGGACGCGAAGAGCGACCGCAAGGAGTACACGCAGGCCGAGCAGGGCCTCGGATTCTGCAACATCACCAAGTGCTGCACCGAGGTCTGCCCCGAGCACATCAAGATCACCGACAACGGGATCATCCCCATGAAGGAACGGGTCGTCGACCGCAGGTACGATCCCCTCGTGTGGCTTGGTAGCAAGATCTTCCGGAGGGGTCAGGTGCCTCAGACCATCGTGACCAGCGAACACGCCAGCGGCGCGGTGCGCGGCAGCGCGGCCCACGGGGGCGTGCACTCGCACGCGGGCGGCTCCCACGACCCGCGGGCCGAGGTGCAGGCGCAGCGCGGCGTCAACTGGGACCGCGAGGTGCCGAGGCCGACCGCGCCCGCCGTCGACGACCACGGCAGGCTGCCGCTGACGGAGCTCACGTTCGACCGGGCGGCGGCGCCGTCGCCGTTCGGCGACGACGTGACCTTCCCGTTGCCGCCGGAGCACCTGAACTTCGCCCACCCGGAGCAGGACAAGCACTGACGTGCGCTGACGACGACGGGGGCCGCGGCTGATGCCGCCGGCCCCCGTCCTCTTTCGGCTCGGATGTCCGCTTCCGCTCAGGCGGCCAGGATGGGCCGGAGGGCCGCGACGATGGGTGCGTCGGCCGGGAGCCAGGTGACGCTGTCCAACTCGTCGGCGGAGAGCCAGCGCAGCGCCGAGTGTTCGAGGGCCTGCGGCTGGTCGTCGTGCAGCAGGCGGGCCGCGTACACCTTGAGCACCGAGCGGCCGTGGGCCATCCGGACGTTGCGGCCCACCCGGTCGCCGATCTCCACGCGTACGGCCAGCTCCTCGGCGCACTCGCGGGCGAGCGCGGCGGTCTCGCTCTCGCCCGGCTCCACCTTGCCGCCGGGGAACTCCCACATGCCCGCCACCTCGGGCGGGGCGGAGCGGGCGCAGGCGAGCACCCGGCCGTCCCTGATGATCGCCGCTCCGACGATCACCCTGAGGTCCCGTCGCTCGGCCTGCCCGCCGCCATTCGCCCGTTCGGTCCGCACGGGCGTCCAGCGTGCCAGATCAATCGGCGGTTTGGGTAGCGTGGCCGACCGTCAGGGCAGGAGAACCCGGAAGTGTGGGCGTGGACACACCCAGCATGCGAGGACAGACTAGAAGGCACCGACAAGACACGGGACGGCGACGATTTGGCCACAAGCCGGCAACGGCGCCTGGGAGGTGCGGTGATGCGCGCGCTGTTCAGCAGTCGATCCAAGCACGACTACCTCGACGACGCTCTCACCCTGCTCCCCGGCTGGATCCGCGAGGGTGAGCAGATCCGGCGCACCCTCGTCATCGACGACTCGCAGCACGCCGCCCTCACCGAGCGGGTGAAGGTGGTCGCCGACGCGCTGCACCTGCGTCCGGAGATCAGCCGCCGGGCCGACCAGACCCGGATCCGGGTGGGGCACGGCAACGCGCCGCTGACCGAGGGGGAGGTCCTGCTGGCCGCCCGTATCGAGGACGCCTACCGCGCCGTCACCCAGCCCTGACCCCGTTCCGCCCGGATCCCCGGCCCGGGCCGTCGGCCGCTCAGGCGGCGTCCTGGGGGTACCAGCGCAGCTCGACGGAGTTGCCGTCCGGATCCCGCACGTAGAGCGAGGTGGCGCTGCCCCGCGCGCCGAACCGGCCCACCGGTCCCTCGATCACCGCGAAGGCACCCGACGCGACGACCTCCGCCCAGTCCAGCGGCTCCACCACCAGACAGAAGTGGTCGACGTTGGATTCGCCCCGCTCCCGGCGCACGAGGTCGATGATGGTCCCCGCGTCGACCCGTACCGAGGGGAACGGGACCGCGCCGGCCCGCCACTGGTCGACCCGCACCGGGGCCAGGCCGAGCAGCCCGCAGTAGAAGTCCAGCGCGCGCTCCACGTCGGTCACGTTGAGCACCAGGTGGTCGAAGCCCGTGACCCGCACCGCGCTCACCTGACCTCCAGAGCGTGGGCCTGGCGCAGCCAGTCGGTGAACAGGGCGGGATCGACCTCGGCGAGGGTGCGCAGCTTGACGGAGGCCATCTGCCGGGCGCCGGCGACCAGCCGCCCGAGGGGTCGGTGACCTCGCCGCCGCGCCACAGCCCGAAGGTGACGTACGTGCCGTACGCCTTCACGAGGCAGACGGGGCGCCGGCCCGGCCGGTCGCCGAGGCCCCAGACCGGGTGTCCGTGCCACATCGCCCCGGTCGCGCCCGGCAGGGCCGACTCGATGACGGGGCGCAGCTTCACGCCGATCTCCCGCAGCGGGGCGTCGAGATCGGTCAGGTAGTCGGTGACTGTCGTCGTTTCCATGCCCCTCACGATCCGCCGGCCGACGACGTCGACCAAGACGCGATCGCACTACCATCGTTGAGCTGGATTCAACGATGGGGCGGGACGTGCTGGAACGACACGAGCTGGAGACCTTCCTGATCCTCGCCGAGGAGTTGCACTTCGGCCGGACGGCGGAGCGCCTGCGGGTGACCACCGGGCGGATCAGCCAGGTGGTCAAGAAGTTGGAACGCCGCGTCGGCGCCCCGCTCTTCACCCGCACCAGCCGGGTCGTCCAGCTCACCCCGATCGGGCAGCAGCTCGCCGAGGACCTGGCGCCGCTGGTCGCCGGCATCGACGACGCCGTACGCCGGGCCGTCGACGCGGGGCGGGGCGTGACCGGACGGCTGCGGGTCGCCTTCCTCGGCGAGTGGACCGCCCCGACGCTGCTCAAGGCCGTCGCCCTGTTCTCGCAGCGCCACCCCGACTGCCAGGTCGAGGTGCGGGAGGCGCAGCTCTTCAACTCCCGGCAGAGCCTGCTCGACGGTTCCGTCGACGTCCTGATGGCCGCGTATCCCTTCGACGGGATGGCCTGCGGGCCGGCGCTGCTTCAGGAGCGGCGGTTGCTCGCGGTGACCGCCGGGCATCCGTTGACCCGGGAGGCGTCGGTCTCCCTGGAGACGCTCGGCGACCACCCGGTGGTGCAGTACCCGGCCGTGACCTCGGCGGAGTTCAAGCGCGACCGCACCCCCGAGCAGACCCCGTCGGGGCGGCCGGTGCCGAAGGGGCCGGCGGGCAACACGTTCTCGGAGATGCTGACGCTGGTCGCGATGGGGCGGGGGGTGCTGCCGGTGGGCGAGCACACGCGCCGCTACTACCCGCGCCCCGACGTGGCGTACGTGCCGATCCGTGACGCGCCACCGATCCGGCGGGGCCTGGTCTGGCGGGAGAGCAACGGCACGGCCCGGGTCCACGAGTTCGTGCGGGCCGCGACCGACGCGAACACGACCTGAAGACTCCCGCCCGGACTGGCATGATCGACGTTGATGAGGCACGGGGAGTTCCGCCATCCACGGCTGGTCGAGATCTACGACGCCGAGTGCCCCTGGTCGCGTGACGACGACTGGTTCCTCGCCGTCGTCGGCGAGACGCCCGGCGTACGGGTCCTCGACCTGGGCTGCGGCACCGGGCGGCTCACCCTCGCCCTGGCCGCGGCCGGCCACACCGTCACCGGCGTCGACCCGGCCGGCGCGTCGCTGGACGCCGCCCGCGCCAAGCCGGGCGCCGAGCGGGTGGCCTGGGTCGAGGGCACCTCGGCCGTACTGCCGGACCGGTCGTCCGACGTGGCGGTGCTGACCAGCCACGTCGCGCAGTTCCTCGTCACCGACGACGAGTGGACGCGTACGCTCGCCGACCTCGCCCGGGCGCTGGTGCCCGGCGGCCGGCTGGCGTTCGACTCGCGCGACCCGGCGGACCGGCGGTGGGAACGCTGGAACCCGGTCGACTCGCGGCGACGGATCACGCTGCCCGGCGGTGAGGTGGTCCGGGCGTGGACGGAGGTCCACTCGGTGGTCGGCGGGCGGGTCGACTTCACCCACCACTACCTCTTCTGCAACGGTGAGGAGTTGCTCAGCTCGGCCACCCTGCGTTTCCGCACCGAGGAGGAGCTGCGCGGCTCGCTGCGGTCGGCCGGGTTCGCCGTGGACCGGATCCTCGGCGGCTGGGGCGGGGAGCCGGTGGGCCGGGGTGACGGCGAGTTCCTCGTCCTCGCCCACCGGCAGTGATCTTCGGTGGCGCGCGCGACCTACCGTGGGGGCATGGCGAACGCGACGTACGACCGCAAGGAGCAGTTCCAGCAGATCCAGAGCGGCCTGCTCCACGGAGAACAGATCATCGCCGTCTACGACGCCGTCGGCACCGGCACCGGCTTCATCGGCCTGACCGACCGGCGCGTCATCATCCAGGACCGCTCCTTCGTCGGCAAGCGGTACGCCATCACCAGCATCCCGTACTCGAAGATCACCAGCGTCAGCGTGGTCAGCAACAAGTCGTGGGGCGGCTCGTTCTTCTCCACCGGGGCCATCGCGATCCACGTCGGCACGCACACCTACGAGGTGGAGTTCCGGGGCGCCGACAAGAGCCACCACGTGCACAACGTGATCCTGCACCACATCAGCTGAGCTGGTCGGCGCGCTCCAGCAGGGCGCGGCGCTCCGCCCCGAGGTGGGCGTCGGCGGCCCGCCGGAACAGCGCGGCGGCCCGCTCGCGGTCGCCCTGCCGGGCGGTCAGCTCCGCCTCGGCGGCGACGGCGAGCGGGTAGCCGTCCAGTGCCCCGCCGGCCCGGGCGGCGGCCAGCAGCGCCAGCCCCGCCGCCGGCCCGTACGCGTAACCGTGGGCGACGGCGCGGTTCAGCTCGACCACCGGCGACGGCTGCCACCCGGCGAGCCGGTCGTACGCCTCGGCGATCGCGACCCAGTCGGTGGCCTCGGCGGACGCGGCGGTGGCGTGGCAGGCGGCGATCCGGGCCTGGAGGGCGTACGGGCCGTCCGCCGGGACCCGCGCGAGGATGCCGACGCCCTCGGCGATCGCCGCGTGGTCCCAGCGGGCGCGGTCCTGCCGGTCGAGGGTGAGCAGGTTGCCGTCGCGGTCGCGTCGGGCGTCGCGCCGGGAGTGCTGGAGGAGGAAGAGGGCCAGCAGGGCGGCCACCTCGGGCTGGCCCGGCATCAGCCGGTCGAGCAGCCGGGCCAGGCGGATCGCCTCGTCGGCGAAGGCGGGCTCGCCGTCGGCGTCGTAGCCCCGGGTGAAGAGCAGGTACAGCACGGCGAGGACGCCGGGGAGCCGCTCCGCGAGCATCGGGCCGGTCGGCACCCGGTACGGGATGCCGGCGGCGGCGATCTTCGCCTTGGCCCGGGTGAGCCGCCGGGTCATGGTCGACTCGGTCACCAGGAAGGCCCGCGCGATGTCGGCGGTCGACACCCCGCAGACCGTACGCAGCGTCAGGGCGACCCGCGCCTCCAGCGCCAGGGCCGGGTGGCAGCAGGTGAAGACGAGCCGCAGCCGGTCGTCCACGATCTCCCCCTCCCCCGCCGTTCCCGGCTCGGGCTCCGCTGCGGTCAGCGTGAGGACGGCCAGCTCACGCAGCTTGCGCCGCTCGACCGAGGAGCGCCGGAGCACGTCGATCGCGCGGTTGCGGGCCACCGTCATCAGCCAGCCGCCCGGGTTGGCGGGCACGCCCTCCGCCGGCCACCGGGCCAGCGCGAGCGCCGACGCCTCCTGGGCGCAGTCCTCGGCCAGGGTCCAGTCGCCGGTGACCCGGATCAGCGTCGCGACGATCCGGGCGTACGACCCGGTGCTCGCGGTGGCGACGGCGTCGGCCACCGCGAGCCGGTCGGTGGGGCCGTCAGCCACCCAGGCTGACGATCGGGCGCAGTTCGAGCCGGCCCTCGCGGGCCATCGGGTGGGCGCGCGCCACCTCGATCGCCTCGTCCAGGTCGGCGCACTCCAGCAGGTCGAAGCCCACGATGACCTCCTTGGTCTCGGCGAACGGACCGTCGGAGACCAGCAACTCCCCGTTGCGGACGCGGACCGTGGTGGCCGCCGTCGTCTCCGCGAGCGCGTCCCCTGTCAGCCGCCGGCCCCGGGCGTCGTTCTCCGCCACCCACGCCTCGATGTCCGGCCAGTCGGCCCGGTCGGTGTCCGGCTCGCTGTCGGTGCAGACGAACATCAGGTATTTCATGTCGCTCCTCGATGTCGGGTACTCACCAGGGTGACGAACGGGCGACCCGGTTCCGGACGACGGGCGACCGGCGATCTCAGAATCTCGCGGGGCGGCGGGTGCACGGACCGTCGTGGCCGGCCCGCAGCAGGCAGCGCCGGCCCTCCGGCAGCAGCGTGTCACAGAAGACCCGGTGCCGCAGGTGCTGCGCGTCCTCGGCGGAGACCGTGGTCTCGCCGGGGTCGGTCTGCGCGAGCACGCTCGCCCACCGCGCCACGACCCGAGCCAGGCGTACGGCGGAGAGCAGGTCCCTCGTGACGACCGGCAGGTGGATGACGAAACGCTCCCGGGCGGCTCTCATCAGTGTTGACCTCCGGCGAGTAGGACGGGATGTCGGCGGGACGACCGCAGGTGGCGGAGGTTTTCCGCCCGAGCACTCAGCGTCACTGGAACTATACGGACAGGGGCTCAGGGGCACAACCACACCTGCCGACGGGGGAACAAGGCTGATGCGCCATGACGATCGATCCGCGCTCGCACACCCCGGTCTATGTGCAGCTCGCCGACCTGCTCCGGCAGCGCATCGAGTCGGGCGAGTTCGGTCCCGGGACGACCTTGCCGAGTGAGACGCGGCTGACGCAGGAGTATGGGATCGGCCGCGAAGCCGTGCGCATGGCGACCTCGTTGCTCCGGTCCGAGGGACTGGTCAGCACGGTGCGGGGCCACGGCACCCACGTGCGGGAGACGCCGGTGCGCCGGTCGGTCGAAGTGCCTCCCGGCGCAACGGTGGTCGCGCGGATGCCCACGGGCGAGGAGCGGCGGAGCATGCAGCTCGACGAGGGCGTGCCGGTGCTGGAGGTCCGCCACCCGGAGGGCACCACGGAGGTGCTGGCCGGCGACCAGGTCAAACTGACCCGCCCCACCGCCTGACCCGCCCCGCCGCCTGACCCGCCCCGCCGGCTGCCGGGGCCGACGCCTGCCCCCTCTCGACGCGCGCCGCGCGTCCCGCTACTCCACGAGTGGAACGCCATGGTTGTCACCGCACCTGTTTGACACCCGTGGTGTTCCACTCGTCCCGTCAGCGACGGCTAGGGGCAGCAGGCGCGCCGCCGCCGCCGTCGTGGGCAGCCTCTCAAGGCAGCATTCGCGCCGCTGCCGTCGTGGGCGACGGCTCGGACAGCCACGGGTTCGGCGACGGCCCGGTCACTGCTGGTCCAGCAGGAACGGTGTGTCCGGGCAGCTCAGGCACACGAAGATGCGCAGCGCGCCGTGCCGGCCGACGACGACTCCGGTCGGCTCGTACGGGTCGTGGTCGGGCTCGCCGTCCGGCCGCGTCGGCTGCCACCGGCCGGCGCCCCGCTCGGAGGAGGCGACGACGAGGGCCAGCGTGGTGGGTCCGCCGCAGCGGGGGCACGGCGTCGGGCGCAGGTCGGTGAGGCTCCAGTCGGCGTAGCCGCCGACCTTCCAGCCGGGCGCCATGACGGTGACGACGTAGTTGTCGTCGTACTCGCCATCCTCGTCCTGCTCGTCGACCAGCGTCCGCAGGGCCTCCGGCAGTTCCTGCGGGTACGGGTACTCGACGACCTGCTCCGGGTGCAGCCGGCACGGCCGGGGCACGTACTCGTCGTTCCCGATCTCGCCGCGCGGCGGCTGGCCGAGGAGATCGGTCAGGTCCGCCTCCCGCCGCCAGCGCAGCTCCACCGTCGGCCCCCACGGGCCCTCGGCGTGCTCAAACGGGCACCACAACACCTGCAACAGGTCCGCCCCGCCGGGGCGCGGCAGGTCGGGGACGTCCTGCGCGCGCAGCTGCGCCAGTGGGACCATCGGGTTCGGCGCGGGGTGCGGTCGTGGCACGTACCGGTGGCCGACGACCGGGCCGCCGTCGCGCGAGCCCCAGCCCGTGAAGCCCGAGCCGACCAGGGTGGCGATCTCCCGGTGCAGCTCGATTTCGCCCTCGGCCAGGACGTGCGACTGCGTGCGCCGGCGCTCCGCCGCCCGCATCCGCTCCACCAGCTCGGCCGGGACCGGCACCTCCTCGTGCACCATGTGCGGCGCCTCGCAGGTGGGCCAGGGCTCGTCGGCCGGCCAACGCAGCGGCCCGCCGACGTGGCTCCCGGCGGCCGCGACCGCCCCGGGGCGCGGGTGCAGGCGAGTCGCCGTGCGGCCGAGCTTCTCCAGGCCGGGGTAGCGGGCGAGCACGTCGGGCGGGAGGGGCGGGGTGATCATGGCGAGATCGTAGGCGGTCGACGGTCGACCGGTCAGCCGCCGCCGACCACGTCGCAGGGATGGGTGTCGCCCGGGTCGTACGGCGTGTCCGCCAACTCGACGGCCTGGGAGTGCTCCAGGGCGAAGTAGACGTGGGCGCAGCGCGGCTCCACCGTGACCGCGTCACCCGCCTCGATCGTCAGCTCGGTCCGCTCGCCGGAGTCCAGGTCGCGGAACACCGCCCGGAGCCGCCCGCTGATCACGTACAGCGTCTCCGTCTTGTGGGCGTGGTAGTGGTTGCCGCGCGGCCGGGCGGCGTCCGGCCGGAACTCCAGGTACGCCAGGAAGCGGTAGGTGCCGCCGTTGACGATCTGGGCCAGTTCGCCGGCCGGCGACTGGATCCGACCGCCACCGGCCGGGATCGGCGGTGACGTCACCGGGAGCCGACGGAGGCGTACCTTCTGCACCGCCCGATCGTAGGTCCGACCCGGCACCGCCCGGCCCGCGACGCGCGCAACCACCGGCCGCGTCAGCGGCGCCGCCTGCCCAGCCGCCAGCCCGCCGCCGACCAGCACGCCCCCCAGAGCAGGAAGAACGGCGACCACAGCAGCAGGTCCCACCACGCCAGGTCGCGGGCCAGGGCGGCGTGCCCGACCGGCGGCGGCCGGACGTCCGTCAGCAGCAGCGCGTCACCGACGAGGCCGTGCCCCAGCACGCCGACCGACCGGGCGATCATGAGAATGCCGAGCGTCCAGGTGACCGCCAGCAGCAGCCGGCGCGGGAGGGCCGCCCGCCAGGGGCGCAGGGTGGCCAGCGCGACCACGACACCGACGACCGCGGCGGCGGCCAGCGCCCAGTGGCTCGCCACGAACAGCGGGTCGCGGGCGAGCAGCCGTTCGCGCAGCTCCGGCGGGAGCGGATCCTTGTCCGCCAGCGCGTTGGCACCCAGCGCCTGCGCGAGCTTCATCGCCCCGTAGGCCGAGGCGCACTCCGCCGCACCGTATGCGCCCACCCGTGCCCGGTCAGTGCGCGACACGTCTCGTCGCCACCGCGTAGGACCGGATCGTCGCCACGAGCAGCCCGATCACGACAAGTCCGAGGACCCCGTGGTACCACTGCCAGCCCACGCCGAGGCCCACGAACCCGTCCACCACCATGATCGTCGCGCCGGCCCCGACGGCCAGCAGCATGCCCGCCAGCGCCAGCAGCATCAGGGGCCTCGGCACCCGGCGCCCCGGCGCCGTGACCGTGGCGAGGGCGAGGCAGGCGCCCGCCACCCCCGACGCGGTCGCCGACCACTGCGCGGTCGCCACGCCCATCACGTCGCGGGCGTAGCGTTCGTGCTCGGCGGCCGGGACCACCGGGCCGCCCGGGAAACCGAGCCGGGATTCGAGGGCGAAGGCGGCCTTGCCCACGGCGTACGCGAGGAAGAGCACCGCCACCGCGTAGGCCGGCCATCGCCGCGCACCGGGAGAAGCATCCATGCTCCCGACGCTAGGCCCGGCGGACCGCGCGCCGACTCCCGAGCGCGAGGGGACCGCCCTCCCCCGCGGGAGGGAGCGCGGCGCGGCAGGCCGTGCTCGGCCGACGCCCATCCACGGCCCGCGTCTCGCGCCGGTCCGCAGGGCTACCGTCGATGCATGGACAATCATGGTTCTACGGCGGAGGCCGCCTGGGTGCCGGACGCGTGCACGCTGCCGACGGCCGCGCGGCCGCTGCGGCTCGCCGAGTTCGACCGGCTCTTCCGCCACGCGGTACGCGACGTCACGCGGCTCTCCGCGCGGCACCTGCGGTTGCGGCTCGCCGGCACGGCGCGAACGGAGCAGACGGTACGGGACCTGACGGCGCGCGAGTCGACGTGCTGCTCGTTCTTCACGTTCGACCTTTCCCGATCCGGTCCGGACGCGCTGACGCTGGACATCCGGGTACCGGCGGCACACGTCGCCGTGCTCGACGGCCTCACCGACCAGGCGGCGGCAGCGGCGGGCGGACGGTGACCGGGTAGGCCGTCCTGCCGCGGCGGCGGTGACGGCAAGTGCGGCGGCGACGGCAGGGGCTGGCCGGTAGTCACGTGCGGGCGCGCCCCCACCGGTGATCATCGCGGCGTGGAGGCGCGCCCTACCGACGGTGTCGGCCGTGGAGCGGATCCCGTGCGACCCGCTCCAGTTGCCAATATTCCGCAGTTGCCAAGACTTTGCAATAAGGCATACTGACCGGAAGATCGTCCACTCGCGAAAGGGTCCCCATGGCCGTCTACAAGCTCCCCGACATGCCCTACGACTACGGGGCTCTGGAACCCGCCATGAGCGGCCAGATCCTGGAGCTGCACCACAGCAAGCACCACGCCGCGTACGTCAAGGGCAGCAACGACGCCCTCGACCAGCTCGCCGAGGCCCGCGACAAGGGCGACTACTCGGCGCTGGTCGGCCTGGAGAAGACCCTGGCCTTCAACCTCTCCGGGCACGTCCTGCACTCGATCTTCTGGAACAACCTCTCCCCCGATGGCGGCGGCCGCCCGGACGGCGAGCTGGCCGCCGCCATCGGCGAACACTTCGGCTCGTTCGACGGCTTCGCCGGCCAGCTCTCCGCCGCCACGAAGAGCGTGCAGGGCTCCGGGTGGGGCGTCCTGGCGTGGGAGCCGCTGGCGCAGCGCCTCATCGTCGAGCAGGTCTACGACCACCACGGCAACGTCGGCCACGGCTCCACGCCGATCCTGGTCTTCGACGCCTGGGAACACGCCTACTACCTCCAGTACAGGAACGTGCGCCCGGACTACGTCGACCGCCTCTGGGACCTGGTCGACTGGGCCGACGTCACCCGACGCTTCGACGCCGCTCGGGCCGCCGGCAGCCCGCTCACCGTGGCACCCTGATGGCGGCCGACCCGGGGTCGGCCCTCATCGCTGCACAACGCGCCGCCGGGGTCATCGCCGCCAGACACCGCGGTGACCTCGACGGCGCGGAACGGCTGCTCGAAATGTTTCCCGACGAGGCCACCCGCAGCCGCGGCTTCATGTTCCTGGCCGAACTGGCACTCAGCCTCGTACGGAGCCAGACCGGCCAGAGCATGGAGGACCTCGCGCAGGAACTGGCCCTGCACATCGCGGCCCTCAGCGAGGGGCCTCCCGCCCGATGACCAGGTGACGCTCCCGCTACCTTCGACCTCATGACGGTGGCCCGTTCCATCCTGCTGTTCCTGCTCGCCGCGCTCGCCGAGATCGGCGGGGCCTGGCTCGTGTGGCAGGGCTGGCGCGAGAACCGGGGGCTGCTGTGGGTGGCGGCCGGGGTCATCGCCCTCGGCTTCTACGGCTTCGTCGCCACCTTCCAGCCCGACCCGAACTTCGGCCGCATCCTGGCCGCCTACGGCGGCGTCTTCGTCGCCGGCTCCCTCGCGTGGGGCATGGTCGTCGACAAGTTCCGCCCCGACCGCTACGACCTCGTCGGCGCGGCCCTCTGCCTGGTCGGGGTCGCCGTCATCATGTACGCCCCGCGCAGCGGCTGAACCAGCGACGGTGTCGGACTCCGCCAGCGGGCCGCGCACCATGATCACCAGACCCACCGCGAAGTGGGGCCGCAGTGTGCGGGAGCAGAGGGCGGCGATCGCGGCCGACGGCGACAGATCGCCGGCCGACAGGCCCTGGTCGTCGCGGTGCGTCATTCGATACCGGGTTGCCCGCCTCCCACGCCTGCGGCAGCCTGCACCGCATGATCGAGACGCGGGTGCTCAGCGAGGGCGACTGGAAGATGTGGCGGGAGTTGCGGCTCGCCGCGCTGGCGGAGGCGGCGTACGCGTTCGGCTCCCAGTTGGCGGACTGGCAGGGCGACGGCGACCGCGAGGAACGCTGGCGCGGTCGGCTGTCCATCCCCGGCTCCTACAACATCCTGGCGATGCTGAACGGGCAACCCGTCGGGATGGCCAGTGGGATGCCGACCGGGCAGGACGGCGTCGTCGAGCTGATATCGATGTACGTCGCCCCGGCGGGACGTGGCCGGGGCGTGGGCGACCACCTCGTGCGGGCGATCGAGCAGTGGGCTCGGCGGATCGGCTCGGGGACGCTGCGGCTGGCCGTGGTGAAGGGCAACAGCAACGCCTGGGCGCTCTACCAGCGGCACGGCTTCCGGGACACGGGTGAGCCGGGTGACCTCTTGCCCGACGGCGTGCGCCGGGAGCACATCCTGACCAAGAGCCTCGCCAGCTAGCGGTCGGCCGCCGGTCACGGGCGGTCGACGCGGCCGCCAGGTGACCCGTGCTCCTGACCCTTCCGGCCGAGGTGAACGGGCCGGGTTCAGACGTTGAAGCGGAACTCAGATAAAGGCCTTCCGTGACCTGCGCTAGCCTGAGCGGCACTGGCCACGCCCCATCTCGCGCTCACGTCATTGGTCGCTACTTGCCGACGTTTCACGCTGTCTTGTGCCCCGTGTGTGCCCCAGAACCTGGCAGTTGGTTCTTGGGACGTCGATGCCTCCTGGCACCCCGGATGCCGGCTCCCGTCAACGCACCACCGACTGCACACAAGGTTGGAGCAGACAAGGGCCAGCCCCCTTCGGGCACATACGCCAAGGTCATGGCGAGTGCAGTGGCGGCCATCAGTGCTCCGACTACCGCCAAGAGCAGGTACAAACGGCGTCGCCTACGCATCGGACCAGTAGAGCATGGGCGGTCAGCTCATCAACTAGGTGAAGCTGAGGGGATTCAAACCCTGAATGCCGGACGTCGCCGATAGATCATCTTGAATCGGGCAGATCCGGCCCCTGACCGGGGCGGCGACCCTCATTGCCTCTCGACGTTTTACAGGCCTTTTCGAGCTCAGTTGTGCCGGATCTGCGCCCGATGATCATGCTTAAAATCGAACTTGATCAAGACGGATCAAGATCTCTAGAGTGCCCGACGTGAAGCGGGAAGTCTCCTCGAACCGCTGGCCCTAAGTTCTCCTGTCTCTCGTTGTCGTGGCATGTACGGGCGCGCTAGGGCGTGTCTGGCAAAGGTTGAGCGTTCTGGCTGAACTCTGGTCCCGCGTCGCGTTTTCAGTTGCTCTCGACCGAGCCCGTCCGCGACCGCAGACGGCGACCTCATCGGGACGGGGCGATGCGATGCGATGGTGGCCGGGAATGGCCGTGACGTAAAATCGCGGTGAGGGCGAAGCGCCAGGCCGAGATTCCGGCACCGGCGTGAGGGAGGGGTCAGGATGTTCGGTTCGAAGAAGAAGCTCAACGATCTGATGGCGCAGCTCAGGCCCGACCTGAGTCGGGAATCGCTCGGCGTCGGGCCCGACTTCCCGGGCGTCGCCCCGAACCCGCTCCTGAGCAGTGATGCGCGGAAGCGCAATGCGGAACTGCGTACGGGGGCGCTTGCGCTCGGCGTTCTCGTCGACTGGCGGGAGGTCAACGGCAATCCACGCGTGGTCCTGATGTTCGACGTGGAGACCGCCGACGGCATCTCGTTCCGCGGTATCGCAGACGAAGACCTCACGATCACCGAGCTCTCCCGACTCGCCCCAGGACAGACGTTGCCCGTGCGCTACCGGCCGGCCGTCATGGACCACTACGTCGCCCTTGCCCGAGACGCGGACCCCGCCCATGTACAGCAGCTCTCTGACGAGATCGCGAGCCGCAAGCAGACCTGACCCGAAGCCATTGGCCGGATCCCTAGCTGTTCCTGCGGCGTGGGCGGTGAGGGTCCAGGTTGAGGCGGAACGAGGAGAGCAGGCCCCGGACAACCCCCAAGACGCCCCGGTCTCGACGTACTGTGCCCCTGCCCCAGATCGTCGCCGACGCTGTCCGCGTCCACATGGCTGACTACCCACCGGCCGGTGACGGGACCATCTTCACGACGCGCTTCACCGGCCCGTACCGGCACGACTACTACGGCTTGATCATCTTCGGCGCGGCGGTCCCCACGGCCGGCCTACCGAAGAGCACCACGAGTCACGACCTGCGCCATCACTACGCCTCGGTTCTGCTGATGCAAGGTGAATCGGTCATCACCGTGGCCGAGCGGCTGGGGCACGAGAACGCGACCCTGGTCCTGTCGACGTACGGGCACCTGATGCCGGACTCGGAGGAGCGCACCCGTCGGGCGGTCGATGAGGCATGAGGTTGTGCCCCCCCGGCGTGCCCCAGAGCGAGGGCACGCCCTCCTGAGCTGCTGAAACGGGCCGGTTTCAGACGTTGAAGCGGAACTCCACGACGTCGCCGTCCTGCATGACGTACTCCTTGCCCTCGATCCGGACCTTGCCGGCGGCCTTGGCCGCCGCCATCGAACCGGCCGCGACCAGGTCGCCGAAGGAGACCACCTCGGCCTTGATGAAGCCGCGCTGGAAGTCGGAGTGGATGACGCCCGCGGCCTCCGGCGCGGTCGCGCCGACCGGGATGGTCCAGGCGCGCGCCTCCTTGGGGCCGGCGGTGAGGTACGTCTGGAGCCCGAGCGTGCGGAACCCGACCCGGACGAGCTGGTCCAGGCCCGGCTCGTTCTGCCCGATCGACTCCAGCAGCTCGCGGGCCTCCTCGTCGGGCAGGTCCACCAGCTCGGACTCGATCTTGGCGTCCATGAAGACGGCCTCGGCCGGGGCGACCAGGGCGCGCAGCTCGTCGAGGAACTCGGCGTTGCCCAGCTCGGCCTCGTCGACGTTGAAGACGTAGAGGAAGGGCTTGGTGGTGAGCAGGTGCAGCTCGCGCAGGTGCTCCAGCTCGATGCCCGCGTCCTTGGCGCCCGAGTAGAGGGTGACGCCGGTGTCGAGCAGCTCGACGGCCTGCTTGGCCGCGGTGACGGCGGCGGCCCGGTCCTTGCGGAGCTTGGCCTCCTTCTCCAGCCGGGGCAGGGCCTTCTCCAGGGTCTGGAGGTCGGCGAGGATCAGCTCGGTGTTGATCGTCTCGATGTCGTCGGCCGGGGAGACCTTGCCGTCGACGTGCACCACGTTCGGGTCGGAGAAGGCCCGGACGACCTGGCAGATCGCCGAGGCGTCGCGGATGTTCGCCAGGAACGCGTTGCCCCGGCCCTGCCCCTTGGAGGCGCCGCGCACCAGGCCGGCGATGTCGACGAACGACACCGGGGCGGGCAGCACCTTCTGCGAGCTGAAGATCTCTGCGAGCGTGTGCAGCCGCTCGTCCGGCAGCCCGACGACGCCGACGTTGGGCTCGATGGTGGCGAACGGGTAGTTCGCCGCGAGCACGTCGTTCTTGGTCAGCGCGTTGAACAGGGTGCTCTTGCCGACGTTGGGCAGGCCGACGATCCCGATGGTGAGACTCACGACGAGCCAGCTTACGCCGATGCCCCACACCCCGGTTCAGGCAGGCCGGTGCACCGGGCCGCGCCCGACCGATCTTGGTACGAGACGGCCCCTCCAGGGGCGCTCCCGTACCAAGATCGGCCAGGGTTCGAGCGGCTCGGGCCGGTCAGGCGAGCAGGCGGGGGGTGATCGGGGTTTCCCGGGCGGTGCCGTCGTCGGCGCGGCTGACCTCGTACGCCGAGGGGCCCTCGCGGTCCGCGACCGCCTCGACCAGGCGGGTGCCCCGGTAGAGCAGGCCGGTGCCGTCGTCGGTGCAGTGCGCGGTCGGCAGCACGCCGTCGGCGACCAGCTTGTGCATCAGCGGCCGGCGCTGCTCCTCGCTGTCGTAGTGCACGCCGTTGCCGTAGGGCAGCCAGCCCAGCCCGTCGGTGAAGCCGCGCAGGGTGGTGCCGAAGCTGTCGGTGGCCCCGCCGGCGTGCCAGCAGATCGAGCCGGCGGAGACGCCGCCGAGCACCACGCCGGCCTCCCAGCACTCGCGCAGGATCTCGCCGAGGCCGTGCACCCGCCAGACCGCGCAGAGGTTGGCGACGCTGCCGCCGCCGACCCAGATCACGTCCTGGGCGAGCAGGTGGGCGCGGACGTCGTCGACGTTCGGCATCGGAAAGAGCGCCAGGTGCGTCATCCGGAACCGGCTGCCGGCGAACGCCTCGTAGACCCGGGCGAGCGTGGTCGGCTGGTCCCCCTCGGCCTGGTTGAGGAAGCAGATCCTCGGCTCCGGCCCGGCCTCGGCCAGCTCGGCGGCGAGGTCGAAGACGGGGTTGACCCGCCGGGGCCCGCCCTCGTGGCGCGGCGCGTAGATGCCCATGCTGGTGGCGAGGATGGTCGGTTCACTGGCGGGCACGGTCGTCCTTCCGTCGGGGTCGACGGTGCCCATCCTGCCCGAGGCCGCTCCCCTACCGCTCAGCGCCCGCCACGCGGGCCCGCCAGGGTCCGTGCCGCCGGTCAGCGTCCGCCGTCGGTGACCGCGCCCAGCAGCGTACGCAGCAGGTCGGCGAGGCGCCGCTGGTCCTCGGCGGGCAGCGCGTCGAGCAGCCGGCGCTGGACGGCCAGCCCCGCCTCGGCGGCCTCCTCCACCAGTTCGAGGCCGGCCGGGGTGAGCGTGACCTGGAGCCCGCGCCGGTCCGCCGGGTCGGGCGCGCGGCGGAGCAGTCCGGCGCGTTCCAGCCGGTCGAGTCGGCCGGTCATCCCGCCGGAGGTGAGCATCAGCGAGGCGGTGAGCGCCTTCGGCGCCAGCGTGTAGGGGGTGCCGGCGCGGCGCAGGGCGGCGAGCACGTCGAACTCGCCCCGGCTGATCGACCAGCGGGCGTAGGTGCGCTCCTGCTCGTCGCCTACGAGCCGGGCCAGCCGGTAGATCCGGCCGAAGACCGCCATCGGCTCGGGGCGCATTCCGGGCCGCTCGCGCTGCCACTGCTCGACGATGCCGTCGACGTCGTCCCGCTCGGTCACCCCCGGATTGTGCCGCACCTCGCACTCCCGCTTTCACTCGTCACGAAGTAGCTTAGTAGCAAGATACTTAGTAGCAAGAGTTAGCGAGGAACCGTGGACCGACGCCGGCTCGACATCCTGCTCACCGCCGCCGCGCCGACCGCGTGGGGCACGACGTACCTGGTCACCAGCGAACTGCTGCCGCCCGACCGGCCGCTCTGGTCCGGCGCGATCCGGGCCCTCCCCGCCGGCCTGCTGCTGCTCGCGCTGACCCGGCACCGCCCGCACGGCGCCTGGTGGTGGCGCGCGGCCGTGCTCGGCGCGCTGAACATCGGGGCGTTCTTCCCGCTGCTCTTCTTCGCCGCGTACCACCTGCCCGGCGGCGCCGCCGCGGTGCTCGGCGCCACCCAGCCGCTGCTGGTGGCGGGGCTGACGGTGCTCGTGCTGCACGAACGGCCCCGCCCCCGGGCGCTGGCCGCCGCGCTCGCGGCGCTCGCCGGGGTCACCCTGGTCGTGCTGCGCCCCGACGCGGGTCTCGACCCGACGGGCGTCGCCGCCGGGCTGACCGCCACCGCCGCGATGGGCACGGGCCTGGTGCTGACCCGGCGCTGGGGCCGCCCGACGGGCGTCGGCACGCTCACCGCCACCGGCTGGCAGCTCACCGCCGGCGGGCTGATGGTGGTGCCGGCCGCGCTGCTGGTCGAGGGGATGCCGCCCGTGCCCGACCCGCCGGCACTGGCCGGCTACGCGTGGCTGACGCTGGTCGGGACGGCGCTGGCGTACGCGCTGTGGTTCCGGGGCGCGGCCCGGCTGCCGGTCACCCAGGTCTCGCTGCTCGGGGCGCTCAGCCCGCTGACGGCCGCCGCGCTCGGCTGGGCCGTGCTCGGGCAGGCGATGATCGGCTGGCAGCTCGCCGGCTTCGCCGTGGCGGTCGTCGCCACCGTGGCCGGGCAGCTGCCGCCCCGCCGACCCGGCCCGGCGGGGCGGTCGCGGGGACCGGTGGACCAGTCGCCCGGCCCGGTGGATCAGTCGCGGGGACCGGCGGGTCAGTCGCGGGGACCGGCCTGGCGGGGGACCACGGCCTCGATCGGCAGGGCACCGGGAGCCAGCTCCCCCGCGGCGGCCAGCGGCAGGGTGAAGCGGGCCTCGGCGGCGGGACCGGCCCCGTACGACTCGCGGAGCATCCAGCGCACCTCGTCGGCCGTCCAGCCCAGCTCGGCGCGGCCGGCGATCTCCCGGACCAGGCGCAGCGCCACCCGGGTGTCGTCGTCGTAGAACCGCATGCACCAGTGGTGCACCCACATGCCCAGCGCGCGGAGGCCGTCGGCGTCGAGCGAGCGCACCAGCCGGCCGCAGGCGGTGTCACCGAACGCCCGCCCCGGGTCGCCGGCCCGGTCCCGTTCGATCGCGCCGACGGCGGCCGGGGCGACCGCGCGCATCCGCTCGTAGAAGCGCTGCACCACCGCGCCGTCGAGCGGAGGGTGCCCGTCCCGTGTCGACGCCGCCCGCCGACCCGCCACGCTCGCCATCGCCGCACCCCTTCTTGAGTTGGTGGCCGGACGGTACCGACCACAACCGACACTTTCGGCGCCGGGCGTCCCGTTCAGGCCCGCACGGCCACGTCCGATTTCCGCGAGCCAGGGGCGCCGGGCAGGGGCATCATCGGTGACGTGGAGTTGGACTTCGAGCGGTGCTACCGGGCGGTCGACAGCCGCGACCAGCGGTTCGACGGCTGGTTCTACACCGGCGTCACGTCGACCGGGATCTACTGCCGGCCGTCCTGCCCGGCGACGACGCCGAAGCGGCAGAACGTCCGGTTCTTCCCCTCGGCCGCCGCCGCCCAGACGGCCGGGCTGCGCGCCTGCCGGCGCTGCCGGCCGGACGCCGCCCCGGGCTCCCCGCAGTGGGACGTACGGGCCGACGTCGTCGGTCGGGCCATGCGGCTGATCGCCGACGGGGTGGTGGACCGCGACGGCATCCCGGGGCTGGCCGCCCGGCTCGGCTACACCGAACGGCACCTGCACCGGATGCTGCGGGCCGAGATGGGCGCCGGTCCCCTGGCCCTGGCCCGGGCGCAACGCGCGCAGACCGCCCGCACCCTGATCGAGACCACCGGGCTGGGCATGGCGGAGGTCGCGTTCGCCGCCGGGTTCGGCAGCGTGCGGCAGTTCAACGACACGGTCCGGGAGGTGTTCGGGGCGGCCCCGTCCGAGCTGCGCGCCGCCGGCCGCCGGTGTCCCGCGCCGGGCGGGGCGGGCACGATCACGCTGCGGCTCGCGTACCGCCCGCCGCTGCACGCGGAGGCGCTGCTGGACTTCCTCGCGCTGCGCGCGCTGCCCGGCGTCGAGGAGGTGCGCGACGGGACGTACCGGCGGGGCCTGCGGCTGCCGCACGGCGCGGGCGAGGCGGCCCTGACCCCGGCGGACGGGCACGTGACGGCGACGCTGCGGCTGACCGACATGCGCGACCTCGCCCCCGCCGTGGCCCGCTGCCGTCGCCTGCTCGACCTCGACGCCGACCCGACCGCCGTCGACGGCACGCTGGCCGCCGACCCGGCGCTGGCCGGGGTGGTCGCCGCCGAGCCGGGCATCCGGCTCCCCCGCTCGGTCGACGGCTTCGAGATGGCCGTACGCGCGATCGTCGGCCAACAGGTCTCCGTCCGCTCGGCCCGCACCACCCTCACCCGACTCCTGGCCCACCTGCCCCCACCCACCCCCGGCCCCACCCCCGGCTCCGCCGGCGTCGATCAGGAGGTCTGGGCACCCGGTGAGCGCTCCCGAAAGCCCAAACCTCTTGATCGACCGGCCGAGGGCGCGGGAAGTGACCGGGCGTCCGGGCGGGCGGACTGGCTGCGGGGGTTTCCGAGCGCCGAGGAGGTGCTCGGGATGCCCGACGAGGTGTTCGGGATGCCGGCCGGGAGGCGGGAGACGATCCGCGGGCTGGCCCGCGCCGTCGCCGACGGGTCGCTGGACCTGGCGCCCGGCGGGGACCGTGAGGAGACCGTCCGGCGGCTGCTGGCGCTGCCCGGGATCGGGCCCTGGACGGCGGGCTACGTGGCGATGCGCGCCCTCGGCGACCCGGACGTCCTGCTCCCCACCGACCTCGCCGTACGCCGGGGCGCCGCAGCCCTCGGCCTACCCGACGCCCCCACGACCCTCGACCCGTACGCCGACCGCTGGCGCCCCTGGCGCTCGTACGCGGTGATCCGACTCTGGAGAGCAGCATGAGCATGAACGACAGCACCGTCATCGACACCCCCGCCGGGCCGCTCAGCATCGTGGCCGGCCCGGACGGCGCGGTCCGGGCGGCGGGCTTCACCGGCGACCCGGAGAGCCTGCTCCCCCTGGTGCATCCGGCCCTGCGGGCGCCGCTGCGGCACCGGGCCGACCTCGGCCCGGTCAGCGTCGCCGTGGCGTCCTACCTGGACGGCGAGCTGGCCGCGATCGACGCCGTGCCGGTGGAGCAGCACACGGGGGGCGCGTTCATGGCGCACGCCTGGCAGGTGCTGCGCGAGGTGAAGCCGGGCGATCCGGTGACCTACACCGGTTTCGCCGGGCTGGCCGGCCGC
The DNA here is from genome assembly GCF_004345505.1 of Micromonospora sp. CNZ303. NCBI lineage: Bacteria > Bacillati > Actinomycetota > Actinomycetes > Micromonosporales > Micromonosporaceae > Micromonospora > Micromonospora sp. CNZ303. The sequence goes on along the minus strand of NZ_SLVT01000001.1, from coordinate 378,171 downwards.
CCCGCCGCCGTACGGGCCGCCGCGGCGGCCTGCGCCCGCAACCCCGCCGCCCTGTTCGTCCCCTGCCACCGGGTGCTGCGTACCGACGGGACGCTCGGGGGCTACCGCTGGGGGCTGGACGTGAAGAAGTGGCTTCTCGGGCACGAGCGGCGATGACGGGAAGCCGACACCTGCGCGGCCCCCGTTGAGGCTACCGTCGGGTAGTGCCTGACGGTGACGGCAACCCGGCCTCCCGGGTCGAGGCCGGCCGGCACCCGCTGCACAGCCTCTGGCGGCTGCGCCACTACCTGCGCCCGCACGCGGCCGAGTTCGGTTGGCTGCTGCTCGCCGGCCTCGCCGCCACCGGGGCCGGCATCGCCGTACCGCTGGTCGCGCAGCGGGTGGTGGACGGCCCGGTGGCCCGGCAGGACCCGGCCGGGCTGTTCCGGCTGGCCGGGCTGGCGCTGCTGCTCGGCCTGGTCGAGGCGCTGCTGATCTTCATCCGGCGCTGGGTGCAGTCGTCGTCCTCGATGCGGATCGAGGCGGCCATCCGCGAGGACGTCTACGCCCACCTGCAACGGCTGCCGACCAGCTTCCACGACCGCTGGCAGTCCGGCCAACTGCTCTCCCGGGTCACCAGCGACCTGTCGGTGCTGCGCCGGTTCCTCAGCTTCGGCCTCTTCTTCCTGATCCTCAACCTGGTGACCTACCTGGCCGTGGTGACGCTGTTGATCCGGCTGCACCCCGCGCTGGGGCTGCTGGTGGCGGGCAGCGCCGTGCCCCTGTTCCTGATCAGTCGCCGCTTCGCGCGGCACTACCACGCGGCCTCGCGGCGGATGCAGGACCAGCAGGGCGACCTGGCCACGCTGGTCGAGGAGACCGCGCAGGGGCTGCGCACGATGAAGGCGTACGGGCGGGGGCCGGAACTCGCCGCCCGCTTCGCGACCGGCGCGCGGGCGCTGCACGACACGGGGGTCGGCAAGGGCCGGCTGCTGGCCCGCACCTCCGCCCTGCTCGACCTGGTGCCCAACCTGACCCTCGGCGTGGTGCTGGTCGCCGGTGCGGCGGCCGCCGCGGGCGGGGTGCTGACCATCGGCGAACTGGTCGCCTTCGTCAGCCTCCAGCTGATGCTGATCTGGCCGGTGCAGTCGCTGGGCTGGATCATCGCCAACGGGCAGGAGGCCGCCACCGCCGCCGACCGGGTACGCGAGGTGCTGGACACCCCGCCGGCCGTCGTGGACGCCCCGCACGCGCTCGCCCTGCGCCGCGCCGACGTACGCGGGTGGCTCCGCTTCGAGCGGGTCTCGTTCCGTTACCCGGGCACCGCCGCGCCGGTGCTGCGGGAGATCGACCTGACCGTCGAGCCGGGCGAGACCGTGGCCCTGGTCGGGGCGACCGGCTGCGGCAAGAGCACCCTGCTCTCCCTGGTGCCCCGGCTGCACGAGGCCACCGGCGGGCGGATCACCCTGGACGGGCACGACCTGCGCGAGCTGCGGCTGTCCGCCCTGCGCCGACTGGTCGGGGTCGCCTTCGAGGAGCCGACGCTGTTCTCCATGTCGGTGTGGGAGAACCTCACGCTCGGCCGGCCGGAGGCCGGCGAGGACGAGGTCCGCGCCGCGCTCGCCCTCGCCCAGGCCGACTTCGCGTACGAGCTGCCGTGGGGGTTGGCCACCCGGGTCGGCGAGCAGGGGCTGTCGCTCTCCGGCGGGCAGCGGCAGCGGCTGGCGCTGGCGCGGGCGGTGCTCGGCCGGCCGGCTCTGCTCGTGCTGGACGACCCGCTGTCGGCCCTGGACGTGCACACCGAGGCGCTGGTCGAGACCGCGCTGAAGCGGGTGCTCCGCACCACCACCGCCCTGCTGGTCGTGCACCGGCCCTCGACGATCGCCCTCGCCGACCGGGTGGCGCTGCTGGAGGAGGGCCGGATCACGGCCGTCGGGCGGCACTCGGAGCTGCTCGCCGCCGTGCCGGCGTACCGCGCGGTGCTCTCCGCCGAGCCCACCCCCGCGCCGCCCGGCGACCGCGGCCTGGTGCGTTCGTGACCGGCGACACCGCCGGCCCCACGAGCGGGGCGGACCTCGCCCGGTGGCGCGGCGTCGCCACCGACCCGGACGCGGACCGCAGCCGCGCCGAGGACACCGACCCCGAGGCGGTGGCCCGGCTCCGGGCCCGCAGCCGGGTGCTGCTGCGCGACCTGCTGCGCCCCCACCGGCGCCGCCTCGCGCTGGCCGTCGCGCTGCTGCTCGGCCAGAACGCCGCCGCGATGGCCGGGCCGTACCTGGTGATGCTCGGCATCGACCGGGCGATCGCGCCGCTGCGGGCCGGCGATCCCGGCCCGCTGCTGGTCGTCGCCGCCGGGTTCGCCGTCGCCACCGCCGTCGAGTACACCGCCCGCCGGGGTTTCCTCACCCTCTCCGCGCGGATCGGCCAGGCCGTCCTGCTCGACCTCCGCCAGCGGGTGTACGCACACTTCCTGCGCCTGTCGGTGGCGTTCCACGAGCGGTACACCTCCGGCCGGATGGTGTCCCGGCTCACCAGCGACCTGGACTCGATCGGCGAACTGGTCGGCGGCGGCATCGACGGCCTGGTGCTGGCCGTGCTGTCGATCCTGTCGGTCGCCGGCATCCTGCTCTGGCTGGACGTACCGCTGGCCGCGGTGACGCTGCTCGCGTTCCCGTTCCTGATCCTGCTGAGCCGCTGGTTCGCGCGGGCGTCGGCGGACGCGTGGCGGCGCACCCGGGAGACGGTGGCGCTGGTCATCGTCCACTTCGTCGAGTCGATGCGCGGCATCCGGGCGGTGCAGGCGTTCCGGCGGGAGCCGCGCAACCAGCAGATCTTCGGGGCGGTCAGCGACGACTACCGGCGGGCCAGCCGGGACGCGTTCCGGCTGATCGCGACGTACTCGCCGGGGATCAAGGTGATCGGCAACGTCACCGTGGCGGTGGTGCTCTGCTACGGCGGCTGGCGGGTGCTGGGCGGGGCGACCGGGATCGGCGTGCTGGCGGCGTTCCTGCTCTACCTGCGGCGGTTCTTCGAGCCGATGCAGGAACTGAGCCAGTTCTACAACTCGCTCCAGTCGGCCACGGCGGCGCTGGAGAAGCTCGCCGGGGTGCTCGACGAACGGCCGGCGGTGGCCGAACCGGCGCGGCCCGTGCCGCTGCCCGCCGGGCCGGGGCGCGGGGCGGTCGCCTTCCGGGCGGTCACCTTCGGCTACCGGCCGGACGCGCCGATCGTCGCCGGGCTGGACCTCGCCGTCCCGGCCGGCCAGACCGTGGCGCTGGTCGGGGCGACCGGCGCCGGCAAGTCGACGATCGCCAAGCTGCTCGCCCGGTTCCACGACCCGTTCTCGGGCGCGGTCACCCTCGACGGGGTCGACCTGCGCGAGGTCGCCGACGCGGAGCTGCGGCGGGCCGTGGTGCTGGTGACCCAGGAGACCCACCTGTTCGGCGGCACGGTCGCGGAGAACATCCGGTTCGGCCGTCCCGGCGCGGACGACGCCGCCGTGGAGGCCGCCGCGCGGGAGATCGGCGCGCACGACTTCATCGCCGCCCTCCCCGACGGGTACGCCACCGACGTGCAGCGGCGCGGCGGCCGGCTCTCCGCCGGGCAGCGGCAACTGGTCGCGTTCGCCCGGGCGTTCCTGGCCGACCCGACGGTGCTGATCCTGGACGAGGCCACCTCGTCGCTGGACGTGCCCACCGAGCGGCTGGTGCAGCACGCCCTCGGCACCATCCTGGCCGACCGCACCGCGCTGGTGATCGCGCACCGGCTCTCCACCGTGGAGACGGCCGACCGGGTGCTGGTGCTCGACGACGGGCGGATCGTCGAGGACGGCCCGCCCGGCCGGCTCGCCGTCGCCGGTGGCCGGTACGCCGCCCTGCACCGGCAGTGGCGCGACTCCCTGCTCTGAGCGGCGGGACGCGTGCGGACACGGGGCGAAACCACGTGGTCCGGCCCCGGGCCACTACCTACCATCGACGGATGACCGACACGGAGAGGACGGCCCGCGCCGGCGTCCCCGAACGTCCGAGCCTGGACGGCATCGAGGAGACCTGGGCGCGCCGCTGGCAGGAGGACGGCACGTACGCGTTCGACCGCGCGAAGGCGACCGTTCGGGGGCGCAGCGCGGCGTCAGACGCGCCGAGCCCGAACGGTCGCAGCGCCGACGTGTACGCGATCGACACCCCGCCGCCGACCGTATCGGGCGAGCTGCACATGGGGCATGTCTTCTCGTACACGCACACCGACGTGGTGGCCCGGTTCCAGCGGATGCGCGGGCGCACGGTCTTCTACCCGATGGGCTGGGACGACAACGGCCTGCCCACCGAGCGCCGGGTGCAGAACGTCTACGGCGTGCGCTGCGACCCGGCGCTGCCGTACGAGCCGGGCCGGCAGGTGCCCGAGGCCCCGGTGAGCGAGGCCGCCCGCAAGGACCCGACCCCGGTCTCCCGGCGGAACTTCATCGAGCTGTGCGAGCGGCTGACCGTCGCCGACGAGCAGGTCTTCGAGGCGCTCTGGCGGCGGCTCGGGCTCTCCGTCGACTGGTCGTTGACGTACACGACGATCGGCTCGGCGGCCCGGGCGGCCTCGCAGCGGGCGTTCCTGCGCAACCTGGCCCGGGGCGAGGCGTACCAGGCGGAGGCGCCGACACTCTGGGACGTCGGCTTCGCCACCGCCGTCGCCCAGGCGGAGCTGGAGGACCGGGAGCGGCCCGGGGCGTACCACCGGCTGCGCTTCGCCGGGCGGGGCGGGCGGGAGGTGCTCATCGACACCACCCGACCGGAGCTGCTGCCGGCCTGCGTGGCGCTGGTCTGCCACCCCGACGACGAGCGGTACGCCGACCTGGTCGGCGGCACCGCGCGTACGCCGGTCTTCGGGGTGGACGTGCCGGTGCGGGCGCACCCGCTGGCGGACCCGGCCAAGGGCACGGGCATCGCGATGGTCTGCACCTTCGGCGACCTGACCGACGTGACCTGGTGGCGGGAACTGCGGCTGGACACCCGCGTGGTGATCGGCCGGGACGGCCGGCTGCTGCCCGAGCCGCCGGCCGGCGTGCCGGGGCAGCCGTACGCGGCGCTGGCCGGGCAGACCGTCAACGGCGCCCGGCGGACGCTGGTGGAGCTGCTGGCCGACGCGGGCGACCTGGTCGGCGAGCCGCGACCCGTCACCCACCCGGTGAAGTTCTACGAGCGCGGCGACCGGCCGCTGGAGATCGTCTCCACCCGGCAGTGGTACCTGCGCAACGGCGGACGCGACGCGGGCCTGCGCGACGAGTTGCTGGCCCGGGGCGGGGAGCTGCGCTGGGTGCCGGAGCACATGCGGCACCGCTACGCGCACTGGGTGGGCGGCCTGACCGGCGACTGGCTGGTCAGCCGGCAACGCTTCTTCGGCGTGCCGGTGCCGGTGTGGTACCGGCTCGACGACGCTGGCGAGCCGGACTGGTCCCAGCCTCTCACGCCGGCGGAATCCGCGCTGCCGATCGACCCGTCCATCGACGCCCCGCCCGGGTTCGAGGAGTCGCAGCGGGGCCGCCCGGGCGGCTTCGTCGGCGACCCGGACGTGCTCGACACGTGGGCCACCTCGTCGCTGACCCCGCAGATCGCCGGCGGGTGGGAGACCGACCCGGACCTGTTCGCCCGGGTCTTCCCGATGGACCTGCGCCCGCAGGGGCAGGAGATCATCCGCACCTGGCTGTTCTCCACCGTGGTCCGCGCCCACCTGGAGCACGGGGTGCTGCCCTGGCGGGACACGGTGCTCTCCGGCTGGATCCTCGACCCCGACCGGAAGAAGATGTCCAAGTCCAAGGGGAACGTGGTCACCCCGATGGCGCTGCTGGAGCAGCACGGCTCCGACGCGGTGCGGTACTGGGCGGCGAACGGCAAGCCGGGCATGGACCTCGCCTTCGACCCGGCCCAGATCAAGGTCGGCCGGCGGCTGGCGACCAAGCTGCTGAACGCGTCGAAGTTCGCCCTCGGGCTGGGCGCCGCCGACGCGCTGCGGGCCGCGGCCACCGAGCCGCTGGACCGCGCCGTGCTCGCCGAACTCTCCGGCGTGGTCGCCGCCGCGACGTCGGCGCTGGAGGCGTACGACCACACGGCGGCGTTGCAGGTCGCCGAGGGCTTCTTCTGGCGGTTCTGCGACGACTACATCGAGCTGGTGAAGGAGCGCGCCTACGGCTCCGGGCCGGGGGCGGACTCCGCCCGGGCGGCGCTGGCCACCGCGCTCTCGGTGCAGCTGCGGCTCTTCGCCCCGGTGCTGCCGTACGTGACCGAGGAGGTGTGGTCGTGGTGGCGCTACGGCTCGGTGCACCGCGCGACCTGGCCCACCACGTACGAGGTGGACCGGGCGATCGAGGGCACCGGCCAACCTGAGCTGCTGCGGCTGGCCGCCGACGCGCTCGGCCAGGTGCGCCGGGCCAAGTCGGAGCGGAAACTGTCGATGAAGGCGGAGGTGCCGCTGGCGGAGGCGCTCGGCCCGGCGGCCCTGCTGGAACAGCTCACCGTGATCGCCGACGACGTCCGGGCCGCCGGCCGCATCGCCAAGCTGGACCTGCTCCCCGACCGCACCCCGGAACTCGTCGTCGCCTGCGCGTTCTGACCGTGGCGCCCCGCCGCGCCCCCTACCGTGCGGCGGGGCGTCACCAGCCGCGCAGCAGCCGCAGACCCAGGAGGAAGGCGACGACGGCGGGGCCGACCAGCAGGGTGATCGCCTGGAGGCGGTACGGCATCCGGTGCCGGGTCAGCTCCACCGCGTTGCCCAACACGATCACCCCCGCCAGCATCAGGAACGCGCCCCACATCGGCGCGGCAGCGACGTCGACCAGGTCGACGCGGGTCAGTTGCAGCGTCCCGCCGAGCAGCACGGCGCCGGCCAGCGCCAGCAGGGCGACCGCCCGGTGCAGCCCCCGGGCCAACGGATGGACCAGCCGCCAGCGGTAGGTGCCGGCGACCGCCAGGCAGGGCAGGATGACCATGAGGGGCCAGCCCCGCCCGAACACGCCGAACATCAGCAGCGCCCCGACCGCGAACACCAGCGCGCCGAGGCAGGCGACCACGTACCCGGCGAAGGCCCGCCCGCCGCCCCGGGCCAGCAGCGGCCCGCCGGTGGCGGCGATCAGCGCGCCGGGGATCAGCACGAAGTTGGCCCACCAGTGGAAGTGCCCGGTGGCCTGCGCGGCCGTGGTGGTCGCCGCCGCCGCCAGCCCGGCCACTGCCAGGCTCACCATCCAGTGCCGGCCGGCACCCGGATAGGACTCCCGCGACATCACCAGCCCCGTCTCCGCGCTCACGCCGTCAGCCTCGCCCAGCCGCCCGGCCCGGTCCATCCGGGCAGCCCTACCATCGCCGGGTCGGGCTGCCCGGAGGCCGTCAGGTCGCGTCCCGGATCCCGGCGGGGCGGCCCGGCCCGTCGGGGGTCAGCTCGTCTCGCCGGCCACGCTGAAGGAGCGGAGCCGGTCGATGGCCAGCAGCGTGAAGCCCGCGCTGATCAACGCCGCCATCACCGCCGCCACCGGCACCGAGACGCCGGCCTCCAGCAGCCCGGTGGGGGCCATCCGGTCGGCGAGGGTGATCACGTACTGCTGGATGGAGAGCACCTTGGTGCCGCTGACGACGTTGCCGAGCAGCCCCTCCCAGATCAGCACGTAGACCAGGCCGAGCAGCACCGGACGCCGGGTGAGCAGGCTGAGCGCCACGAACAGCGCCGAGTACGCCAGCGCGCCGACCGCCGAGGCGGCGGCGAGCGCCAGGCCGAGCCGTACGGAGTGGGCCAGCACGCCCGCCACGTAGATCGGCACGGCGACGGTGACCGCGGTGACGCCGGCGGCCACCGCCAGCTTGGGCAGCACGATCTGCCAGCGCGGCAACGGCTTGGTCAGGATGTGCACGACGGTGCCGTCGTCGATCTCGGCCCCCAGCACGCCGGTGCCGACGATCAGGGCGACCACCGGGAGCACCACGGCCAGGCCGAGGCCGACCAGCACCGGCGGGCCCCACTCGCCCGGGTCCACCCCGAGCGCACGGGAGAGCACGGCGAGCAGCACCAGCACGACCGGCAGCGGCAACAGCAGGAGGAACCGGCGACGCCCGAACAGCCCCCGCACGGTGATCCAGGAAACGGTAGACATGGGTTCAGGCCTCCACGAGGTAGGAGAAGACGCTCTCCAGGGATTCGTCCTCGGGCACCAACTGCCGCACCCGGATGCCCTCCGCCAGGGCGATCTTCGGCAGGACGCGGGTGAACGCGCCGTAGTCGCCGGCCCGCACGGTCAGCCCGGCGCGGCCCAGCTCGACCCCCGTCACCGACGCCTCGGCCATCAGCGCGACGGCGAGCGCCCGGTCGTCGGTGGAGTGCACGGCGAAGACGTGCGGCCGGTTGGTCATCAGCCGGCGGATGGTGCGGAAGTCGCCGGAGGCGGCCAGCCGGCCGGCGACCATCACCTGGACGGTGCCGGAGACCTGCTCGACCTCCTCCAGGATGTGCGAGCTGAACAGGATGGTGCGGCCGGCGTCGCCGAGGCGGTGCAGCAGCTCCATCATGTGCAGCCGCTGGCGCGGGTCCATCCCGTTGAACGGCTCGTCGAGCAGCAGCACCTGCGGCTCGTGCACCAGCGCCGCGGCCACCCGGGCACGCTGCCGCATGCCCTTGGAGTACGTGCCGATCCGGCGGTCCTGCGCGCCCTCCATCTCCACCAGGGCGATCGCCCGGCGGGCCGCCTCCGCCGGGTCCGGCAGCCGGTGCAGCTTCGCGCTGGCCAGCACGAACTCGTACGCGGTGAGGAAGGTGTGCACCGCCTCGCGCTCGCTGACCAGGCCGAGCCGGCGGTAGACCTCGGGGTTGCGCCAGGTGGGCCGGCCGTCCAGGCTCACCGCCCCCCGCGACGGGGCCAGGAAGCCCGCCATCATGTGCAGCAGGGTGGTCTTGCCCGCGCCGTTCGGGCCGAGCAGCCCGGTGACGCCGGGGCCGAGGCTCATGCTGACGTCGTTGACGGCCACCACGTTGCCGTACCAGCGGGAGACGCCCGCGAGGTCGAGGGTGCTGGCGGCGGTCGGCGTCCCCGCCACCTGGTCGACGCTGATCGTGGTCATCGGGCGGCCACCTTCCGGTATCGCAGCATCAGCAGGGCGACGCAGCCGGCCACGAGCAGCACGACGGCGACCGCGTAGACCGGGCCGAAGTCGCCGATCGGCACTCCGCCCTCCCCCTTGAACAGCAGCAGGTCGCCGAGCGCCCAGGTGCCCACTCCGCCCACCAACGTCGAGGGCGAGGCGAGGAAGGCCAGCTCGTTGACCGCCTGGGAGGGCATGATCGACAGGGTGCCGACGATCGGGGTGGTCATCAGGAACACGGCCACGATGCCGCCAGCCGCGAACGCCCGCTTGCCGGTGGACGAGGCGACCAGCAGCCCGACCGAGGCGAAGACCGCCGCCCAGAGCCCGGCGTAGAGCAGGCTGGGCAGCAGGTCGAGCAGCTCGTTCCAGACCCCGCGCATGCCGTCGCCGGTGGTGAACGCGGCGCCCAGGAACATCACCAGCTGCGGCCCGCCGAGCAGCAGCCAGAGCGCGGTGGCCAGCGCCAGCAGCTTGGCCAGCGGGTAGTCCGACCTCGGCAGCGGCCGGGAGAAGTAGAGCGGCAGCACCCCGCTGCGCAGGTCCCGCGAGACCAGCTCGGGGGCGACCGCCGCGACGAAGAAGATGACCAGCCAGCTCATGTTGTCGGCGAACTGGGCGTACGACATCACCGACTCGCCGACCTGGCTGCGTACGGCGGCGAGCCCGGCGGCCACGACGGTGACGATGGCGACCACCAGCCAGGGGAAGATCTTGGCCTTCGCGCTGCGGCCCAGCCCGAACGCCGTACGCAGGCCGTGCAGGTAGAGCGCGCCGAAGACGGCCCGGCGGCCCAGCCGGGGACCGGTGTAGCGCTGGTAGCCGATGTCGTGGATGACGCCGGTCGGCTCAGGCATGGCTGGGCTCCCTCGTGGCGAAGAGTTCGGCCACCCGGTGCCGGCGCTGGTCGAGCCGGTGCAGCGGCAGGTCCAGCTCGGCGACCGCGCCGAGGATCAGGTCGTAGGTGGCGTCGTCGGCGAGCTCGACGAGCAGCAGCCGGCCGTCCCGGCGTACCGGCAGGTCGAGCGCGGCCAGCCGGGCGGCCAGTTCGTCGGTGCCCTCGCTCACCTCGACGGCAAGCACGTCGGTGGCCGAGGTCATGGCGGAGATGTGGTCGGCGCGCAGCAGCCGGCCGCCGTCGATGGCGACCAGGGTGTCACAGATCCGCTCGACCTCGCCCAGCAGGTGCGAGCAGACCAGCACGGAGATGCCGAACTCGGTGCCGATGCGGTGCACCAGCGCCAGCATGGCGTCGCGGCCGGCCGGGTCGAGCCCGTTGGTCGGCTCGTCGAGCAGCAGCAGGTCGGGGTCGTGCACCAGGGCCTGGGCGAGCTTGACCCGCTGCTTCATGCCGGTGGAGTAGCCGCCGACCGGGCGGTAGCGCTCCTCGTAGAGCCCGACGTGCCGCAGCGCCTCGGAGGCCCGTTCCCGGGCGACCGTACGCGGCAGGCCGCTGACCCGGCCGAGGTGGGTTACCAGCTCGGCGGCGGAGAGGTCCGGCGGCAGGGCGTCGTGCTCGGGCATGTAGCCGACCCGGGCGCGGACCTGGGCGGAGTCGGTGGTCGGGTCGAGGCCGAGGACCCGGACCCGGCCGCTGGTCGGGGCGAGGAGGCCGAGCAGGATCTTGATCAGGGTGGACTTGCCGGCGCCGTTCGCACCGACCAACCCGATGATCCCCGGCTCGACCGCGACGGTCAGGTCGGCCAGCGCGGTGACCCCACCCCCGTACGTCTTGGTCAGCGAGTCGGTCGCGATGAGTGTCACGTCGTACAGCGTAGGAGGCGGAGACCGCCGTGGGCAGCGGCTCGCCCCGGGCGCTCCCCTGATCCTGGCGGCCCGCGTCCCCTAGGGTGCGGCGCGGTCCCCGGCGGTGGCGGGCGTGCCGGCACCGTCGGCACGCATCGGCCCCCGTCACGCGGCACGGGGCAGACAGGACGCGGCCCGGGCCGACACACTGTGGGCATGACCCGACTGTTCCGCGCGCCGCTGACGTGGGTGGTGGTCGCCGTCCTCGCCGCCGGCTCGGCTTTCGGCCTCTACTGGTTCCAGCCCTGGAAGCTGGTCACCGACGCCGAGGTCGACGAGGCACTCTCGAGCGTGGCGGCCACGCCGGCGCCGACGGGTTCCGCCACGGGCGCGGCGCCCTCCCCCGCCGGGCCGGTCCTGGTCAGGCAGGGCGACTTCGTGACCCACGAGCACGACACGTCGGGCAGCGCGCGCATCGTCCGCGCCCCCGACGGGCGGCACCGGCTGGAACTCGTCGGCCTGGCCACCTCCAACGGCCCGGACCTGCGGGTCTGGCTCACCGACCAGCCGGTGCGCAGCGGCACCGCCGGGTGGCGGGTCTTCGACGACGGCCGGTGGGTCGAGCTGGGCCGGCTCAAGGGCAATCGGGGCGACCAGGGTTACGACATCCCGGCCGACGTCGACCTGACGGGCCTGACCAGCGTCTCCATCTGGTGCAAGCGGTTCGCCGTCTCCTTCGGGGCCGCGTCCCTGGCCCCGCCCCGCTGACCCGCCGGCCGCCGTCGCCCGCCGGCTGAGCCGCCAGTGGAGTGGTGCTCTCGACCGATCGCCGGGCGGCTGAGAAACTGTGTGCCGGTCAGTGTCGTTTGGGGGATGGATGAGCAACAGCTGGGTGCTGCCCGACGAGGTGCTCCGGGACGCGCCGGCGTACACGCCGCGCCCTGGCGAGCTGGCTGACCTGGAGCTGCTGCTGATCGGGGCGTACGCCCCGCTGGCCGGCTTCATGACCCGCGCCGACCTGGTCTCGGTGAGTCGGCGGGGCCGGCTCGCCGACGGCTCACCGTGGCCGGTGCCGGTGACCCTCCAGGTGCCGACGGCGCTCGCCCAGGGTCTCGACCCGCGCGACGGGGCACGCCGCACCCTGGTGCTCACCGACGGGGAGGGCGCGCCGGTCGCGGCGCTGGAGGTCGCCGACGCGTGGCAGGTCCGCGACGGGGTGGCCGGCGTCGGGGGCACGGTCCGCCGGCTCGGCGACGGCGGTCACGGCCCCTTCCAGCGGCTGCGCCGCACCCCCGAGGAGGTACGCCCGCTGCTGCCGTCCGGGCGGGTGCTCGGGGTGATCGCCGACCGCCCGCTGCACCGGCCGCAGCTCGCCCAGATCGCCCACGCGGTCCGCACGCTCGGCGCCCACCTGCTGGTGATGATCCCGGTCGGCGAGGACGGCCTCGGCGGGTTGCCGCCGGAGTCGCTCGTACGCGGCGTCTTCGCCGCCCGCGACCGGATGCCGCCGGCCACGCTCGTCGCCGTCCCGTTGTCCCGCCGGCGCGACGAGATCAGCGACGCGCTGCTGCGGGCCCGGGTGTCGGCGGCGTACGGCGTCACGCACCTGCTCTCCACCGGCGAGATGCTCTCCGGCGCCGGCCTGCGGGTGCTGGTGCCGCGCGAGTTGGCCTACGACAACCGCGACGGGCAGTGGCGCTGGCGGGAGGACATCCCGCCCCGCAACCGGCGCCTGGCGCTGACCCAGCCGGAGATCGACGACCTGCTGGACCGGGGTTTCCCGCTCCCCGAGTGGCACACCCCGCCCGCGGTCGCGAAGGAGCTGGCCCGGGCCCGGCCGCCGCGGCGCTACCGGGGCCTGGTGGTCTTCCTGACCGGGCTCTCGGGCTCCGGCAAGTCGACGATCGCCCGGGGCCTGGCCGACGTGCTGCGCGAGCAGGGCGACCGGAGCGTCACGCTGCTCGACGGCGACGTGGTGCGCCGCGAGCTCTCCGCCGGGCTGGGCTTCAGCAAGGCCGACCGGGACCTCAACGTGCGCCGGATCGGCTGGGTGGCGGCGGAGATCGCCCGGCACCACGGCGTCGGCATCTGCTGCCCGATCGCCCCGTACGCCCAGGCCCGCGCGACCGCCCGGGAGATGGCGCTGGCCGCCGGTGCGGGTTTCGTGCTGGTGCACGTGGCGACCCCGCTGGAGGTCTGCGAGCAGCGCGACCGCAAGGGCCTCTACGCCCGGGCCCGGGCCGGCCTGCTCACCGGGATGACCGGCGTCGACGACCCCTACGAGGTGCCGACCGACGCGGACCTGGTGGTCGACACCAGCGACATGACGATCGACGAGGCGGTCGAGGCCGTCCTGCACCACCTGAACGAGACGGGCTGGGTCGAACCCCGGCTCCAGGCCATCTGATTGCGCCCTCCGCCTACCGGTGTTCCCCTCCTTCGCGCTAGTGTTCATTCTTGTTCGAACACGTTCGACCGCGTGAGGGCGCGCGGCTGGCACGGAGGTGCGGCGGATGCTCGCTCAGCAACGGCAGGCGGCCATCCTGGACCGGGTCCGCGCCACCGGCGGCGTGCGGGTCACCGAGCTGGCCGCCGAGTACGGCGTCTCGGACATGACCATCCGCCGCGACCTGGAGGCGCTGCACGAGCGCGGCCTGCTGGCCAAGGTGCACGGCGGCGCCACGGTGGCCGGCCCCGGCTCGACCGACGAACCGGGCTTCCGGGCCAAGTCGGTGCGGCAACTGGCGGAGAAGGCGGCCATCGCCGGCCGCGCCGCCGAGCTGGTCCGCCCCGGGGCGGCGGTCGCCCTCTCCGCCGGCACCACCACCGCCGAGCTGGCCCGTCGACTGGTCGACGTGCCGGGCCTGACCGTCGTCACCAACTCGCTGCCGGTGGCCGAGATCCTGCACGCCGGCGGCCGGTCCGACCAGACCGTGGTGCTCACCGGCGGGGTGCGTACGCCGTCGGACGCGCTGGTCGGGCCGCTGGCCGTCGCCGCCATCCGGTCGCTGCACCTGGACCTGCTCTTCCTCGGCGTGCACGGCATCACGGAGCGGGCCGGGTTCACCACACCGAACCTGATGGAGGCGGAGACCGACCGCGCCCTGGTGGCCGCCGCCGACCGGCTGGTCGTGCTCGCCGACCACACCAAGTGGGGCACCGTCGGCATCTCCTCGATCGTTGAGCTTTCCGCCGCCCACGTGCTGGTCACCGACGACCGGCTGCCCCCCGATGCGCAGCGGGCGCTCGACGACCGGGTGGGCGAACTGGTGGTCGTGCCCCCCGGCACGGGCGCGGGGCGGACGGCCACGACGACAGATGAGGGGATGGCGAGGTGAAGCGCACCGCGATCGCGCTGGCCGACGGCCGGGAGCTGATCTACTTCGACGAACGGGACGACGCCGCCCGCGACCAGCCGGACCGGCGCGACCTGCCCCCGCCGCCGCCCGCGTCGCAGCTACGCCTGGACCCGCTCACCGACGAGTGGGTGGCCGTCGCCGTACACCGGCAGACGCGCACCTTCCTCCCGCCCGCCGACCAGTGCCCGCTCTGCCCCAGCACCGACGGCCGGCAGAGCGAGATCCCGGCGCCCGACTACGACGTCGCCGTCTTCGAGAACCGGTTCCCCTCCCTGAGCGGCCGGGTGGCCGAGGAGCCCGCCGAGATCACCCCGTTCACCCCGGTCCGCCCGGGTCGGGGCCGCTGCGAGGTGGTCTGCTTCACCGACGACCACAACGCGTCCTTCGCGTCCCTCCCGCCACGCCGGGTGCGTACCGTCCTCGACGCGCTCGCCGACCGCACGTCGGCGCTCGCGGAGCTGCCCGGGGTGGAGCAGGTGTTCTGCTTCGAGAACCGGGGCGTGGAGATCGGCGTGACCCTGCACCACCCGCACGGCCAGATCTACGCGTACCCCTTCGTGACCCCACGGACCCGGGCGCTGCTGGCCGCCGCCCGCCGGCACGCGGAACGCACCGGCGGGCGCAACCTCTACGCCGACGTGCTCGCCGCCGAGCGGGCCGCGGGCACGCGGGTGGTCGCCGAGAACGAGCACTGGACGGCGTACGTCCCGGCGGCGGCCCGCTGGCCGTTCGAGGTGCACGTGGCCCCGCACCGGCCGGTGCCGGACATCCCCGCCCTCGACGACGCCGAGCGGGACGCCTTCGGGCGGCTCTACCTGGACCTGCTGCGCCGCTTCGACGGGCTGTTCGACGTGCCGATGCCCTACATCTCCGCCTGGCACCAGGCGCCGGTACGCGTCGACCGCGAGCTGGGCCACCTGCACCTGCAGCTGTTCAGCATCCGGCGCGCGAAGGACAAGCTGAAGTACCTGGCGGGCTCGGAGTCCGCGATGGGCGTCTTCATCAACGACATCGCCCCGGAGCGCGCCGCCGAACTCCTCCGCGCCGCCTGAAAGAAAGGGCACCTTCCTAACGCCCTCGGTAGAGGAAGGTGCCCTTCCTAACGCCTGGCGACGCGCTGGCAGCACCCGGTGGGCCGGAGCCGGCGCACGGGGCGACCGGGAATGGGTGGCGGGGACAGGGCGCGGGGGGCCCGGGACAGGGCCCCCCGCAGGGAAGGGACGGCTGGCTGTGCGCGACAGCCGGGAAGGCTGGCTGATCGGCACGCTTGCCGCGAGGCGACCGCGGTCAACCTTCCTGGACGCGACTGGCATCTCGTCCACCCAGGTCAACGAGGCGCGCCGAAGTAGGTGACGCCAACGGCGCGTCACCCGCCGACACGCCGCCAAGAAACTGCCACCCTGTCGCACACTCGTGCACCCGCCCGGCCCTCCCCTCCCTGCCCACACCTACCGATGGCGACGGACGTCGCCGACCCCGGGTGATCCGGACAGATCTTGGTAGGAGACCGCCCCTGGAGGGGCTGTTTCCTACCAAGATCTCGGGCGCCCGACGCGAACGGTAGGCGGCGGGACGGCGGGAGCCCGCCGGCGGGTGCCGGCGGGCTCCTGGTGATGCGGCGGCAGCACCGTCAGGTGCCGTCGGAAGGCGCGGAGAGGATCAGGCGGAGAGCTTGCGCGCCAGGTTCTCGTCGAGCGCGTTCATGAACTCGTCGGTGGTCAGCCACGGCGCGTCCCGCGAGATGAGCAGCGAGAGGTCCTTGGTCATCTGGCCGCCCTCGACGGTGTCGACGATGACCTGCTCCAGGGTGTTGGCGAACTCGGTGACCGCCGGGGTGCCGTCCAGCTTGCCCCGGTGGGCCAGGCCCCGGGTCCAGGCGTAGATCGACGCGATCGGGTTGGTCGAGGTCTTCTCGCCCTTCTGCCACTGCCGGTAGTGCCGGGTGACCGTGCCGTGCGCGGCCTCGGCCTCGACCGTACGGCCGTCCGGGGAGAGCAGCACCGAGGTCATCAGGCCCAGCGAGCCGAAGCCCTGCGCGACGGTGTCGGACTGCACGTCACCGTCGTAGTTCTTGCAGGCCCAGACGTAGCCGCCCTCCCACTTGAGCGCGGCGGCGACCATGTCGTCGATGAGCCGGTGCTCGTAGGTGAGACCGGCGGCGTCGAACTCGGCCTTGAACTCGGCCTCGAACACCTCGGCGAAGATGTCCTTGAACCGGCCGTCGTACGCCTTGAGGATGGTGTTCTTGGTCGACATGTAGACCGGGTAGTTGCGGTCCAGGCCGTAGCGGAACGAGGCGCGGGCGAAGTCCCGGATCGACTCGTCGTAGTTGTACATGCCCATGGCGATGCCGCCGCCGGGGAAGTTGGCGACCTCCATCTCCATCGGCTCGCCGCCGTCGGCCGGGGTGTAGGTGATGGTCACCGTGCCCGGGCCGGGGACGACGAAGTCGGTGGCCTTGTACTGGTCACCGTGGGCGTGCCGGCCGATGATGATCGGCTTGGTCCAGCCGGGGACCAGCCGCGGCACGTTGGACATGATGATCGGCTCGCGGAAGACGACGCCGCCGAGGATGTTGCGGATCGTGCCGTTCGGCGACCGCCACATCTTCTTCAGGCCGAACTCCTCCACCCGGGCCTCGTCCGGGGTGATGGTCGCGCACTTGACGCCGACGCCGTGCTCCTTGATGGCGTTGGCGGCATCGACGGTGACCTGGTCGTCGGTCTCGTCGCGGTGCTGGATCGACAGGTCGTAGTAGTGCAGGTCGACGTCGAGGTAGGGCAGGATCAGCTGCTCCCGGATCTGCTTCCAGATGATCCGGGTCATCTCGTCGCCGTCGAGCTCAACGACCGGGTTGTTTACCTTGATCTTCGCCATCGGCCGGCGCTCCTCTCGGGGGACTCGTGCTCAAGCAGTACGAGCGTACTGGAAACTGATCGGCAGTCCCCAGCCGGCCTCGGTCGGGCCGGAACAAACGACGTGCACGGCGCACGGGACCGCTGGCATGATCGCCGGATGCCGCCGAGCCGCATCCTCGGGTCTATCACGGTCACCGCGCTCACCGACGGCGAGGGGCCGTTCTTCCAGCCCCGCGCGGAGGCGTTCCCGGACGCCACGCCGGAGCACTGGCGCGCGGCCGACCGGCGTGACCCGGGCGCGGTGACCGCCGACGGGCGGTGGTGGCTGCCGTTCCGCAGCTTCGCCATCCGCGCCGGGGACGGGCCGGTGACCCTGGTCGACGCCGGGATCGGCCCGGCCGGCTCCCCCGCCGCGAGCTGGGCGCCGGTGCCCGGCCGGCTGCCGGCCGAACTCGCCGCCGCCGGCATCGACCCGGCCGACGTACGCACGGTGGTGCTCACCCACCTGCACAGCGACCACGTCGGCTGGGCGGTCACCGGCTCACCGGGGACGCCGTACTTCCCGAACGCCGACTACCTGCTCCAGCGGGCCGAGCTGGCCGCCGTGGGACAGCTCAACCCGGGGCTGTCGGCCGGCCTGGTCGCGCCGTTGCGCGCCGCCGGCCAGCTCCGGGTCGTCGACGGCGAGGAGAGGCTGGATCCGACGGTACGGCTGCTGCCGACCCCGGGGCACACGCCCGGGCACCAGTCGGTGCTGCTGGAGGTGGCCGACGAGCGGGTGCTGCTCACCGGCGACCTGCTGGTGCACGCCGTGCAACTGGTCGACCCCGAGCTGGCGTACGCCCACGAGGAGGACGCCGCCGCGGCGCGTGCCTCGCGGGTGGGGCTGCTGCGCGACCTGGCCGCGCGCGGGCCCGCAGTGCTCGCCACCCCGCACCTGGGCGAGGCGTTCGTGACGCTGTAGGGCGGGAGCGCCCTACAGCGGCGACGCCGCTTCCCGATACGACGAGGGGGCACGCCGGCGGACCGGCGTGCCCCCTCGACGGGTGGTGGGTCACATGGAGGCGACGTCGCCCTGCTTGGCACGGACGGCCTCGGCGGCCTCCTTCAGGCTGGCCAGCTCGTCGGCGTCCAGGTCCGTCTCGACGACCCGCTTGACGCCCTCGGCGCCGATCGCGGCCTCGACACCCAGGTAGACGCCGGAGATGCCGTACTCGCCGTCGACCCAGGCGCAGACCGGCATGACCTCGCCGGAGTCCTCCGCGACGGCCTTCGCCATCCGGGCGGCGGCGGCCGACGGCGCGTAGTACGCCGAACCGGTCTTGAGCAGCGCGACCACCTCGGCGCCGCCGTTGCGGGTCTTGACGACCAGCTCCTCGATCTGCTCGGCCGGCATGGCCTCACGCAGCGGCTTGCCGTCGACCGTGCTCTGCGACGGCACCGGCACCATCGTGTCGCCGTGCGAGCCGAGGGTCAGCGTCTTCACCGACTTCACCGGTACGCCCAGCGCCTCGGCCACGAAGTTGGTGAACCGGGCGGTGTCCAGCATGCCAGCCTGGCCGAGCACCCGGTTCTTCGGGAACTGGGTGGCGAGCTGGGCCAGCGCGGTCATCTCGTCGAGCGGGTTGGACACGACGATGACGACGGCGTTCGGGGCGTACTTGGCGACGTTCTCGGAGACCTGACGGACGATCTTCGCGTTCGTCTCGAGCAGGTCCATGCGGCTCATGCCCGGCTTGCGCGGCAGGCCGGCGGTGATCACCACGACGTCCGAGCCCTCGATCGCCTCGTAGCCCTCGCCGTTCGGGCCGGTGGTCGCGCCGACCACCTTGGTCTCGAAGCCCTCGATGGCGCGCGACTGGTTGAGGTCCAGGGCGAGACCTGCGGGCTTGCCCTCCACGATGTCGGTGATCACGACGGTGTCGAAGACGTCGTACTCGGCCAGGCGCTGTGCGGTGGTGGAGCCGTAGAAGCCGGCCCCGACGACAGTGACCTTCTTACCCATGGTCGTCCCACTCCCTGCTACCAGTCGGTTTTCCGGACCGTATCAGTCATCCTGGCACCGAACAGGTCAGGGGAGGCGACCATCGCCGGGATGGGGCGAACGTCACGGCCGTCCCCCAGGTGTAAGGAAGGGGCCCTTCCTCTACCTCAGGCGTCAGGAAGGTGCCCTTCCTGACGCCTCAGTCGCGCTCGGCCCGCTCCACGACGTTGGTCAGCAGCATCGCGCGGGTCATCGGGCCGACGCCGCCCGGCATGGGCACCAGCTTGCCGGCCACCTCCGCCGCGTCACCGGCGACGTCGCCGGTGTAGCGGCCCTTGCCGTCCGGGCCGATGACCCGGGTGATGCCGACGTCGACCACGACCGCGCCCGGCGTGAGCATGTCGGCGGTGAGCAGGCCCGGCACGCCGGCGGCCACGATGACGATGTCGGCGGCCCGGGTGTGCGAGGCCAGGTCGAGGGTGCCGGTGTGGCAGAGGGTCACGGTGGCGTTCTCGCTGCGGCGGGTGAGCAGCAGGCCGAGCGGGCGGCCTACGGTGTTGCCGCGGCCGACCACGGCGACCTTGGCCCCGCGCAGCGGCACGTCGTGCCGGCGGAGCAGCTCGACGATGCCGCGCGGGGTGCAGGGCAGCGGGGCGTCGTAGCCCAGGACGAGCCGGCCGAGGTTGACCGGGTGCAGGCCGTCGGCGTCCTTGTCGGGGTCGATCAGCTCCAGCACCCGCTGGGTGTCGAGGTGGCCCGGCAGCGGCAGCTGGACGATGTAGCCGTGGCAGGCCGGGTCGGCGTTCAGCTCGGCGAGTACGGCGTCGACCTGCGCCTGGGTCGCGTCGGCCGGCAGCTCGCGGCGGATCGAGGCGACCCCCACCTCGGCGCAGTCGCGGTGCTTGCCGTTGACGTACGCCTGGGAGCCGGGGTCCGCACCCACCAGGACGGTGCCGAGCCCGGGGGTGATGCCGCGTTCCGCCAGTGCCTTGACCCGTGTCCGCAGCTCGTCCTTGATCTCGGCCGCGGTCGCCTTGCCGTCCAGAAGCGTCGCCGTCACGCCCAGATCGTCTCACGGTCGGCGGCCGGCGATCCGACGACCTGCGCCAAGCCCGCAATGTGACCACTAAGAGTGACGTGCGGTTAATCACTCTGAGTGACGCGGCGACCGGCGAAGCCCGGCTGGAACCGGACTCCCGGGCGACCGGGGCGACGGAGGGGCACGGCCGGGCCGGGCCGGCGCGAACGGGCGGACCGGGCGCGCCGGACGCCGACCGCGTCGAGAGTCCCCGCTGCCCAGCATCACATCCGCAGCGGCACGGCGTTAGCAGATCCGGCCCGCCACGACAAGGCCACGACGGTGACTCCGTTATCGGTTCGCAACCCTCCCGTTGTCGATCGTCGGACGGCGACCTACCGTTGCCCAACGTTGCGCAGCGTAAACCCAGCGCCGGGCCTGACTGCGCAGCGTGAGGAGATGAGGAGGCTACATGCGTGTTCGTAGGCTCGCTGCCTGGACCGCCCTCCCGCTCGCGGTGACCCTGGGCCTGGTGGCCTGCGGCTCGGGCGGCGACGGTGGATCCGGCGAGAGCAACCCCGACGCGGCCGTGCGGATCGAGATCGCCGAGCCGCAGCACCTGGTGCCGACCAACACCAACGAGACGAGCGGCTCGCAGGTGCTCGCCGCCCTGTTCAGCCCGCTGGTCGACTACGACGAGGCCAACAAGCCCCACGAGGTGGCGGCCGAGTCGGTGACGTCCGAGGACAACACGACCTGGACGGTCAAGCTGAAGGACGGCTACACCTTCCACAACGGCGAGAAGGTCACCGCCGACAACTACGTCGACGCCTGGAACTACGGCGCCTATGCCCCGAACGGCCAGAACTCCAGCTACTTCTTCGAGAAGATCGCCGGCTACGAGGACATGCAGGGCGAGACCCCGAAGGCCAAGACGCTCAGCGGGCTGAAGAAGGTCGACGACCTGACCTTCACCGTCACGCTGTCGGAGCCGTACAGCGAGTTCAAGTCCGTGCTCGGCTACACCGCCTTCTACCCGATGCCGAAGGCCGCGTTCTCCGCGCCCGGCGTGCTGGCCGAGGGCTACGAGCAGGCGCCGGTCGGTCAGGGCCCGTTCAAGATGAAGGGCACCTGGCAGCACGACGCCAAGGTCGAGGTCGAGAAGTACGACGCCTTCCCGGGCGAGAAGCCGAAGGTGGCCGGCGTCGAGTTCCGGATCTACCAGCAGCCGACCGCCGCGTACGCGGACGTGCTCTCGGACAACCTGGACGTCATCAAGACCATCCCGACCGAGAACCTCTCGACGGCCGGCACCGACCTCGGTGACCGGTTCAAGCAGAGCTCCGCCTCGTCGCTCCAGGTGCTGGCCTTCCCGACGTTCCAGAAGGAGTTCAGCAACCCGGACGTGCGCAAGGCCATCTCGATGGCGATCGACCGGGACGAGATCACCAAGTCGATCTTCAAGGACTCGCAGCAGCCGGCCCGCTCGTTCGTCTCGCCGGTCGTCGCGGGCTACCGCGACAACACCATCGGCGAGGCCGGCGAGTTCGACCCGGCCAAGGCCAAGAGTCTGTACCAGGCCGCGGGCGGCCCGGCGAGGATCGAGCTGTCCTACAACGGCGACGGCGGCCACAAGGACTGGATCGACGCGACCTGCAACCAGCTCAAGACCAACCTGGGCGTGGACTGCGTGGGCACCGCCGAGCCGAAGTTCGCGGACCTGCTGACCAAGGTGAAGGCCAAGCAGCCGGTCGGCCTGTTCCGGATGGGTTGGGTCATGGACTACCCGTCCATGGAGAACTACCTGGGCCCGCTCTACAGCAGCAACGGCTCGTCGAACTACTACGGCTACAGCAACCCCGAGTTCGACAAGCTGGTCGCCGAGGGCACCAGCGCCGCGAACGAGGAAGAGGCGATCAAGAAGTACCAGGCGGCCGAGGACCTGCTCGCGGAGGACCTGCCGGTGATCCCGCTGCGGTACGGCCAGAACAACTTCGGCCACTCCACCAAGGTGACGAACGTGGAGATGGATCTCTTCGACCGGATCGACCTCGTGCAGATCGAGGCCGTCAAGTAACACGGCAGGACGGGTCGGGCCATCGGCGGACGGTGGCCCGACCCGCCTTCCTCTTCGCACTTTTTCCGCCAGACTGCCAAGTATGTTCCGCTTCATCCTGCGGCGTCTGCTCCAGATGGTCCTCGCGTTCTTCGGGACCACGCTGATCGTCTACGCGCTGATGTTCGCCGGCCAGGGCGATCCCATCCAGGCGCTCGCCGGTGAGCGCCCGGTCACGGCGGCCCAGCGGGCATACCTGACGGAGAAGTTCCACCTCGACCGGACCGGGGTCGGCGGCTTCTTCTACCGCTACTTCGACTACCTGAAGAACCTGCTCCAGGGTGACCTCGGGCAGTCCCTCACCGGACGCTCGATCGGCGACATCCTGGCCGCCGCCTGGCCCGTCACGGTCAAGCTGGCGCTGATCGCCATGGCGGTCACCATCCTCTTCGGGGTCACCGCGGGCGTACTCGCCGGCATCCGGCGGGCCAGCATCTTCGACAACTCGACCCTGCTGCTGACCCTGCTGGTGCTCGGCATCCCGACGATCGTGCTCGCGCCGCTGGCGCAGTACCTCCTCGGCGTCAAGTGGCAGCTCTTCCCGGCCACCGCCGGCGCCGACCCGGACCTGTACGCGCTCCTGCTGCCGGGCATCGTGCTCGGCTCGCTCTCGCTGGCCACCGCGCTACGGCTGACCCGGACGTCCGTGGCCGAGAACCTGCGCGCCGACTACGTCCGCACCGCCCGGTCGAAGGGCCTCGTCAGACGGCGGATCGTCAGCGTCCACGTGCTGCGCAACTCGCTCATCCCGGTGGTCACCTTCCTCGGCGTCGAGCTGGGCAACCTGATGAGCGGCGCGATCATCACCGAGGGTGTGTTCAACATCCCCGGCGTCGGCTTCAACCTCTTCCGCGGCATCCGCACCGAGGACGGCCCGCTGGTGGTGGGCATCGTCAGCGTGCTCGTCGTGGTCTACCTCGTCTCCAACCTGGTGGTGGACGTCCTGTACGCCGTACTCGACCCGAGGATCCGCTATGAGTGAGCGCAGCGAACGAATCGGCAGCGCAGTGTTTCGTGCCGGCGCCGAGCGCAGCGAGGTGCGGGCACGAGTGAGCGCAGCGAGGTGCGGGCATGAGTGACTTCGAGACCGTCGCGGCGAGCGAGAACCAGGCCGCGCGGCGGGGGCCGTCGGGTGAGCCCGGCGCGCCGAACCAGGTCGGCGTACCGCAGAAGCCCCGCAGCCTGGCCGGCGACGCCTGGCGCGACCTGCGCCGCAAGCCGATCTTCTGGATCAGCCTCGCCCTGGTGGTGCTGGTCGCCGCCATGGCCGCCGTGCCCGGGCTGTTCACCGCGAACGACCCGCGCGACTGCGTGCTGGCCCGTCAGCACGCCGGGCCGTCCGGCGGGGCGATCCTCGGGTACGACTTCCAGGGCTGCGACACGTACGCCAGGGCGGTCTACGGCGCCCGCGCGTCGCTGCTGGTCGGCGCGCTCTCCGCGCTGCTCACCGGCCTGATCGCGCTCGCCGTGGGGATGCTGGCCGGCTACTTCGGCCGCTGGGTCGACGCGGTGCTCTCCCGGGTGGTCGACGTCGTCCTCGGCATCCCGCTCCTGCTCGCCGCGATCGTGCTGCTCAAGCGGGTCAACAGCGACAGCTCGGCGGTCCGGATCGGCGCGGTCATCTTCGTGCTGTCGATCCTCGGCTGGACCACCGCCGCCCGCGTCGTCCGCTCCTCCGTGATCACCGCCAAGGAGCAGGACTACGTCGCGGCGGCCCGGATGCTCGGCGCCGGCGACGGCCGGATCATGCTGCGGCACATCCTGCCGAACGCGCTCGCCCCGGCGATCGTGGTGCTGACGATCGCCCTCGGCTCGTTCATCGCCGCCGAGGCGACGCTGAGCTTCCTCGGCATCGGGCTCAGGGCGCCGACCATCTCCTGGGGCATCGACATCGACGCCGGCCGGGTGCACATGCGGGAGTCGGTCACCCCGCTGCTGGTCCCCTCGACGTTCCTGGCACTGACCGTGCTGGCGTTCATCATGCTCGGCGACGCGATCCGCGACGCCTTCGACCCGAAACTGCGCTGACGCATGCGAGCGAGCCTTCAGTCACGAGCGAAAGGCGTGAACCGTGAGCCAGTCCGCCGTCCGACCCACGCCGGCCTCACCCACGCCCGAGGGCGGGCACCTGCTGGAGGTACGGGACCTGCACGTCGAGTTCCGCACCGGCGAGGGCGTGGCCAGGGTGATCAACGGGGTCTCGTACCACCTCGATCCCGGCGAGACGCTCGCCGTGCTCGGCGAGTCGGGCTCCGGCAAGTCGGTCACCGCCCAGGCGATCATGGGCATCCTCGACACTCCCCCGGCCGTGATCCGCTCCGGCGAGATCCTCTACCAGGGGCGCGACCTGCTGAAGCTGCCGGAGGAGCAGCGCCGGCAGGTACGCGGCAAGGAGATCGCGATCATCTTCCAGGACGCCCTCTCCGCGCTGAACCCCGTCTTCGGAGTGGGCTGGCAGATCGGCGAGACGCTGCGCCAGCGCGAGGGCATGTCGAAGGCGGACGCCCGTGCCCGCGTCGTCGAGCTGATGGACCTGGTACGGATCCCCGCCGCCGCCAGCCGGCTCGGCGACTACCCGCACCAGTTCTCCGGCGGCATGCGGCAGCGCGTCATGATCGCGATGGCGCTGGCCATGAACCCGAAGGTGCTGATCGCCGACGAGCCGACCACGGCCCTGGACGTCACCGTGCAGGCCCAGATCATGGACCTGCTGGCCGACCTGCGCCGCGACCTCGGCACGGCGATGATCCTGATCACGCACGACCTCGGTGTGGTCGCCGGCGTCGCGGACCGGATCGCCGTCATGTACGCCGGCCGGATCGTCGAGCACGCCGACGTCCGCTCGCTGTACCGGGCGCCGGCCCACCCGTACACGAAGGGGTTGCTGGAGTCGATCCCGCGGATGGACGTCCGGGGTCAGGAGCTCTCCACGATCAGGGGGCTGCCGCCCAACCTGATGCGGATCCCGTCCGGCTGCCCGTTCCACCCCCGGTGCCCGTACGTGCAGCAGGTCTGCGTCGACGTGGTGCCGCACGACCTGGTCCTGGGCGACGGCCGGACCAGCGCGTGCCACTTCGCCCAGGAGGTCCGTGATGACAGCGCCCGCTAGCCCGACCAAGGTGCGCGGCGAGACGATCCTCGCCGTCGACAACGTGGTCAAGCACTTCCCGATCCGCCGGGGCGTGCTCTTCCAGCGGCAGGTCGGCGCCGTCAAGGCCGTCGACGGGGTCAGCTTCGAGCTGCGCCGGGGCGAGACCCTCGGGGTGGTCGGCGAGTCGGGCTGCGGCAAGTCGACGCTGGCCCGGCTGCTGATGCGGCTGGAGACGCCGACCGCCGGCCGGGCCACCCTGGAGGGGGGGGACCTGTTCTCCGCCTCCGGTGCGGAGCTGCGCCGGCTGCGGCGCAACATGCAGATGGTGATGCAGGACCCGTACACCTCGCTGAACCCGCGCATGACGGTCGGCGACATCATCGGCGAGCCGTTCGAGATCCACCCGGACGCCGCGCCGAAGGGCAGCCGGCGGGGCCGGGTGCGGGAGCTGCTCGACGTGGTCGGCCTGAACCCCGAGCACATCAACCGCTACCCGCACCAGTTCTCCGGCGGCCAGCGGCAGCGCATCGGCATCGCCCGCGCGCTCGCCCTGCGGCCCGAGATCATCGTCTGCGACGAGCCGGTCAGCGCCCTGGACGTGTCGATCCAGGCCCAGGTGATCAACCTGCTGGAGAAGCTCCAGGACGAGTTCGGCCTGTCGTACATCTTCATCGCGCATGACCTGTCGGTGGTCCGCCACATCTCGGACCGCGTCGCGGTCATGTACCTCGGCAAGATCGTGGAGATCGGCACCGAGGACGAGATCTACGAGCGCGCCACCCACCCGTACACCCAGGCGCTGCTCTCGGCCGTGCCGGTGCCCGACCCGGAGGCCCGCGACCGGCGCACCATGATCCGCCTCACCGGCGACGTGCCGAGCCCGGCCGACCCGCCGAGCGGCTGCCACTTCCGCACCCGCTGCTGGAAGGCCCAGGAGGTCTGCGCCACCCAGGAACCCCACACGGTCCTCCGCGCCGCGGACCCCCACCCCTCGGCCTGCCACTTCGCCGCCCTCCGCCCCACCCCCTGACCCACCCACCCCGCCCGCCCTCTCGCGTCGATCATGCAGTTGTGGTGGGCGGATCGCCCGCCTTCGCCCCTTTCGCGGGGCACCACAACTGCATGATCGGCCCCGGAGGGAGGGGACGGGGAGGGACGGGGAGGGGGAGGAGGAGCGGGGGTTAGTGGAAGAAGTGGCGGGTGGAGGTGAAGTACATGGTGATGCCGGCCTGCTTGGCGGCGGCGATCACCTCCTCGTCGCGGATCGAGCCGCCCGGCTGCACGATCGCGCGGACGCCGGCATCGATGAGGATCTGCGGGCCGTCGGCGAAGGGGAAGAACGCGTCCGAGGCGCACACCGCGCCACGGGCCCGGTCCGCGCCGGCCCGGCTTACCGCGAGCTGGGCGGAGTCGACCCGGTTGACCTGGCCCATCCCGACGCCGACCGTCGCGCCGTCGGAGGCCAGCAGGATCGCGTTGCTCTTCACCGCGCGTACCGCCCGCCAGGCGAAGGCCAGGTCGCGCAGGGTCGCCTCGTCCGCCGGCTCGCCGGTGGCCAGTCGCCAGTTGGCCGGGTCGTCGCCCTCGGCGTCGATCCGGTCGGCCATCTGCACCAGTACGCCGCCGGTGACCTGCCGCCACTCGGCCGGCAGCGGGGCGTAGGCCGGCGCGTGCAGCAGCCGGATGTTCTTCTTGGCCTGGAGGATCTCCGCCGCGCCCTCGTCGAAGCCGGGCGCCACCAGCACCTCGGTGAAGATCTCCGACACCTGCCGGGCCAGCTCGACCGAGACCGGCCGGTTGACCGCGATCACCCCGCCGTACGCGGACACCGGGTCGCAGGCGTGCGCCTTGCGGTGCGCCTCGGCCACGTCGGCGCCCACCGCGATCCCGCACGGGTTGGCGTGCTTGATGATCGCCACCGCCGGCTGGTCGGCGAAGTCGTTGGCCGCCCGCCACGCCGCGTCCGCGTCGACGTAGTTGTTGTAGGACATCTCCTTGCCGTGCAGCTGCTCGGCCTGGGCGAGCCCGGCCGGGCTGGACGGGTCGACGTAGAGCGCCGCCGGCTGGTGCGGGTTCTCGCCGTAGCGCAGCACCGCCTGCCGGCGCAGCGACAGCCCGGCGAAGTCCGGCCAGCCGTCCTCCTCGGGCGCCAGCGTGGCGGCGCACCACTCGGCCACCGCCACGTCGTACTCGGCGATGACGGCGAAGGCGCGGGCGGCCAGCACGCGCCGCTGGGCCAGCGTGAAGCCGCCCTCGCCGAGCGCGGCGAGCAGGGCCGGGTACGCGGCCGGGTCGGTCACCACGGCGACCGAGGCGTGGTTCTTGGCCGCCGCCCGGACCATCGCCGGCCCGCCGATGTCGATCTGCTCGACGCACTCCTCGACGCCCGCGCCGGAGGCGACGGTGGCCTGGAACGGGTAGAGGTTGGACACCAGCAGGTCGATACCGGCGATGCCGTGCTCGTCGAGCTGGGCGACGTGGGAGTCCTTACGCAGGTCGGCGAGGAGCCCGCCGTGCACCTTCGGGTGCAGCGTCTTGACCCGCCCGTCGAGGATCTCCGGGAAGCCCGTCACCGTCTCGACCGGCGTCACCGGCACCCCCGCGCCGGCGATGGCCGAGGCCGTGCTGCCGGTCGAGACGAGCTCCACCCCGGCCGCGTGCAGCGCCCGGGCCAGCTCGACCAGGCCGGTCTTGTCGTAGACGCTGACCAGCGCCCGCCTGATCGGGCGGCGTTCGTCCTGAGTGGAACTCACGGGACCGTGACCTTTCTTCCGGTGATCGTCCAACCTTCGCGGACCAGGCGGCCCACCTGCTCGACGAGCTGGTGCCGCTCGGCTTCCTTGATGCGCTCGGTGAGCGTCTCGACGTCGTCGTCGTCGCGCACCGGCACGGCGACCTGCGCGACGATCGGGCCGGTGTCCATGCCGGCGTCGACGAAGAAGAGCGTGGCCCCGGTGACCTTCACGCCGTAGGCGAGGGCGTCGCGCGGGCCGTGGATGCCGGGGAACGCCGGCAGCAGCGTGTTGTGCGTGTTCAGGTAGCGGTCGCCGAATGCGGCCAGGAAGCGCGGGCCGACCAGCTTGAGGAAGCCGGCGGAGACGACCAGGTCGGGCCGGTGCTCGGCGACGCGGGCGGTCAGCGCGGCGTCCCAGTCCTCGCGGGCGGGATGGTCGGCGACCCGCTCGACGAAGGTCGGCACACCGGCCGCGGCGGCCCGGTCCAGGCCCGCGATGCCGTCGCGGTCGGCGCCGACGGCCACCACCCGGGCCCCGTACGCCGGATCGGCGCTCGCATCGAGCAGGGCCTGGAGGTTGCTTCCGGAGCCGGAGACGAGGACGACGATGCGGGCGACGGGCGCGGGCTCGGTCACCGGGCCACCCTATCGGGCCTGCCGCCGCTTCCATCCGCTGGGCATTGCGACATTCACCGACGACGCGAACGGTCCGGACCAGGTACGCTGCCGGTCGCTCGGGCCCGGCGCGCGTCGGCCCGCACCCGTCAGTGATCCGACGCCCCGCGGGGGTGTCGAGTGGAATGAGGAGTACGCCGAAATGCAGCCCGGATACCAGCCGCAGCAGCCGCAGATCAACAACAACATGACGATGTCGATCGTCGCCATCTTCCTCTTCTGGCCGCTGGCCATCCCGGCGATCATCAACGCCTCGAAGGTGAACCCGCTGCTCCAGCAGGGCGACTACGCCGGGGCCCAGGCCGCCGCCGCCGAGTCGAAGAAGTGGTCCAAGTGGGCGCTCATCGTCGGCATCAGCTGGTACGTGATCGTGCTGGTGTGCTGCCTGCTCGGTGGGCTCGCCGGTGTGGTGGGCGGCGACACCTCCACCAGCAGCTACTGACAGATCGGACGAGGAGTCGCATGCAGCCCGGTTACCCCGGACAGGATCCGTACGGCCAGCAGCCGCACCACGATCCGTACGCCCCACCGCCGGCGACGCCGTACGGCCAGCCGCCCGTCTCCGGGCAGCCGAACGACCCGTACGCCGCGCCGCAGGATCCGTATGGCCAGCAGAACCCGTACGGCCAGCAGGACCCCTACGGCCAGCCGCCCACCTCGGGCCAGCCCTACGGGCAGCCGCCCACCTCGGGCCAGCCCTACGGGCAGCCGGCGCCGGGTCAGCCGTACGGGCAGCAGCCGTACCAGGATCCGTACGGCCAGCAGGCGTACTCGCAGCCGCCCATGTACCCCAACGCGGGATTCGCCGCGAAGGGGCCTGGGCAGCAGCAGAACACCCTCGGTCTGGTGTCCATGATCCTCGGCATCGCCTCGATCCCGATGGTCTGCTGCTACCTCGGCATCCCGCTGGGCATCGGTGCGCTGGTGACCGGGTGGTTGGGCAAGCAGAAGGCCGCCCAGGGGCTGGCCGACAACAACGGTCAGGCCCTCGCCGGTCTGATCTGCGGCGCCATCGGCGTCGTGCTCGGCCTGCTCCAGATCATCTTCCTGGGCTTCAGCCTGACGCTGCCCAACCAGCCCTGACCGTCATGCGACAGGGGCGTCCCGGCCCGTTCGGGGCGCCCCTTCGGCGTCTTGGAGGCCCTCAGCGGGGCACCCGGGACAGCACCCGGGTCGCGGCGGCGCCGATCAGTGCCCCGACCGTGACGACCGCGGTCGCCACCGCCGCCACCTGCCAGGCGACGGGCCCCACCTGGACCAGCCGGCCGCCGCCGAGCGATCCGGCGGAGGCGGCTGCGGCGGCGCCCAGCAGCAGGCCGGCCACCGGGCCGGCGAGCGCCGCCGCCCCGAGCAGCGGCCCCCAGCGCAGCGGTGCCCGGTCGTCGGCGGCGAGCCGGAGCAGCCGGCGGGCCAGCAGCCAGCCCGCGGCCATCCCGGCGAGGACCGGCACCGCGAGCAGCCCGGCGCCGAGCCCGTCGACCGGCCCGCGCGGCAGCCCGGCCAGCAGCGGTACGGCCGGCAGCGCCCCCACGGAGACCTCGCTGGTGCGTACCGCCGTGTCGGTGCCGACGGCGAAACCCGGGCCGAGCAGGTAGCTGACCGACCAGATCGTGGCGTTGGGCGCGTAGGCGAGGCTGACCAGCGTGATTCCGGCCTGACCGGCGACCCCGGTGCGGTAGGCCCCGATCAGGTCGGCGGCGTCCCCGCCGCCGGTGGCCACGGCGAGCCCCGCCGCGCCGGCCCCCGCGCCGAACAGCAGCAGCCCGGCGACGAGCCCGGTGCGGATCCCGTCGCGCAGCGCCTCCGGGGACCGCGCGACGAGCAGGCCGGCCACGCGCGTGGTCCGGACCGAGCCCACCAGGGCCCCGAGCGTGCCGAGCACCAGGAGGGTCAGCCCGGCGCGCACCGGTGACGCGCCGGCCAGCACCGCGCCGAGCACCCCGAGCAGCGCGTACGCGACGCCGACCGCGCCGGCGGCGAGGAGCGCCTGCCGGGGTGACCGGCCGCCCCGCGCGCCGATGGCCCGGCTGGCGTGCACGCCCGCCCGGGTCAGCCGCCAGACGACCAGGGCGGTCAGCGCCAGCGGGGCCAGCCCCAGCGGGCCGGCGGCGGTGTCCAGCGGCACGCCGTGCCCGAGCAGCCAGCCGGCCAGCCCGGCGCGCAGCGCGCCCGGCACGGAGGCGGCACCCTCGCTGAGCTGGAACAGCCAGAGCACGACCACGACCGGCAGCCAGGAGGTGAGCGCCGCCCACCCGGCGGCGACCCCGGCGGCGACGGCGAGCGGGGCGCGGCTGCGGCGCGGCTCGCCGGCGCGCGGCGCGGGCACCCGCCGGCTCCGCCCGACGGGCGCGGCCGGCCGGGCGCCGGGGCCGACGTCGGCGCCGGGACGGCTGGGCTGATCAGGGGTGACGGAGGACATCGCGTCTACTCTGGCATGCCGGGCCCGCGGTGGCAGTCCGATACCGCCCCGCAGCGGCGACGAGTTCCGTGATCCACCATCTCGGGCCCCCGATCCGGTCTAGCCTCGGGCGCAGGGACGCGACCGCAGGGTCGCGGCACCGACGTCCTGAGGAGAGCCGTGAACACTCCGTATCCGCCGCCCCCGCCGGCGCCGTCCGCGGCCGGTCGCGACCGCACGACGCTGTGGGGCGTGCTCGGCATCATCCTCGGCCTGCTCTGCTGCGGCATCCTGGGGATCGTCTTCGGTTACCTGTCGATCCGGGACGCCAAGCGCTTCGGCCAGTCGCCCGTGCTCGGCTACCTGGCGATCGCGTTCGGCGTGCTCAACATCATCGGCAGCGGCGTCCTCTGGGCCGGCGGCAACTACCCGCTCTACAACGACTGAGGCCACCCGCCCCACGGCGACCGGGGCCGCCGCGCCACGACGGCGGAGGGCCGACCGCGAACGGTCGGCCCTCCGGTCGTACGTCGCTCGGGCTCAGCCCGCGGACATGATCTCCCGCATGAGCTTGGCGGTCTCGGTCGGGGTCTTGCCGACCTTGACGCCGACCGCCTCCAGCGCGTCCTTCTTGGCCTCGGCGGTGCCCGCCGAGCCGGAGATGATCGCACCGGCGTGGCCCATGGTCTTGCCGGGCGGCGCGGTGAAGCCGGCGATGTAGCCGACCACCGGCTTGGTCACGTTCGCCTTGATGAACTCGGCGGCCCGCTCCTCGGCGTCGCCACCGATCTCACCGATCATGACGATCGCGTCGGTCTCCGGGTCGGCCTCGAACGCGGCGAGCGCGTCGATGTGGGTGGTGCCGATGATCGGGTCACCGCCGATGCCGACGCAGGTCGAGAAGCCGATGTCGCGCAGCTCGTACATCATCTGGTAGGTCAGCGTGCCGCTCTTGCTGACCAGGCCGATGCGGCCGGTGCCGGTGATGTCGGCCGGGATGATGCCGGCGTTGGAGGCGCCCGGCGAGGCGATGCCCGGGCAGTTCGGACCGATGATCCGGGTCCGCTCCCCCTTGGCGACGTTGTACGCCCAGAACGCGGCCGTGTCGTGCACCGGCACGCCCTCGGTGATCACCACGGCCAGGTCGATGCCGGCGTCGATCGCCTCGACGACCGCGCCCTTGGTGAACTGCGGCGGGACGAAGATCACGGTCACGTCCGCACCGGTCTGCGCCATCGCGTCCGCGACGCTGGCGAAGACCGGCAGCTCGGTGCCGTCGAAGTCGACCGTCTGGCCCGCCTTGCGCGGGTTGACGCCGCCGACGACGTTGGTGCCCGCGGCGAGCATCCGCCGGGTGTGCTTGGAACCCTCGGAACCGGTCATCCCCTGGACGATGACCTTCGAGTCCTTGGTCAGCCAGATAGCCATTGTCAGACCCCCGCAGCCGCCAGCTCGGCGGCCCGCTCGGCCGCGCCATCCATCGTGTCGACCCGCTGGACCAGCGGGTTGTTCGCGCCGTCCAGGATCGCCCGGCCGGCCTCGGCGTTGTTGCCGTCGAGGCGGACGACCAGCGGCTTGGTGACCTGCTCGCCGCGCTGCTCGAGCAGGGCCAACGCCTGCACGATGCCGTTGGCGACCTCGTCGCAGGCGGTGATGCCGCCGAAGACGTTGACGAAGACGCTCTTCACCGACGGGTCGGACAGGACGATCTCCAGCCCGTTCGCCATCACCGCGGCGCTCGCGCCACCGCCGATGTCGAGGAAGTTGGCCGGCTTGACGCCGCCGTGCCGCTCACCGGCGTACGCGACCACGTCGAGGGTCGACATGACCAGGCCGGCGCCGTTGCCGATGATCCCGACCTCGCCGTCGAGCTTGACGTAGTTGAGGTCCTTCTCCTTGGCGGCCTGCTCCAGCGGGTCCACCGCGGCCTGGTCGACCAGCGCCTCGTGGTCCGGGTGCCGGAACGCGGCGTTCTCGTCGAGGGTGACCTTGGCGTCGAGCAGCAGCAGCTTGCCCTCGCCGGTCTTGGCCAGCGGGTTCACCTCGACCAGCGTGGCGTCCTCGGCGACGAAGGCCTTCCACAGCCCCACGGCGGCCTCGACGACCTGGTCGGCGACCTCGGCCGGGAAGTTGGCGGCGGTGACGATCTCGCGCGCCTTCGCCTCGTCGACACCGGTGTTGGCGTCGATCGGGGCCTTGACGACCTTCTCCGGGGTCTCGGCGGCGACCTGCTCGATGTCCATGCCGCCGGCGACGCTGGCGATGCAGAGGAAGGTGCGGTTCGCCCGGTCGAGCAGGTAGGAGAAGTAGTACTCCTCGGCCACGTCCGCGGTCACCGTGATCATGACCTTGTGGACGGTGTGGCCCTTGATGTCCATGCCCAGGATGTCGGTGGCGCGGGCCACCGTCTCCTCGGCGCCCTCGGCCAGCTTCACGCCGCCGGCCTTGCCACGGCCACCGACCTTCACCTGCGCCTTGACGACCACCCGACCGCCGAGGCGTTCGGCGATCGCGCGGGCCTCCTCCGGGGTCGTGGCGACGCCGCCGGCGAGCACGGGCAAGCCGTGCCGCTCGAACAGGTCCCGCCCCTGGTACTCGTACAGGTCCACGTTTGCGCGTCCCGTCCCGTCTCCGCGGCGCGCCGTCGCGCCGCCACCAGCGTTATGGAAAACAGTTTGACGCCTGTCATCACTCGAAACAGGCCATTGGGCGCAGCCTAGCGAGGTGGACACCGCCGGCAACCGAGCGGGTGCACGTTGTGTGGTAATGCACAATCGGCGGCGTCGCGCGGCCTTTCCGCGACTTCGGCCCGATGTCAGCCGTCCGGGCGATGTTGCCGGGGGCGCGTAACCCGTCCGTGGGGGCGTCGTTGAGTCAGGTGTCGGAGCGCTGATACAGCGCGGCGACGGGAGCGGCCGATGCCCTGTCGGTCGAGGGGTGGCGGCGGGGCATCGTGCATAGAGGGGCCGGACGTGTGAGGGGTGCGTCCGGCCCCTCCCCCTGTCCGGATTCGGCCGCCGAGCGGCCCCGAGCCCGCGACCGCCGTCAGGCGACCGGCTGGGCGACGTTCTGCCGGACCCACTCGACGATCGACTGGGTCGTGGCGCCCGGCGTGAAGATCTTGGCGACCCCGAGCCGCTGGAGCTCCGGGATGTCGGCGTCGGGAATGATGCCGCCGCCGAACACGACGATGTCGCGGGCGTCGCGCTCACCGAGCAGCTCCACCACCCGCCGGAACAGCGTCATGTGCGCCCCGGACAGCACGGAGAGCCCGACCGCGTCGGCGTCCTCCTGGATCGCGGTCTCCACGATCTGTTCCGGGGTCTGGTGCAGGCCGGTGTAGATGACCTCCATGCCGGCATCCCGCAGGGCACGCGCGACGACCTTTGCGCCACGGTCGTGGCCGTCCAGGCCCGGCTTGGCGACGACGACCCGTACACGAGAGCTCATCAGCGCATCCCTTTCACCGGCTCCGCGGCTTCACTGAACGAACGGTAACCCGCCCGACCCTGCCCGGGAAATCCGGGCGGCGAACCTCACGGCACGCGCACCCGGCCGGACTCCCGTCGGTGCC
Organism: Micromonospora sp. CNZ303; assembly: GCF_004345505.1. NCBI lineage: Bacteria > Bacillati > Actinomycetota > Actinomycetes > Micromonosporales > Micromonosporaceae > Micromonospora > Micromonospora sp. CNZ303. The sequence goes on along the minus strand of NZ_SLVT01000001.1, from coordinate 343,535 downwards.
GGCACTGCGGACGGTGCCGGCCCCCGGCGTCAAGCCGGACGACTCCGCCGTTCGGTCACCCTGCGCGACGAACGGGCAGGTAAGGGGGCACCGTTCGAGGGGTACGACCCATGACAATCACGGACGGAAAGGGACAGAACGCGGTAGCAATTCGGCGCTTCGGCTTGTGACGGGACTGGTGGTTGGCTAACGTGTCCACGGTTGTCATCAGGTCCACGGACGGGTGACGACGCGGCCAGCCGACGTTCACCTGAGCTTCACGGGCGTCGGGGAAGCCGCTTCGGATCCCCGACAACGGAGGGTGTGCGTGCGCCAGCGCCTGTCGTCTGAGCCCGATCGATATCGCGGTCGCCGCCGCGTACCCACCCCCCCGCGTAGCCGCTACGCAGCGGTGGTCACCACCGCGTTCGTCGGCGCCGGCATCGTCGCGATCGGCGCTGGCGCCCTGCCGGACGCCAAGAGCGTCAGCCCGTCGGTCCTCGACGAGCTCAAGGCCGCCTCGACCGTCAACCAGGACGCCGCGGCCCGTGGCGACAACGCCGACCGTGCCAGCCGCGACAGCGACCGCGCCGGAGGCGCCGAGTCCGTCGAGCCCGAGGTCTGGCTGCTCCCCCTCCAGGGCTACGAGTTCAACTCGCCCTACGGCATGCGCTGGGGCAAGCTGCACACCGGCGTGGACCTGGTCGCCCCCGAGGGCACCCCCTACGTCGCCATCCACGGCGGCACCGTCACCAAGGCCGGCTGGTTCGGCGGCTACGGCCACACCGTGATCGTCAAGCACGCCGACGGCAGCGAGGCGATCTACGGCCACTCCTCCGCGCTGAGCGTCAAGGAGGGCCAGCAGGTGAAGGCGGGCGACCAGCTCGGCCTCGTGGGCAACACCGGCCACTCCTACGGCTCCCACCTGCACCTGGAGGTGCATGTCAAGGGCGAGCCGCTCGACCCGGTGCCGTGGCTCAAGGAGCGCGGAGTGGACATCAAGCTACAAGTCGAGGCGTACTACAGCGAGGTAGCCGCGCCCTGACGCTGCGCATCGCCCGTCGACCGCCCGGATCTGCCGATCCGGGCGGTTTTTCGTGCGCCACCGGAATCAAAAGTGAGCCGGGTCACAGGACCGACTGTGACCGACGCCATCCCCACACATGATCACTTTTACGGTCGAACAACCCCGAACAGGGACGCAAGGGGCGGATGCGGCCGTCGCCGGTCCGCCGGGACCCCGTCCCACTACCCGTCACGCCGCGTGTCGACACCAGTATTTCGAGGTCAAGTGCCCCCTCGATCAGTGAAGGTCCGCCGTGCAGGAAGACATTCGGAACGAGAACACCCCCGACGCCCCCGTCCGGCCCCGGAGGCGGATCGGCGGCCGCACCCGCGTGATCATCGCCGCGGCGGCCCTGACCGGCCTCGGCCTCGGCGGCGGCGCCTTCGCGGCCACCGGGAACGACGAGCCCCCCGCCCCGGCCGCCGCCGTGGACACGCAGGCCCGCGCGGAGGCCGCCGACCGCGCCGACCGCGCCGACCGCGGGACGACCGCCCCGGTCACCCCCTCGGCGAGTCCGACGCCCAGCCCGACGAAGGCCAGCCCGTCGGCGAAGCCCAGCCCGAAGGCGACCACCGCCAAGCCGAAGCCGAAGAAGACCAGCAAGCCGAAGCCCAGTTGGGTCATCCCGATGAAGGGCGCGGCGATCACCTCCTGCTACGGCCCGCGCTGGGGCACCCAGCACGCCGGCATCGACTTCGCGCTGCCCGCCGGCACCCCCGTCCGCGCGGCCTTCGGCGGCACCGTCACCAAGGCCGGCGACGTCGGCGACGGGTACGGCATCTCCGTCTTCGTCGACCACGGCAACGGCTACCTGACCCACTACGCCCACCTGAGCACCACGAAGGTGGGCGTGGGCGACAAGGTCGCCGCCGGGCAGACCATCGGCCTGGAGGGGTCCACCGGCGACTCCACCGGCCCTCACCTGCACTTCGAGGTGCACCAGGGTCAGATGTGGAACCAGATCGACCCCGCGCCGTTCCTGCGCGCCCGGGGCATCGACGTGGCCTGCTGACCCGCACCGACCGGCGCGGCCCGGTCCGGCGTGCTGCCGGGCCGGGCCGCGCCGCCGCTCAGAGCTTGTCGATCGGGGCGTGCCGGAGCACCAGCCACATCGTCTGGTCGCCGAAGTCGATCTGCGCCCGCGCTCCCGGGCCGTGCCCCTCGACGGCGAGCACCCGGCCCAGGCCGTAGCGCTGGTGGTTGACCCGGTCGCCAGCGGACACCTTCGGCCCCTGCGGCAGCTCGCTCGCCGTGGTCAGGCGGCTGGCGTCGACCCCCAGCCGCTTCGCCAGCTGCGCCGCCTTGGGCGTGCCGCCGTTGAAGGTCCCACGCCCGCCGGACACCCGGTCCGCGCGGCCACCCACGCCGCCGCCCCCGCCGGCCCACGAGGTGTACGACCCCTCGGTGCGCTCCCAGCGGACCAGCTCCGGCGGCAGCTCCTCCAGGAACCGCGACGGCGGGTTGTAGGCCGGCTGCCCCCACGCCGAGCGGGTGACCGCCCGGGAGAGGTGGAGGCGCTGACGGGCCCGGGTGATGCCGACATACGCCAGCCGGCGCTCCTCCTCCAGCTCCCGGGTGTCGCCCAGCGAGCGCAGGTGCGGGAAGACGCCGTCCTCCAGGCCGGTCAGGAAGACCACCGGGAACTCCAGGCCCTTCGCGGTGTGCAGCGTCATCAGGGTGACCACGCCCTGGTGGTCGGGGTCGTCCGTGGGCACCTGGTCGGCGTCGGCGACCAGCGCGACCTGCTCCAGGAAGCCGGCCAGGGTGGCCCGCTCGCCCTCCTCGCCGACCGCCTCGATCCGCTCGGTGTACTCCCGGGCGACGCTGACCAGCTCCTGGAGGTTGTCGACGCGCCCCGCGTCCTGCGGGTCGAGGCTCTCCTCCAGCTCGGTGAGGTAGCCCGAGCGGGTCAGCAGCGCCTCCAGCACCTCCTCCGGGGTGCCCGTCTCGGCCAGCTCGCGGGCGCCGTCGAGCAGGGCGACGAAGTCGGCGATGCCGTTGGCCGCCCGGCTGGAGATGCCCGGGGCGTCCTTCGCCCGCCGCAGCGCCGCCCCGAAGGAGATCCGGTCCCGGCTGGACAGCGCCTCCACGCACGCCTCGGCCCGGTCGCCGATGCCCCGGCGCGGGGTGTTGAGGATCCGGCGCAGGCTGACCGTGTCGTCGTCGTTGACCACCGCGCGCAGGTAGGCCAGCGCGTCGCGGACCTCCTTGCGCTCGTAGAAGCGCACCCCACCGACCACCTTGTAGGGCAGGCCGACCCGGATGAACACCTCCTCGAAGACCCGGGACTGGGCGTTGGTGCGGTAGAAGACGGCCACGTCGCCGGGGCGGGTCTCGTCGGCGTCGACCAGCCGGTCGATCTCGCGGGCCACCCAGTCGGCCTCGGCGTGCTCGGTGTCGGCCACGTAGCCGACGATCGGCTCACCGGCCCCCGCCTCGCTCCACAGCCGCTTCGGCTTGCGCGAGGTGTTCCTGTCGATCACCGCGTTGGCGGCGTTGAGGATGGTCTGGGTGGAACGGTAGTTCTGCTCCAGCAGGATCGTCCGGGCGTCGCTGAAGTCGCGCTCGAACTCCAGGATGTTGCGGATCGTGGCGCCCCGGAACGCGTAGATCGACTGATCGGCGTCACCGACCACGCAGAGCTCCGCCGGCTCGATCCCCTCCGTGCCGGAGACCAGCTCCTTGATCAGCGTGTACTGGGCGTGGTTGGTGTCCTGGTATTCGTCGACCAGCACGTGCCGGAACCGCCGACGGTAGCTCTCCGCGACGTGCGGGTGGGACTGGAGCAGGTGCACCGTCGTCATGATCAGGTCGTCGAAGTCCAGCGCGTGCGCCTCGCGCAGCCGCCGCTGGTAGAGCGTGTAGGCCTCCGCCAGCGCCCGCTCGTTGGGGCCCTTGGCGCGGCCCGCGAACGCCTCGGGGTCGACCAGCTCGTTCTTCAGGTTGGAGACCTGGGCGGCCAGCCCGCGCGCCGGGTAGCGCTTCGGGTCGAGGTCCAGCTCCCTGGCGACCATCTGCATCAGCCGGCGGGAGTCGTCCGCGTCGTAGATCGAGAAGGTCGACTTGAGCCCGGCGTGCTCGTGCTCGGCGCGCAGGATGCGCACGCACGCGGAGTGGAACGTCGACACCCACATCAGGCGGGCCCGGGGACCCACCAGGTGGGCCACCCGCTCCTTCATCTCGCCGGCGGCCTTGTTGGTGAAGGTGATCGCGATGATCTCGCCGGGGTGCACGTCCCGGGCGGCCAGCAGGTAGGCGATCCGGTGGGTGAGCACCCGGGTCTTGCCCGAGCCGGCCCCGGCCACGATCAGCAGCGGCGAGCCGGCGTGGGTGACGGCGTCGCGCTGCGGCCCGTTCAGGCCCTCGACCAGGGCGTGCGGATCGAGATGGACGGCCGCCGGCCTGGGCCGGTGCGGCGAGGTCGGGGCGGACGCCGGCGCGGGCGGGGACGCGGGGATGTCGAAGAGAGGATGCATCGCACGGCGAGTCTATGCCGCCGGGCGGACACTTCCCCGCCGCGCACCGTCGAGTTGTAAGGAAGGGCCCCTTCCTAACGCTATGCGTTAGGAAGGGGCCCTTCCTTACAACCAGGTCGAGACGAAGATGTCACCCTGTCGTGTCTGGTGCCGCCGTCCCCCGTGCAGAACGATGACGGTGAAAGTCCGGCTCCTCCCCCGTACACGACTGGGAGAAACGACCATGACTCAGCCGCGTTCGCGCGGTCGGGCGGCGCTGCGCCACCTCGCCGCGCCCACCCTCGCGTTGGCCGTCGTCGCCACGCTGTCCACCGCTTCCCGGCCCGCGCCGGCCCCCGCCGACGACCAGCAGGCCGGCCTCACCCCCGTCTCGGTCTCCTACGCCGTCCCCAGCGGCGGGGAGGTCAAGGGCAACTTCCTGAGCTACAACGACTTCCACGGCGCCATCGACCCGCCCGGCGGCAGCGGCGCGGCGGTCAACGGCACGCCCGCCGGCGGCGTGGAGTACCTCGCCACCTGGCTGAAGAAGCTGCGCGCCGAGGCCCGGGCCGAGGGGCGCGCCACGACCACCGTCGGGGCCGGTGACCTGATCGGCGCCACCCCGCTCGTCAGCGCCGCCTTCCACGACGAGCCGACCATCGAGCTGATGGACGAGATCGGCCTGGACGTCAGCTCCGTCGGCAACCACGAGTTCGACGAGGGCGTCGACGAGCTGATCCGGATCAACAAGGGCGGCTGCCACCCCGTCGACGGCTGCCAGGACGGGGACGGCTTCGCCGGCGCGAAGTTCACCTACCTGGCCGCCAACACGGTCAGCCGCAAGACCGGCCTGCCGATCCTGCCCCCGATCGACGTGAAGTTCGTCGGCGGAGTGCCCGTCGGCTTCGTCGGTGTGACCCTGGAGGGCACCCCGGGCATCGTCAACCCGGCCGGCATCACCTCCGTGCGGTTCACCGACGAGGTGCAGACCGCCAACAAGTGGGCCGGCGTGCTCAAGCTCTTCGGCGTCAAGGCGATGGTGCTGCTGGTGCACGAGGGCGGGGCCCAGTCGCCGCCGGCCACCCCGGGCGTCTCGGACTGCGCCAACTTCTCCGGCCCGATCGTGGACATCGTGAAGGGCCTGCGGCCGGAGTTCGGGCTGGTCGTCTCCGGCCACACCCACCGCTTCTACTCCTGCTCCCTGCCGAACTCCTCGGGTGCCCACAGCGTGGTCACCAGCGCCGGCAACAACGGCCAGCTGATCACGGACGTGGACTACTCGCTGGACCGGCGCACCGGCCGGTTCGCCGGGATCTCCGCCCGTAACGTCGTGGTCGAGAACGGCGTACGCAACCCGGACGGCAGCTGGCGGGAGAGCGCGCCGGGCACGTACGTGCGCAATCCCGACCTGGTGGACCCGGGCGCGAAGGCACTGGCCGACAAGTACCGGGCGGCCGTCGCACCCATCGCCAACCGGGTGGTGGGCCGGATCTCGGCCGACATCGTCCGCGACGTCCGGCCGAACGGGGAGAGCCCGCTCGGTGACGTGATCGCCGACGCGCAGCTCGCGTACACCCGCTCCAGCGGGGCACAGATCGCGCTGATGAACCCGGGCGGCGTCCGGGCGTCCCTGTCGTACGCGGCCTCCCCCGGCGACGAGGAACCTGGCGAGATCACCTACGGCGAGGCGTTCACCGTCCAGCCGTTCAACAACCTGGTGGTCACCCAGACGCTCACCGGCGCGCAACTGCGCAACGTGCTCGAGCAGCAGTTCGTCGGCTTCAACGGGCAGACCACCCAGCGCATCCTCCAGGTCTCCGCCGGGCTGACGTACTCCTACGACAGCACCGCCCCGGTGGGCGCCCGGGTGAGCGCCCTGGCGTTCGACGGCGCGCCGGTCGACCCGGCCGCGAGCTACCGGGTCACCACGAACGACTTCCTGGCCAACGGCGGGGACGGCTTCACCGAGCTGCGAGCCGGCACGGACCGGGCCACCGCCCCCGGCTTCGACGTCGACGCGCTGATCGCCTACCTGGGCGCCGGCGAGCCCGTCGCTCCCGGACCCGCGAACCGGATCACCCGCCTCGGCTGAGGCGGGGGGCGGTCCCGGCGTCACGACGGCACCGGGACCGCCCGTCCGGGCACGGGTCGCGCCGAATCCTTGCGCCGGCCGGTCCGAGGTCGGCATACTCGACGACATGTTCGGGCAGCGCTTCTACTTTTACTACGGCACCGGGAGTCCGGCAGCCGTAGGTCGCGCCTGATCGATCAGACCTACGAGAAAGCCCCGGGCTCCTGGAGCCCGGGGCTTTCTTCCGTCCCGGGATCCGGGCACCGGGCACCTGACGGCGAGGGGTACCCGATGATGACAGACGTGGTGGAGTCCAGCGGCAGCGTGACGCGACCCGAGGCGGGCCGGCCCGACCCCGGTGCCCCCGGTTCCCCGGCCGACGTGCCGGGCGGTGACGACGGCGCGAAGCCGGCGGCGGGAACCGGCACCCCGGAGCCGGCCGCCGCCGCCCGGATCGTCGAGATCCGGGAGCGGATCGACGAGATCGACCGGGCGCTGATCGAGCTGTGGCAGGAACGGGCCCGGCTCTCCCAGGAGGTCGGCGTGACGAGGATGGCCTCCGGCGGCACCCGGCTGGTGCTGTCCCGGGAACGGGCGATCCTGGAGCGCTTCCGGGCCGCCCTGGGCGCCGACGGCACGCAACTCGCGCTGCTGCTGCTGCGTGCCGGCCGCGGCCCCCTGTGAGGCGTACGCCGGCGGCCCGGCCGGGCCTTCCCCGGCCGGGTCGTCGGCCCGGCGGGGTTCGCGGTGGCACGGAAACGACGGAACCGCCTGCCGTCGTCGCGATGACGTCGGCAGGCGGTTCCGTGGGGTCACGCTTCGTGCGTCTGCACGATCTCGCGCTTCTCCGCGAAGTGGCAGGCGCTCGGGTGGTCCGAGCCCGAGCGGATCTCCAGCAGCGGGACCTGCTCGGCGCAGACGTCCTGCGCCTTCCAGCACCGGGTCCGGAACCGGCAGCCCGACGGCGGGCTGACCGGCGACGGCACGTCACCGGTCAGGCGGATGATCGCCTTGTTGTCCCGCACGGTCGGGTCCGGCACCGGCACGGCCGAGAGCAGCGCCTGGGTGTACGGGTGGGTCGGCCGCTCGTAGATCTCGTCCTCGGTGCCGATCTCGGCGATCTTGCCGAGGTACATCACCGCGACCCGGTCCGACAGGTGCCGGACCACCGACAGGTCGTGCGCGATGAAGATGTACGACAGGCCGAGCTCGCCCTGGAGCTTCTCCAGCAGGTTCATCACCTGGGCCTGGATCGACACGTCCAGGGCGCTGACCGGCTCGTCGCAGACGATGATCTCGGGCCGCAGGGCGAGCGCCCGGGCGATGCCGATGCGCTGCCGCTGACCGCCGGAGAACTGGTGCGGGTACCGGTGGATGTGCTCCGGGTTGAGGCCCACCAGGTCGAGCAGCTCCCTGACCTTCTCCCGGCGGCTGCCCTTCGGCGCCACCTCCGGGTGGATCTCGAACGGCTCGCCGATCAGGTCGCCGACCGTCATCCGCGGGTTCAGCGAGGTGTACGGGTCCTGCATCACCAGCTGGATCTGCCGACGAAGTCGGCGCAGCGCCGGGCCGGAGAACTTCGAGATGTCCTGGCCCTTGTAGTGGACGCTGCCACCCGTCGGCTTCTCCAGGTTCATCAGGACCCGGGCCAGCGTCGACTTGCCGCAGCCCGACTCCCCGACCACACCCAGGGTCTCGCCGGCCTTGAGTTCGAAGGAGACCCCGTCGACCGCCTTGACGTGACCGATGGTCTTCTTGAACACCACGCCCCGGGTCACGGGATAGTGCTTGACCAGGTCACGGACCTCGAGGATGTTCTCAGTCACGGTTCACCAGCTCCTCGGCGAAGTGGCAGGCGCTGGCCCGGCCGGCGCCGACCTGCAGCAGCGGCGGGACCTTCTCCCGGCAGACCGGCTGCGCCATGGGGCAGCGCGGGTTGAAGGGGCAGCCCGGCGGGATGTTCATGAGGTTCGGCGGGAGACCCTTGATCGTCCGGAGCTCCTGCCCCTTCTCGTCGAGCCGCGGGATCGAGTTGATCAGGCCGATCGTGTACGGGTGCGCCGGCTTGGCGTACAGGTCGTAGACGTTGGCTTCCTCGACGATCCGGCCCGCGTACATCACCGCGATCCGGTCCGCGACGTCGGCGACCACGCCGAGGTCGTGGGTGATCAGGATCATGCCCATCTGCCGCTCGCGCTGGAGTTCGGCGAGCAGGTCCATGATCTGCGCCTGCACCGTCACGTCGAGCGCGGTGGTCGGCTCGTCCGCGATCAGCACCTCCGGGTCCAGGGCGAGCGACATCGCGATCATCGCGCGCTGCCGCATGCCGCCCGAGAACTGGTGCGGGTAGCTGCTGAACCGGCCCTTGGCGTTCGGGATCTTGACCTGGTCGAGCATCTCGATCGCGCGCTTCTTGGCGTCGGAGCGGCTCATCCCGCGCCGCACCCGGAACTGCTCGGCGATCTGGAACCCGACGGTGAAGACCGGGTTCAGCGCGGAGAGCGCGTCCTGGAAGATCATCGCGATGCCCTCGCCGCGGATGCGGCGCCGCTCCTCGAAGGACATGCCGAGCATGTCCTTGCCCTGGAAGCGGACCTGACCGCCGGTGACGAAGCCGGGCGGCGTGTCGAGGATGCCCATGATGGTCTGCGCGGTGACGCTCTTACCGGAGCCGGACTCGCCGAGCACGGCGAGGGTCTCCCCCGCGTCGACGTGGTACGTGACCCCGTTGATGACCTTGGCGACGCCGTCCCGGGTGCGGAACTCCACCCGGAGGTCTTCCACCTCGAGCAACCTGCCCGAGGGGCGGCCGGACGCGCCGGCCGCGGACTGCTCGGACACCAGAATGTCGGACAACTGAATCTCCCCTAGCGGAGTTTCGGATCGAGGGCCTCGCGGACCGCCTCACCGAGCATCACGAAGCTCAGTACGGCGGCGACGAGGAACGCGGCGGGGAAGAAGAGCAGGTAGGGCGCGACGCGGAGGAGGTTCTGCGCCTCGTTGATCATGATGCCCCAGGAGACCACCGGGCTCTTCAGGCCGACGCCCAGGAAGGACAGCGTCGCCTCGGCGCCGATGTACGAGCCGACCAGGATCGTCCCGTAGACCAGCAGCGGCGCGAGGCAGTTCGGCAGCAGGTGCTTGAGGATGATCCGGCCGGTGCCGGCGCCCAGCGCGCGGGCGGCGACGATGTAGTCCGCCTCCTTGGTGGCCAGCACCGAGGAGCGCATCAGCCGCATCACGACCGGCCAGCCCAGCACGATCAGCGAGATGCTCACCAGCGCCATGATCTCGGCCTTGCTGTTGCTCGTGCCCGACCCGTTGAAGGTCGTCAGGATGACGATGGCACCCAGCACGAACGGCAGCCCGAAGAAGACGTCGGCGATGCGGGAGAGCAGTGCGTCCACCCAGCCGCCCCGGTAGCCCGCCACGATGCCCATCGCGCCACCGAAGAGCAGCACGCCGAGCACGGAGAGCAGGGAGACCACGATCGACGCGCGGGCGCCGTAGATCACCCGGGCGAAGACGTCCCGGCCCTGGAAGTCGTAGCCGAACCAGGCGTCCGACGACGGGCCGACGAGGCTGTTCTGCAGGTTGCCGTTCTCCGGGTCGCCGGAGGTGAACAGCGACGGGAAGGCGGTCATCAGCATGAAGAGGACGATGAACCCTGCGGAGATCCAGAACAGCGGCTTGCGGCGCAGGTCACGCCAGGCGTCGCCGAGCAGCCCGCGCGGCTTCTCCTTGCGGGCGTTCTCCGGCAGGCCCGCGTTGGCCGGCGCGCCGATCTCGTCGGGGGCCTGCGCGGGCGGCGTGCTGACGATCGAGGCGGCACTCGGGTCACTCATGCCGGTACCCCACTCCGCTCGGCGCGGACACCGGTGCCCGCGCACGCTGCAATGATGATTCGTTCGCTGCGCTCACTCATAGCGGATCCTCGGGTCCAGGGCGGCGTAGAGCAGGTCGACCAGCAGGTTCATCAGCAGGTAGACGAGCACCAGGACCACCACGATGGAGACAACGGTAGCGCTCTCCTTGGTGATGATCGCGCGGTAGACCTGCCGGCCGATTCCGTTGATCTGGAAGATGCCCTCGGTGACGATCGCGCCGCCCATCAGGGCGCCGAGGTCGGTGCCGAGCAGGGTGACCACGGGGATGAGCGAGTTGCGCAGCAGGTGGATCCCGACCACCCGGCGCATCGGCAGACCCTTGGCGATCGCCGTACGCACGTAGTCGGCCCGCCGGTTCTCCGCGATGCTCGTGCGGGCCAACCGGGCGATGTACGCCATCGAGGCGCTGCCGAGCACGAAGCCGGGCACGATCAGCTCGGAGAGCCGCATCTCGCTGGAGACCGTCGGCTTGACGATGCCCCACTGCACGCCGAGCAGCCACTGGGCCACGAAGCCGATGACGAAGATCGGCAGCGCGATCAGGAAGAGGCTGGAGACCAGGACCAGGTTGTCCAGGAAGCCGTTACGGCGCAGGCCCGTCAGCACGCCCGCGGTGAGTCCGATGACCGCCTCGATGGCCAGCGCCACCAGGGCCAGCTTCAGAGTGTTCGGGTACGCCGTGGCGATGATGTCGCCGATCTCCCGGCCGCCGAACGTCTGCCCGAAGTCACCCTGGAAGAGGTTCTTCATGTAGTTGCCGTACTGCACGATGAGCGGCTCGTCGAGCTTGAACTTCTCGGTCATCATGTTGACGAAGCTGTCCGGGCAGGGACGCTCGCCGCACTTGCCGGCGAAGGGGTCACCGGGCACCGACCACACGAGCCAGTAGATCAGGAACGTCGTCCCGATGAAGACCGGGATGAGTTGGAGCAGCCGTCTCAACAGATAACGGCCCATGGGGTGGTCCTCCAGACAGGGGGCGCGCGTCGGACGGCCGACACGGGGATGACAGACGTGGCGAGGCGGCGTGGTGACACCACCTCACGGAACGGCCCGGGTCGGGCTCACCGGTAGGTGAGCCCGACCCGGGGTCAGACCGTTCGGATCAGAGCTCGACCGAGGTGAGGTCGAGTTCACCGACGTTGGAGAGCTCGATCTTCTTGATCTTCTCCGAGTGGCCGGACTGCTGACCACCGAAGTAGACCGGGATCGAGGGAACGTCCTGGTCGATGAGGGCAACGGCCTCGGCGTACTTGGCGTGCGACGCCTCCAGGCTCGGCGCGGAGGCGGCTTCCTTGGCCAGCGCGTCGACCTGCGGGTTGCTGTACTTGCCGTCGTTCGAGGAACCGCCGGTCACGTAGAGCGGGCCGACCCAGTTCTCCACGTCCGGGTAGTCCTGCTGCCAGCCGGCGCGGTACATGCCGGTCATCTTGCCGGCGTTGATGTTCTGGCGGAACACCGCGAAGGTCGGCACGCCCTCGGCGCGAGCGTTGATGCCGAGGTTCGTCTTGACCTGCTGCGCGACGGCCTCCATCCACTCCTTGTGGCTGGCGTCGGCGTTGTAGAACATGACCAGCTCACCGGTGAAGCCACCGGCCTCGGCGAGGAGCTTCTTGGCCTCGTCGACGTTGAACTGGCAGGCGGTGCAGTTGCCGGCCTTGGCGCCCGGGGTCAGCGGGTTGGCCCAGCTGTCGGCCGGCTTACGCGAACCGAAGAAGATCTTGTCGCTGATCTCCTGGCGGTTGATCGACATCGAGATCGCGCGACGCAGCTTCGGGTTCTGGAAGCGCTTGTCGTAGATCGGGAAGGCGATGATGCCGGTCGACGGGGTGGTGGAGGAGATCGCCCGCTCGCCCAGGTCGTTCTTCCACTTGTCGCCCGCGATGGCGGAGACCGGAACCTGCTGCTGGAAGTCCAGGTTGCCGGCGAGCAGGTCGTTGTAGGCCGCCGTGTCGTCCTGGTACAGCTTGATGTTGACGTCCTTGATCTTCATCTTGTCGTTCAAGGAGTAGTCATCGAAGCGCGTCAGCTTGATCTGGACGTCGTCTTCCCACGACACGAACTTGATCGGGCCGTTGCCGATCGGCTTCTTGCCGAACGCCTCGGCGCCCTGGGTGAAGAACGCGTCCGGCAGCGGCATGAAGGTGCTGTAGCCGAGCTTGGTCGGGAACACCGCGGTCGGCGCGGCCAGGGTGACCTCGAAGGTCCAGTCGTCGACGACCTTCAGGCCGGACATCTCCTTGGCGGCGGGCTCGGGAGCCTTCTTCGGGCCCTCGGCGCCGTCCGGGTCCTCGGTGTGGACCTGGTCGAAGCCCTGGATGTCGGCGAAGAAGCTGCCGTTCTGCGCGCCGTTGGGCGAGTAGGCGCCCCAGTTCCAGGCGTCCACGAAGTTCTTGGCCTTGACGACGGTGCCGTCGTGGAACTTCGTGTCCTTCTTGATCTTGATCGTGTAGACCTTGGAGTCGGACGTCTCGATCGACTCCGCGACCGCGTTGCGCGGCGCGCTGCCGTCGTTCGGGTACTCGACCAGACCGGTCCAGATCCAGTCGATGATCGCCCCACCACCGGTCTCGGTGGTGTTCGACGGGACCAGGCCGACCTCCGGCTGAGTGCCGTCGATGGTGATCGCGCCGTCGCTGCTGGCGCCGGCGTCGCCACCGTCGCTGTCGCTGCTCGAGCAGCCGGACGCGACGAGCGCGAACGCCGCGCCCAGCGCGACCGCGCTACTTGCCCGCTTCGAGACTCTCATTCCGAGGGGCCTCCTCTTTCTGAACCTGGATCCGTCGTGGGTTTCACGCACGTATGGGGGGTGACACGTCCGGCGCCCGCAGTGCGGGAGCCGGTTTCACCGCAGTGAATTCGGGACAAGAATGATGTACCGATCCGCCGGGCCACCTCGCCCGTCGCGCTCGGCACCGCGCACACGAGACCACCACGGAGCACCGTCAACAGGCGGGTCCCATGGTCGTCAGGCCGTACGGAGTGCCTCACATGAGGGGTGAGGTGCTGCCACTGTGACACCCACCGGCCCGTTCCGTGAAGGTGCCGTTATCAAGCCGTTAGTTGGTCGCCACGTTGCCGATACCCGAAAAAAGATCATGATGTACGCGGGTCGTACCGCTCTGAGCAGGAAAGACACGGTTCGGAGGGGGTCTGCCCCCCGGCGTGGGGTCATCGGCTATGAGCTTCCCCGCGTCCCCTCCGGCGTTGTCCGAGGTCGGCCGAGCGCTGGCCGTTTTTGCCCATCCGGACGATGCCGGCTTCGGCTGTGCGGGCACCATCCCCACCTGGGCGGCGGAGGGTGCCGACGTCTCGTACCTGCTCGTCACCCAGGCGACTCCGGAGAGTGCGGCGACACCCGCGCGCCGAGGCCTGTCGGTTTCCGCGACGGGTGCTCCCGTCCCACGCCCGAGGCGTGCGCCGGCTGGAGCCCGGGGGTCAACGACTCCGGCCCCGGCACCGCGCGGGGCGGTACCGGGGCCGGGGCCGTTGAAGCGGGCGTCGATCAGGCCGTGAAGCGCAGCTTGCGACGGCGGAACAGCAGCACGGCGACCGCGCCGGCGGCCAGCAGCGCCACACCGGCGGCGATCGCGGCGGCGATCGGGGAGCCGGTCAGCGGCAGGTCACCGCCGCTGCTCGCGGGCGAGGTCGACGGGGCCGGGCTGTCGACCGGGGCGCTCGGCGACGGGGACTCCGCCGGGGCGCTGGGCGACGGCGACTCCGCCGGCGCGCTCGGCGACGGCGACTCGGCCGGGGCGGCGGCGAACGCGGCCTCGGCCTTGGCGCTCACGGTGGCGCCGGTGCTGCCACCGAGGATCAGCTTCTGCGCGGCACGCTCGCCGGTGAAGAGGAACACCCGGCCGAAGGAGACCGAGTCCTGGGCGGAAACGGTCACCTTCACCTCGCCGGCGCCGTCGGCGACCAGCCAGAACTGGCCGCCGTTGGTGGTCTTGGTGACCGGCTTGCCCTCGGCGTCGACCGCCGAGCCGCCGTCGACCGCGACGGTGATCTCGCCCGCCGGGCCCTTGACGGTGAAGGGGCCGGCCTTCTCGCCGACGGTGGCCTTGGCGCTGGCCGGGTCGACGCTCAGCTCGGCCTTCGGCTCGGGCTGGTCGGTGGCGTTGGCGACCAGGTAGTCGTGGACCTTCTTGACCACGTCGTACTGCTTCTTGCCGAGCAGCTTCGAGTTGTCGACCCAGTCACCCAGCTTGACGCCGTCGCTGAAGTTCCAGATGGCGGTCTGGGTGCCGAAGTAGAGCAGCTTGTCGGCGTCGGCCTGCGCCGGGGCGGTGGCGCCGGCGGCGGCCAGCAGCTTGGCGGCGTCGGCGTTCGGGTAGCCGTGGGTGAGCACCCACTGCACCTTGCCGAGGTTCTTCACCTGGGACTCGTCCCAGGTGCCCTCCTTGTACTTGCCGTCGATCGCCACGTTGGTGTGGTAGTCGATGCAGAAGGCGGGGACGAGCTTTCCGTCGATCTTGAGTGCCAGGGCACCGGTGCTCTTCGGCTTCCCGTTGAGCATGAGCGTGACGTTGCTGCCCTTGACCGACTTGGCGACGCCGATCTTGTCGGCGGCGGCGGCCGGCGCCACCGCGCCGAGTGCCAGCGCGCCGCCGGCGACGGTCGCCAGGGCGATCCGCGCCCAGCGCCGTCCTCGTTGTCCGAACATCAGATTCGTGCACCTCTCCCCAGGGGTGACCCGCGCACGGCGGGTTGCGTGAAGCCGCCGTTCCCGCGGGATGTGCACCACCCGCGCGCGAGAACGCGACGGGGCATTATGTGACGGGAGTTGATCGCTTGTCAGCCCCTGTGGGCCGCATTCGTCGGTTCCGTCCCATATGACGGGGAAAAGAATTGGATCACACGAGCCGGCGGTCGGCCGCCCAGCGGGACAACTCGTACCTGTTGGACATCTGGAGCTTGCGAAGCACGTTGGACACGTGCGTCTCGACCGTCTTGATGGAGATGTAGAGCTCCTTGGCGATCTCCTTGTAGGCGTACCCCCGGGCGAGCAGCCGCAGCACCTCGCGCTCGCGGTTGGTGAGCTGGTCCAGCTCCGGGTCGGCCACCGGGGCGTCGGGACGGGCCGCGAACGCGTCCAGCACGAACCCCGCCAACCGGGGGCTGAACACGGCGTCGCCGTCGGCCACCCGGCGGACCGCGGCGGCCAGCTCCTCCGGGGAGATCGTCTTCGTGACGTAGCCCCGCGCGCCGGCCCGGATCAGCCCGATCACGTCCTCCGCCGCGTCCGAGACGCTCAACGCCAGGAACCTGACCTGCGGGTGGGTACGCCGCATCGCCTCCAGCACCGCCCGGCCGCCGCCGTCGGGCATGTGCACGTCGAGCAGCACCACGTCGGGCAGCGTGGCGGCGATCCGGGTGACCGCCTCGGCGACGGTGCTCGCCTCGCCCACCACCTCGACGTGCGCGCCCAGCTCGGCGCGGACCCCCGCGCGGAACATGGCGTGGTCGTCGACGAGGAAGACCCGCAGCCGCTCGGCGCGGGCAGCCGCCCCCTCGACCGGTTCCATCGACTGCTCGGTCATCACTTGTCCCTCTCCGCCGTTGCCGGGTCGCGGGTGATCGGCAGGATCAACCGGACCTCGGTCCCTTCCCCCGGCTCGGAGCGGATCTCCGCCCGGCCGCCGTGCCGCTTCATCCGCCCGATGATCGAGCCCCGGACCCCGTGCCGGTGATCCTCCACCGTATCCGGGTCGAAGCCCTTCCCCCGGTCCCGGACGAAGACGCTGACCTGATCCGGCTCGACCTCGGCGTAGAGCGAGACGGTCTGCACCCCGGCGTGCCGGGCGGCGTTCACCAGCGCCTCGCGGGCGGCCGCCACCAGCGCGCCGATCCGCTCGTCGGTCTCCCGGTCGCCGACCACCACCGCCTCCACCGTGATCGCGAACGTGTCCTCGACCTCGGCGGCGGCCTGCTCCAGGGCGGCGGCGAGCCGCTCGGTGGGCGAGCCGGTGGGCTTGTAGAGCCAGTTGCGCAGCGAGCGTTCCTGCCCCCGGGCGAGCCGCTGGACGGTCTTCACGTCGCTCGCGTTGCGCTGGATCAGGGCCAGGGTGTGCAGCACCTGGTCGTGCACCATGGCGGCCAGCTCGGCCCGTTCCTGCTCCCGGATGCGCCCCTCGCGCTCCGACCGGAGCTGGTTGTACGTCCGCCACAGCACCGGCGCGGCCACCACGCCGACCCCGGCGAGCCCGACCAGGGCGAAGATCACGCCGTTGAGCACGGCGTCGAAGTTCTGCGCCGGGGAGTACACCGCGGCGACGCCGATGATGCCCACCGCGACCAGCACCCCGCCGCCGATGAACCGGAGCACGAAGGCCCGCCGGTCGCTCTCCTCCACCACCGCGCCCAGCCAGGGCACCGGCATGGAGTCGCCCCACTGCCGCCGCCGTTCCGGGGCCGACTGGTGCCAGATCACCCCGGCGCCGACCGCGATGATCGCGACCAGCCAGCCGGCGGTGCCCGCCGCCCCGACCGAGTCGAAGACCATCACCTGCACCAGCAGCACGCCGAGGCCGATCGCCACGAACGGCAGCAGCTGGGCGACGTCCCTGCGGGCCGGCACGGCGGTGTCGCCAGGGCGCAGCGGCACGACCGCCCAGAAGGCCGCGTAGAGCAGCAGGCCGAGCCCGCTCAGCCCCAGCAGCACCATGAAGGCGACCCGTACCCGCAGCACCGAGATGCCGAGGTGGTCGGCGATGCCGGCGGCCACCCCCGCGGCCATCCGGTGCTCGGGGGCGCGGTAGAGACGGGGTGGCTGGGTCACGGCGCTGATCGGAGACTCCCTGGTCACGGCGGGCGCGGAGCGGGCGACGGCCGTTTCCGGCGTCGGATCGATCGTCACACGACGCACCGGGGCCCGACCACGGGGACGCCCCCGACATTCGGGCCGCCGGGATCTCAGGGTGGGGTCAGGGTCGGGTCCTGAGGCCGCCCGGCGGGTCGGGGCAGCAGGATCGAGGCATGACCGAGGAAGCTGCCCAGCCCGCCGACCCCGGGGCCGCTCAGCCGGGCGGGCCACCGCCGACCGCGACACCGCCCACCGGCTCCGCGGCGCCGCCCCCCATGGCCGCGCCGCCCCCCGCCGGGGACGCGGGCGGGATGCCGCCGCCCGGCGCCGGGCCGGGCCCCGGGCCGCAGCCGTCGTTCGGCGGCGCCGGCTTCACCTCGCGGTACGGGCTGGTGCGCCCCCGCGACGGCCGCTACCTGGCCGGCGTCTGCGCCGCCATCGGCCGGGCCACCAACACCGACCCGGTCCTCTGGCGGGTCCTGCTGGCGGTGCTCGGCTTCTTCGGCGGCATCGGCATCCTGGTCTACGTCACCGCCTGGCTGATCATCCCGGGCGAGGGGGACAGCGCCTCTCCCGTCGAGTCCATGCTGGGCCGGGGCCGGTCCAGCATGTCCCCGGTCACGGTGATCGTGCTGAGCATCCTGGTCGCGATCAGTTTCGGTTACATCGTCACGGACGCGTTCCGGGCGGTGCTGCTCGGCGCCACGATCCTGATCGGCGGCGCGCTGCTGCTGAACCGAGACAACAGGGCCGCCCAGGGCGCCCCGGCCGGCCCCGTCCCGCCCGTACCGCCCACCGCCCCACCCGTACCGCCCACCGCCCCACCCGGGCCGGTGCCACCGGTGACCCATCCCGCCCCGGTCGCGTACGCGGCCCCGCCGACCGTGGCCATGGCCCCCGGGGCGGGCCCGGTCCCGGCCCCGCCGGCGACCGTCGCCCAGCCCGCCTGGAGCGCCCCGGTCTCCCCACCGACCGCCGAGCTGCCCGCCTGGCCGCCGGCCCCGCCCGCCCGTCCACCCGCGGGTACGCCGACCGTCGGCTGGCCCCCGGCACCGCCCACGTCCGGCTGGCCCGCCGCGACCTCGGGCGCACCGGGACCGGGTCACCCGGTGCCCCCGCCCCGCCCTCCGGGCTACCGGCCCCCGTTCGCCCCGCACGGCCCGTACGCCGGGCAGACCGTCGTGCCGCCCGCACCGCGCAAGCCGCCGAAGCCGCCGAAGCGACCGAAGGAGCGCTCCCCGCTCGGCGCGGTGACGTTCTCGCTGATCTTCCTCGCCCTGGGCGTGGTCGCCGTCGTCGACCTGCTGGACGTCTACGACATCGGCGCGTCGGCCTACTTCGCGGCCACGCTGGCCACCATCGGGCTCGGCCTGCTGGTCGGCACCTGGTTCGGACGGGCCCGCTGGCTCATCGCGCTCGGCGTGGTGGCCGCCGCCGCGCTCGGGGTGGCCACCGTGGCCGAGTCCTACGACCGGATCCGGGGCGTCGACGGCAACGTCACCTGGGCGCCCACCGACCACCGCGACCTCGCCCTGCGGTACGAGAACAGCTTCGGCGACACGGTCCTGGACCTGCGCGCGGTCGACTTCGACAAGAAGAACACCGAGATCACCGTCTCCGTCAACTTCGGCGAGTGCACGGTGGTGGTGCCGCCGAACGTCGACGTCACCACGGTGGCCGACGTCAACGCCGGCGACGCGGTCGTCTTCGGCAAGCACTCCGGCGGGCTGGCGGGCGAGCTGCGGGAGACGACCGACCTGGGTCCGGACGGCCCCGGCGGCGGCACGCTGCGCCTCTACATCCACGTCAACGCCGGCAACCTGGAGGTGACCCGGTGAAGGCCCACCGCACCGACATCGTGTCCTTCGCCTTCGGGCTGATCTTCCTCGGCCTCGCCGCGTGGTGGCTGCTCGCCCAGTTGCTCGGGCTCGCCCTCCCGCCCGTCGGCTGGTTCCTGGCCGGCGCGCTGATCCTGATCGGCCTGCTGGGCCTGCTGGGCGCGCTGCGCTCCGGGCGGTCCGGCGGCGCGCCCACGCCCGGCGACGCCCCGTCCGACACCGCCCGCGCCGACGCCACCGCCTCCGACGCGGTCGTTCCGGACACCGTCGCGCCCGTCTCCACCCCGCCGGGTGCGGATCCGGCGGGCCGGGCGACGGACCGGCACGCCACCGGGATCGACCCGACCCGCTGGGACCCCGACCGGCCCGCGCCGGCCGACGAGCCGACGGCGTGGGGCGGCCGGCGCTCCGACTGGGGCGAGCCGACCGACTGGGGCGCGCGGTCCGAGTGGGACGTCGCCGCGCCGACGACCGGCGCACCGACGACGGCCGGGCTGCCGCCGAGCGGACAGACGGCGGAGGAGCCGACGACCGGTGCACCGACGACGGCCGGACGACCGACGAGCGGACAGACGGCGGAGGAGCCGACGACCGCCGGGGCGACGACGGATGGGTTGACGACAGACAGTCAGACGACGGGCGGCCCGGCCACGGGCGGCCTGCGGGCCGGGGACGAGGCCGACGAGTGGCCTACGGAGGCCGTCACCGACGTCCGGCCCGAGGCGGTCGAGGACCGCGCCGCCGACGAGGACGCCCTGTCCCGGCGGACCGACGGGCCGCCGGCCGGTGGGGAGCGCCCGCGCGGCTGACCACAGCGGTGCGGCCGTCGTCGGCGGCGGCCTATGCTGGCCGTGGAGAACTCGCCTCCGCCGGCCGGCCCGCGCCGACCTGGCCGCCGCACCGACCTGCCGCCGCGCCGGCCGGACGCGCCGCCGTGGCGGTCCCGCCGCGATTCCCGTCTCTACCCGTCAGGAGTCCGTCCGACATGACGCAGTCCCCCGCCGTGCGCACCTCCGGCCGGTCCGGTCCGGTCCGCATCGGCGAGCGAGCCGCCCGTACGCTCGTCTCCGAGCTCGCCCGGATCAACGATCCGAAGGCCGCGCTGCTGGTCGGCGCGACGCCCGAGTCCGCGGTGCTGACCGCGGCGATCGACGCGCTGCTGCCCGGCGACACCCTCACCCTGGTGCCCGCCGGGTCGACCTCCCCGGCGGCCCTCCGGGAGCACGTCACCGCCCAGGGTCGCTGGGTGGCCGACCGGGTCCGCGTGGTCGACACCCTCGCCGAGGCCGAGCCGGCCGCGGTGGTCGTCGCCGGGGAGGCGCTGACCGGCACGGCAGACGAGACCCGCGCCGCCGTCGAGGGCCTGACGAAGTACCTCGCCGACGGCGCGGTGCTGAGCGTGGCCACGACCGCGACGCCGGGGCGTACCGCGGGCGCCGCCGCCGAACTGGACCGGCAGGGCGCGCTGTACGGCGTCGGGGTCGACCTGGTGCTGCGCAACACGCCGCCGCTGCGGGTGTACCGGCTCCGCTACACCCCGGCCGACGCCGCGTCGGCGGCCCGGCTGGCACCGGCGTACCGGCCGTCCAGCGTCCCGCTCACCCGTGGCATGCACATCGACTCCAACGGGGTGGCCGCGGCCGGCATCGCGCTGGGCCTGGCCGCGGTGGCCCGGGCGACCCGGCCGAAGTCGAAGCTCTGGCTGCTCCCGGCCCTGGCCGCCGCCCCGGTGGCCGCCTTCTTCCGGGACCCGGAGCGCGACGTGCCGGAGGACTCCTCGGCGGTGGTCGCCTCGGCCGACGGTCGGGTGCTGTCCGTGCAGCGGCTGCACGACGAGCGCTTCGGCGAGGGCGAGTGGCTGCGCATCGCGGTCTTCCTGTCGGTGCTGGACGTGCACGTCAACCGTGCCCCGGTGGCCGGCAAGGTGGTCGACTACTTCGTCGCCGACGGCGGCTTCGCCAACGCCATGAAGCCGGCGGCGGAGCACAACGTGGCCGCGTACACGGTGCTGGACACCGCGCGCGGCACGGTGGTCGTGGCGCAGCGCACGGGCCTGATCGCCCGGCGGATCGTGCAGCGGGCGCCGATCGGCGCGCTGCTGGCCCGGGGCGAGCGCTTCGGCCTGATCCGGTTCGGCTCGCGCACCGACGTCTACCTGCCGGCGGACGCGGCGGAGCCGCTGGTCGGCCCCGGGGACAAGGTCGTCGGGGGCTCGACCGTCATCGCCCGCTGGCGCTGAGGCCCGGCCGGACGACACGAAGAAGGGGCGCCGCGCAATCGCGGCGCCCCTTCTCGCGTACGTGTGTCAGGCGGTGCGGCGCTGACGCAGCCAAAGCACGGGGCCGCTGACCAGGTAACCGACCACGATCAGGGCGAAGGTGAGCCGGATGTCGATCAGCGCGCCGATCACCGGGGCCAGCCACAGCCACGGCGGCAGCTTCAGCAGCCGGGCGAGCTTCGCGTAGGGGAAGCTGGAGACCATGGCGAAGGCGAGCAGCGCCACGCCGGCGACCAGGACGATGCCCGGCACGGGCAGCCCGATGGCGACGGTCAGGGCGAGCACGGCGGCGGCCATGGTGGTGGGCACGCCGCAGAAGAACCTGCCGTCCTTCGGCGAGACGTTGAAGCGGGCGAGCCGGATCGCCGCGCACGCCGCGACGAGGGCGCAGGCCACCGCGGCGGCCGGCGTGGAGACCGAACCGGCCAGCGAGGCGTAGACCACCACGGGGGCGGCGAGGCCGAACGAGCACATGTCGGCCAGCGAGTCCATCTGCGCCCCGAACGGGCTGGCCACGCCGAACTTGCGGGCGAGCGCGCCGTCGAGGCCGTCGAAGACCACGCAGGCGATCAGGCAGAGCGCGGCGACGCGCACCTCGCCCTGCATGGCCAGGAAGATGGCCAGCATGCCGAGCATCAGGCTGCTGAGTGTGCAGGCGTTGACCACCGCGAACTTCATCCGGCGGGCGACCGTCCGCTCGCCCGGAAGCAGCGGGATCGACATCGCCGACTCGTCGTCGACCGGGGTCGTGGGGCCGAGCGCAGGGCTGACCGGAACGATCGAGGCGACGTCGGCGCGCTCGACGCGGGTGAGTCCGTAGCGGCGTCGCGGCCGGTCGGCGTAGCGGTGCTCGGGCATCGAGAGGTCGCTGGTCGCGTGCAGGTCGCCGTCGCGGCGCCCCACCCGGACCAGCAACACCTGCCGGGCGAGCGTGCTGCTGCGGCGCAACGGGCCCGCCCAACGACGCCCTGCGGGACGCGGACTGTCAGTGGTACGACGCCGGCGCCATGGGGCTCTCGGCACGTTTCCTCCATCACCGGATCGGTTTACCGTCGCGAGGGCGGCCGTCCGGCTGTCTCGTGCCGGACCTTTCTGGCCCGGCAGCCGTTTTGCGGAGTACACCATCGCATAGGGGAACGGGGGTTGGCGATAGCTGCCGGCGGTACTTATAACTGCTCTAACCGCGCGTACCGCTCTCTTATTCCCATCTCGGGCTCCATCGCCCGTTTCCTCCACCAACCCCACATCGAATGTACCGGACCCCGTCTCCGCCGGCTCGGTGAGCGGGTGCCGGGGGCACCGATGTCCGGTTACGGACGCTCGTCGGCAGGCGCATTGGCCAGCGCCAGTGCGGCGATCCCGCTCAGCGGCAGCCCGGCGAGTTTCTCCGGGGTGAACCAGCCCGCGCGGGCGGTGGAGCCGCCGGCGAGCTCGGTCACCCGCGGCTCCGTGGGCGCGTCCACCGCCACCCGGTAGAGCACCCGGATGCCGTGCCAGTCGAGCGGACGCCCCTCCGGGCCCAGCGCGGCCGGGTTGTGCAGGTTGTCGACGCCGATCAGCTCGACCACCCGGCCGAGCTGGCCGGACTCCTCGACCAGCTCGCGCAGCAGCGCGGCGACGGGCTGCTCGCCGTGGTCGGTCCCGCCGCCGGGCAGGTGCCACCGGCCGGCGCCCGGGTAACCGTCGGCGATCATGGTGAGCAGCACCCGGCCGGCCGGGTCGGTGACCAGGCCGTACGCCCCGAAGCGCTGTCTCCGGTCGGACGGGAGCGCGGCGGCGGGCTCGGTCGCCGACGAACGGGGCAGATCGGACGGCAGGGGCGACACGGGCACGCCGAGCAGCTCGCCGGTGAACGGCATGAGCGGCACCGCCGCCGCCTCGTCGGTCGTGAACCAGCCCAGCTCGTCGGTGCCGCCGGCCTGCTCCGGCCGCAGTTCGCCGCCGCGCGCGACGACGTCGAAGACCACGCGGTCGGTGTGCACCGCGACGCCGACGTCACGGAAGGTCGTCACGTCGGCGGACACCGTCCGCAGCCCCGTCACCTCGACCGTGAGGCCGGTCTCCTCGGCGAACTCGCGGACCACCGCGTGCGCCGGATGCTCGGCGTGCTCGATCCCGCCCCCGGGGAGCTGCCAGACGCCCGGGAACGGGCACGAGCCGGAGCCCCGGGCCAGCAGCACCCGCCCGTCCGAGCCCCGACACATCCCGTACGCGCCGACCCGCCGCCGCTGTTCCACCCGCCCGCACTCCCCCGCCCGCGCCGACCCGTTCCGTCGATCATGAGGCTAGCCGCAGCGGATCCGGCGTGCCGGCCGGTCGACCTCGTGATCAAGGAACAGGGGGCGGGGGCGGTCAGGCCAGGCGGGCGGCCTGGACGGCTTCCGCCGTCACCTCGGTCAGGCGGTCGGTGGGGAGGGCGCCCAGTTCGTCGCGGCCGAACCAGCGGGCCTCGCAGGTGGAGCCGCCGACGTCGGCGACGGTGGGCGGGGCCGGCTTGTCGACCACGACCCGGTAGAAGGCGCGGACGCCGTGCCAGTCGATCGGGTAGCCCTCGGGGCCGAGGGAGGCCGCGTCCCGGTGGCTGGCCACCCCGAGCAGCTCGACGAGACGCCCGGTCTGCCCGGTCTCCTCGACCAGCTCCCGGATCAGGGCGGCGCCGGGCTGCTCGCCGTAGTCGGTGCCGCCGCCGGGCAGGTGCCAGCAGCCCGCGCCCGGGTAGCCGTCGGAGACCCGGGTGAGCAGCACCCGGTCGTCCGGGTCGGTCACCACGGCGTACGCGGCGAAGCGCTGGGCCCGGTGCAGCCCGTCGGGGCCGGGCACGGCGTAGAACGAGGGGAACTCCGGCGCCTCGTCCGGAACGATGTCGGCGGACGAGGCGGGCAGGCCCAGCGCCCGGGCGGTGAACGAGCGCAGCGGCAGCTCGCGGGCCTCCGCCGGGGTGAACCAGCGGGCCAGGTCGGTCGGCCGGTCGACCCGGTCGGCGAGCGTCCCACCGCGCACGGAGACCTGGTAGATCAGGCGGTCGGTGTGGATGGTGATGCCCCGCTCCGGCAGCGCCCGCATGTCGGCGAGCACGTCGTGCAGGCCGGCGACGGTGACGGAGAGGCCGGTCTCGGCGGCGGTCTCCCGGACGACGGTGTGGTGCGGGTCCTCACCGTGGTCGACCGCCCCGCCGGGCAGCGACCACGTGCCGGGGGTGCCGGAGCGCTCCGATGCGCGGACCAGCAACACCCGGCCGACTGAATCAGCACAAACTGCGTATGCCGCGATCCTGCGGAGCGGCTCCAGCATGGTGGTCACGGGGCCAAATTCTCCCCGGCCCGGGTTGCGTCCATCGAAAAGAGTCAGATTCCTGACTGAATGCTCGCGCCTCAGGGGCGGGTCAGGGTAGGGATCCGGGCGGTCACCGAGGACGGCCCGACGACCGGCGCGGACCGTGGAGACATGACCTACACCGCCCCTCCCCAGCCCCCGTACAAGCAGCTCCGTCGCCCCGCCACGGACCGGATGATCGCCGGAGTGGCCAGCGGCCTCGGCCGGTACTTCGCCGTCGACCCCACCCTGGTCCGGGTGGTCTTCGCGGTCGCCGGCCTGCTCACCGGCGGGCTCGCGCTGCTCGCGTACCCGATCATGTGGTTCCTGATGCCCGAGGAGCCGGCCGACGCGCCCGCCTGGCCGCACCCGGCGCAGGCCGCGCCGCCCACGGCGGCGCAGCCGACCGTGGCGCAGCCCGCGCCGCCGACCTACCCGCCGGCGGCGTGAGGCGGGATCACTCCCACTCGATCGTGCCCGGCGGCTTGCTCGTGACGTCCAGCACCACGCGGTTGACCTCGGCGACCTCGTTGGTGATCCGGGTGGAGATCCGGGCGACGACCTCGTAGGGCAGCCGGGACCAGTCGGCGGTCATGGCGTCCTCGCTGGAGACGGGCCGCAGCACCACGGGGTGCCCGTAGCTGCGGCCGTCGCCCTGCACGCCGACGCTGCGCACGTCGGCCAGGAGCACGACGGGGAACTGCCAGACGCCCCGGTCCAGGCCGGCGGCGGTCAGCTCCTCGCGGGCGATCAGGTCGGCCCGCCGGAGCAGGTCGAGCCGCTCCCGGTCGACCGCGCCGATGATCCGGATGGCCAGGCCCGGGCCCGGGAACGGGTGCCGCCAGACCATCGCCTCGGGCAGGCCGAGCTGGAGGCCGAGCGCCCGGACCTCGTCCTTGAACAGTGTGCGCAGCGGCTCGACCAGAGCGAACTTCAGGTCCTCCGGCAGGCCGCCGACGTTGTGGTGGCTCTTGATGTTGGCGGTGCCGGTGCCGCCGCCGGACTCCACCACGTCCGGATAGAGGGTGCCCTGGACGAGAAACTCGACGTCGCCGTGAGCGGCGACCTCCCGCGCGGCGGCCTCGAAGACCCGGATGAACTCGCGACCGATGATCTTGCGCTTCTGCTCGGGGTCGGTCACCCCGGCCAGGGCGCCGAGGAACCGGTCGGCCGCGTCGACCACCTTGAGCTTGATGCCGGTGGCGGCGACGTAGTCCTTCTCCACCTGCTCGGCCTCGCCGGCGCGCAGCAGGCCGTGGTCGACGAAGACGCAGGTGAGCTGGTCGCCGACGGCCTTGTGCACCAGCGCGGCGGCGACGGCCGAGTCGACCCCGCCGCTCAGGCCACAGATGACCTCCTTGTCGCCGACCTGCTCGCGGATCCGGGCGACCTGCTCGTCGATGATGTTCTCGGGCGTCCAGGTCGGCGCGATGCCGGCGATGTCGTGCAGGAAGCGGCGCAGCATCTCCTGGCCGTGCGCGGTGTGCCCGACCTCCGGGTGGAACTGCACGCCGGCCCGGCGGCCGGCCACGTCCTCGAAGGCGGCGACCGGCGCGCCCGCCGACTCGGCCGTCACCGTGAAGCCCTCGGGGGCCTCGGTCACGCAGTCGCCGTGGCTCATCCAGACCGGCAGGTCGGCCGGCAGGTCGCGGAGCAGCATG
This sequence comes from Micromonospora sp. CNZ303, assembly GCF_004345505.1. Taxonomy (NCBI): domain Bacteria; kingdom Bacillati; phylum Actinomycetota; class Actinomycetes; order Micromonosporales; family Micromonosporaceae; genus Micromonospora; species Micromonospora sp. CNZ303. Next base: position 317,183 of record NZ_SLVT01000001.1, on the reverse strand, counting down.
CCCGGGTCGAGCAGGCGGGGGCGCAGCGGGGTGCCGCCGTACTCGCGGTTGCCGGTGCGGGCCACCGTGCCGCCGAGCGCCTGGGCCATCGCCTGGAAGCCGTAGCAGATACCGAAGACCGGCACGCCGGCCTCGAACATGCCGGCGTCGATCTGCGGGGCGCCCGGCGCGTAGACGCTGGACGGGCCGCCGGAGAGGATGATCGCCGCCGGGTCCTTCGCCAGCATCTCGGCGACCGGCATCGAGTGCGGCACGATCTCGGAATAGACGTTGGCCTCACGCACCCGACGCGCGATGAGCTGGGCGTACTGGGCTCCGAAGTCCACCACGAGGACGGGGCGAGGCGTGCTCATGGCAGCAAATCCTACCGACGACGCCGCCGCGTCCCCCGCCGGTCCGCCCCACGCCGCCGTCGCGGCGGAGGTGACGTCGACCACCGTACGGGCGGTCGGGCGCACCACCGCCCTTCCGGCGGGAGCCGTTAGACCTGTGTGCGGCTTTTGCTCCGTATACGGTGTTCGTACCGCCTGCCGACGGGGCACGCACGGGACTCGACGGGTTCGGGCGGCTGTCCGGCCGTACGCCCGGATCGCAGCAGCGGGCGCGCGGCGCCGGGAGCCGGCCGGGGGTGGGCATGACCGAGTGGTGGCTGTGGATGTACGTCGCCGCCATGGCGGGCGGGGTCGTGCTGTTCAGCCGGTGGCGCGCGGACCCGCGGGGCGTCCCGCCCAGCGAGTACCGGGTGGCGATCGCCATCCCACTCTGGTCCGGCTTCTGGTACCTGGTCCTGGCGCTGGGCGCCGGCACTGCGGAGGTGGCCGGCCACACGCTCTACTGGGCGCGGTACGTCGACTGGGCGGTCTCCTCGCCCCTGTTGCTGGTGGCGCTGATGCTGACCGCGACGCACTCGCTGCCCGGGCGCTGTTGGGGATTGACGGGCGCCCTCGTCGGGGCGAACCTGACGGTCTTCCTCTGCGGGCTGGCCGCCGAACTCGCGGCGAACGACACGATCCGCTACACCCTCTTCACGATCGGGGTCCTGGCCCTCCTCGGGCTCTACGGCCTGATCTGGGGACCGCTACGCGCCCACGCGCACCGGCAGCCGGAAGGGATCGCGGCGGTGTACACAGAGGCGGCCCTGCTGCTCAGCGTGCTCTGGGTGGGCTACCCCGTGTTCTGGATGATCGGCCCAGCCGGTGTCGGCCTGGTCAGTTCCGCCACCACCAGCCTGCTCTTCGTCCTGCTGTCCATCCTGACGAAGGTGGGCTGGAGCATCCTCGATCTCGGCCGGCTACGCGCCCTGTCCAACCGTGGTCACCTCACCGTCGTCTGACCCGGCCACCGGCGCCGGCCCCGGAGTCCCGGCGGCGGACGGCCGCGCACCCGCCCGGACCCGACGGCCGTCGGAGCGTACGACCGGCGCGACGGAAGGCCCGGGGCGGCCGGACCGGCTGCTGCGGCGTGCCGGGACCGCCTCGCGACTCGCGCTCGGCGGGCTGCTGGCGATGTCGCCGCTGATCGACGCCGCCGGGCCGGGCGGCTCGCCCGCCTTCCTGGTCGCGGGGCTGCTCCTCGGGCTGCCGCACGGCGCGGTCGACCATCTCGTGCCCGCCCGGCTGTCGGCGCGTGCCCGGCCGCTGGCGGCGCGCGTGGCGCTGCTGGTGGTCTACACCGCCGTGGCCGGTGCCGGGCTGGCGGCTGTCCGGGCCGCGCCGGACCTGGCGCTGGTCGGGTTCCTCCTCGTGTCGGTCGTCCACTTCGGCACCGCCGACGTGGCGTTCCACGCCGAGCGGGACCGCCGGCCGGTCCGGACGGGGGTGACGGCCGTGCTCGCGTACGGGGGGCCGCCGGTGGTCGTCCCGTTGGCGCTGTGGCGCGACCAGGTCGACCCGCTGCTGGCGGCGGTGGCACCCCGGGCACCGGCGCTGCTCACCGCCGAGGTGCGGGCGCTGGCGCTGGCCGCCGTGCTGGGCGCGGTCGCGGTCACCGCGATCCGGTACGCCCGCGCCGGACGCGCCCGCGACGCCGTCGAACCCGTCCTCCTCGCCGGGCTGTTCGGCACCGTGCCGCCGGCCCTGGCCGTGGGGGCGTACTTCGCGGCCTGGCACTCCTGCCGTCACGTGGCCCGGCTGCTGCGGCACGACCCGCGCAACACGGCCGACCTGGCGGCCGGACGGGTCGGACCGCCGCTGCGGCGCTTCGCCCGGCAGGCGGCAGCTCCCACGGCGGTGGCCCTCGCCGCGCTGATCGCCCTGGTCGCCTGGCCCGGCCACCGGTCGGACCCGCTGCCCGCCACGTTCGCCGTGCTGGCCGCGCTGACCCTCCCGCACGCGGTGCTGGTCGCCTGGACGGACCGACGCGGGCCGGAGCCCTCAGGCCGGACAGGTTGACCGCCCGGTCCTGGTCACCTGCGCAGGGCGCCGGGGGCGTCGGCCGGCACCGCCGGGCGACGCGGTGGCACCGGCTCCAGCCGGCGGTACGGCTCACCGAGCGGCGGCCTCGGGTCCGCGTCGCCCCTGTTGGGCCAGAAGGACATCGCGCGTTCCGCCTGGGCGGTGATGGTCAGCGACGGGTTCACCCCGAGGTTCGCCGAGACCGCCGCGCCGTCGACCACGTGCAGCCCCGGGTGGCCGAACACCCGGTGCCACGGGTCGATCACGCCGTCGGCCGGGGTGGCGCCGATCACCGCTCCGCCGAGGATGTGGGCGGTCATCGGGATGTCGAACGGCTCGGTCAGGGCGCCGCCGGGCGTACCGCCGATCTCCTCGGCCAGCAGGCGGGCCGCCTGGTTGCCGGCCGGGATCCAGGTCGGGTTGGGCGCGCCGTGACCCGGCCCGGAGACCAGCCGCCGGCCGAACGGGCCGCGCCGCAGCCGGGTGGTCAGCGAGTTGTCCACCGACTGCATGACCAGGGCGATCACCGTCCGCTCCGACCAGCCGCGCACCGACAGCAGCCGGGCCGCCGTGCCGGGCTGGCGCAGCAGGACTCCCAGCCAACGGCGGACCCGGCGCGGCCCGCCGTCGACCAGCAGCGACTGGAGCAGGCCCATCGCGTTCGAGCCCCGGCCGTAGCGGACCGGCTCGACGTGGGTCTGCGGGTCGGGGTGGAACGAGCTGGTGATCGCCACCCCCTCGGTGAAGTCGAGCCCCTGGGCACGGGCCTGCCGGCGGGGCACCGAGGCGCCGAGGATCGCCTCCGAGTTGGTCCGGGTCAGCTCGCCGAGGCGGGGCGAGAGCGCGGGCAGGGCACCCTCCGCCTTCATCGCGTGCAGCAGCCGCTGGGTGCCGAGCGCGCCGGCCGCGAAGACCACCTGGTCGGCGTGGATCACCTGCCGCCGCGCGCGCAGCCAGGCCCCCGTGCGCACCGTGTGCACCGCGTATCCGCCGTCGCCGGCCGGGCGGACGGCCGTGACCGTCGTCAGCGGGTGCACCCGCGCGCCGAGTCGCTCGGCCAGCCAGAGGTAGTTCTTGACCAGCGTGTTCTTCGCGCCCTGCCGGCAACCGGTCATGCACGCGCCGCAGTGCGTGCAGCCGGTGCGCTCCGGCCCGGCGCCACCGAAGTAGGGGTCGGTGGCCCGCTGGCCGGGGCGGCCGATGAACACGCCGACCGGGGTGGCGTGGTGGGTGTGCCCCACCCCCATCCGGTCGGCCACCGCCCGCATCGCCCGGTCCGCGCGGGTGACGAGCGGGTACGTGGTGGCGCCGAGCATCCGCTTCGCCTGGTCGTAGTGGCCGGCCAGCTCGTCGCGCCAGTCGGTGACGTCCCGCCACTGCGGGTCGGTGTAGAAGGCGTCCAGCGGCTCGTAGAGGGTGTTGGCGTAGACCAGTGAGCCGCCGCCGACCCCGGCGCCGGAGAGCACCAGCACGCCGCCGCCGGCCTTCCGGTCGGCCGGGCGCAGCAGGGTGAGCCGCTGGAGGCCGTAGCAGCCGAGGCGGGGCGCCCACAGGAAGCGCCGCAGCCGCCAGGAGGTCTGCGGGAACTCGTCGTCGGCGAAGCGACGCCCAGCCTCCAGCACCCCGACCGAGTAGCCCTTCTCGGCCAGCCGGAGCGCGGTGACGCTGCCGCCGAAGCCGGACCCGATGACGAGCACGTCGTACCGCATGACCGCATCATTACCGCTCGGTAGCCATCGCGCCAGCGTCCGATTTCGCGGGATCATGCTCCGGTCCACGATCCCGGAGGCGCCCGCCCGCAACTCGGCGCCCCCGTCGGGGCGTTGTCATCACCGGGGGGTGTCGCATGACTCAGCGGACAGGGGCGCCACGCCCACGATGGGTGCTGGGGCTGGCCGCCCTGGCGACCGTGATCCTGGTTGCCGTGGGCGCCCTCGTCGTCACCCGGCTCGTCCGCGACGACGGGCCACGGCGCGCGATCGGGCCGACGGGCGCCACCGGGACGCCGCAGGCCAGCCCCACCCCGAGCCCGAGCCCGAGCCCGACCGCGACGCCGGGCGCCGGCATCACCGGCCCGCTCAACCTCCTGCTCGTCGGGGTGGACACCCGGGTCAGCGTGCCGGGCTGGGAGCCGCACGGCGACGCCGTGCTGGTGCTGCACGTGCCGAAGGGACTCGACCGGGCGTACCTCTTCGCCCTCCCCCGCGACCTGCTGGTCGACATCCCGGCCTTCCCGAAGGCCGGCTACCGCGGCGGCAGGACCAAGCTCACCCACGCGATGAGCTACGGCAGCCGGGTGCCCGGCAAACCGAAGCAGCCGAGCACCGCCCAGGGGTACGAGCTGCTGCGCAGCACGGTCAGCGGCTACACGGGGCTGCGCTTCGACGCCGGCGCGGTGCTCACCTTCAACGGCTTCGACCGGCTCGTGGACAGCCTCGGCGGGGTGGACCTCTACGTCGACCAGCGGGTGGTCTCGCTGCACCGCCGCCCCGACGGCCGGCACCGGGAGCCCGCGCCCGGCGGTGGCGGCTACACCGGGCCACAGATGGTCTACGAGAAGGGCGAGCGGCACCTCACCGGCTGGCAGGCGCTGGACTACGCCCGGCAGCGCTACGTCACCGGCGGCGGCTACGCCCGGCAGCGCCACCAGCAGCAGCTGATCAAGGCGCTGGCCACGAAGATCCTCGGCGAGGACCTGGCCCGGCAGCCGGAGCGCGTCCAGCAGGTGGTCGACGCGCTCGGCGACACCCTGGTCTACGCCGGCGGGCCGCGCGTCGTGGACGTCGCGTACGCCCTCGGCGGGCTCACGCCGGAGAGGTTCGTGCTGGTCGACCTGCCCGGCGCGGGCGTCGGCAGGGGCAGCGCCTACCGGGGCGAGGAGCTCACGCAGACCGGACGGAGGTTCCTCACCGAGCTGCGCGCCGGCCGGGCCGACGCCTACCTCGCCGCCAACCCGAAACTGCGCGTCACGCGCTGAGCGCCGTCACACCCGCTCGGGACGCTCCGGCCGCTGCTTGCCGTACAGCCACGCCTCGAAGAGGTCGTCGAGCTGCTTGCCCGAGACCCGCTCGGCCAGCGCGACGAACTCGGCCGTGGTCGCGTTCGCGTCGCGCTTCTGCGCCGCCCAGGTCTTCAGGATCTCGAAGAACGCCTTGTCGCCGACGGCCACCCGCAGCGCGTGCACGGTCATCCCGCCGCGCTGGTAGACCGACTCGCTGAACAGGTTCGGCACCCCCGGCTCGCCCGGCGGCGTCCGCCACACCTGGCCCGAGGAGCCCGCGTACCGGGCGTCGAACTCCTGCTGGGCGGTGCGCCCGCCGTCGTGCTCGGCCCACAGCCACTCGGCGTACGTGGCCAGGCCCTCGTTGAGCCAGATGTCCTGCCACCTCGCCAGCGACACGCTGTTGCCGAACCACTGGTGTGCCATCTCGTGGGCGACCACGGCGGTGTTCTCGCCGCGGGAGAAGAAGCTCGCGGAGTAGACCGGGCGGCTCTGCGTCTCCAGGGCGTACCGGATCCGGGCGTCGGAGATCACCACGCCGCCGTACGCCTCGAACGGGTACGGCCCGAAGACGCTCTCCAGGTAGTCGGTCACCTTGACCGTGTCGGCGATCGACCGGTCCGCCGCGCCCGGGGGCAGGTCGGTGGTGACCGCGTGGAACACCGGCCGTCCCTTGTGCTCGCCCTCGGTGATCCGGAACTTCCCGATGACCACGGTGCTCAGGTAGCTCGCCATCGGGCTGCGCTCGGCCCACTTCCAGGTGGTCCAGTCGCCGGTCGTGCTCTTTCCCGCCGGCACACCGTTGCTGACCGCCGTCAGCCCCTTCGGCACGGTGATCTCGAAGTCGTAGGTGGCCTTGTCCGAGGGATGGTCGTTGACGGGGAACCACGTGCTCGCCGACTCGGGCTGACCGAGCGCGATCGCCCCCTCGTCGGTGTGCAGGAAGCCGCCGCTGCCGAGGACCTCGTTGCGCAGCGGCTCCGGCTTACCGTCGTACGCGATCTCGACGACGAAGCCGTTGCCCGCGATCAGGCCACGGGCCGGAGTGACCACCAGCTCGTCGCCCTTGCGGCCGTGCTTCGCCGGGGCCCCGTCCACCGTCACGGACCGCACGGTCAGCCCGGCCAGGTCCAGGTTGAACGCGGACAGGTCGCCGGTCGCCGCCGCCTGCACGGTGGTGGTTCCGGTCAACCGGTCCTCCACCGGGTCGTAGCGCACCTTGACCGTGTAGCGGCTGACGTCGTACCCGCCGTTGCCGTAGGTCGGGAAGTAGGCGTCGCCGACGCCGGCCGCGCCGAGGAGGAACTGGCGCGGCGCGGCCGGCGCGGCGGAGCTCGGGGCCGGAACCGGTTCCTCGGCCGACCCGCAGCCGGCCAGCCCCAGCATCCCGGCCAGCAGCAGGCCGGTGCCCGCGCACAGCGTCCGCCGCGACAGCGTCATCGCTCTTTCTCCTCCCTGCGTCGCCGGCTGCCCCACCGGCGAGCGTGGTGGACCCGCGCCGGCCGGTGCCGCCGGCCCCGCCGCACGGGGCGGCCGGGCAGGCGGTGCCGCGCCGGGTCCGGCCGCAGCCTACCGAGCGCCGACGGGGAGCCGCGTCAGGGCAGGGCGGGGGCGCTCCCGCCGACGAGCCAGGCGTCGAAGAACGGGCGCAGGGGCCTGCCGGCGACCCGCTCGGCCAGGGCGATCAGGTCGTCGGTGGTGGCGTTGCCGTCGCGCCGCTCGGCCGTCCAGGTCCGCAGGACGCGGAAGAACGTCTCGTCGCCGACCGTGCGGCGCAGCGCGTGCACGGCGAGCGCGCCGCGCTTGTAGACGGCCGCGCCGAACAACCGGGACCGTCCGGGGTCGACGGACGGCCGGGACCAGTCGGTCGCGGCGTACTCCAGCTCGAAGTTGCGCTGCGCGGTGCGACCGCCGTCGTGCTCCTCCCACAGCCACTCCGCGTAGCTGGCGAAGCCCTCGTTGAGCCAGATGTCGCTCCACCGGCTCAGCGCCACGCTGTTGCCGAACCACTGGTGGGCCAGCTCGTGCGCGACCACCCCCGGGTTGGGTCGCCCGCCACGGAAGAAGCCCGGCCCGTAGACCGGCCGGGACTGGGTCTCCAGCGCGTAGCCGATCCGGGCGTCGGTGACCACGACGCCCCCGTAGGAGTCGAACGGGTACGGCCCGAAGCGGCTGGCCAGGAAGTCGGCGATCTCGCCGGTGCGGGCCAGCGAGGCGGCCTCCGGCCCGTTCTCCGGCAGGCTCGCCGGCACCGCCGTGACCATCGGTCTACCGGCGTGCGTGCCGCTACGCACCCGGTAGTCGCCGATCACCAGGGTCGTCAGGTAGCTGGCCATCGGTGACCGCTCGGCCCAGCGCCAGGTGGTCCAGCCGCCGGCGCTGGTCCGCTCCCCCGGCACCCCGTTGCTCAGCGCGGCCAGCCCGTCCGGGACGGTCACCTCGATGTCGTACGTGGCCTTGTCGGACGGGTGGTCGTTGACCGGGAACCAGGTGGCCGCCGACCAGGGCTGGCCGAGGGCGATCGCGCCGTCGTCGGTGTGCAGGAAGCCGCCGCTACCGAGCTGCCCGTCGGCCCTGGCCGCCGGCACGCCGGAGTAGTCCACCTCGACGACGAACCGGGCGCCCCGGGGAAGGCCGTCGCGCGGGGTGACCACCAGTTCGTCGCCGTCGCGGGCGGATCCGGCCGGTCGGCCGTCGACGGCCACCCGCGACACGTCCAGCCCGGCAAGGTCCAGGTTGAACCGGGACAGCCCGCTGGTCGCGGTGGCCGTCAGCGCGGCCCGCCCGGCGAGCCGGTCGGTCGCCGGGTCGTAGCGGACCGCGAGCCGGTAGCCCGCGACGTCGTAGCCGCCGTTGCCGGCCCCCGGGACGTACGGGTCGCCAAGGTCGGCCGCCGCGGGCCGGAAGCCGCCCCGCTCGTCGCCGCCGTCGGTGCAGGCCGCGAACACCAGGGCCGCGACGACGGCGACGGCGAGCGCGGGGCGGATCCGACGGCGGGTACGACGCACCGGCCGAGCCTATCGGCGCGGCCGGTGCGGGTGGTGCTGCTTGCGCAGGTCAGCGGTCGAGGACCAGGCCGACCTTCTGGAACTCCTTCAGGTCGCGGTAGCCGCACTTGGCCATCGCACGGCGCAGGCCACCGAAGAGGTTGAGCTGGCCGTCCGGCTCGTCGGCCGGGCCGAAGAGCAGCTGCTCCATCGAGCCGAGCGGCTCGCCGGCGGTCTCGAACGCGCCCCGGGGCAGCGACGGGTGGCTGGCGGCGGAGTGCCACCAGGCGCCACCGGCCGGCGCCTCGGCGCAGAGCGACAGCGGCTCGCCGAGCATCACCGCGTCGGCGCCGCAGCCGAGCGCCTTGGCGATGTCGCCCGAGGTCTGGATGTCGCCGTCGGCGATCAGGTGCACGTACCGGCCGCCGGTCTCGTCGAGGTAGTCCCGGCGGGCCGCCGCCGCGTCGGCGATCGCGGTCGCCATCGGCACCCGGATGCCCAGCACCGACTCGGTGGTGGACCACTCGTCGCCGCCGATGCCGACGATGACGCCGGCCGCCCCCGTACGCATCAGGTGCAGCGCGGTCTTGTAGTCGGTGCAGCCGCCGACGACGACCGGGAGGTCCAGGTCGGCGATGAACTCCTTGAGGTTGAGCGGCTCGTCGGTGGTCGAGACGTGCTCGGCGGAGACGATGGTGCCCTGGATGACGAGGATGTCGACGCCGGCGTCGAGGATCACCGGGGCCAGGGCCAGGGTGTGCTGCGGGGAGACCCGCACCGCCACCGTGCCGCCGCCGGCGCGCAGCTCGCGGACCCGCTCGGCGATCAGGTCGGGGCGGATCGGCTCCGCGTAGACCTCCTGGAGCCGCTTGGTGGCGCGGGCGTCCTCGTCGAGCCCGGCCAGCTCCTCCAGGACCTTGGTCGGGTTCTCGTAGCGGGTCCACAGGCCCTCGACGTTGAGCACGCCGAGGCCGCCGAGCTGGCCGAGCCGGACGGCGGAGGCCGGGCTCATCGTCGCGTCCGACGGGTGCCCGACGCAGGGGATGCCGAACTGGTACGCGTCGAGCTGCCAGGCGGTGGAGACGTCGTCGACGTCCCGGGTCCGGCGGCTCGGCACGATGGCGATGTCGTCCAGGTGGTAACCGCGCTGCGCGGTCTTGCCCAGCCCGATCTCGACCACGTCACGCATGGGGGACTCCAGTTGTCGCAGGGGGATGGTCAGCGGGAGTGGTAGTTGGGAGCCTCGACCGTCATCTGGATGTCGTGCGGGTGGCTCTCCTTGAGCCCCGCCGCCGTGATCCGGATGAGCTGACCGCGGCGGTGCAGCTCGGGGATGCTCTCCGCGCCGACGTACCCCATCGCCGCGCGCAGCCCACCGGTGAGCTGGTGGGCGACCGCGGACAGCGGGCCCCGGTAGGGCACCTGGCCCTCCACGCCCTCGGGGACCAGCTTGTCCTCGGCGAGCACGTCCTGCTGGAAGTAGCGGTCCTTGGAGTAGGACTTGGCCTGGCCCCGGGACTGCATCGCGCCGAGCGAGCCCATGCCCCGGTAGGCCTTGTACTGCTTGCCGTTGATGAAGATCAGCTCGCCGGGGCTCTCCTCGCAGCCGGCCAGCAGGCTGCCGAGCATCACCGTGTCGGCGCCCGCGACGAGCGCCTTGGCGATGTCGCCCGAGTATTGGATGCCGCCGTCGCCGATGACCGGGACGCCGGCCGGCCGCGCGGCCCGCGCGGCCTCCATGATCGCGGTGATCTGCGGTACGCCCACCCCGGCGACGATCCGGGTGGTGCAGATCGCGCCCGGCCCGACGCCGACCTTCACGCCGTCGGCGCCCGCCTCGACCAGCGCCCGGGCGCCGGCGTAGGTGGCGACGTTGCCGCCGACGATGTCGATGGTGACGTCCTTCTTGAGCTGGGCGACCATCTCCAGCACCGCCCGCTGGTGGCCGTGCGCGGTGTCCACGATCAGCACGTCGACGCCCGCGTCCACCAGTGCCCGCGCCCGCTTGTAGGCGTCGTCGCCCACCCCGATGGCGGCGGCGACCCGCAGCCGGCCGGCGTCGTCCTTGGTGGCGTTCGGGTACTGCTCGCTCTTGGTGAAGTCCTTGACCGTGATCAGGCCGCGCAGCCGGCCCGAGTCGTCGACGATCGGCAGCTTCTCGACCTTGTGCTGGCGCAGCAGGTCGAGCGCGTCCTCCTTGCGCACCCCGACCGGGGCGGTGACCAGCGGGGTGCGGGTCATGATCTGGTGGACCGGGGTGGCCGGGTCGGAGACGAAGCGCATGTCGCGGTTGGTGACGATGCCGACGAGCTGGCCCTCGCCGTCCACGACGGGCACCCCGGAGATGCGGTAACGCCCGCAGAGGGCGTCGACGTCGCGCAGGGTGTCGTCGGGGCTGGCGGTCACCGGGTTGGTGATCATGCCGGACTCGGAGCGCTTCACCAGGTCGACCTGGAGCGCCTGGTCCTCCAGGGAGAGGTTGCGGTGCAGCACGCCGATGCCGCCCTGGCGGGCCATGGCGATCGCCATCCGGGCCTCGGTCACCGTGTCCATCGCGCTGGAGAGCAGCGGGATGCTCAGGCTGATGTTGCGGGTCAGCTTCGTCACCGTGTTGACCCGGCTGGGCACGACGTCCGACTCGCCCGGCTGGAGCAGCACGTCGTCGAAGGTCAACCCGAGTGGAACCACCCGGGCGGAGCCGGCAGGCAGCTCCGGCAGGTGGCCGCCCAGCTCGCCGCTGTCGGCGCCGGCCGGTAGATCGGTGCTGGGCGAAAATTCCACGATTGCTCCCCTGAGCTGCTCGGACGGGCTTCAGCGAGGTGGCGCGGGCGGGCACCGGCACACGCCGGGTGACGGGCGCGTCGTCCCATCGTACCCACCGGCACGGGCCGTCCCCGGGCGGTGGCAGCCCAGCTCACCGGTGGCGGGGGCGGACGCGGCCCTGGCGTTGGGTCTACGGTGAGGGGGTGCACGACGAGCCCATCGACCCCTTCAACGGCGACCCGGCCGATCCGGCCGCCGGCCTGCACGATCCGGGCGACGACGCCCCGCTCGACCCGCTGACCGACGTCGAGCGTCAGGACGTGCTGGAGGATCTCGCCGACCTGGAGATCTACCAGGCGCTGCTGGCGCCGATCGGGGTGCGCGGGCTGGTCATCGAGTGCGAGGACTGCCGGGAGCCGCACTACTTCGACTGGGACCTGCTGCGGGGCAACCTGCGCCACCTGCTCAGCTCGGGGCGCCCCCGGGTGCACGAGCCGGCCTACGACCCGGACCCGGACCACTACGTCACCTGGGACTACGCCCGTGGCTACGCCGACGGGGTGCACGACACCCTGACCGAGGGCGCCGACGAGGAACCCGACGCCGAACGCTGAGGCGGGCCGGGGCCGCACCGGCAGGCCCGGGCCACCCGCCCCGGCTCCGCGCGCCGAGGCCTTCCGGCCGGCCGTACCGCGCGCCGAGGCGTCCCGGCCCGCTCCGCGCCCCGAGGCGTCCCGGGCGGCCGTACGGCCGGGGTGCGGTTCAGGCCACCAGGCCGGCGCGGAAGCCGGCCGCCACCGCGTGCGCGCGGTCCCGCGCGCCGAGCTTGCGGAACAGCCGCCGGGCGTGGGTCTTCACGGTGTCCTCCGAGACGAACAGCTCCCGGCCGATCTCGGCGTTGCTCTTGCCCTCCGCCATGCCCAGCAGCACCTGGAGTTCGCGTTCGGTGAGCCCGGCCTGGGACCGGCCGCCGCGCGGGCCGGGCCCGGAACGCCGCCCGGGGGGCGTGGCCTCGGCCGGCTCGTCGGCGGGCTCAGCCGGGTCGTCGCCGCGCTGCGCCGGCACCACCGTCGGGGTGCCGCCCGGGCCGTCGGGGCCCGTCGCCGGCCAGCCGGACCCCGGTTCGGCCGGCGGCCGGCCGGCCGGGCCGGTACGGGCGGGACCGCCGACCGCAGCGGTGTCCCGGGCCGGGTCGGTGGCTGGGCGTCGGGCCGCCCGGCCGGGCGAGGAGAGCAGCAGCAGGGCCTTGGCCACCGCGCTGGTCAGGTCCTGGTCGACGCCCTGGATGAGGCCCCGGGCACCCGCGCTGATGGTGGCCGCGGCGGCCTCCGACTCCTCCGTGCCGAGCAGCAGCACGGAGGCCTGCGGCGCGCGGGCGAGCACCCGTCGGACGAAGCCCGCGCTGTCCGGCCGGGTGAGGGCCGTGTCCGCGAGCACCACGTCGGCCGGGCGCTCGGCCAGCCGCAACATCACCTCGGGATCGGAGACAGCCGTCCGCACCACGGCGGACAGCCCGAGCCGTGCCGCCGCGGACGCCAGATGCTGCGCCGCGAGCGGTGTCCGAACGCACACGAGAACCGTACGCACAGTGGTCTCCTCTCCGTCCAAGAGCAGACCATGACCGGGTCGGGTCGCGAGGGGGTTCGGGTAATCCTCCGAACTTTTCCGACAAGTGGGGCATATGCCGCTAGTTGCCGGAAGTTTTCGATCACAGGTGTGTGAGCCGGCAACGGCCCGGGTACGGAGGTCCCAGGCCGGAAACGGCGCGCCTGCGCGGACCGTCGCCCGGACGCCGATTCACCAGGATCTGCGCGGTGCCGCGCGGGAGGAGGGGTGCTGATGTCGAACGTACGCAGACTGCCCGGACCCATCGTCGACCTCTGGGACTGGCAGCGGCTCGGTGCCTGCCGGGGCCGGGACAGCGCGCAGTTCTTCCACCCGGACGGCGAGCGTGGCTCGTCCCGCCTGCGCCGGGAGTCCGGCGCGAAGGCCGTCTGCCGCGCCTGCCCGGTGCGGGCCGAGTGCGCCGCCCACGCCCTCGCCGTGCGCGAGCCGTACGGCGTCTGGGGCGGCTTCAGCGAGTCGGAGCGGCTGCGGCTGCTCGCCGTCGGCTGGGAGGACCTGGCCGACCGCCGCCAGAGCCGGGTCGACGTGGCCCGACTGGAGGCCCGCCTGGGCCAGCCGCACCGGTCGACCGTCCCCGCCCAGCGCAAGATCGCCTGAGCCGGCGACCTCCTCGAGAGACCACACCGACGCCGCGTCCCCGCCCGGGGACGCGGCGTCGCGGCGTTCCCGCCCGGGTTCGCGACGCACCGGCCAGCCGACGGTCACGCCCCCGGCCCGCCGAAAGGCGTCGGGGCGCACCGTCACACGGACGGTGCGCCCCGACTGGGCGTACGGCGAGGGTCAGAAGCCCGGGCCGTGCTGGTGGCCGTGGCCGTGGCTGTGGCCGTGCCCACCGGCGGCGGCCGGCTCGGCCTTCTCCGGCTTCTCCACCACGAGGCTCTCCGTGGTGAGCAGCAGGCCGGCGATCGACGCCGCGTTGGTGACCGCGTTACGGGTCACCTTCACCGGGTCGACGATGCCGGACTTCGCCAGGTCGACGTACTCGCCGGTGGCGGCGTCGAGGCCGTGGCCCCACTCCTTGCCGGCCACCTTGTTCACGACGACGTAGCCGTCGTGGCCGGCGTTCTGGGCGATCCAGCGCAGCGGCTCGACCAGCGCCTTGCGCACGATCGAGACGCCGACCTTCTCGTCACCGGTGAAGCCGAGATCGTCGTCGAGCGCCGGCAGGATCTGCACCAGGGCGGCGCCGCCGCCGGGGACGGTGCCCTCCTCGACCGCGGCCTTGGTCGCGGCGATCGCGTCCTCGATGCGGTGCTTGCGCTCCTTCATCTCGACCTCGGTCGCGGCGCCGACCTTGATGACCGCGATGCCGCCGGACAGCTTGGCCAGCCGCTCGGCGAGCTTCTCCCGGTCCCAGTCGGAGTCCGAGGCCTCGATCTCCTTGCGGATCTGCGCGACCCGGTCGGCGACCTCGCTCGACTTGCCGCCGCCGTCGACGACCGTGGTGTTCTCCTTGTCGACCACGACGCGCCGGGCGGTGCCGAGCACCTCCAGGCCCACCTGGTCGAGCTTGTAGCCCAGCTCGGGCGCGACCAGCTCGGCGCCGGTGAGGATCGCCATGTCCTGGAGCATCGCCTTGCGCCGGTCACCGAAGCCGGGGGCCTTGACCGCGCAGACCTTAAGGGTCTTGCGGATCGAGTTGACCACCAGCGTCGACAGCGCCTGGCCGTCGACGTCCTCGGCGATGATCAGCAGCGGCTTGCTGTTCTGGAGGACCTTCTCCAGCAGCGGCAGCAGCTCCTCGATCGCCGAGATCTTCTGGGTCGTGATCAGGATGTACGGGTCCTCCAGGACCGACTCCTGCGACTCCATGTCGGTGACGAAGTTCGGCGAGATGAAGCCCTTGTCGAACTGGAGACCCTCGGTCACGTCCAGCTCGGTGTGCAGGGCGGAGCCCTCCTCGACGGTGATGACACCGTCGCGGCCGACCCTCTCCATCGCCTCGGCGATCAGCTCGCCGATCGTGGCGTCCTGCGCGGAGATCGTCGCGACGTGCGCGATCGACTTCTTGTCGGCGACCTCGACGGCGCGGCCGAGCAGCGCCTCGGAGACCTTGGTGGCCGCCGCGTCGATGCCCCGCTTGAGGCCGGCCGGGTTGGCGCCGGCCGTGACGTTGCGCAGGCCCTCGCGGACCATGGCCTGGGCCAGCACGGTGGCGGTGGTGGTCCCGTCGCCGGCGACGTCGTTGGTCTTGGTCGCCACCTCCTTGACCAGCTGCGCACCGAGGTTCTCGTAGGGGTTGGTGAGCTCGATCTCCTTGGCGATGGTCACGCCGTCGTTGGTGATCGTGGGCACACCGAACTTCTTGTCCAGGACGACGTTGCGCCCGCGCGGGCCGAGGGTGACCTTGACCGCGTCCGCGAGGGCGTTGACACCGTGCTCGAGCAGGTGCCGGGCGTCGTCCGAGAAGCTCAGGATCTTCGCCATGAATGTCCCTTCGAAGCGTCGTCGCCCCGGCCCGGCGAGCCGGACCGGGGCGACGACACTGATCGGTTGCTTACTTCTCGATGACCGCGAGGACGTCGCGGGCGGAGAGCACCAGGTACTCCTCGCCGGCGTACTTGACCTCGGTGCCGCCGTACTTCGAGTAGATGACGGTGTCGCCGACGGAGACGTCAACCGGGATCCGGTTGCCCTTGTCGTCGATCCGGCCCGGGCCGACAGCGAGGACGGTGCCCTCCTGCGGCTTCTCCTTGGCGGTGTCGGGGATCACGATGCCCGACGCCGTGGTGGTCTCAGCCTCGTTCGCCTGGACCAGGATCCGGTCCTCGAGCGGCTTGATCGCAACCTTGGTCGCGGTAGTCACGGGCATACCCTCCTGGGGTACTGGTTTCGTTACCGGTCGGCGAGCCGACCGGCGTCAATCTGCCACATGCCACCGGGCGGGGCCGTCGTCGCGGGTGCCGGTCCGCCTGGCGTTCAGCGCCCGGGCCACGAGGCCCGGAAGCTGGCACCCTCGGGGTGAGAGTGCTAATCGCAGGTTATTCCTCGGCTAGCACTCCGTCAAGGAGAGTGCCAACCCGCCGGCCGGCGCGTCGGGTCCGCCGACCACAATGACCGGGTGGATCTCGACCAACTCGCCGCCCTGCGTACGCCCGAGGGGTCGGCCGCACTCGCCGCCGCCGCGCGGGTGGCCGGCGGCGATCCGCTGGCCGCGGCGGCCGCGCTCCGCTCGACGGGGCTGCCGGCCGGCCTGGCGTCGGCCGCCCTCACCCAGGCCGAGCTGCGCCGCCGGGCGGTCGGCAAGTTCGGGCCGGCGGCGGCCGGGATGTTCCTCACCCGGGCCGGGTTGGAGCAGGCCACGCGGGGCGTCGTCGCGGCACGGCGGGCCGAGCGGCTGCGGGCCGCCGGGGTGCGCGTCCTCGCCGACCTCGGCTGCGGCCTCGGCGCGGACGCGCTCGCCGCCGCCCGCGCCGGCATCCGGGTGTACGGCGTGGAGGCCGACCCGCTGACCGCCGCGATGGCCGCCGCGAACGCCGAGGCGGCCGGGCTGGCCGAGCTGTTCACGGTGGAGTGCGGCGACGCCACGGCGTTCGACGTGGACCGGGTCGACGGGGTGTTCTGCGACCCGGCGCGCCGGAAGGCGGGCACCGGGCGGCGGATCTTCGACCCGAACGCCTACTCGCCGCCCTGGGACTTCGTCGTCGGGCTGGCGGAGCGGGTGCCGCACACCGTCGTGAAGGTGGCGCCCGGCATCGACCACGCGCTGGTCCCGGCGGGCGCCGAGGCGGAGTGGGTGAGCGTCGACGGCGACCTGGTCGAGGCGGCCCTGTGGTGCGGCGAGCTGGCGCAGGTCCCCCGCCGCGCCACCCTGCTGCGCGGTAAGGAAGGGTCCCCTGTTAACGCTTCCGGTAGAGGAAGGGTCCCCTGCAATCAGCTGACGGGCTCCGGGGACGCCGAGGCACCGGTCGGCCCGGCGCGCCGCTTCCTGTACGACCCCGACCCGGCGGTGGTCCGCGCGCACCTGGTCGCGGAGCTGGCCGAGACGCTGGGCGCGACGCTGGCGGACCCGAGCATCGCCTACCTCTACGCGGACACGCCGACGCCGACGCCGTTCGCCCGCTGCCTGGAGGTCACCGACGTGCTGCCGTTCTCGCTCAAGCGGCTGCGCGCGCTGCTGCGGGAGCGCCGGGTCGGGCGGGTGGAGATCCTCAAGCGCGGGTCCGCCCTGGAGCCGGAGAAGCTCCGCCGGGACCTGCGGCTGACCGGGGACGAGGCGGCCAGCCTGGTGCTGACCCGGGTCGCCGGGGCGCCGACGGCGCTGGTCTGCCGGCCGGTCGGGTAGCGCGCGGGGGCGGCCGGCCTTTTCGGCTCGCGGGTCGTACGGGGTCGGGTTAGCTTGACCGTCATGGCGGGACAGGGCACTCCGGCGACCGCGCTGCTGACGAAGCGGAAGATCGCCCACAGCACCCATCCGTACGACGTCTCCCCGGACGCGCCCCACTACGGCGCGCTGGTCGCGGCGGCCCTGGGGGTGCCGCCGGAGCGGGTCTTCAAGTCGCTGGTCGCCGAGGTCGACGGTGCGCTGACGGTGGCGGTCGTGCCGGTCACCGGCGAGCTGGACCTCAAGGCGCTCGCCGCGGCGGTCGGCGGGAAGCGGGCCGCCATGGCCGACCGGGCGGTCGCCGAACGGGCCACCGGCTACGTGCGCGGCGGGATCAGCCCGCTCGGCCAGCGCCGGCGGCTGCCCACGGTGCTCGACTCGTCGGCGCTCGACCATCCCACCGTCTACGTCTCGGCGGGCCGGCGCGGGCTCCAGCTCCAGCTCGCCCCGCAGGACCTCGTCGCCCTCACCGGGGCGGTCATGGCCCCGCTGTCGGCCCGCTGAGCTGCGCCGCTCCCCTCGGTCGGGAGAGAGCGCTCCCCGGCGCACGACAGCCGGGTGTCAGGGACGTTGCTGAATTGTTACTGCCGACAACAAACTCGCCACCTCGGTGCTCTTGTGCCCACGGCGCGAACCGGAATACGTTGCCGGACACAACAAACCAACATCATCCCCCACCCCCGAAAGGACCCTGCTGATGCGCAAGGGCTTCCTCACCTTCGCCGCCGTGGGCCTGCTGGCCGCCGGCGGCCTGACCGCTTGCGGCGACGACTCCGGTTCCGATGCCGGCGGCTCCACCGAGAAGAAGCCGAAGATCGGCGTGATCCTGCCGGACAGCAAATCCTCCGCCCGCTGGGAGGGCGCGGACCGCAAGTTCCTGGAGGAGGCGTTCAAGGCCGCCGGCGTCGACTACGACATCCAGAACGCCCAGGGCGACAAGACGGCGTTCCAGACCATCGCCGACCAGATGATCACCAAGGGCGTCACCGCCCTGATGATCGTCAACCTGGACTCCGGCACCGGCAAGGCCGTGCTCGACAAGGCCAAGTCCCAGGGCGTGGCGACCATCGACTACGACCGGCTCACGCTGGGCGGCTCGGCCACCTACTACGTCAGCTTCGACAACGAGGTCGTCGGCAAGCTCCAGGGCGAGGGCCTGAGCAAGTGCCTGACCGACAAGGGCGCCAAGAACCCGGTCGTGGCCTATCTCAACGGCTCCCCCACCGACAACAACGCCACCCTGTTCAAGAACGGGTACGACTCGGTGCTCAAGCCGAAGTTCGACTCGAAGGAGTACACCAAGGGCCCGGACCAGAACGTGCCGGAATGGGACAACGCCCAGGCGGCCACCATCTTCGAGCAGATGCTCACCCAGCAGCGCGGCAAGATCGACGGCGTACTCGCCGCCAACGACGGCCTCGGCAACGCGGCCATCTCGGTGCTGAAGAAGAACAAGCTCAACGGCAAGGTCCCAGTGACCGGCCAGGACGCCACCCCGCAGGGCCTGCAGAACATCCTCTCCGGCGACCAGTGCATGACCGTCTACAAGGCGATCAGGGAGGAGGCGAAGGCCGCCTCGGACCTGGCCATCGCGGTCGCCAAGGGTGAGAAGAAGGAGACCGGCCAGACGGTCAAGGACCCGGAGGGCGGCCGGGACGTCCCGTCGGTCCTGCTGACCCCGAAGTTGATCTTCAAGGAGAACGTCAAGGACGTCATCGCCGACGGCTTCGTCACCAAGGACGAGGTCTGCGCCGGGGCGTACGCCAAGCTCTGCGCCGACGCCGGCATCAGCTGACCCGTACCCGATTCCCCGCGCACGCCGCCCGGCACGGACCCTGTGCCGGGCGGCGGTTCGCGCCGGACGGGATCCGAGACCTCCCCTCCACCTGAAGGAGACCCCCCGTGTCCGCAACCCCCCTGCTGGAACTACACGGGATCGACAAGAGCTTCGGTCCCGTCCAGGTCCTGCGCGACGTCGCCTTCTCCGCCCACGCGGGCGAGGTGACAGCGCTGGTAGGCGACAACGGCGCCGGCAAGTCGACCCTCGTCAAGTGCATCAGCGGCATCTACCCCACCGACGCCGGCGAGTTCCGCTTCGACGGCCGGCCGGTGACCATCAACAGCCCCCGCGACGCCGCCGCCCTCGGCATCGAGGTCGTCTACCAGGACCTTGCGCTCTGCGACAACCTCGACATCGTGCAGAACATGTTCCTCGGCCGGGAGAAGCGCAGCGGCATCGTGCTCGACGAGCCGACCATGGAGCAGATGGCCGCCGACACCCTCGCCGGGCTCAGCGTGCGGACCGTGAAGTCGCTGCGGCAGCACGTCTCCAGCCTCTCCGGCGGCCAGCGGCAGACCGTGGCGATCGCCAAGGCCGTGCTCTGGAACAGCCGGCTCGTCATCCTCGACGAGCCCACCGCCGCGCTCGGCGTCGCGCAGACCGCCCAGGTGCTCGAACTGGTCCGCCGGCTCGCCGACAACGGCCTGGCCGTGGTGCTCATCTCGCACAACATGAACGACGTCTTCGCCGTCTCCGACCGGGTCGCCGCGCTCTACCTCGGCCAGATGGTCGCGCAGGTGAAGACCACCGACATCACCCACTCGCAGGTGGTCGAGCTGATCACCGCCGGCCGCTCCGGCGGGCTCGGGCTCGCCACCGAGCCGGCCAACGGCGGCAACGGGCGCGGCGCGGAGCCGGCCGACAGCAACCCAGGAGGCGTCCGATGACCACCACCGTCGTGCACAAGGACGGCCCGGCAGCCGTCACACCGCCGCCCACGTTCGGCAGCCACCTCCGCAACTACGTGGGCCGGGTCCGCGGCGGCGACATCGGTGCGCTGCCCGCCGTACTCGGCCTGGTCGTGCTCTGCACAGTCTTCTCGATCATGCAGCCGACGTTCCTCAGCGCCGGCAACTTCGCCAACCTGTTCACGCAGGGCGCCGCGGTCACGCTGATCGCGATGGGGCTGGTCTTCGTCCTGCTGCTCGGCGAGATCGACCTCTCCGCCGGCTTCGCCAGCGGTGTCTGCGCCGCCATCCTCGCCAACGTGGTCACCGTGCTCGGCTACCCGTGGTACGTGGCCGTGCTCGCCGCGATCGTCACCGGCGCGGTGATCGGCACCACCCTCGGCTTCCTGGTCGCGAAGATCGGCATCCCGTCCTTCGTGGTGACCCTCGCCGGGTTCCTCGCCTTCCAGGGCATCGTGCTGATGCTGATGGAGGAGGGCGCCAACATCTCCGTCCGCGACGACGTGCTGGTGGCCATCGCCAACCGCAACCTCCCGCCCGTCCTGGGCTGGCTGCTGGCCGCCGTGGCGGTCGCCGGCTACGCGGCCGTGCAACTGCTCCGCCACCGTACGCGGGCCGCCCGGGGCCTGGTGACCGATCCGATCGCGGTGGTCCTCGCCCGGATCGGCGGGCTGGCTCTCATCCTCGGCCTCGCGGTCTTCATCCTCAACCTGGAGCGCAGCCGCAACGTCGTGATCAGCTCGCTCAAGGGCGTGCCGATCGTGGTGCCGATCATCGCGGCGCTGCTGGTCTTCTGGACCTTCGTGCTCCAGCGCACCAGCTACGGCCGGCACGTCTACGCTGTGGGCGGCAACAGGGAGGCGGCACGCCGGGCCGGCATCAACGTGGACCGCATCCGCATCTCGGTCTTCGTCATCTGCTCCTCGATGGCGGCCGTCGGCGGTATCGTCGCCGCCAGCCGGGCCAACTCGGTGGACCCCAACACGGGGGGCAGTGACGTACTGCTCTACGCGGTCGGCGCGGCGGTCATCGGTGGGACCAGCCTCTTCGGCGGCAAGGGTCGGGTGTTCGACGCCGTCCTCGGTGGCGCGGTCGTCGCGGTCATCGACAACGGGATGGGTCTGATGGAATACAGCTCGGGGGTGAAGTACGTGGTCACCGGCGTGGTGCTGTTGCTCGCCGCGAGCGTGGACGCGTTCTCCCGTCGGCGTTCCACCGCCACGGGCAACCGCTGAACAGCCGGCACCGGAAGTGACGACGGCGATGCGCGCAGGACCGAGCCAGGACGAGATCCGTCGGCAGAACCTGGGCGCGTTGCTGCGGTACGTGCACGTGCACGGGGCCACCACCCGTGCCGAGCTCACCACCACGCTGGGGCTCAACCGCAGCACCATCGGCGCGCTGACCGCCGACCTGGCCGGCGCCGGGCTGGTCAGCGAGGGGACGCCGAAGGAGACCGGCCGGGCCGGGCGACCGTCGCTGGTCGTCCGGCCCGAGTCGGACCGGGTGCACGCGTACGCGTACAGCATCGAGGTGGACCGGCTGCGCGCCGCGCGGATCGGTCTCGGCGGCGCGGTGCTCGACCGCCGGGAGCTGGACCGCCCCCGGGGTCTGACCGCCGCGGAGGCCGCCCCGCTGCTGGCCGGGGCGGTCAAGGACATGCAGCAGAGCGCGCCGGCGGACGCCGTCTGCGTCGGCGCGGGCGTTGCGGTCTGCGGCATGGTCCGCCGCGACGACGGGCTGGTCCGGCTGGGCCCGACCACCGGATGGGTGGACGAGCCGATCGGCGCGGCGCTCGGCGCCGAGCTGGGCTGCGACGTGCCGGTCACGGTCGGCAACGTGGCCGACGTGGCGGCCTTCGCCGAGCACGCCCGGGGCGCGGCGGCCGGCTGCGACAACGTCATCTACCTGTACGGGGACGTGGGCGTCGGCGCCGGCATCATCGCCGGTGGGCGCCGGCTGACCGGGCACGGCGGCTACGGCGGCGAGGTCGGCCACATGGTGGTCGTCCGCGACGGCGCGCCCTGCGAGTGCGGCTCCCGGGGCTGCTGGGAGACCGAGATCGGCGAGCACGCGCTGCTGCGCGCGGCCGGCCACTCCGACGCGCGGGGCCGCGACGCGTTGCTGGCCGTCTTCGACGCCGCCGACCGGGGCGACCTGCGGGCGCAGACGGCGGTACGCCAGGCCGGCGACTGGCTCGGCTTCGGGGTGGCCAACCTGGTGAACATCTTCAACCCGGAGATGGTCATCTTCGGCGGCGGTATGCGCGACCTCTACCTCGCGGCGGCGGCCCAGGTCCGCAGCCGGCTCAACTCGATGGCCCTGCCCGCCTGCCTGGAGCACGTCCGGCTGCGCACCCCGAAGCTCGGGGACGACGCGGCGTTGATCGGCGCCGCCGAACTGGCCTTCGAACGCCTGCTGGCGGACCCCCTCGACGTCGGCTGACCGGCCCCGCCCCACCTGTCCCGCCCGCCCCGCCACCTGCCCTGTCCCGTGCGGCGGCCGTCCCACCTGTCCCCTCCCGTGCCGTGCCGTGCGTGCCGTGCCGTGCCGTGCCGTGCCGTGCCGACGAATGGTGGACAGGTGCCGCGCCGGCGGGCCGGGCCGGTGAACCGATCGGTCGGTCCGTCCGTACCAGTGCGCGGACGGGCGAAGGCGGAGGCGTCGCCCGGCCCGGACTCGTTTCGGACCGGACCGAGGAGACACCACGGACATGACACCGCTCAGATCCGCCCGTCGCCGACAGGGACACCGCAGCAGTCGCCTGGCGGCGCTGCTCGTCACGATCGCCGCCGGGCTCGGGGTGCTGCCCGGCGTGGCCGTCGCCGCGCCGGGCGGTCAACAGCTCAACGCGGCCGACGCCGCCCTGCTCAACGGGGTACGCCTGGCGGGGCTCTGGGAGATGCCAGCCGGGCAACTGGCTGCCGACAAGGGGCAGAGCGCGAAGGTACGCGAGATCGGCGCCGGCATCGCCACCGAGCACGAGGAACTGGACCGGCTCACGGTCGAGGCGGCCAACAAGCTCGGGGCGAGCATCCCGAGCGACCCGACGGCCGAGCAGAAGGGCTGGCTGACGGAGATGCAGAACGCCTCCGGCGCCCGCTTCGACCAGATCTTCGTCACCCGGCTCCGGGTCGCCCACGGCAAGATCTTCCCGGTCATCGGGGCGGTCCGCGCCAGCACCCGTGACCCGGTGATCCGCAAGCTCGCCGACGACGCCAACCGGTTCGTCCTGCACCACATGCAGATGCTGGAGAGCACCGGGCTGGTGCGCTGGCCGGAACTGCCGCCGGCCGCCCTACCCGCCCCCGGCGACGACGGCCTGCTCGCCGCCGCCTCCGCCAACTCCGGCCCACCGATCGGGGTCAGCAGCACGGTCGTCTGGCTGGTCTTCCTCGCCGCGCTCGGCACGGGGGGCGTCGCCACGTACCGCATCCTGCGCCGCACCTGACCACGGCGGTCCTCCCGCCGGCCACGGACCGGGAGGCCGTCGAACCGCAGGGCATTCTGCCGCTGACGCCTGGCGCCCTGGCGCCCTGGCGGCCTGGCGGCCTAGCGGTGCGGCGGCCTAGCGGTGCGGCGGTGCGGCGGCCTGGCGGTGTGGCTGCCTGGCTGCTCGCGGCCCTGCTTTACGTCCCCCTGTTCGCAGCCCGGCCGCCGATGTCACTTTCGGTAATCGCCAGGGGTGTCACGCCGTCGCCACCGGGCACCCACCTCGCCCCCTTTGCTCTGCAGCCATCCACGCACCAGCTACGGACGGTGGCTGGTGCGTCGGCGGCTGCAGAGCAAAGGGGGCGTGAGGGCATTCGGCCGGCTCGGCGATCGCGAGAAGGAACCGCTGGTCAGAGGGCTAAGCGCTGAAAAGAGGCCGCTCGCGCTCCAAAGCCAGGCAAATTCGACTACCGTGCGTGACATTAGCGGACTCTCGCGAGCATCGTCACTATGAGTTACCGGCGACGGGATCCGCTCAGCGATCGGCTGCGTGCCGGCACGTCGGCGCGGCCTGCGGGGCCCACACGCCCGGCACTCCGGCGCGACCCGCACACCGGCAGGCCCGTGCGCCCCGGCACGCCCGCACGCCGGCACGCACGCACGCCCGGCGCGATGGGCGGCCACGGCTACTCGTTGACCTCCGGGCCCAGCAGGCGGATCTCCTCGATGTCGAGGACGGCCTGCAGCTCCCGCAGGACGATGTCGTCGATCTCGTTCGTGTCCCGCAGCCTGGTGATCTCGCGCCGCTTGTGTTCGAGCACGGCCAGCCGCAGCCGCCGGTCGAGGTCCCGGGCCTGCTCCGCCGACCGGCTCTCCTCGTCGGTGGAGCGGACGTCGTCGAGGTGCTGCTCGTAGTCCGCCCGGATCCGGTCGACCGCGTCCGGTGTCGCGCCGAGCCGGTCCGCGACCTCGGGCAGCACCGCCAGCGCGGCCTCGGTGGCCCGCGTCCGTGCCAGCCGCAGCTCGCCGACCCGCCGGGTGTCGCCGACCAGGCCCGCCCACCCGACGACGGCGGGCAGCGTGGTGCCCTGGATCAGCATCGTCAGCAGGATGACCACGGCGGTGGCGAAGATGATCAGGTCACGTTCGTGCACACGTGTGCCGGTGGGCGTGGTCACCGGCACCGCGAGGGCGGCCGCGAGGGAAACCGCGCCCCGGAACCCCGCCCACCCGGCCGCCGTCCGCACCCGCCAGTCGACCCGCTCGTCCTGCTCCGCCGCCCGGCGGTCGACGACCAGGAAGGCGAACGCCGCCAGGTGGACCCACGCCATCCGGGTCAGCACGACCACGACGGTCACCACCACCGCGATGACCAGCGCCCGCATCACCGACAGACTGGTCACGTCGCGCAGGGCGCGCGGGATCTGCATCCCCAGGAGCACGAACAGCCCGCCGTTGATCAGGAACGTGGCGAGGTCCCAGAAGCCGTACGCCAGCACCCGGGAGCGGGCCCGGATGACCCGGGGGGCCGCGTAGGCCAGCACGAGGCCCGCGACCACCACCGCCAGGACGCCACTGGCGTGCACGAGCTCGGCGAGGAGGAACGCGACGAACGGCGTGAGGACGCTCAGCGCGCCCTCGCGCAGCGGATCGTCGAGCCGCCGCCGGAGCAGGATCACCGCCCAGCCGACCAGCAGGCCGGCGGCGACGCCACCGGTCGACGCGAGGACGAACCGCTCGGTCAGCCCGAGCAGCCCCGGCTCGGTGCCGCCCACGATCAGGCCCAGCCCGACGGAGAAGAGCACCAGCGCGGTGCCGTCGTTGATCAGGCTCTCCGCGTGCAGGGTGGTCAGAATCCGGCGCGGCATCCGCTTGGCCAGGCCGGCGACCGCCGCCGCGTCGGTCGGCGCGAGCACCGCGCCGAGCACCCAGGCGGCGGCCGGTTCCACGCCGAACCGCTGCACGACGAGCGACACCGCGACCATCGTCGCCACCACCAGCCCCACCGCGAGCAGCGCGATCGCGAGCAGGTTCGTGCGGATCTCGCGCAGGCTGGTGGTGATGCTCTCCTTGTAGAGGATCGCCGGCAGGAACAGCAGCAGCACCACGTCGGGCTCCAGCACCACGTGGGACAGCGGCGGCAGGAGCGCGAGCAGCGCGCCCATCGTGATGAGCAGGACCGGGGGCGCCACGCTGTACCGTCCGCCGAGGGTCGTGCCGACCAGCACCGTGACGCCCAGCACCACGATCAGTTCGAGACCGCCCACGTCGCACCCCCGTCACCACCGACGGCACGGTGACGGGTACGCGCCGGTCGCCTGCCGCTCCACCATCGTGGTACGGCGCTCCGGCGTGGCACCCTCGAACCCGGAAACAGGCGCCCCGTCCGCCGGTGTCGACGGCGACGGCCTCGGACACGGCACGCCGCGCGGCGCGGCGCGTCAGGAGCCGGTGCCGTGCCAGGAGCGCCAGAGGGCCGCGTAGGAGCCGTCGGCCGCCACCAGTTCGTCGTGCGAGCCGATCTCGGCGATCCGGCCGTCCTCCACCACCGCCACCCGGTCGGCGTCGTGCGCCGAGAAGAGGCGGTGCGCGATGGCCACGACCGTACGGCCATGGAGGACGGCCGCGAGGGACCGCTCCAGGTGCCGGGCGGCGCGGGGGTCGATCAGCGAGGTGGCCTCGTCCAGCACCAGGGTGTGCGGGTCGGCCAGCACCAGCCTCGCCAGCGCGAGCTGCTGCGCCTGCGCGGGCGACAGCGGGTGCCCGCCGGCACCGACCACGGTGTCCAGCCCGTCCGGCAGCCCGTCGGCCCACTCCGACGCGTCGACGGCGGCCAGCGCCGACCGCACGGCCGCCTCGTCGGCGCCCGGTCGCACCATCGCCACGTTCTCCCGCAGCGTGCCGATGAAGACGTGGTGCTCCTGGGTGACCAGGGCGACGTGCGTACGCAGCTCGGACAGGGGCAGCTCGTCGAGCCGTCGGCCGGCCACCGTGACCGAGCCGGTACGGGGCGCGTGCACCCCGGCGAGCAGCCGACCGAGCGTGGACTTGCCGGCGCCCGAGGGACCCACCATGGCCAGCTTCTCCCCCGGCTCCGGCAGCAGGGTCACGCCGTGCAGCACGTCCCGGCCCTCCCGGTACGCGTACCGGACGTCCCGGGCGGCGAGCCGCCGCTCCCCCGGTGGCGGAGGATCGGGCGGGCCCGCAGAGCCCGCGGCGGGCCTGGTCGGAGAGCCGGCCGGCGGGTCGGCGTCGGCCACCCCGAGCAGGCGTGCCATGGAGGCGCCGCCGACCTGCAACTCGTCCAGCCAGGAGAGCAGCCGGTCGACCGGGTCGATCAACGCCTGCACGTACAGCGTGGCGGCGGTGACCTCGCCGAGGCTCACCCAGCCCTTCAGGTAGAACCAGCCGCCGATGATCAACGTGGCCACCACCGGCAGCACGTAGCCGATCTCGGCGATCGGGAAGAACACCGTACGCAGCCGCAGGGTGTAGCGCTCGGCCGCGTACGACCGGTGGATGTCGGCGTCGGTGCGGGCCCGGCGGCGCGCCTGCTGCCGCAGCGCCTCCGTGGTCCGCGAACCCTCGACGGTCTCGCTGATGCCGTCGGTGATGTCGGAGTAGGCGGCGTTCTCCCGCAGGTAGCCGGCAGGCGCGCGGCGCAGGTACCAGCGGGTGCCGGCCCACAGCAGCGGCACCGCGAGCAGGCAGGGCAGCGCGAACAGCGGGTCGACCAGGAGCAGCGCGCCGACGATGAAGCAGCCGGTGACGATCGCGATCAGCGTCTCCGGCACCGCGAACCGGACCGTCCGCGACAGCGCGGAGACGTCCCGGGACGTCCGGGTGAGCAGGTCGCCCGTGCCGGCCCGTTCCACGGTGGCCAGCGGCAGCGCCAGGATCCGGTCGACGAACTCCTCGCGCAGCTCGGCCAGCACCCGCTCGCCGAGCCGGGCCGACGCCAGATGGGCGAAGCGGACGAGCACCGACTGCACCAGCACGAACCCGGCGATCAGCAGGGCGATCCGGTCCACGGTGACGCCGGACGTACCCCGGGAGATCCCCTCGACCAGGTCGCCGAGCAGCCACGGCGCGACCAGGCCGGCGGCGGCGGCCAGCGCGTGCAGGCCGAGCGCGACCCCGAGCGCCCTCGGATGCCGGCGGGCCAGCGTGCGGGCGTAGCGGCGCACCTGGCGCCCGTCGGCGACCGGCAGTGCGGTGGCCATCAGTCCTCCCCCCGGCTGACCGTCGCCCGGTAGCGCGGCTCGCCGTCGAGCAGTGCGATGTGCGACCCCTCGGCCACCGCCTTGCCGTCCTCCACGAAGATCACGTGGTCGGCGCGGTGCAGCACGAGCGGGCTGGTGGTGCAGACCAGGGTGGTCCGGCCCGCCCGGGCGGCGCCGAGCCGGTCCGCGATGCGGGCCTCGGTGTGCGCGTCGACGGCGCTGGTCGGCTCGACCAGCAGCAGGATCTCCGGGTCGGCGACCAGCGCCCGGGCCAGCCGCAGCCGCTGCTGCTGGCCGCCGGAGAACTCCCGGCCGCGCTCGGCGACCGCGCTGTCCAGCCCCGCCGGCAGGGCCTCGACGATGTCGGTGGCGCTCGCCGCCGCCAGCGCCGCTTCGAGCGTCGCGTCGTCGGCCCGGTCGTGCGGGTCCAGCTCCGCGCGGAGCGGGCCGGTGAACAGGTGCGCGTCGTTGTCGGCCACCAGGATCCGCTCCCGCACCGTCGCCAGCGCCACCTCCCGCAGCGGTACGCCGTGCAGCGTCGCGTCCGAGTCGACGTACCGGCCGAGGCGGTCCACGACCGCCGCCGCGTCCTCGGGGGCGGTGGCGGCGAGCGCGGTGAACCGGCCCGGCCGTACCGTCACGCCGGAGGCCACGTCGACCAGCTCGCCGGGGCCGTCCGGCAGGGCGGCCGGGCGGGCCGGGTCGAGCAGTTCCGGGGTGAGCCGCAGCAGCCGCACCACCCGCCGGGCGGCGACGTGCCCCCGGGTCAGCTTGTCCACCGCCTCGGTGAGCTGCCGCAGCGGGCTGACCAGGAACGCCGTGTAGCCGTAGAACGCCACCAGCTCACCGGCGCTGATCTCGCCGCGCAGCGCGAACCGGGCGCCCAGCCAGGTGACCAGCACCAGGAACGCCCCCGGGAGCAGCACCTGGGCCGCCTCCAGCAGCGACTCGACGCGGGCCACCCGCAGGCCGTCGGCGCGCAGCGCCTGCGACCGCGATCGGTAGCGGGCGGAGAGCACCGGCTCGCCGCCGACGCCGCGCAGCACCCGCAGCCCGGAGACGATGTCGCCGGCCCGGGCGGTCAGCGCCCCCTCCGAGTCCCGGTACGCCTGCTGCTGCCGGTGCAGCGGCCGGATGAGCAGCCCGACGACCGCCATCAGCAACGGCACGCCGAGCACCACGACCAGCCCGAGCGGCACGGAGGCGCTGAGCAGGAGCACCCCGACGGTCACGATCGCCACGATCGCGCCGGCGCCCCGGGCGGTGATGTCGATGGCCGCACCGATCTGGCTGATGTCGGCCGTACCGATGCTCACCACCTCGCCGGCGGAGACCCGGCGGGGCAGCGCGGCGCCGAGCCGGTTCGCGGCGCCCACGGTCAACTGCACCGTCCGGTACGCCCCGGCGAGGAAGTTGTGCACCGCGCAGTAGTGCCGCAGGATCCCCGCGACGGCCTGGAACACGCCCAGCCCGAGCAGCACCAGCCCCCAGGTGAGCAGCGCCTCCTCGTCGCGGCGGGTGAGCCCGTCGACCGCCCGGCCGACGGCCGCCGGCACCAGCGCCTGGGCGACCATCCAGACGACGCCCAGCAGGATGCCGACGGTGAGCAGCGCCTTGTGCCGCCCGGCCAGCCACACGAGATAGCGGGTCGCCGAGCGGATGTCGGGTACGCCGGGGTCACCGGCCGGTGAGAAGCGCATGGCCCACCGACGCTAGGTGGCGGGCCGGTCACCCCGCCAACCAATTACCGCCCCGGCGTGCCGCAACTCACGTGTCTCCCGCCGTCGGCCGGCCGGCCCGGCCTCAGCGGTCGACCTGCGTGAAGTCCCAGGAGTGCGGCGGGCGGGCCAGCAGCGTCGCCGGGGGCTCCGGCAGCGGACGCGGGTTGCTGCGCCACTTGGAGATGACCACCACCCGGTGGTCGGTGGAGGAGAACACCTCGCTGGACAGGTGCATCGGGTCGTGCTCGAACTCCGGCAGCGCGGTGTCGCACACCCAGGTGATCAGGTCCGCGGCGCCGTACGGCTCCGCCCGCGCCTCCCACATCCGCACGATCACGTCAGCCATCCTCGGGGTTCAGACGCTGACTGTCGTCAGCGGCATGGCGGAGTCGGCGGGCAGGTCCAGCCGGCTCGGCGCGACACCCGAGGCGACCAGGTGCGAGCCGAGGGCGGCGACCATCGCGCCGTTGTCCGTGCAGAGCCCGGGTCGGGGCACCCGGACCCGGATGCCGTACGCGGCGGCGCGGTCCTCGGCCATTGCCCGCAGCCGGGAGTTGGCCGCCACGCCCCCGCCGATCACCAGCGTCTCGACGCCGGTGGACCGGCAGGCGTCCAGCGCCTTGCGTACCAGCACGTCGCAGACCGCCTCCTGGAAGGACGCGGCCACGTCGGCGACGGGCACCGCCTCACCCGCGCGCTGCCGCGCCTCGACCCACCGGGCCACCGCCGTCTTCAGCCCGGAGAAGGAGAAGTCGTAGCGGTGGGCGGCGAGGTCCTTGGGGGCGGTCAGGCCGCGCGGGAAGCCGATGGCGGCCGGGTCGCCGGCCCGGGCCTCCCGGTCGATGTACGGGCCGCCGGGGAACGGCAGCCCGAGCAGCCGGGCCACCTTGTCGAACGCCTCGCCGGCCGCGTCGTCGATGGTGGCGCCGAGCGGGGTGACGCCCCGGGCCAGGTCGTCGACGAGCAGCAGCGAGGAGTGCCCGCCGGAGACCAGCAGGGCGATCGCCGGCTCGGGCAGCGGACCGTGTTCCAGGGTGTCCACGGCGACGTGCGCGGCCAGGTGGTTGACGCCGTAGACCGGCTTCTCGGCGGCGAGCGCGTAGCCCTTCGCGGCGGCCACCCCCACCAGCAGCGCGCCGGCCAGCCCCGGGCCGGAGGTGACCGCGATCGCGTCGATGTCGGCGAGGGTCACCCCCGCCTCCTTCAACGCCCGGTCCATGGTCGGCACGATGGCCTCCAGGTGGGCCCGGCTGGCCACCTCGGGCACGACGCCGCCGAAGCGGGCGTGCTGCTCGACGCTGGAGGCGAGCGCGTCGGCCAGCAGGGTGTGCCCGCGTACGATGCCGACCCCGGTCTCGTCGCAGGAGGTCTCGATGCCGAGGACCAGGGGTTCGTCAGTCATCGCTCACATCCTGCGTGCGCTGCATGACCAGCGCGTCGGTGTTGCTCGGTTGGTAGTAGCCGCGCCGTACGCCGATCGGCTCGAAGCCGTACGTCGCGTAGAGCTTCTGTGCGGGGGCGTTGTCGGCCGCGACCTCCAGCAGGACGCTGCGGAGGCCGAGCCGGGCGGCCTCGGCGAGCAGCGCCTCCAGCAGGAGCCGCCCGACGCCGCGCCGCTGGGCGTCCCGGCGCACCGCGACGTTCTGCACCCACGCCTCGTCGGGCGGGGCCACGGCGAGCCCGGCGTAGCCGAGCAGGTCGCCGTCGTCGCCGGTGGCGACCAGGTAGAAGTGCCCGTTGGCCAGCTCGTTCCAGAACATCGCCGCCGACCACTGCTCGGCGCCGAACAGGTCCGCCTCGATCGGCAGCACCTCGTCGACGTGCCACCACCGGAACCGCTCCAGCCGCACGCTCACGGTGCCGCCTCGGCTCGCGACTGCGGGGCTCGCAAACCCGGCTCACTCCTCGCGCTCACGGCAGCACCTCGGCTCGCGACTGCGGGGCTCGCAGGCCCGGCTCACTCCTCGCGCTCACGGCAGCACCGGCTTTCGGGCCGTCGCCGCGACGGCGTCCGGGCGGCGCAGGTAGAGCGGGGTGAGCGCCTCCGAGGGGGCGCCGGCCCGGATGCGCTCGGCGGCCAGGGTCGCCAGCACGGCCGCGTCCGGGTAGCGGGGCTCGTCCCGCACGGGCAGGCCGAGCGCGTCCGCGTACCGGTGTGCGCCGTCGCCGACCGCGGCCGTGACGGCCAGGCCGCGGGCGCGCTCGGCGGCGACCGCCGGCACGGACACCTCCGGGCCGACGATCCGCTGGCCCGCGCCGTCGTAGACCGCCCAGTAGATCTCCCGGCGGCGCGCGTCGCTCGCCGCCAGCACCGGCTCGCCGGCGGCCGCCGGGTGTCCGATGGCGTCCAGCGAGCAGACACCGTACGTCGGGACGCCCAGCACCTGGCCGATGGTGGCGGCGGTGACCAGCCCCACCCGCAGCCCGGTGAACGGGCCGGGGCCGAGGCCGGCGACGATCGCCCCCAGGTCGGCCGGGCGGGCGCCGGCCTCGGTGAGCACGGCGTCGACCTGCGGCGCGAGCAGTTCACCGTGGGCGCGGGCGTCGACCGTGCAGCGGTGCGCGCGGGCCGCGACACCGTCCGCCGCGACCTCCACCAGCGCCGCGGTCACCGCGGGGGTCGAGCTGTCCACCACCAGTACGAGCACGGTGAGCCAGCCTAGTCGCCCCCGTGGTCACCCCGGGTCACGCCCCGGCCGGGTGGGACGAGCGGCGGGGCCGGTGGCGCGGGCGGCCGGGCGTCAGCTCGGGGTGCGGAACTTACGCAGGAAGGCCGGCAGCAGCCAGGGGCGCCGCCCGCTGACGCGCACCTTGCCGGTGAGCACCGCCCGGGCGCGGCTGACCCGGCCGAACATCATCAGGTTGAGCGTGCCGGGATCGTGGTCGATCCGGGCGTCGGCCCGGGCTGCCGGGTCGGCGAACGTCATCCGCCCCCGGTGCAGCAGGAGCCGGACCGGGGCCGCGTACGCCGAGCGGAACTCGACCACGACGGGCCGTTCGCTCGGCGGCGCGCCGCCGTCGATGAGCCGCCCGTAGCCGTGCCGGACCACCCCGGCCACGAACAGCTCCATGAACAGCGCGGCGTCCCGGCCGGGGAGCGACCACGGCCGCCCGGCGACGCGGGCGACGTCGTGACCGTGGATGAGCAGCTCGTTGACCAGGTGCGCGCAGAGGCCGGCGAGGGGCACCCGGGCCCCGCCGAGCCAGGGCACCGTCTCGTCGGGGCGCTGCCCCTCGCAGACGGCCAGGAGCCGCCCGACGTCGGCCCGCAACCGGTCGGCCAGGGCCTGCGGCTCGCGCTCGGTGAGGTGCCGCAGCAGCACGTCGTTGAAGTCCGCCACCGTGTCGACGGTGACGTCCGGGAGCTGACGGTGCAGACCCGGCACCGGCAGGGGCGGGTGGTCCGGGTCCACGAGGCACGCGTAGTACCACGCCAGGGAGCCCACGTGGGCCAGCGTGTCGGCCACCGACCAGTGGGCGGTGGCCATGGCCTCGGGTGGGGTGGCGCGGACCAGGTCGAGGAAGCGGTCGGTCTGCTCCGCCAGCGCCGTCCGCGCCACCCGCCACCGCTGTTCGCTGACCGTCGCCGCCATCGCCGCCTCCCGGCTCGCGTCGCTGCTCGGCGAGGTCGGCACCGCCACGGCGTACGCGCCGACCGACCGCTCGCAGCACAGGCTACAACGGACGGTCACCGCGCGGTGACCGCGAAAGTGCGCAGCTGTCAGCCGGCGGAACGCTCCCAGTCGACCGTGGGCAGGCCGGCGTCGGCGAGCGCCTTGTTGGCCGCGCTGAACGGGCGGCTGCCCAGGAAGCCGCGCGGGTTCATCGGGCTGGGGTGCCCGGCCTCCAGCACCACGTGCCGCGGGTTGGTCACCAGGGCCGCCTTCTTGCGCGCGTAGCCGCCCCAGAGCAGGAAGACCACCCGCGAGTCCATGGCGTCGAGCGCCCGGATGGTGGCGTCGGTGAACTCCTCCCAGCCACGGTTGGCGTGCGAGCCGGGCGTCGCCTCGCGGACGGTGAGCACGGCGTTGAGCAGCAGTACGCCCTGCGCCGCCCAGCCGCTGAGGTTGCCGCCGCGCGGCTTCGGCACGCCGAGGTCCTCGCCCAACTCCTTGAAGACGTTGCGCAGCGACGGCGGCACGCTCACGCCCTCCCGCACGCTGAAGCTGAGCCCGTGGGCCTGCCCCGCCTTGTGGTAGGGATCCTGCCCGAGGATCAGCACCCGGCAGTCGGCCGGGGCGCAGAGCCGGTAGGCCGAGAAGAGGTCCTCGACCGGCGGGAAGACGGTGCGGGTCGCGTACTCGCCCGCGACGAACTCGGCCAGCGCGGCGGTGCGGGCCGGGTCGAGGTGCGGGGTGAGCACGGCACGCCAGTCCTCCGGCAGCAGCGCCAGCAGGTCCAGGGTGGGGGCGTCGTCGGGCATCGGCAACCTTTCGCCTGTCGGGTCCGTCCCGCGCACTCTAGGCAGCCGGTACGACAGCGCTCACCCGAGGGCGGTCAGGCGCTGCGCCCAGTCGCCGCCGACCGGCTCCAGCTCGACCACCCGGGTGTCGTCGTCGCGCCGGTCGACGCGTACCCGCAGGTGGGCGTCGACGAGCTGCTCGACCAGACCCTCGCCCCACTCGACAACGGTCACCGACTCGTCCACCGAGGCGTCCAGGTCGAGGTCGTCGATCTCGGCGCGCGGGTCGGCGGCGTCCCCCAGCCGGTACGCGTCGGCGTGCACCAGCGCCACCCTGCCGCCCCGGGCCGGGTCGGGCCGGTGCACCCGGGCGATCACGAAGGTGGGCGAGGTGACGTCCCCGAGCACCCCGAGCCCGGCCCCGACGCCCCGGGTCAGCGCGGTCTTGCCGGCGCCGAGCGGCCCGGTCAGCAGCAGCAGGTCGCCGGCGCGCAGCAGCCCGGCCAGCCGCCGCCCGAACTCGTGGGTGTCGTCGACGGTCGGCAGCTTCACGACGTGGCTCACAGCGCCTCCAGGAACCGGACCAGCGCCGCGTTGACCTCGTCGGCGTGCTCCAGCATCACCACGTGCCCGCTGTCGGAGATCTTGACGAACTCGGCGTGCGGCAGTCGCCGGACGATCTCCTCGGAGTGCGTCACGGGGGTGATCATGTCCTTGTCGCCGACGACCACCAGCACGGGGGTGTCCGCCAGCGCGGCGAGCGCCGGGAACCGGGAGTGCGTGGCCAGCGTCCGCAGGTAGCGCGTCACCGTGTCGGCGGAGGTGCGGGAGTTCATCGTCTCGACGTACGACACCAGGGCCGGACTGGGCTGGCGGGTGCCGAAGCCGTACCTGCGGGTGAGCAGCCAGGCCACGTTGGTGGTGGATCTGCGCGCCCGGTCGATCACCGGGCCGCCGTAGCGGGTGACGTTGCCGACCATGTGCAGCACCGGCGCGCCGACCCGGCCGAGCAGGGCGGGCGCGACCAGTTTGGTCTCGGCGATCAGGCCGCCCGAGGTGGCCATCAGCACGGTGCCCACGACCCGGTCGCCGAACAGCTCCGGAAACAGCTCGGCGAACGCCATGATGGTCATTCCGCCCATCGAGTGGCCGACCAGCACCAGCGGCCCCTCCGGGGCGGTCCGGTCGATCACCTCGCGCAGCGTCCGGCCGAGCGCGGTGAGGTCGTACTCGCCGGTCTCCAGCCGCCCCGACCGGCCGTGCCCGGGCTGGTCGTAGGCGACGATCCGGTGCTCACCCCGCTCGGCGAGCAGCTTGCGCTGGAAGTGGAAGGTGCCCATGTCCAGGCAGAAGCCGTGCACCAGCACCACGGTCGGGTTGCCGGGCACGGGCCGGGTCGGCTCCACCACCTCGACGTGGATGTCGGTGCCGTCGGGCATCTCCAGCCGGAAGGAGTCGTCGTACCGCTGCTCGCCGAAGACCTCCCCGGCGTACCGGTCGGTGGGGTCGGCCTTGAGCTTGCGGACCAGGGCGCGTTCGGTGGCGACGCCGGCCGCGAGCCCGGCGGCGGCGACCCCGACGGCGGCCAACGCGCCGATGGCCGCCTTGGCGTGTCCGGTACGCGGCAGCGGGATGCGGGAACGGGTCGTCACGGGCGCTCGCCGTCGTAGACGCGGGGCACCCGGGTGCTGCCGAACCGTGTGACGATCTCGTAGTTGATGGTGCCGACCGCCTCGGCCCAGTCGTCGGCGGTGGGCCCGCCGTCGGCGCCGCTGCCGAAGAGGGTGACCTCGTCGCCGGCGGCCACCGGGTCGTCGCCGCAGTCGAGCACGAACTGGTCCATGCAGACGCGGCCCGAGATCGTCCGGCGCTTGCCGCCGAGCTGCACCGGGCCGCTGTTCGAGGCCTGCCGGGGCACCCCGTCGGCGTAGCCGAGCGGCACCACCGCGAGGTTCGCCGCCCGCTCGGTGGTGTAGGTGTGCCCGTACGAGACGCCGGAGCCGGCGGGGACGCGCTTGGCGAGCATCACCCGGGCGCGGGCGGTCATGGCCGGGCGCAGCCCGTAGCGCTCGCCGGCCACCGGGGAGAGACCGTAGACGGCCAGCCCGGGGCGGACCAGGTCGAAGTGGGTGTCGGGCCGGGTCAGGGTGGCCGCCGAGTTGGCCAGGTGCCGGTAGCGCGGGCGCAGGCCGGCCTGTTCGGCCATGCCCAGCCCCTCGTGGAAGACGGCGATCTGGCGGTCGATGGTCGGGTGGCCGGGCGAGTCCGCGTACACGAAGTGGCTCCACACCCCGACCACCTCGACCAGGCCGTCGGCCTGCGCCTTGGCGGCGGCGTCGAGCAGGGCCGGCCAGTCTGCGACGGTCGCGCCGCCCCGGGCCAGCCCGGTGTCGATCTTGAGGTGCAGCCGGGCCGGCCGACCGGCGGCGCGGCCCGCCGCGACCATCTCGTCGAGCTGGGGCAGGCTGGCGACGCCGAGGTCGACCCCGGCGGCGACGCCCTCGTGCAGCGGCAGCCCGGGCGCGAGGAGCCAGGCCAGCACCGGCACGGTGATCCCGGCCCGGCGCAGCGTGAGCGCCTCGTCGAGCGTGCAGACCCCCAGCCAGTCGGCTCCGGCGTCGAGGGCGGCGCGGGCGGCCGGGACCATGCCGTGGCCGTAGCCGTCGGCCTTCACCACCGCCATCAGCTCGGCGGCGGTGCCGGACCTCAGCCGGCTCACGTTCTCGCGGATCGCGTCCAGGTCCACGCGTACCTCGGCCTGCCACATGCCCCCAGCCTACTTTCCGCGCCGATCCCCCCGGCCGAGGCCGGCGCAGCCGGCACGGAGCCACCGCCGGCGCGGCCGGTGCCGCCGGTGCCGCCGGTGCCGTCGGTGCGGTCGGTGCCGTCGGGTCAGGTGAGGCGGGCGAGGACCGGGCGGAGGGCGTCGGCCACGTCGGGCGCCGTCACCGGCCCGCCCCGGGCCGCCTCCCGGCCGGCCAGCCCGTGCAGGTACGCGGCGGCGGCCGCCGCCCGCTCCGGGGGCAGCCCGGCGGCGAGCAGCGAGCCGAGCAGCCCGGCCAGCACGTCGCCGGTGCCGCCGGTGGCCAGCGCCGGGGTGCCGGTCGGGTTGACGTACGCCCGGCCGTCCGGCGTGCCGATCACCGTGCGGTCGCCCTTGAGCAGCACCACCGCGTTCATCCAGGCGGCCAGCCGCAGGGTGGCGGCCACCCGGTCGGCGCCCGGCTCCTCCCCGCAGAGCCGGGTGAACTCGCGGTCGTGCGGGGTGACCACGATCGGGGCGTCCCGCGT
The DNA here is from genome assembly GCF_004345505.1 of Micromonospora sp. CNZ303. Classification (NCBI taxonomy): domain Bacteria; kingdom Bacillati; phylum Actinomycetota; class Actinomycetes; order Micromonosporales; family Micromonosporaceae; genus Micromonospora; species Micromonospora sp. CNZ303. Next base: position 280,272 of record NZ_SLVT01000001.1, on the reverse strand, counting down.
GCGCAGCCGGCCGGCGAGCGAGCCGTCGACCAGCAGCGTCAGCGCGTCGGCGTCGAGCACCACCGGCACCGGGGCGGCGAGCACCGCCCGCAGCTCCCCGGCTGCCTCCTCGCCGGTGCCCAGGCCGGAACCGCAGACCCACGCCTGCACCCGCCCGGCGTCGGCGACCCGGCCGGTCGCGATCACCGACGGGTGCCGGCGCAGCACGTCGGCCCGGGCCGAGCCGGCGTAGCGGACCAGGCCGGTCGGGCCGGCCAGCGCCCCGGCGACGGAGAGCACGGCCGCGCCGGGGTAGGTCGCCGAGCCGGTCGCGACGCCCACCACGCCCCGGCTGTACTTCTCCGAGGCCGGGCCCAGCCGGGGCCACCAGTCGACGACGTCCGACCACTCGGTCACGCCCAACGCCGGGCTGCCCCGCAGCCACGGCTCCAGCCCGATGTCGACCAGCTCCACCTCACCGGCGAGCGCGGCGGCCGGGCCCACCACCAGCGCGGGCTTCAGCGCGCCGAACGCCACCGTCACGTCGGCCCGTACCGCGCTGGGGCGGCCCGACGCGGTCAACGGCACTCCCCCGGTGTCGACCGCGACCCCGCTGGGCACGTCCACGGCGACCACGGTGGCCGGTGCGCCGTCGCGCCCCCGGTGCCCCACGAGGCTGGCGGCGAGCTGGTCGGCGGTGTCCCGCAGCCCGCCGCGCCCGCCGATCCCCACGATGCCGTCCAGCACCAGGTCGACGGTGCCCGGCGGCCGGTCGACAGTCCGCCCGCCTGCGGCCCGCAGCGCGGCCAGCCCTTCCGCGTGCGCCCGGCCGGGGGCCAGCAGCAGCGCCGACACGGCGGCGCCCCGCCGGGCCAGGTGGGCGCCGGCGAGGAGCGTGTCGCCGCCGTTGTCGCCGGAGCCGACCAGCAGCAGCACCCGCGCGGCGTAGACGCCGCCCCGGTCGGCAAGCAGCAGCGCGCAGCGGCGGGCCAGCCCGGCCGCCGCGCGCTTCATGAGCGTCCCGGGCGGCAGCGTGGCCATCAGGCCCGCCTCCGCAGCGCGTACGTCCGCGACCCGCCACACCGATCTCATGCCACCCCGTCCCGTCCGACTCCCGGCGCGCCGCGATCCGGCACGCTCCCGATCACCGCTCCGCGACCACCATCGCCGAGGCGATCCCACCGTCGTGCGACAACGAGAGATGCCAGCGGTTGACCCCGCGCTCGGTGGCCGCCGCCGCGACGGTGCCGGAGACGGTCAGCCAGGGCCGGCCGTCCGGGTCCGGCACGACCTCGCAGTCGTGCCAGCTCAGGCCGGCCGGGGCGCCGAGCGCCTTGGCGACCGCCTCCTTGGCCGCGAAGCGGGCGGCCAGCGACTCGGGCGAGCGCGGGTTGCCGGAGCGGGTGCACCGCTCGGCCTCCGTGAAGAGCCGGTCGGCGAGCAGCGGTGTCCGTGCCAGGGCCTTGGCGAACCGCTCGACGAGGACGACGTCGATGCCGACAGCGACGATCACCCGCTCACCCTACCGGCGCGGGCCGCCGCAGATTAGCCCTCGGCACCGCGCGCGGCAACGCCTGTGGACGACGCGGCCGTACGCGGGCGGGCCGTCGTCCACAGGCCACGCGCGGGGGCGTAAACGACGCCTAGCGTCGCGGCCGTCGATGTTTTCGCGAGGCGGGGGGGCCGAGGATGACCGAGCAGCCGTTGACCGTACGACCGGACGCGCTGCGCCGGGCCGCGCGCGGGCTCGACGACGACGCGTACCGGCTGGCACACGGGCTGGTTGGGGCGCCCGGGCTGGTGGTGCCGGCCCCGGAGTGGTCGACCGGCGCGGCGTCGGCCGGGCTGGAGTCGGCCGTGCACACCTGGTTCGGCGGGCTCGGCGCCCGGGTGGCCCACACGGCCGGGGCGGTCCGTCGCGCCGCCGAGGCGTACGAGGCGGTGGACGACCGGGCGGCCGGCCGCCTCACCGCGCTGCCCCGGTGAACGTGCCGGCACCCCCGGCGCCGGGCCGTCCGGCCCCGGCCGGGCACGCGGCGCGCCCGGTCCCGCCGGCGCCCCCGGCACGCCCGACGCCTCCGCCGCGCCCGGCGCACCCCGCCGGCCGCGCGACGGACGTCGGCTACCGGCAGCTGTGGGCGGCCGATCCCGACGCGTGGCGGGCGGCCGGGGTGGCCTGGCGGGGGCTGACCGGCCCGGTGGCGCGGCGGGCCGACGAGCTGACCGCCGGCGCGGCGGTGCTGCGGTCCGGCTGGTCGGGCGGGGCCGGCGTCGCCGCCGACGCCCGGCTCGCGGCCCTGCGCACCGAGCTGACCGCCGTCTCCCCCGCCCTGATCGAGGCCGACCAGGTGCTGTCCGAGTTCGCCGGCCGGCTGGCCGCCGCCAAGGCCCGGCTCGCCGCCGCGGTGGCCCGCGCCGACGCGGCCGGACTGCTGGTCGACCGGCAGGGCCGGGTCACCGCCGACCCCGCCCGCGCACCGGCGACCGCACGCCCCGGGACGGGCGCGGCCGGAGCCGGCGCACCCGTGGTCCGCGCGCCCGGGGCCGGGACGGCCGGGGCCGGCGCGTCCAGGGCTGGCGCACCCGGGGCCGGAGCGCCCGGGGCCGGCGCGGGCGGAGCCGGGGTGGGCGAGGTGGGTGCGGCGATCCGGGCGGCGCTGGAGCTGGCCGGCGCGGCCGACCGGGAGGCCGCGGGCCGGCTGGACGCGCTGGCCGCGCGGGGTGGGCCGAGCGGCCGCCGCCCGGCCGCCCGAAGGCCGGCGCCGACCCGGCCTCGGTGCGGGCCTGGTGGGCCGGGCTCACCCCCGCGCAGCGCCGATGGCTCGTCGCGCACGAGCCGGGGCTCCTCGGCCGCCTCGACGGGGTGCCGGTGGCCGCCCGCGACCAGGCCAACCGGCTGCTGCTCGGGGCGCGGCGGGAGGAACTGCTGGGCGCGCGGCGACGGCTGCTGGAGCGGGTGCCGCGCGGGCCGGTCGAGCTGGCCGGGCTGTCGCGGATCGGGAAGTCCCTGGCCGGGCTGGACGCGCTGGCCGCCCGCCTGGGGGGCGACGAGCAGCCCCGGGCGTACCTGCTGGGGCTGGGCACGGGCGGTGAGGGACGGGCGGTGGTGGCGCTGGGCAACCCCGACCGGTCGGCCCGGGTGCTGACCTACGTGCCGGGGATGACCGCCGGCCTGCACGACGTGCCCGGCGAGTTGGGCCGCGCGGCGCGGGTGCTGGCCCGCTGCGCCGCCCTCGCCCCCGAGGAGGAGGCCGCCGCGGTGCTCTGGCTGGACTACGACGCCCCCGACTTCCTGCACGAGGCGGCGTGGCCGGGTCAGGCCCAGAACGCCGGCCCGGCGCTGCACCGGTTCCAGGAGGGGCTGCGGGAGACCCACGACGGGCCGCCGGGCCGGCAGACCGTGCTCGGGCACAGCTACGGCTCGCTGGTGGTCGGCACGGCCGCCCGCGACCACGGGCTGGCCGCCGACGCGCTGGTCTTCGTCGGCTCGCCCGGGGTGGGGGTCGCGCACGCCGGCGAGCTGGGCGTGCCGCCCGGGCAGGTCTGGGCGAGCACCGCGCCGGACGACGTGATCCGGTGGGCCCGGTCGCCGGACGAGCTGGCCCGCCGGTCCCTGCTGGGCGCGTCGCCGGTCGGCCCGGCGATCGGGGCGCTGCTCGGCGCGCCGGAGCGGGAGCTGTGGTTCGGGCAGGACCCGTCCCACCCGGGCTTCGGCGGGCGTACGTTCCCCAGCGGCCGGCACGGCCACACGGGCTACTGGGCGCCCGACAACCCGGCCCTCGACGGGATGGCCCGGGTGGTGCTCGGCCGCTGACCCGCGCAACGCGGCGGGCCCCGCCCACCGACGGGGGTGGACGGGGCCCGTCGTCGGGCGGCCTACTCGACCGTGACCGACTTCGCCAGGTTGCGGGGCTGGTCCACGTCGTGCCCCCGGGCGGCGGCGATCTCGGCCGCCAGGACCTGCAACGGCACGGTGGTGACCAGCGGCGCGAGCAGCGTCGGCGTACGCGGCACGCGGATCAGGTGGTCGGCGTAGCGGACGACCGCCTCGTCGCCCTCCTCCGCGATCACGATCGTCCGGGCGCCGCGCGCGCGTACCTCCTGGATGTTGGAGACCACCTTGTCGTGCAGCATGCCCCGGCCGACCGGGGACGGCACGATGCAGATCACCGGGGTGCCCTTGTCGATCAGCGCGATCGGGCCGTGCTTCAGCTCGCCGGCGGCGAAGCCCTCGGCGTGCATGTACGCCAGCTCCTTGAGCTTGAGCGCGCCCTCCAGGGCCACCGGGTAGCCCACGTGCCGGCCGATGAAGAGCACGGTCGGCTCGGCCTTAAGGTCGCGGGCCAGCTCGCGGACGGGCTCGATCCGGTCCAGCAGCTCGCGCAGCTTGCCCGGCATCTCCTGGAGCTGGGCGACCACGGCGGCCACCTCGTCGGCGAACTTGATGCCGCGCACCTGCGCCAGGTGCAGGCCGATCAGGTAGCAGGCGACGAGCTGGGTGAGGAACGCCTTGGTGGACGCGACGGCGATCTCCGGCCCGCCGTGGGTGTAGAGGACCGCGTCGGACTCCCGGGGGATGGTCGAGCCGTTGGTGTTGCAGATGGCCAGGACGCGCGCCTTCTGCTCCTTGGCGTGCCGCAGCGCCATCAGGGTGTCCATCGTCTCGCCGGACTGCGAGATCACCACGATCAGCGTGGACCGGTCGAGGACCGGGTCGCGGTAGCGGAACTCGCTGGCCAGCTCCACCTCGCAGGGGATCCGGGTCCAGTGCTCGATGGCGTACTTGGCGACCAGACCGGAGTGGTACGCGGTGCCGCAGGCGACGATGAAGATCTTGTCGACGTCGCGCAGGTCCTGGTCGCTGAGGCGGACCTCGTCGAGCATGATCTCGCCGGAGTCGGTGAGCCGGCCGAGCAGCGTGTCCGCGATGGCCTGCGGCTGCTCCTCGATCTCCTTGAGCATGAACCAGTCGTAGCCGCCCTTCTCGGCGGCGGAGGAGTCCCAGTCGATGTGGAAGTCCTTGCCGCTGGCGGGCTGGCCGGCGAAGTCGGTGATCTCGATGGTGTCGCCGGTGATCAGGACGATCTGGTCCTGGCCGAGCTCCACCGCCTCCCGGGTGTGCTCGATGAACGCGGCCACGTCGCTGGCCAGGTAGTTCTCCCCGTCGCCCCGCCCGACGACGAGCGGCGAGTTGCGCCGGGCGCCGACCACCGCGCCGGGCACCGCGGCGTCGACGGCGAGCAGCGTGAACGCGCCCTCCAGCCGCTGGCAGACCACCCGCATGCCGGCGGCGAGCAGCTGCGGCCCGTCGGGATGGCCGGCGGCGCGCAGGTCGGCCAGCGCGGCGGAGAGCAGGTGCGCGGCGCACTCGGTGTCGGTGTCGCTGGTGAACTGGACGCCGTCGGCCTCCAGCTCGGCGCGCAGCTTCGCGAAGTTCTCGATGATGCCGTTGTGGATCACGGCGACGCGGCCGTCGGGGGCCAGGTGCGGGTGGGCGTTGCGGTCGGTCGGACCGCCGTGGGTTGCCCAGCGGGTGTGCCCGATGCCGGTGGTGCCGTCGCCGATGCCGATCGGGCTGGCCGCGCAGGAGGTGGGATCCTCGGCGGCCCGCTCGGAGAGCACCTTCTCCAGGTTGGCCAGCTTGCCGGCCTTCTTCTCGGTCAGCAGCGCGCCGTCGCAGACGATGGCGACGCCGGCCGAGTCGTAGCCGCGGTATTCCAGCCGCCGCAGTCCGTCGAGCACGATGCCGAGCGCCGGGCGCGCGCCGGCGTAACCAACGATTCCACACATGTCCCGCAGCCTAACCTAGTTTCACTCATCGCGCGTGCGCGAAAGCCGGGTAAACGATCACCCAACTTGAGCGATCGGAGGGGAAGCGGCACTCTCCGTGACATAGCTCCGCCGGGCGACGGTGCTGCCGGCGACGATCCCGGGCGGTCGGGGCCGCGCTCGGCAGGGGTTGAAGCCGCGCCGGGAGTCCGTAGGCTGGCGGGCGTGACGACCGCCGACGTGGATCCGCTGGTGGCCCGGATGCGCCCGTTCGGGACGACCGTCTTCGCCGAGATGTCCGCCCTCGCCGTGCGCACCGGCGCGGTCAACCTCGGCCAGGGCTTCCCCGACACCGACGGGCCGCCGGAGATGCTGGCCGCCGCCGCGGAGGCGCTGCGCACCGGGCAGAACCAGTACCCGCCGGGCCCGGGCGTCCCGGCGTTGCGCGCGGCGGTGGCGGCGCACCAGCGCCGGTTCTGGGGGCTGGAGTACGACCCGGACGGCGAGATCGTGGTGACGGCGGGCGCCACCGAGGCGATCGCGGCGGCGATCCTCGGGCTCTGCGAGCCGGGCGACGAGGTCGTCTGCTTCGAGCCCTACTACGACTCGTACGCCGCCTCGATCGCGCTGGCCGGCGCGGTCCGGCGCCCGGTCACGCTGCGTCCCGCCGCCGACGGCCGGTACGCCTTCGACCCGGCCGCCCTGCGCGCCGCGTTCGGCCCGCGCACCCGGCTGGTGCTGCTCAACTCGCCGCACAACCCGACCGGCAAGGTCTTCACCCCCGACGAGCTGGCCCTGGTCGCCGAGCTGTGCCGGGAGCACGGCGCGTACGCGGTGACCGACGAGGTGTACGAGCACCTGGTCTTCACCGACGCGTCCACCCCGCACGTCCCGCTGGCCACGCTGCCCGGCATGCGGGAGCGGACGCTGCGCATCTCGTCGGCCGGCAAGACGTTCTCCTGCACGGGCTGGAAGGTCGGCTGGGTGAGCGGGCCGGCGGCGCTGGTCTCGGCGGTGCTGCGGGTGAAGCAGTTCCTGACCTTCGTCAACGCCGCGCCGCTCCAGCCGGCGGTCGCGGTGGCGCTGGCCCTGCCGGACGACTACTTCGCCGACTTCCGCGACGGCATGCAGGCCCGCCGCGACCAGCTCGTCGGCGGGCTCACCGACGCCGGGTTCGAGGTGCTCGCGCCGGAGGGCACCTATTTCGTGACCGCCGACGTCGGCGCGCTGGGCGGGCGGGACGGGGTGGAGTTCTGCCGGTCCCTGCCCGGGCGGTGCGGGGTGGTCGCCGTGCCGACGCAGGTCTTCTACGACGACGCCGAGGCCGGTCGGCACCTGATCCGCTTCGCCTTCTGCAAGCGCCCCGACGTGCTGACCGAGGCCGTCACCCGGCTGCGCCGGCTGTCCGCGACCTGAGCCTCCCGCGGCCGGCCGCGCGCCGTCCACGCCGGGTCGGGCCGCGCCGAGTCGGGTCGGGTCGGGCGGGTCGACGCGTACGCCTGAGCGTCAGCCAGCCGCCCGGGTCGGGCCGGTCCCCCGCTCCTGCGACGCCGCCTCCGAGCGGGGCACCCGGAGCCGGGCGAGCGCCGCGCCGCCGTCGGCGAGCAGCACCTGCTCGGCGTCGTCGACGAAGGCCAGGTCGGCCTCGACGTGTCGACTCGCCGCCGAGAGCAGCAGGCCGACCACGGGGTCGTCGGCCTGGCGGCGCAGCCCGTCGAGGTTGCGCAGCTCCCGCATCAGGTGACCGCGCTGGTTGCCGAGCACCGCGCGTACGGTGGCCGGCTCGCCGGAGCGGGCCGCGGCGGTCACCTTGAGGAAGAAGTCGTCCCGGAACCCGCCGCTGCGCGGGCTGGGCTCGCCGAGCCAGCGCGCCAGCTCGGCCCGGCCCTCCGGGGTGATCTCGTAGACCACCCGGTCGGGCTTGACCGGCTGGGGCTGCCGCTCGGCCACCACCAGGCCGTCGCGGGAGAGCCGGTCGAGGATCTGGTAGAGGTGCCCGATGTTGAGCGGCCCCCACTGCGGGCCGACCGCCTCCTCGAAGGCGCCCTTCAGCTCGTATCCGTAGCTGGGCCCGCCGACGAGCAGGGCCAGGACCGCGTGCTGTATCGCCACCGTCTACTCCGATCCGACCCGGGGCTCACCGCCGCCGGGCCTTGCATTGTCACAATGTATCGCGCACAGTGTGCTCAGCACACGGGGAGGCGCGACATGTTCGACATCATCTGGAGACAGCTTCGCGGCCGTGCGGGACGGTCGGTGGCGCTGCTGCTCGGCGTACTGGTGGCGACCACCGGGTTCGTCGTGCTGACCGGCGCCACCACCACCTCCCGCCTCGACGTCACGGGCTCCGTCGAGCGGAACACCGACGCCGCCTACGACATCCTGGTCCGCCCGAAGGGCACGCGAACCCCGCTGGAGGCCGAACGCCGGCTGGTCCAGCCCAACTACCTCTCCGGGCTCTTCGGCGGCATCACCACCGCGCAGTACGACCAGGTGAAGGCGGTCACCGGGGTGGACGTCGCCGCCCCCATCGCGATGCTCGGATACTCCACCGCACCCGTGCCGACCCCGCTGGACCTGACCGACGCCGTCGACCGCTCGCTCGACCGGCAGGTCATCCGCGTCGATCCCCGGTTCGTCGCCGAGCGCGGCCTCTCCGGCGCGCCGGGCCGGCCCCGTTTCGTGTACGTCACCACCCACCCGCTGATCTACCCCCGCACCGACGTGCCCCAGGCCAGCGACGCCACGCAGTACACCGACGGGCGCAGCTATCCGTGGGCCCCGTGCGGGTGGGCCGAGCCCCGCGAGGTGCTGCCCGACGGCAGCACCCGGGCCGTCTGCGATCCCCGGGCCGTCCTGGGCAGCCCGGGCGCGTACTCCGAACGGGAGGAGTGGTCGCTGGTGGCCGTACGGCTGCTCCCCGACGGCCGCTTCGAGGCCGGCGGGGGCGTCTTCCCCGACGCGGGGTCGGACCCCTCGTCCACCTCGGACCGGCTGCGGATCGCGGTCAGCCTGACGGTGCCGCTCCTGCTCGCCGCCGTGGACCCGGCCGCCGAGGACCGCCTCGTGGGCCTAGGCCGAGCGGTGGTCGACGGGCGGGCGCTCGGCCCGGACGACACGACGACCATCAAGCACATCGACTCGGATGAGTTGCACACCGTGCCGGTGCTCGCGACCAGTCGCCCCTTCGTCGACGAGGAGCTGCGCGCCAGCTTCACCCGGCTGCCCGCGGCCCGCCCCGCCGGTGTCGAACTCGCCGAGCTGGAGCGGGCCCTGCGGCGCGGCCCCGAGCTCCCCGCCGGCGAAGCTCGCCACGACGTCGCCTCCGGCTGGCGCGCCCGGCTCGCCGCAGGCGTCTCCCCGACCGGCTGCTGCTTCGGCCAGCTCCAGGCGATGGTCCAGGCCGGCCCGACGCGGTACGACCGGCTGCCCGACGGCACGCTGCGGGTCGGCGCGCTCCCGGCGACCGATCCGGAGGTGTACGGCGACCAGACCGCGTTCAACCCGTTCCCGCGTCCGTGGCTGGCCGACGACACCGGAGCACGGTCGCTGCGCAAGCTCCCGCTGAAGAAGGGGAATCCACGTAACCTGCTGTACCGGAGCTGGCGGGCCGTGGGGGTCTTCGACCCGGCGAAGCTGACCGGCTTCAGCGACCTCGGGCGGGTGCCGCTGGAGACGTACGAGCCGCCGACGGCGCAGGGCGCGGACGCCGCCAGCCGGGACGCCCTGGGCGGCCGTGCGCTGGAGCCGGGCGGCAACCCGGCCGGTCACCTCTCCGCCCCGCCGCTGCTGCTGACCAGCCTCGCCAGCGTGCCGAAGCTGCTGGCGGGCGGCGGCAGTCCGCAGCTCGCCGCCCCGATCAGCGCGATCCGGGTCCGGGTCGCCGACGTGGGCGGCTACAGCGACCGCGCCGCCGAGCAGGTCCGGCTGGTCGCCGAGCGGATCGCCCTGGTCACCGGGCTCGACGTCGACATCACCCTCGGCTCGTCGCCCGCCCCGCAGGCCGTGGAGCTGCCCGCCGGGTCGTTCGGCCGGCCGGCGCTGCTGCTGACCGAGGAGTGGTCGGCGCTCGGGGTCGCCTCGGTGATCACGAAGGCGGTGGACCGCAAGAGCGTCGCGCTGTTCGTACTGGTGCTGGTGGTCTGCGCGCTCTTCCTCGGCAACGCGGTCGCCGCCGCCGTCCGGGACCGCCGGTCCGAGCTGGCGGTGCTCGCCTGCCTGGGCTGGCCCGCCCGGCGGATCGGCGCGCTGATCCTCGGCGAGGTCGCCGCCCTCGGGCTGGCCGCCGGTCTGCTCGCGCTGGCGCTGGCCGTCCCGCTCGGCGCCGCGCTCGGCATCGACGTGGGGTGGCGGCGGGCGCTGCTGGCCGTACCGGTGGCGCTGTTGCTGGCGCTGGTCGCGGGCCTGACGCCGGCCCTGCGGGCAGCGCGCGCCCACCCGGCCGCCGCGCTGCGCCCGGCGGTGGCGACGGCCCGGTGGGTACGCCGGCCGCGCACCCTAATCGGCCTGGCCCTCGCCAACCTGGCGCGTACGCCCGGCCGCACCCTGCTCGGGGCCGGCGCGCTGGCCATCGGGGTGGCCGCGCTGACCCTGGTCGCCGCCGCCGGATACGCGTTCCGCGGCGCCATCGTCGGCAGCCTGCTCGGTGACACGGTGTCGCTGAGCGTGCGGGGCGCGGACACCATGGCGGCCGTCGCGACGGTGCTGCTCGGCGCCGCCGCCGTCGCCGACGTGCTCTACCTGAACATCCGGGACCGGGCCGCCGAGCTGGCCACCCTGCGCGCGGTCGGCTGGAGCGACGCCGCACTGGGCCGCCTCATCGCCTACGAGGGGCTGGCCCTGGGTCTGCTCGGCGCGGTCACCGGCGCCGGCCTCGGGTTGGCCGGGGCGGCCTGGCTGGTCGGCGCCCTGCCCGGCACCTTGGTCGCGGTCGCCGCGTCGGTGGCGGCGGCCGGTGTCCTGGTCACCTCGGTGGCCGCCCTGGTCCCGGCCGCGCTGCTGCGCCGGCTGCCGACCGCCCGACTGCTCGCGGAGGAGTGACGATGGAGACGACGACGGGCAGCACGGTCCGCATCGCCGGGCTGGTCCGGCGCTTCGGGGCCGGCCCGCAGCAGGTGACGGCGGTCGACGACGTGTCCCTGGAGATCCCGGCCGGGGCGGTGGTGGCGCTGACCGGGCCCAGCGGCTCCGGGAAGTCGACGCTGCTGCACATGATCGGCGCGATCGAGCAGGTGGACGCCGGCACGATCACCGTGGACGAGCAGGAGATCACCGCGCTCGGCCGCTCGGCCCTGACCCGGTACCGGCAGCGGGTCGGCTTCGTCTTCCAGCGCTACCACCTGCTGCCCGCGCTCACCGTGCTGGACAACGTGGTCGTGCCGGTGCTGCCCCGCCGGGGGCGGGCCGACCATGCCGCCCGGGCCCGGGAGCTGCTCGACGCGGTCGGCCTCGCCGGGCGGGAGCGGGCCCTGCCGGCCCAGCTCTCCGGCGGCCAGCAGCAGCGGGTCGCGATCGCCCGGGCGCTGATGGGCTCCCCCGGGCTGCTGCTCGCCGACGAGCCGACCGGCAACCTCGACTCGACCACCGGCGGGCAGATCCTCGACCTGCTGCTGGACCTGCGCGACCGGCACGGCATGACCGTCCTGCTCGCCACCCACGAGCGGGCGGTGGCCGCCCGGTGCGACCGGCTGATCCGCCTCGGCGACGGGCGGATCGTCGAGGACGTGAACCTCACCGACGGCGAGGACCCGGCAGCCACCTTCCGGCGGGCCGCCGGCCTGCGCCTGTAGACCCGCCGGGGCCCGGGCCGATGCGAGAGGTCAGGCGGTCGGGCTGGCGGTGCGGACCTGCTCGGCGATGCGCTCGGCGACGCTGCGGGCGACCTGCTCGGTGGCCGCCTCGACCATGACGCGGACCAGCGGCTCGGTGCCGGACGGGCGCAGCAGCACCCGGCCGGTCTCGCCCAGCTCCGCCTCGGCCCGCTCGACCTCGGCCCGGACGGCGGGCGCGGCCGCGCCGACCGTACGGTCGCCGACGGGGACGTTGATCAGCACCTGCGGCAGCCTGGTCACCACGGCGGCCAGCTCCGCGAGGGACTTGCCGGTGGCGGCCAGCCGGGACATCAGGTGCAGCCCGGTCAGCACGCCGTCGCCCGTGGTGGCGTACGCGGGCATCACGATGTGCCCGCTCTGCTCGCCGCCCAGCGCGAGGCCGGACGCGCGCAGCTCCTCCAGCACGTACCGGTCGCCGACCTTGGTCTCCAGGAGGCGGATGCCCTGCGCGGACATGGCCAGCCGCAGGCCGAGGTTGCTCATCACCGTGGCGACCAGGGTGTCGTCGGTGAGCGTGCCGGCCTCCCGCATGGCGAGCGCGAGGATCGCCATCACCTGGTCGCCGTCGACCTCGTCGCCGTCGGCGGTCACCGCGACGCAGCGGTCGGCGTCGCCGTCGTGGGCGATGCCGAGGTGCGCGCCGTGCTCGACCACCGCGGCCCGCAGGGCCTCAAGGTGGTTGGAGCCGCACTCGTCGTTGATGTTGAGGCCGTCCGGCTCGGCGTAGATGGCGACGACCTCGGCCCCGGCCTCCCGGTACACCACAGGCGCCACCTCGGCCGCCGCGCCGTTGGCGCAGTCGACCACGACCTTGAGGCCGTCGAGGCGGTGCGGCAGGGTGCCGATCAGGTGCTGCACGTAGTGGTCCGCGCCGTCGAGCAGGTCGTGCACCCGGCCGACGCCGGCGCCGACCGGCCGCTCCCAGGCGGTGGTGGCGTTCGCCTCGACGGCCGCCTCGATCCGCATCTCGATGTCGTCCGGCAGCTTGTGCCCGCCGGCGGCGAAGAGCTTGATCCCGTTGTCGGGCATCGGGTTGTGCGAGGCGGAGAGCATCACGCCGAGGTCGGCCTTGGCCTCGGCGGTGAGGAACGCCACGGCCGGGGTGGGCAGCACGCCCACCCGGACCACGTTGGCGCCGGCGCTGGTGAGCCCGGCGACCACGGCCGCCTCCAGCATCTCGCCGCTGGCCCGGGTGTCCCGCCCGACCACGGCCAGCGGGGGATGGCTCCGGTCCGACTCGGCGAGCGTGTGGGCGGCGGCGACCGCCACCGCCAGCGCCAACTCAGGCGTGAGATCCGCGTTCGCCCGCCCGCGTACGCCGTCCGTGCCGAACAACCGGCCCATACCCGCCAACCTCCGATGAAACGGTCCAGGAAAGGCAAACGGCCGGGCCACCTCCCGTCGAGGGGAGGTGAACCCGGCCGTCCGTCAGAAGTACAACGCGCCGCTGATGATCAGCGCTTCGAGTACTGGGGAGCCTTACGGGCCTTCTTGAGGCCGTACTTCTTGCTTTCCTTGACCCGGGCGTCCCGGGTGAGGAAGCCGGCCTTCTTCAGCGCGGGACGGTCGTCCGGCTCGCTGACGATCAGGGCCCGGGCGATGGCCAGGCGCAGCGCGCCGGCCTGACCGGTGGTGCCGCCGCCACGCAGGTTGGCGATGACGTCGAAGGCCTCCGGCTTCTCGGCGGTGACCAGCGGGTCCTTGATCAGCTGCTGGTGCACCTTGCTCGGGAAGTAGGCCTCGAGGTCCCGGCCGTTGCACGTGATCTTGCCGCTGCCGGGGACGATGCGCACCCGGACGATGGCCTCCTTGCGCCGACCCACGGTCTGGATCGGGCGGTCACCACGCGGCGCGCGGGCGACGGGCGCCGGCGCCTCGGTGGCCTCCTCGGGGGCAACCTCGGTCTCGGTGATGTCGGTCATGCTGTTTCCTTCGCCCGCGCTCACTGCGCGATCTGCTTGATCTCGAACGGCACCGGCTGCTGCGCGCCGTGCGGGTGCTCGGCACCGGCGTAGACCTTCAGCTTCTTGATGAGCTGACGGCCGAGCTTGTTGTGCGGGAGCATGCCCTTGACGGCCAGCTCGATGGCCCGCTCGGGACGCTTGGTCAGCAGCTCGTCGTAGCCGACCTGCTTAAGACCGCCCGGGTAGCCGGAGTGGCGGTAGGCGACCTTGGTGTGACGCTTGTTGCCGGTCAGCGCGACCTTGCCCGCGTTCACGATGACGACGAAGTCGCCCGTGTCGACGTGCGGCGCGAAAGTCGGCTTGTGCTTGCCGCGCAGCAGCGTGGCGGCGTGGGTGGCCAGGCGGCCCAGCACGACATCAGAGGCGTCGATGACGTGCCACTGACGCTCGATCTCACCCGGCTTCGGGCTGTACGTACGCACAGGTATACCTTGTCTCGTCGTCGGTCTGGGGTCGCGCGCCGAGGTTACCGGGCGCGCACGAACGACCAAGCGTACCTCAGGCGGCACGCCTCTGGATGTCGTACAACAGCAGGCAACGATACCCGCCGCCCCGTCGGCAGGTCAAAACGGGGTACCGCCCCCGCCTGGCCCCCCGAGGATACATGGCGGCGGTCACACGCCGGTCAGCCGGCGCGGACCCGGCCGCAGGTAGGCCAGCCAGGTCACCCCGAAACAGAGCGCGTACGCGACGATGAAGGCGACGTACGCCGCGTCCGCGCTACCTCCCGTCAGGAACGACTGCCGGAAGGCGATGTTCACCAGCACCCCGCCGGAGGCCCCGACCGCCCCGGCGATGCCGATCACCGAGCCGGTCATCCGCCCGGCCCGACGCTGCGCCGCGACCGCCTCCCGCCGACCGGCGGCCACCTCCGCCGTCGCCCGGGCCCGGAAGATCGCCGGGATCATCTTGTAGGTCGAGCCGTTGCCGATTCCGGAGAAGACGAAGAGCGACAGGAAGCCGAGCAGGTAGAGCCCGAACGACCGCTCCCGGGCGGCGTGGAGCACCAACGAGGCGCCGGCCGCCATCGCGACGAAGTTCCAGAAGGTCACCCGGGCCCCGCCGAGGCGGTCGGCGAGGTGCCCGCCGACCGGCCGGATCAGCGAGCCGACCAGCGGGCCGAGGAAGGTGAGCCAGGCGGCGTCGACCGGGGTCGGGAAGCGCTCGGCGAACTGGAGCTGGAGAACCTGACCGAAGGCGAAGCAGAAGCCGATGAACGAGCCGAAGGTGCCGACGTAGAGCAGCGACATGATCCAGGTGTGCGGGTCGCGGGCCGCCTCACGCAGCGCGCCGGGCTCGTTGCGCGCCCCGGAGATGTCGTCCAACCCGCGCGCCGCGGCGAGCGCGGCCAGCACGATCAGCGGCAGGTAGACCGCCGGCACCAGCCGGGGGTACGCGGCCCCCGCCGTCGCCAGCACCGCCAGGCCGACCAGCTGCACCGCCGGCACGCCGAGGTTGCCGCCGCCGGCGTTGAGCCCGAGCGCCCGGCCCTTGAGCCGCTGCGGATAGAACAGGTTGATGTTCGCCATCGAGGAGGCGAAGTTGCCCCCACCCACGCCGGTCAGGCAGGCCAGCACCATCAGGGTGGAGTAGGAGACGCCCGGCTCCAGCAGCACCGTCATCGGCACGGCCGGGACGAGCAGCAGCAGCGCGCTGACGATCGTCCAGGTCCGCCCGCCGAAGCGCGCCACGGCCAGCGTGTAGGGCAGCCGCAGCGCCGCCCCGAGGGCAGCCGGCACGGCGGTGAGCAGGAACTTCCCCGCCGGGTCGATGCCGTACTCGGGGCCGAGGAAGAGCACCGTCACCGACCAGAGGCTCCACACCGAGAAGCCCACGTGCTCGGCGAAGATCGAGACCCGGAGGTTGCGGCGGGCGACCGGCGCCCCGGTCGTACGCCAGAACTCGGGGTCCTCGGGCCGCCAGTCGTCGATGCGGTGCCGGCGGCCGGCGACCGGCGCAACGGCCTCGGCCGGGGGTGTGGTGGGGGCCAGTGTGCTCACGGCGACTCCTCCTCGTCGGGTGCGACGTGGAGGAACGCTAGGAATCGGGCGTTACCCGACGGTGCCCGTCGCGGGTCGGGCGGGAAACGGAGACCGCACCGGGGGCGGATGCCGCCGGTGAGATGTCAGAGTTCCTGGAGGATGCGCAGCGCCCGGCCGACCCTGAGCATGGTCCCGGTGTCGGCGACGTCCACGCACTCGGTGAACCACTTCTTCATCGGCGAGGAGATCCGGTCGGGCATCACCACGTACGCGCCCATCGGCACCGCCAGGGGCGAGTCGCGCAGCAGCGCCTCCTCGACCACCTCGACGACGATCACGATCGGCACGTCGGTGGAGTTGTAGACGTCGGAGCTGACCACCAGTCCGAGCCGTTCCCGGGCGCCGTCGATGCGCCAGACCTCGCCCCTACGCAGCACGCGGGCGCCCACCGAAGAGCGCGTCGTCGACCATGCCCACCTCGCGGGCGTCAGCGAGAGCGGCGGCTTCGAGGTCGAGCCCGGCCCGGCCGACGGCGGCGGCGTGCGCGGTGAAGACCTCGCGCAGCGCCTTCTCCCGGGCCGCCTGGTCCATCCACGCCGACAGGGAGAGCCCTTCGCGCTTGGCGAACCGCCGGGCCTCCTCGATCGTCTCGTCCGAGAACGACAGGGTCACCTTGGCAGTCATGCCGTGGAGACTACCCAGCGGTATGACCGCCAGTCATCCCGCTCACCACCGACCGCCCAACCCGACATACCCACCGCCTCCCGCTGGGCGGGGTGGTCAGCCGGCAGGCTCGGCGTCGGGTCCACGCCGACCGCCGAACACGGCGAACCGCCACTGCTTGAAGAAGCAGTCGACGTCGACCAGGCCAGCCTCGGCCAGCCAGCGGCACTGCGCGGCGACCGGCGCCGGCCGGTCGTACGCCATCCGGCCCTCGGCCGCGGCGATCTCGTCGGCGTCGGAGCCCAGCGCCGCGACCTGCCCCAGCCACACCTCGTGGTACCGCCGGTCGAGCGCCGGGGTGGGGCCGGCGACCTGCTCGGCGTTGACGAAGACGCCGCCGGGGGCCAGCGCCGCCGGCACCCGCCGGTAGAGCGCGCGCTTGCCCGCGTCGTCGAGGTGGTGGATGGCCAGCGCGCTGACCACGGCGTCGTAGCGGCCGGCGGGCAACTCCCCCGCCAGGTCGGCCCGGACCGTCCGGTGCGCGACGCCGCGGGACCGCAGGTGGTCGGCGGCGACGGCGAGCATGGCCGGCGCGGCGTCGACCAGGGTCAGCCGGACCCCCGGCACCGCCGCCGCGAGCAGCAGCGACAGCAGCCCGGTGCCCGCGCCCAGGTCCAGCACCTCCGGGGTACGCCCCGAGGCGAGCGCCGCCCGCAGCGGCGGCGCGGCCACTTCGACGGCGGTGCCGTAGAAGGCGTCGAAGCAGGGCACCAGACGCCGGCGGGCCTCGTCGTAGCTGCCCGCCACCGCGTCGAAGGCCTCGGCCACGCTCATCGCGCCTCCCAAATATCAGGATAGTTTTCCCATATTGTAAACACGCGAGCCGGTCCGGTGCCCGCGTGCGGTGTGAACGGCTCTTGACAGGACCGAAACAGACGGGACCCGGACCGGAAACCGCCCGCCGGCACGCTTTGCCGACATGACAGACGGTGCACACGCGGCGACCGGACCGGGGCGGGCGCCCCGGGAGGTGGCGACGCACTGCCCGTACTGCGCTCTCCAGTGCGGGATGACGCTGCGCGAGGAGGCCGGCCGGGCGACGGTGCTGCCCCGGCAGTTCCCCACCAACCGGGGCGGCCTCTGCCAGAAGGGCTGGACCGCCGCCGAACTGCTCGACCACCCCGAGCGGCTGACCACCCCGCTGCTGCGCGACCAGGCCGGCGAGCTGCGCCCGGCGAGCTGGGCCGCCGCCCTCGACCGGGTCGTCACCGGCCTGCGCGCCGTCCAGCAGGGACACGGCCGCGACGCGGTCGCCGTCTTCGGCGGCGGCGGGCTAACCAACGAGAAGGCGTACGCGCTGGGGAAGTTCGCCCGCGTGGCACTGCGTACGAGGCACATCGACTACAACGGACGGTTCTGCATGTCCTCGGCGGCGGCTGCCGGGATGCGCGCCTTCGGCATCGACCGGGGGCTGCCGTTCCCGCTGGCCGACCTGGGCCGGGCCGACACGCTGCTGCTGGTCGGCGCGAACCCCGCGGAGACCATGCCCCCGCTGGTGCGCTGGCTGACCGCGCAGCGCGAACGCGGTGGTCGGCTGATCGTGGTCGACCCCCGGGTCACCGCCACCGCCCGCCAGGCCGACCTGCACCTGCAACCCCTGCCCGGCACCGACCTGGCGGTGGCCAACGCGCTGCTGCACGTCGCGCTCACCGAGGGTTGGGTCGACCGGGAGTACGTGGCCGCCCGTACCACCGGCTTCGAGGCGGTCCGTCGCGGCGTGGCCGGCTGGTGGCCGGCCCGCGCCGAGGCGCTCTCCGGGGTGCCGGTGGCCGACCTGGAGGCGACCGCCCGGGCCCTCGGCACCGCCGAACGCGTGATCATCCTGACCGCGCGGGGCGCCGAGCAGCACGCCAAGGGCGTCGACACCGTCACCGCCTTCGTCAACCTGGCGCTCGCCCTCGGGCTGCCCGGCCGCCCCGGCTCCGGCTACGGCTGCCTCACCGGGCAGGGCAACGGGCAGGGCGGGCGGGAGCACGGACAGAAGGCCGACCAGCTCCCCGGCTACCGCAAAATCGACGACCCGGCCGCCCGGGAGCACGTCGCCGGGGTCTGGGGGGTGCCGGCCGAGGACCTGCCCGGGCCGGGCGTGCCGGCGTACGAGCTGCTGGACTCGCTGGGCACGCCCGCCGGGCCGAAGGCGCTGCTGGTCTTCGGCTCCAACCCGGTGGTCTCCGCGCCCCGGGCCGCCCGGATCGAGGGCCGGCTGCGCGATCTCGACCTGCTGGTGGTCGCCGACTTCCTGCTCTCCGAGACCGCCGCGCTGGCCGACGTGGTGCTGCCCACCGCCCAGTGGGCCGAGGAGGACGGCACGATGACCAACCTGGAGGGCCGGGTGCTACGCCGCCGCGCACTGCGCCCGCCGCCGCCCGGCGTCCGTACCGACCTGGAGATCCTCGCCGACCTCACCGCCCGCCTCCAGGCGCAAGGAAGGGAACCTTCCTATACAGAATCCGATATGAAGGTGCCCTTCCTTACACCTCCCGGGCGGGGTGGGGCGGACGCCAGCGACCCGCGGGTCGTGTTCGCGGAGCTGCGGCGGGCCTCGGCCGGTGGGATCGCCGACTACGCGGGGGTGAGCTGGGAGCGGATCGACGAACGCGACGGGGTGTTCTGGCCCTGCCCGGCCGAGGACGGCCCGGACACCCCCCGGCTCTTCGCCGACCGCTTCCCCACCCCCGACGGGCGGGCCCGGTTCCACGCGGTGGAGCACCGGCCGGCGGTCGAGGAGGTGTGCGCCGAGTACCCGCTGCACTTCACCACCGGCCGGGTGCTCGCGCAGTACCAGTCGGGCACGCAGACCCGCCGGGTCGCCGCGCTGCGCCGGGCCGCCCCGGACGCGTTCGTCGAGCTGCACCCCGATCTCGGCGCGCGGCTGGGCGTCGACGACGGCGAGCCGGTGCGGGTGGTCTCCCGCCGGGGCGAGTTCTGCGCGCCCGCCCGGTTCAGCACCGCGATCCGGCCGGACACCGTCTTCGCGCCGTTCCACTGGGGCGGCGCCGCGCGGGCCAACTCGGTCACCAACGACGCCGTCGACCCGGTCTCCGGGATGCCGGAGTTCAAGATCTGCGCCGTCCGGCTGGAGAGGGTGGACGAACCATGAGCGAGCGCGTGGTGATCGTCGGGAACGGGATGGCCGGTTCGCGGCTGGCCGGCGAGCTGCACGCCCGGGGCGGGGGCCGGAAGGTCACCGTGCTCGGCGCGGAGCAGCACCGGGCGTACAACCGGATCATGCTCTCCACCCTGCTGGCGGGCAAGATCGGCGAGCCGGACGTGGAGCTGGCCGAGGCCGCCGGGCAGGGCGTCGACCTGCGTACGGGGGTGACGGTCACCGCCATCGACCGCGCCACCGGCACGGTCCGCACCGACGACGGCGACCGCATCGCGTACGACCATCTGGTGCTCGCCACCGGCAGCCGGGCCGTGGTGCCGCCGCTGCCCGGGCTGGACGGGCCCGGGCTGCCGGAGCGGGTGGTGCCGTTCCGCACGCTGGACGACTGCCGGCGGATCCTCGCCGTGGCCGGCGGCGCGCGCAGCGCCCTGGTGCTCGGCGGCGGGCTGCTCGGGCTGGAGGCGGCCCGCGGGCTCGCCGCCCGGGGCCTCGACGTGGGCGTGGTGCACCCGGTGCCGTACCTGATGGAGCGGCAGCTCGACCCGGCCGGCGCGGCCGTCCTGGCCGGCACGCTCGCGGGCCTCGGGGTGACCACCCACCTGGCCGTCGCGGCCACCGGGGTGGTCGCGGACGCCGACGGGGTACGCCTCGACCTGGCCGACGGCCGCTCGCTCACCGCCGACCTGCTGGTCCTCTCCTGCGGGGTACGCCCCGACACCGCCCTCGCCCGCGCGGCCGGGCTGGCCGTGGAGCGGGGTGTGCTGGTCGACGACCGGCTGCGCACCGGCGACCCGCGGATCTCGGCGGTCGGCGACTGCGCCCAGCACGACGGCAACCTCACCGGGCTGGTCGCCCCGGCGTGGGCGCAGGCCCGGGTGGTGGCGCAGGTGCTCACCGGGGAGGACCCGCAGGCCCGCTACCGGCCCCGGCCGGCGGTGACCCGGCTCAAGGCGGCCGGCATCGACCTCGCCGCCATGGGTGACCCGGGCGACGGCGGGGCCGGCGAGGAGCTGACCTTCGCCGACCCGTCCCGGGGCACGTACGCCCGGCTGCGCATCCACGACGAGCGGCTGACCGCCGCGATCCTGCTCGGCGACAACCCGGCGGTCGGCACGGTCATCCAGCTCTTCGACCGGGGCCAGCCGGTGCCGGCCGACCGGCGCTCGCTGCTGCTCGGCCGGGCGTTCGGCGCGGCGGCATCGGCGCCGGCCGCGACGCCGGCGCTGATGCCGGACGCGGCGACCGTCTGCCAGTGCAACGACGTCAGCAAGGGAGCGCTGGTGGGCTGCTGGCGTGCCGGGGCCCGGACCGTCGACGCCGTGGTCGACGCGACCCGGGCCGGCACCGGGTGCGGCGGCTGCCGGGACGCGGTCGCCGGCATCGTCGGCTGGCTGTCCGAGGTGGATTCGGCGGAGGTGGGGTCATGAGCGAGCAAAGCGAGCGAATCATCAGGCTCAGTGCGGTGAAGCCTCATGGCGGCACGCAGCGGAGCGGAGTGCCGTCATGAGCGAGCGAATCAGCAGGCTGGTGGTCGTCGGCAACGGCATGGTGGGGCAGCGCTTCGTCGACGCGCTGCGCGCCCGTGACCCCGGGGGGCGGTGGCGGGTCACCGTGCTCGCCGAGGAGAGCCGCCCGGCGTACGACCGGGTGCGGCTCTCGGCGTTCTTCGACGGCGTGGGCGCCGAGGAGCTGAACCTGCACACCCCCGACGACGGGGTGGAGCTGCGCCTGGGCGAGCCGGCGACGGCGATCGACCGGGAGCGGCGGCTGGTACGCACCGCGACCGGCGAGCACCCGTACGACGCGCTGGTGCTGGCCACCGGCTCGTCCGCGTTCGTGCCGCCGGTGGCCGGCGCGTCCCTGCCCGGGGTGTTCGTCTACCGGACGCTGGACGACCTGGAGGCGATCCGGGAGCACGCGCGCGGCCGGCGCACCGGGGCGGTGATCGGCGGCGGGCTGCTCGGACTGGAGGCGGCGAACGCGCTGCGGCTGCTCGGGCTGGACACCAGCGTGGTGGAGTTCGCGCCCCGGCTGATGCCCGTGCAGGTGGACACGGCCGGTGGCGCAATGCTCCGCCGGTACGTCGACGAGCTGGGCGTCGCCACCCGCCTGGGCGTGGCCACCACCGCCGTCCGACCCGGCCCGGACGGCACGGTCGCCGGGCTGGAACTGGCGGACGGGACCGTGCTCGACGCCGACCTGGTGGTGGTCGCGGCGGGCATCCGGCCCCGCGACGAGTTGGCCCGGGCGGCCGGGCTCGCCCTGGGACCGCGCGGCGGCGTGCTGGTCGACGGCGCCTGCCGTACCGCCGACGAGCGGATCTGGGCGGTCGGCGAGTGCGCGGCGGTCGACGGCGTCTGCCACGGCCTGGTCGCCCCCGGGTACGCCATGGCCGAGGTCGTCGCCGACCGGCTGGTCGGCGGAGCGGCCACCTTCCCCGGCGCGGACACCGCCACCAAGCTGAAGCTGCTCGGCGTGGACGTGGCCTCGTTCGGCGACGCGCACGGCACGACGCCGGGCTGCCTCGACGTGACGTTCACCGACCCGGCCACCCGGGTCTACGCCAAGCTGGTCCTCTCCGACGACGCGCAGACCCTGCTCGGCGGGGTGCTGGTCGGCGACGCGAGCGCGTACCCGACGCTGCGGGCCAGCGTCGGCGGCCCGCTGCCCGCGCCGCCGCTGGCGCTGCTCGCCCCCGAGGGCGCGGCGGGCGCGGGCGCCGGCGCGCTGCCCGCCACCGCGCAGGTCTGTTCCTGCAACGCGGTGACCCGCGCCGACATCGACACGGCGATCGCCGGCGGCTGCGCGGACGTGCCGGCGCTGAAGGCGTGCACCCGGGCGGGGACGAGCTGCGGCTCCTGCGTGCCGATGCTCAAGCAGCTCCTCGACGCGGCCGGGGTGCGGCAGTCCACGGCGCTCTGCGAGCACTTCGACGCCAGCCGGCAGGAACTCTTCGACATCGTGCGCGTACGCGGCATCCGCACCTTCTCGCAGCTCGTCGCCGAGCACGGGCGGGGCCGCGGCTGCGACATCTGCAAGCCGGTGGTCGCCTCGATCCTCGCCTCCCTCGGCACCGGCCACGTGCTGGACGGGGAGCAGGCGTCGTTGCAGGACACCAACGACCACTTCCTGGCCAACCTGCAACGCGACGGCAGCTACTCCGTGGTGCCCCGGATACCCGGCGGCGAGATCACCCCGGAGAAGCTCATCGTGATCGGCGAGGTGGCCCGGGACTTCCAGCTCTACACGAAGATCACCGGCGGGCAGCGGATCGACCTGTTCGGGGCCCGGGTCGACCAGCTTCCGCAGATCTGGCGCCGGCTGGTCGACGCCGGCTTCGAGTCCGGCCACGCGTACGGCAAGGCGCTGCGCACGGTGAAGTCCTGCGTCGGCGAGACCTGGTGCCGGTACGGGGTGCAGGACTCGGTCGGGCTGGCCGTCGCCCTGGAGCTGCGCTACCGGGGACTGCGCGGTCCTCACAAGATCAAGTCGGCGGTGTCGGGCTGCGCCCGCGAGTGCGCCGAGGCACGCAGCAAGGACTTCGGCATCATCGCCACCGAGACCGGCTGGAACCTCTACGTCGGCGGCAACGGCGGCTTCCGGCCCCGGCACGCCGACCTCTTCGCCACCGACCTGTCGACGGAGGCACTGGTCCAGCTCATCGACAGGTTCCTGATGTACTACATCCGCACCGCCGACCGGCTGCAACGCACCGCCGCCTGGATCGAGGCGATGGAGGGCGGGCTCGACCACCTCCGCGCGGTGATCGTGGACGACTCCCTCGGCCTGTGCGCCGAACTCGACGCCGCGATGGCCCGGCACGTCGACTCCTACTCCGACGAGTGGCGCGACGTGCTGGAGGACCCGGTCCGGCTGCGCCGGTTCGACTCCTTCGTCAACGCCCCCGGGGTGCCCGACCCGTCCATCACGTTCGCGCGCGAACGGGGCCAGCCGGTCCCGGTGGGCCCCGCGCAGGCCGGCGAGGGCCGGCAGCCGGTCACGCTGGGCATGCCGGAGGTGCGGCGATGACCACCACGACGCCCCGACTGCCGGAGGTACGGCAATGACGATCACGATGCCCAACCCGACGCGCACCTGGACGCCGGTCTGCCCGCTCGACCGGCTGGAGCCCGACCGGGGCGTCGCCGCGCTCGTCGACGGCGTGCAGGTGGCCCTCTTCCGCACCGCCGACGGGCTGTTCGCCCTCGACAACCGCGACCCGGTCACCGGGGCGTACGTGCTGTCGCGGGGGATCGTCGGCAGCCGGGGCGGGGTGCCGACGGTCGCCTCGCCCCTGCACAAGCAGGTGTACGACCTGCGCACCGGGGTCTGCCTGGACCTGCCCGGCGTCGTCGCGCCCCGGCACGACGTGCGCTGCCGGGACGGCCTGGTCGAGGTGCGGCTGCGACAGGAGGAGTGAATGCGCGACGAACTGGCGGGCTTCACCATCGGGGTGACCGCCGACCGCCGGCGGGACGAACTCGCCGCGCTGCTCCAGCGGCGCGGCGCCCGGGTGGTGATCGCCCCGGCCCTGCGGATCGTGCCGCTGGCCGACGACACCGACCTGCGGGAGGCCACCCGGGCCTGCCTGGACCGGCCGCCGGACGTCCTGATGGCCAACACCGGCATCGGCATGCGCGGCTGGTTGGAGGCGGCCGAGGGCTGGGGGCTGGCCGAGCCGCTGCGCGCCGTGCTGGCCGACGCGTACGTGGTGGCCCGGGGACCCAAGGCGCGCGGGGCCATCCGGGCCGCCGGCCTGCACGACCAGTGGTCACCCGACTCGGAGAGCTGCGACGAGGTGATCGAGCACCTGTGCCGGCGCGGCGTGGCCGGGCAGGTCGTCGCCATGCAACTGCACGGCGAGCGGCAGCCCGAGTGCACGCTGGCGCTGGAGGCGGCCGGCGCCACCGTCATCGAGGTGCCCGTCTACCGCTGGGCGCCGCCGACCGACCCGGCCCCGCTGCACCGGCTGATCGACCTGGTCGCCGGCCGGCTGGTCGACGCGGTCACCTTCACCTCCGCCCCGGCGGCCGAGGCGCTGCTGCGCGCCGCCGGGGACCGCTCCGAGGCGGTGCTCGCCGCGTTCCGGGGTGACGTGCTCGCCAGTTGCGTGGGCGCGGTCACCGCGGAGCCGCTGCTGCGGCGCGGGGTGCCGGTGAGCGCGCCGGCACGGGCCCGGCTGGGCGCCCTGGTGCGGACCATCGTCGACGAACTGCCGCGCCGGACGGTCACCCTGAAGGTGGCCGGTCACCTGCTCACGCTGCGCGGGCACGCCGCCGTGGTCGACGGCGAACTGCGTCCGCTCGCGCCGGCGCCGATGGCGGTGCTGCGGGCGCTGTGCGGCTCGCCGGGTCGGGTGCTGTCCCGGACCGCCCTGCTGCGTACGCTGCCGCGCGGCGCCGACGAGCACGCCGTGGAGATGGCGGTGGCCCGGCTGCGCGCCGGGTTGCGCGCGCCCCGGGTGGTGCAGACGGTCGTCAAGCGCGGCTACCGCCTCCGGGTCGACTGACGCGGCCCGGAGGCGGGAGCCGTCCCGATCAGCCGACCGGCGCCGGGTAGCCCCGGCCGTGCTCGGCCTCGAGGCGGAGCATGGCGTGCTCCACGACGGTCACCAGCACCTGCTTGACCGCGTCCCGGTGCCGGGCGTCGGTCAGCACCAGCGGCACGTCCGGCGAGATGGCCAGCGCCTCGCGGACCTCCTCCAGCTCGTACTGCGGCGCGCCGTCGAAGCGGTTCAACGCCACGACGTACGGCAGCCGGCGGTTCTCGAAGTAGTCCAGCGGCGCGAAGGCGTCGGTGATCCGACGGGTGTCCACCAGCACGGCCGCCCCCACGGCGCCCTTGATGATCTCGTCCCACATGAACCAGAACCGGGTCTGGCCGGGCGTGCCGAAGAGGTACAGGATCAGGTCCTCGGCCATGGTGATCCGGCCGAAGTCCATGGCGACCGTGGTGGTCTGCTTCCCCGGCACCTTGGACGGGTCGTCGATGCCGACACCGGCCGCGGTCATCACCGCCTCGGTTCTCAGCGGGGTGATCTCCGAGATCGCGCCGACCAGGGTCGTCTTGCCCACGCCGAAGCCACCCGCGACCACGATCTTCGCGGAGATGATTCCCCGGTTTCGGCGGGCCCCGGCGGGGTCATAGCCTGCGAAGTCCACTTAGCACCCTTCCAAGGATTTCCATCCGCTCCTCGAACCCCTCGGCGGGAGCGGCAGTGTGTAGCGTCAGCAGGCTCTCGGCCACCATGTCGGCGACCAGCACCCGGGTGACGCCCAGCGGCATCCGGGTGTACGCGGAGATCTCGGCCAGCGACTGCGCCCGGCCCTCACAAACGGTGGCGATGCGGTGCTTGTCGTGCCCCGCGAAGCGGGCCTCCGCAGCCTGGGTCGCGCTGGCCGTCAGGACCGCCTCCAAGGCGATGTCCATCCGGGCCTCGGTCCGGCCGCGGGTGACCGCGTACGGCCGTACCAGCGCACCACGTGGGTCCACGCGCCGTTGGTCCATCGACGATCACCTCCTCTCCCGGCCGGGCCCCTGGTCGGGCACCGGATCCTCTCGTTCCTGGCGACGCACGGTCCGCGCGTCGCGCCCGCTAGGACCGCACCGCGTCCCGGGGCAGCGGCACCAGCGCCGCACCCACGCGCTCGACCAGCAGCGCCATCTCGTAACCCACCTGACCGACGTCGCAGCTGCGGGCCGCCAGCACGGCCATCGACGAACCGTCGCTGATCGACATCAGGAACAGGTAGCCGCTGTCCATCTCGATGACCGTCTGGAGCACACCGCCGGCGCTGAACATCCGGGCGGCGCCCTCGGTCAGGCTGACCACGCCCGAGGTGATCGCCGCGAGCTGGTCCGCCCGGTCCGCGGGCAGGTCCCGCGAGGAGGCGAGCAGCAGCCCGTCGGCGGACACCGCCACCACGTGGGCGATCCCCGCCACGCTGTCGGCGAAGTTGGTGAGCAACCAACTCATGTCCTGCATGGCCGCTGGCCTGTTCATCGACTCGTCTCCTTGGTCGAGGTGCTGTCCTGGTCCGTTCCGGCCGCCCGGCCGCGCTGCACGCCGCGGTGGTAGGCCGACAACAGGCCCCGAACTTCGTCCGGGGTACGCCGGCTGCGGTCGCGGCCGCTCCGGGGTTCGATCCCGCCGGGCACGAGCTGTGCCTGCGGCTGCCGCTTGGGCAGCCCCGAGCGGGTGGTGCCGGCGGTGGCGGGGGCCGCCGCCCGACTGGCCCGGGACCAGCCCTCGTCGGCCGCCGTGCGCCAGGCGTCCGTGTCGGACGCGGGCGCCGCCGGGGGCGGGTCCGCGACCGGCGCGGCGGGGGGCGCCGCGGGAGGCGCGGCGGGGGGTGTGTCCGGCGTGGCGGGTCGCGCCGCGGCCGGCGGGGTGTACGCCGGCGGTGCCGGCTGCACGGGCAGCGGAGCGGTGTCGGTGCTGCCCGGCGTACGCGTGGGCAGTCGGGGCGCGCGCGGCTGCGCCGGTGCCGGCTGGGCGGCGGCCGGCGTCCCGGCGGCGGGTGCGGCGGGTGCTGCGGCGCTGGGCGCCCCGGCGGCCTGCTGGGCCGCGGCCGACTGGCTGAAGTCGGGGCGGGTGAAGATGGCCGTGGCGTCGTTACCGTGCGACCGGAACCACACCGCCTCCATCTCCCGGAAGATCGGCGCCTCGGCCGGCAGTTCGGCGCGCGGGGTGATCGGCGCGGCGGGGGCGGGAGCGGGCGAGGCCGTGGCGGCCAGGCCGGCCCCGAGGCCGCGGCCGGCGCCCGGGTCGGTGCCGAAGCCGGTTTCCCGGGCGGAGCCGGCGAACCCCGCCGACAGCCCGGTGGCCGGCGAGCCGGCGATCGGGCCGACCGGCAGCGCCGGCGCGCCCGGCGCTTGCGCGTCCCCGCCGGGGACGCGCTTGGGCAGCGCGTCGACCGTGGGGTACGCGACGGTCGGCGTACCGACCGAGGGGCCTCCGCCGGCGAAGGCCGGCCGGGCCGGGGGTGCCGCCGGGGGCGGCGACGTCAGGCCGCCGGCCTGCACCGGGGCCGCGGTGTCCCGCGCCTGCTCCGGGGCCTGCCACGGCGTCGGGGCGGCGGACCGCCACTGGTCGGTGAGGGTGGCCGAGGCGGTACGCCCCGCGCCGGCCGGCTCGCCGAGGCCGGCCGGGGTGAGCGGGTTCTGCTCGACCGCGAGCGGCTGCCGGGGCCGGGTGATCTGCTGGTCCCGGCTGTGCACGGGCGGCAGCACCACCGTCGCGGCGGGAAGCGTCACCTGGGCGACGGTGCCGCCCTCCACGTTGCGGCGCAGCTCCACGCGGATGCCGTAGCGGGAGGCCAGCCGGCTGACCACGGCCAGACCCATCAGCCGGAACGCCGCGACGTCGACGCTCGGCGGGGCGGCCAGTCGCCGGTTGAGCGAGTCGAGCTGGTCGTCGGTCAGGCCGAGGCCCCGGTCCTCGACCTGGATCAGGACGTAGTCCCGGATCCGCCGGCCGTCGGCGACCACGGTGGTGGTGGGCGGCGAGAAGCGGGTGGCGTTGTCGAGCAGCTCGGCGACGAGCCGCACCACGTCGTTGACCGCGTGCGCCGCCACCGAGATGTCGGTGTCGACGGTGCCGAACTCGATCCGGTTGTAGAGCTCCACCTCGGACTGCGCGGCCCGCAGCACGTCCACCAGAAGGGCGTCGTCGCGGCGCGGCACGGCCGAGTCGGCGCCGGCCAGGACGAGCAGGTTCTCGTCGTTGCGGCGCATCCGGGTGGCGAGGTGGTCCAGCTCGAAGAGCTGCGCGAGCCGCTTCGGGTCCTCCTCGCCGCGCTCGATCGCGTCCAGCTCGCCGATCATGCGGTCGACCAGGGTCTGACTGCGGCGGGCCAGGTTGAGGAACATCGCCGAGACGCTGGTACGCAGCGCGGCCTGCTCGGCCGCCACCCGGACCGCCTCGCGGTGCACGACGTTGAAGGCGAGCGCGACCTGGCCCACCTCGTCGCGGTTGTTGAGCTTGATCGGGTCGCGTACCTGCCGGACGATCTCCTCGACGCCGCCGTCGCCGACGTTGCCGACGTTCTGCAGCCGCTTGACCGCGTCCGGCAGGTCGTGGTTCGCCACCGAGAGGGCGCCCTCCCGCAGCCGGCGCAGCGAGTGGTTGAGCGAGCGGGCCAGCACCACGGCGAGGGTCACCGCGACGATGAGGGTCAGCAGCACCAGCCCCGTCTCGATGAAGGCCTGCCGGACGACGTCCGACTGGGCCTGGTCGGCCTGGCTGAGCAGCCGCTCCTGGAGCCGGATCTCGGCCCACCGCATGAGGTCGTTGACCGCGCCGATGGCGGCGGTGGCGTCCTGGGCGGTCACCGGCGCGGCCTGCCCGACCGAGCGGGTGATGTCGGCGGCCACCCGGTCGGCGAGGGTCACCGCGTCGCCGGAGACCGTGCTGTCGACGAGGGCACGCTGGGTCGGGTCGGCGGCCAGGGAGAAGGCGACCAGCGCCTCCTGCTGGCTGGTCAACGTGGCCACGAAGGAGGAGAACTGCTCCTCGTCGAGCTGGCGCGAGAGCAGGGCGGTGTAGACGACCGACTGCTCCTCGGCGACGGCCGCCTTGGCGCGGGCGAACGCGGCGACCGCGCGCCGGGCGTCCGCGAGCCGCTCGTCACCGGGCAGCTGGGCCAGCCCGTCGCCGTACGCGACCAGGTCCGTGATGATGATCCCGTAGCGCAGCGCCGCCTCGGCGACCGCCATCTGCTGGCGGTCCAGCACCTTTTGCCGGGTGCTGGCGAGCGTCTCCAGGTGCTCGTCGATGGTCGCCAGCCGCTCCCGTACGGCGGCCGGCACCTCGCCGACCCGTCCGCGCTCCGCCCGGTACTCCTCGACCCGCTCGTCGGTGCTGCGCACCCGCAGGTTGTAGGCGTCGGCCTTCTGCTGCGGCGTCGACAGGAAGGCGGCGGCGGCCATCCGCTCGGCGTGCACGTCCTGCGTCAGCGCGGAGACGTCGATGGAGAGCGCCGTCAGCGCCCGGGCCTGGTTGGCGTCGAAGGTGTTCTCACCGATGGTGACGAGTCGGACCGTGGCCAACGCGAGCACCGCGGCGACCGGCACGACCAGGATCAGGGCGA
This sequence comes from Micromonospora sp. CNZ303, assembly GCF_004345505.1. Classification (NCBI taxonomy): domain Bacteria; kingdom Bacillati; phylum Actinomycetota; class Actinomycetes; order Micromonosporales; family Micromonosporaceae; genus Micromonospora; species Micromonospora sp. CNZ303. The sequence goes on along the minus strand of NZ_SLVT01000001.1, from coordinate 250,824 downwards.
GCTTGGAGCGGATCCGCACGTCGCGGAGCCTGGGCAGCCGACGCCGCTTGGGCTGTTCGGTGTCGCCACTCGCGGGCAGGGTCGTCGGTCCGGTGCTCACGACATCGCCTCCGTCGTTTCTTCCACGCCTGCCCCGCCGACTCGCGCCCGGTGCAGCGGACTGCGCCACACGCGGCACGGCCGCGATTTCATCAGAACTGATCCTGTTTGGGAAGTCGCGACGGGGTAGGAAACGGTCTGAGGGCTCGCATCCCGTGATCCGGTCAACTAATACCTTCAATTCTCCATGCCCGTGAACAGGGCATGTAACTCCAGAGTGGTCATCCGTGTCGTATTAGTAAGCGTTTGCAAACTTCCCGTTGCCCCACCATGTGGGATACGCGTCCCGAAACGCATCCGAGGCTCCGCTTGACCGCAGGGCCCGGCGTTGGCAAGGTTTTGCAGGCTTCGCGCACACCGTACGGCAGACCGATCCCGCTCCTCTACTGAGGACGGACAACCCGGCGGTGACCGGGTACCGCCCGGGCCGCATCTGGAGGACTGAGTTGAGCCCCATCCGCTCCGCGACCGCCGCGGCGCTCGCATCGGCCGTGCTGGCCACCACGCTCACCGGCTGCCAGTTCGGGGCGGACGAGCAGGACACGAGTCCCATCGTCATCGCTGCGGACCTCGAACTCTCCGGCGCGGCCGCGCCCGTCGGCAAGGCGTACCAGCGGGCGCTGGAACTGAAGGTCGAGCAGCTGAACGCCTCCGGCGCGCTCAACGGCCGGAAGGTCGAGCTGCGGGTGAAGGACAACCGGTCGGACGCGAGCGAGTCGCTGCGCAACATCGGTGACTTCAGCGCTGATTCCCAAGTCAGCGCCATCATCATGGGCGGCTGCAACGAATGCGCCGTCGGCGCCGTCCGCACCATCAACGAGAAGCGAATTCCCACCATTGCGCTCGCCGCCTCCAGCGCCGTGTCCACCCCGGTCGCCGATCGGCGGTACGTGTTCAAGCTCTCCCCGAACGCGGCCGACAGCGCCGCCGCCCTCGCCGGCGAGATGCGCCGCAAGGGTGTCCGCAAGGCGGGCGTGCTGCACAGCGACGACGCCTACGGCCGCGAGGGGTTGACCGCGCTGCGCGCCGAGTTCGCGAAGGCCGGCGTCAAGCTGCTGCGCGAGGAGGCCGTGCGCACCACCGACACCGACGTCGCCAAGCCGGTCGAGGGCCTGATCGGCAAGAAGCCGGACGCGCTGGTCGTCTGGACCCCGGCGGAGCAGGCGACGCTGGCCGCCACCGCCGCCCAGAAGGCCAAGTTCGAGGGCGAGCTCCTCTTCGACGCGTCGGCGGCCGGCGACCTCTTCCTCGGTGCCGCGTCCGCGGCGACCGAACGCACCACGCTGGTCTTCACCCAGACCATGGTGATCGACGACGTCATCGCCACCACCCCGGCCAAGGCGGCCCGCCGCCAGTGGTTCCAGGACTACACCGCCCGCTTCGGCGGCTACAACGGATCCTCCTCGTTCGCCGCCGACGCGGTGCAGCTCATCGCCGACGCCGTACTCCGCTCGGGCGGCGAGCCCGGCGAGGTCGACCGCGACGGCGTCCGGAACGTGCTGGAGACGACCCAGCTGGACGGTCTCTCCGGGCCGATCCGGATGACCCCGGACAACCACTCCGGCCTGATGCCGCAGGCCCTCACCACCCTGGTCGCGCGCAACGGGCGCTGGCGCCTCGCGGGCTGACGGGCCGGTCGGTGGTGGAGGGAATCCGGCGCACGCGACCGCGTCGGACCAACGCGTCGGTGTGGCCCGCCGTACCCCGGCGGGCCACACCATCGACCGCTCCGACGCCTCAGCGGGCCGACGTGGTGGCGCGGACCCATGGCAGGGCGAGCCGCTCGACCAGGGACAGTGCGCTGTAGAGCAGGATGCTCATCAGCGCGATCAACACGATCGCCGCCCAGGCGGTCGCGGTGTCCCCCACGCCGTTGTACTGCAGGATCTGGTAGCCCAGCCCCGGCTTGTCGGAGTAGAACTCGCCGATCACCGCGCCGATCGCGGCCAGCGGCATCGCCACCTTGAGCCCGACGAAGATCTGTGGCAGCGCGGCGGGGAAGCGCACCTTGCGGAACGCCTGCCACCACGAGGCGTTCAGCGACCGGGCCAGCTCGGCCAGGTCGGCCGGGGTGGTGGTGAGACCGGTCGTCGTGGAGAGCACGACCGGGAAGAAGCAGAGCAGGAACACCATGGTCAGGATCGGCTTCGTACCCCAGCCGACCGAGACCACCAGCAGCGGCCCGAGGGCGATCTTCGGCACCGCGTTGACCGCCACCAGCAGCGGCGCGAACATCCGCTCGACGCGGCGGGACCCGGCCAGGGCCATCCCGATCAGCACCCCGGCCACCGCCGACAGCAGGAAGCCGACCACCGTCATCGTGGTGGTGACGCCCAGCGCCGGCACCAGCACGTCGGCGCCCGCGACCAGCGCCTTCCACACCGCCTGCGGCGGAGGCAGCGACACCGGGTGCACCAGTTGCAGGCCCGACGTGACCAGCCACCAGGCGGCCAGCGTGATCACCGCGCCGAGCAGCGGCAGCCCAACGGCCGCCGGGCGTACGCCGGAGCGGCGCGGGGCCGCGGGCCGGGGCGCGGGCTCCGCCCCGGTGCGGACGGGCCGGGTACCGGTCGTCTCCGTCACGGATTCTCCTCTCCTGCCGGCCGGGCCGGCACGCGACGGGGGGTGCGGTCCACCGGGTCGCCCCGGTCGACCGCACCCCCGTGCCACGGTGGGCGGCTGTCAGGCCTTCGGCGCGAGGCTGAAGTCGATGATCTGGTCGGGGGTGATGTTCTGCTTGAGCGCGCCGGCGCCCTGCAGGATCGCGATGCTCTTGGCGACCCGGCCGCTGTCCAGGGTGCCGAGCTGAGTGCCCGAGTTGTTGGAGCGCACGTAGCCGGCCATGAGCTGGAGCTCGGCGGCGGCCGCGGCGGGGTTGGCGGCGTCGACGTTCTTCTTCAGCAGCTCGCCCGCCTCCTGCGGGTTGGTCAGCGCGTACTCCAGGCCCTTCATCAGGGCCCCGGTGAACCGCTTGACCATCTCCGGCTTCTCCTTGGCGATCTTGGAGGAGGTGATCAGCACGTTGCCGTAGAGGTCCTGCATCACGTTGCTGTAGGGCAGCATGACGGCCTTCTGCTTGGTCACCGTCTCGATGGTCGGCTGGCCGACGACGAACTGGCCGATGCCGTCCACCGTGCCGGAGCCGAGCATGCCCATCAGGGCCTGCGCCTGACCGTTGACCCACTGCACCTTGCTCGCGTCCACGCCGGCCATCCGGGCGTACGTCGGGAAGAGGTTGCGCACGACGGAGCCCTCGGTGTCGGCGAGCTTCTTGCCCTCCAGGTCCTTCGGCGACGCGATGCCCTTGCCCTCGACGGTGGCGATGGCGGCCATGGTGCGCTGCTGGATCGCCGCGACCGCGACGAAGTCCTTGGCCTGGCCGCTACCGAGCTGGAGCAGACCGCCGGTGAGGTCGATCGGGCCGAACTGGGCCTGGCCGCCGACGACCTGCTGGATCACCGCACCTGTGCCCTGACCGGGCTTGATGTCGACGTCGAACCCGGCCTCCTTGAAGAAGCCCTTCTCCTTAGCGACCCAGGCGTAGGAGTCACGGCCGAAGTTGCCGAACGAGGTGAGGTAGGTCACCTTCTCCAACGCCGCGCCGTTGCCGCCCTTGGCGTCAGCGCCGGAGTCCGAGTCGCCGCTGCACCCGGAGACCAGGGCGAGGGCGGTGGCCAGCGCAGCGGCAGCGACCGTACGGGTCAGCCTTCTCATCAGTGCACCATGTCCTTTCCGACCGGAGCGGCGCGCCGCCGCCGGAGGGGGTTGTCTGGCGGGCCGGCCGAGGGGTTGGGCCGGCACCAACCGTCGTGAGGGGACTCTTAGCTGGCACAGCGTACGAGAAACCGGCCCTGACAATGCCCGGCGTATGGGTTTCGTTACGGAAAAATCCTCGCTTCCACCCCGGACGACGTGTCGTCCACACCGGGCCGTTACCCTGGGCCGCGATCGCTGATCGCCCACTCAGGAGGTCCGCCGGAGATGATCAAGCTTTCCGGGGTGTCCCGCACCTTCGACGGCCGCAGCGGCCGGGTCGAGGCGCTGCGCGGCATCGACCTCGACGTGGCGGCGGGCGAGTTCGTCGCCGTCCTCGGCCGCTCCGGTTGCGGCAAGTCCACGATGCTGCGCCTGATCGCCGGCCTGCTCCCGGTCAGCGAGGGCACCATCACCGTGGCCGGTACGCCGATCACCAAGCCCCGCCGGGACATCGCGATGCTCTTCCAGCGGCCGGCCCTGCTCCCCTGGCGCACCGTCCTGGACAACGTCCTGCTCCCGGTCGAGATGTTCGGCTGGAAGCGGGCCAAGCACCGCGACCGGGCCCGGCAACTGCTGGAACTCGCCGGGCTGGGCGGCTTCGAGAAGCGGCTGCCGCACGAACTCTCCGGCGGCATGCAGCAGCGGGTCTCGCTGTGCCGGTCGCTGATCGGCGAGCCCCGGGTGATGCTGATGGACGAGCCGTTCTCCGCGCTCGACGCGCTCACCCGCGAGGAACTCTCCGGCGAGTTGCAGCGCGTGCACATGACGTCCGGGGCCACCGTCGTCTTCGTCACCCACTCGATCGACGAGGCGGTGCTGCTGGCCGACCGCGTGGTCGTACTCAGCCCTCGCCCCGGCCGGATCCGCAAGGTGGTCGACGTGCACATCCCGCGACCGCGCACCCTCGGCCGCAACGCGCACCTGGCGGACGTCGCCCGGGTCAGCGCCGACCTGCACGAACTCCTCATGGAGCGGGACCTGCCGGTGACAGCCGGCGCGGAAACACGATGAGCGTGCGGGTCACCGTCTTCACCGAGCCGCACCGGGGCGCCAGCTACGACGACCAGCTCCGCTTCGCCCGGCTGGCCGAGGACGGTGGCTTCGAGGGCTTCCTCCGCGCCGACCACTACCAGGCGATGGGTGACGAGCCCGCGCCGCCCGGCCCGACCGACGCCTGGCTGACGCTGGCCGCGCTGGCCCGCGAGACCAGCCGGATCCGGCTCGGCACCCTGGTCACCTCCGCCACCTTCCGGCTGCCCGGCCCGCTGGCCGTGATGGTGGCCCAGGTGGACCAGATGAGCGGCGGCCGGGTCGACCTCGGCATCGGCGCCGGCTGGTACGAACGCGAGCACACCTCCCACGGCATCCCGTTCCCCGGCGTCGGCGAGCGCTTCGACCGGCTGGCCGAGCAGTTGGAGATCATCACCGGGCTGTGGCGGACGCCGCCGGGCGAGACGTACAGCTTCACCGGCGACCACTACCGACTGGTGGACGCACCCGCCCTGCCGAAGCCCGTGCAGGTGCCCGGCCCGCCGGTCATCGTGGGCGGACGCGGCCCGAAGCGCACCCCCGACCTCGCCGCCCGGTACGCCGACGAGTTCAACATGCCGTTCAAGACCGTCGCGGAGACCGCCGCCGCGTACGAGCGGGTGCGGGAGGCCTGCGACCGGGCCGGCCGGGCCGAGTCGGGACGCGCCCCGCTCACCCTCTCCGCCGGCATCGTGGTGGCGATCGGCCGCACCGACGCCGAGGCGCAACGCCGCGCCGCCCCGCTGCACGTCACGAGCGCGCTGCCGCCGGAGGACGCGGTGGTCGGCTCGCCCGCGCAGCTCGTCGACCGGATCGGCGAGTTCGCCGCCGTCGGCGCCACCCGGGTGCACCTTCGCCTGATCGACTTCGCCGACCTCGGCCACCTGGAACTCATCGCCGCCGAGGTGCTCCCCAGACTGGACGGAACCCGATGACCGACGCACACCTCGAACTCGGCCCCGTGGGCCAGGAGATCGTGTACGAGAACGACCGCGTCCGCGTCTGGCACATCCGGCTGGAGCCGGGCGAACGGCAGCCGCTGCACCGGCACGACCACCCGTACCTCGTGGTGGCGATCCAGGGCGCGAAGAACGTCGTGCAGACGATCGACGGCACCCTCATCGACGCCGACGAGCCGACCGGCGGGGTGGTCTACCGGGATCCGGGCGCCGTGCACATGCTGACGAACGTGGGCGACACGACGTACCTGGCCCGGCTGGTCGAACTGAAGTAACCGCCGGCCGGCGGGTCGCCCCCCGCTCGCGGCGCGCCGGTGGCGGCCTGGTCAACAGGTGCGTAACGTGCCGGACATGGCCTTTCGGACCTGGGGCAGACTGCTGCTCACCGCGCTCGGGGTGAGCCTGCTGGCCGGGGCCGGTCAGCTCGGCATCGCCTTCGGCTTCGGCATCGTCCGGCTCTCCGGCACCTTCACCGGCGCCACCGCCAACCAGTGGCCGGCCCAGCTCGTCTGGGCGGGCTGGTTCGCGGCGAACGCCGCCGTGGTGGGCGCGGTGCTCACCGAGCGCCTGGCCCGCCGGGACGGCGGGATGCCCGGCACCGGGCGCCTGCTCGCCGTCGCCGCCGCCGCCGCGCTGGGCGCCACCGTCGTCGCGCCGCTCTGCATGCAGCCGGCCCGGGCGGCCGAACTCGTCTCGATGGACCCGGTCTGGGCCGTCGGCATCTGCGCGGTCCTCGGTGCGCTGGTGGGCGCGGGCGCCGCCGTCGCCGTCCTGCTCCAGCCGCCGGTGGGATGGAACGTGGCGGCGATCGCGGGCGCGCTCTGGCTGCTGGCCCTGGTCTCGGTGGCGCCGTCGCTGGTCTCGACCGGCCCGCTGGACACCGTACGACTGGGGGTGCTGGAGCCGTCGTCCCTCGACGCCGGCGCGGTGCAGGGGCTGGCCCTGGTGGTCCTGCCGCTGGTGGCGCTGCTGGCCGGCGCGGCGACCGGCGGGCTGGCCCGGTGGCGGGGCCACCCGCCGCTGGTCAGCGGCGCGACGGGGGTGGCGGGACCGGCGCTGGTCGCGTTCGCCTACCTGACCGCCGGTCCGGGCGACACCGCCGACCGCTACCAACTCACGCCGTACTACGCGGCGCTGCTCGCGGTGGCCCTCGGCGCGCTCGGATCGGCCGCGGCCGCGCTGCTGCGCTGGCCGCTCGTCACGCGCACCGCCCCCACCGGGGCCATCGAGCCGACCGACATCCTCCGGCCGCTGCCCACCGGTCCGGCCCTGCCGCATACCCCGGCGCCCACCAACAGCGACGAGCCGGAGACGGTCGACCTGGCCGGCGCCACCCTGGTCGTCGCCGACCAGGCCGGCGGCGGTACGGGCTCCGGTGTGGTCACCGCCGCCACCGGCGACGGCCCGGCGCCCCGGGCCGTGCCCCTGCACTGGGACTGGCCCGCCGACGGCGGAACCGTCCCGGCTCCCACCGCCGACGTCGGGGCGAGCGGGGTTCCCGCGTGGACGGCCGAACCGCCGGCTTCGGCTCCCGGCAACACGCCCACAGTCGACCGACCGCGCGAACCGGAGCCCACCCGCACCCAGGACGGCACCGACGAGCGCGCCCCGGGCACCTCGTCCGCACCGGACGCCCCGGCCCCACCGTTCGCGGTCGCACCGGTCGCACCGACGGTTCCGGCCGCACCGGTCGCCCCGGTCGCCGACGAGGTGCCGCAAGCAGGGAAGACGACGCCCGACGCGCAGCCCGCCGGGGAGGTGACGCCCGCCGAACGGTCGGCCGGAGGGGCGACGACCGCGGCGCAGCCGGCCGGAGCGGCGACGCCCGCGGCACAGCCGGCAGAGGGACCAACACAGCCGGCCGAGGGGCCCGCACCCGCAGGACAGCCGGCAGAAGCGGTCGCCGACCAGCGGGGTGTCCCGAACGCGCCCAAGCCCCGCCGCACCCGTAAGCCCCGCTCGACGCGCCAGCCCGCCGCCACCACGGCACCGGAGGGTGCGGGCCCGGTACCCGTCGCCACGGGCGCCCCCGAGGCCGGGGCCACCGCGCCCGGCACCGCGCCCCACAACACGACCGGGTCCGAGCCCCACGTCACGACCGGGGCCAGGTCCGGCAACACGACCGAAGCCGGGGCCAGGTCCGGCAACACGACCGAAGCCGGGTCCGGGTCCGGCAAAACGACCGGGGCCAGGTCCGGCAGCACGACCGATGTCAAGCCCAGCAGCGTGACCGGCCCCGAGTCCGACGCCGCGCCCGGCAGCACGGCCGTTGCGGGTTCCGGCGTACCGGGGCCGGACGACAGCGGCCACCGCGCGGTGCCGTTCTTCGCGGCGGACGGCGAGGCGGCTCCCGGCCGGGCCGTCGAGCCGGACGCCGGCACCGCGCCCCCGCCCGCGCCGGCCTGGCCCGTGGCACCCCGGTCCCAGGTCGACGGCACCGGCGAGGCGGCACAGCCGGCCACAGAACCCGCGCCCGACCCGACGCCTCGGCCCCGCCACCGGGCCCCGATGCCCGACCTGGCCCGGGCCGCGAACTGGGAGGCGCTCGCCACCGCACGACGGGGCGGTCCCGTCCCGGCGCCCGCCGACGCCGCGCCGGAGAACGGCAACCCCACCGCCCGGGCGGAGGCGCCGGCGCCCAGCTCCCCGGCGCCCGCCGAGGCCGAGCAGCCCACCGGGCGGGGCCGGGGCCGGCTGGGTCTCTTCCGCCGCAACCGGCCCCGGGCCGAGGACGCCCCGGCCGACCGGGACTCCGAGCCGCTGCCGGCGCAGGACGAGGAGTACGTGGACTGGGTCACCGGCCTCAGCAAGCCGGTCCCGGACAACGAACCCGAGCAGGAGAGCGGCCGGCGGTCGTTGCGCTCCACCGGCCGCCACCACCGCGACTGACCAACCGGGCGACGCCCGCCCCGCCCGTGGTGACCGGAGCCGGGGCGGCGTCCGCCCCTCGAACGTCGGCGGAGACGGGCGTCGCCGCCGGACGCCCGGTCGCGCCGCTCAGGCGAGCGGCAGGTAGACCCGGCCGCCGGAGGAGAGGAACTCTTCCGACTTGTCCTGCATGCCGCGCGCCGCGTACTCCTTCAGCTCCTGGGTGATCTTCATGGAGCAGAACTTCGGGCCGCACATCGAGCAGAAGTGGGCCGTCTTCGCCGGCTCCGCCGGCAGGGTCGCGTCGTGGTACGAGCGCGCGGTCTCCGGGTCCAGCGACAGGTTGAACTGGTCCTCCCAGCGGAACTCGAACCGCGCCCTGGACAGCGCGTCGTCCCACGCCTGCGCGCCCGGGTGCCCCTTGGCCAGGTCGGCCGCGTGCGCAGCGATCTTGTACGCGATCACGCCGGCCTTCACGTCGTCGCGGTCCGGCAGCCCCAGGTGCTCCTTCGGGGTCACGTAGCAGAGCATCGCGGTGCCGAACATGCCGATCATCGCGGCGCCGATCGCCGACGTGATGTGGTCGTACGCGGGGGCGATGTCGGTGGTCAGCGGGCCGAGGGTGTAGAACGGCGCCTCGTGGCACCACTCCTGCTGGAGGTCCACGTTCTCCTTGATCTTGTGCATCGGCACGTGGCCGGGGCCCTCGATCATCACCTGCACGTCGTGCTCCCAGGCGACCTTCGTCAGCTCGCCCAGGGTGCGCAGCTCGGCGAACTGCGCCTCGTCGTTGGCGTCGGCGATCGAGCCGGGACGCAGCCCGTCGCCGAGTGAGAACGTCACGTCGTACCGTGCGAGCAGCGAACACAGCTCGGCGAAGTTCGTGTAGAGGAAGTTCTCCTCGTGGTGCGCCAGGCACCAGGCCGCCATGATCGAGCCACCCCGCGACACGATCCCGGTCACCCGGTCCACCGCCAGCGGCACGTACGGCAGCAGCACCCCGGCGTGCACCGTCATGTAGTCGACGCCCTGCTCGGCCTGCTCGATGACGGTCTCCCGGAACACCTCCCAGCTCAGCTTCACCGGGTCGCCGCCGACCTTCTCCAGCGCCTGGTAGATCGGCACGGTGCCGATCGGCACCGGCGAGTTCCGCACGATCGCCTCGCGGGTCTCGTGGATCCGCTTCCCCGTCGACAGGTCCATGACGGTGTCCGCGCCCCACCGGGTGGCCCAGGTCAGCTTCTCCACCTCCTCGGCGACGGAAGAGGAGACCGCCGAGGTGCCGATGTTGGCGTTCACCTTCACCAGGAACGCCTTGCCGATGATGGCCGGCTCGCACTCGGGGTGGTTGACGTTGAGCGGCAGCACGGCCCGCCCGGCGGCGATCTCGTCCCGGACGAACTCCGGCGCCATCCCCTCCCGGACCGCCACGAACTCCATCTCCGGCGTCACCACGCCCGCCCGCGCGTACGCGAGCTGGGTGGGGCGGCGGCCGTCCGCGCCCGCGAGCGGGGTGCCCGCGCCCCGCACCGGTGCGACGTCGCCGCGCTCGGCGATCCACCCCGCACGCAGCGGTGGCAGCCCCACCTCCGGATCGGAGCCGGGACCCGAGGTGTCGTAGAGCCGCAGCGGCGGGTTGTCGCCGGTCAGTTCCACCTCGGCGAACGGCACCCGCACGTCCGGCCGGGGCCCCTCCACGTACACCTTGCGACGTGCCTGCATGACAGCCTCCCTGGTGATCAAGCGGACCAGCCGAAGTGGTCCAGCGGGCCGCGTCCCGCGCCCAGCTCCCAGTGCCGCGCGCCGGTCAGCGCGCGGAGGACGTACTCCTTGGCGGCGGCGACCGCCGTCGACACCTCGTCGCCGCGCGCCAGCCGGACCGCGATCGCCGCCGAGAACGAGCACCCGGTGCCGTGGTTGTGCCGGGTGTCGACCCGCGGCGCGCGCAGCAGGGTGGTGACGCCGCCCCCGTGCAGCACGTCGACCGCCTCACCGTCGGCGTCCACGTCGCCGCCGGTCACCACCACGTGCGCCGGCCCGCCGGCGGCCAGCGCCTCGGCGGCGGCCACCATCTCCTCGACCGTGGTCACCGGGCGTCCGGTGATGGCCGCGGCCTCCGCGCAGTTCGGCGTCGCCACCTGCGCGTACGGCAACAGCCGCTCCACGGCGGCGACCACGCCCAGCCGGTGCCCGCTGGTGGCGACGAGCACCGGATCGACGACGAGGTGCGGCAGCCGGCCCTCCCTGGCGGCGTCCGCCACCGCGTCGGCGACCGCCGGGGTGCCGAGCACCCCCGTCTTGACTGCGCGGACGGTGAAGTCGGCGAGCACGCTGTCGAGCTGCTCGGTGACGGTGCGGGGCGGCAGGGGCAGCACGGCGTCGACGCCCCTCGTGTTCTGCGCGGTGACCGCGGTGAGCACACTGGTGCCGTACGCGCCGAGGGCCGCGAAGACCTTCAGGTCGGCCTGGATTCCGGCGCCCGCGCCGGAGTCGGAGCCGGCGATGGTGAGCACGGTCGTCGGGGTCATCGTTCCTCTTCCGTGATGGCGTACGGGATCTCGCGCCGGGCCTGCACGGTCGTCGCGCTTGCGGGCTGCGGCCGACCGTGCCTGGTCCGGCTCGCCGCGTCGGTGGCTGCCGTGAGGGTGGCGGCTGCCGCCTCGGGGTCGTCGGCGCGCATGATCGCGCCGAGCACCGCCACGCCGACGGCTCCCGCCTCGACGCAGGCGGCCACCTGGTCCGGGCTACGCACTCCGCCGAGCGCCAGGACCGGCACGGGGCTGTGCCGGATCAGCGCGCCGAGTCCGTCCGGGCGCAGGGGTGGGCCGTAGCCCGGCTTGGTGCTGGTCGGGTAGACGGGCGAGAGGGTGGCGTAGTCCTCCGTGGTCAGTCGCGCCAGCTCCGTCCGGTCGTGGCAGGAGCGGCCCACCAGGCCGAGCCTCGGCGGCGGGTACGGCCCCGCGGCGGGCAGGTGCACCGCGTCGCCGTCGAGCGGGTCGGGGCCGGCGACGATCAGCGTGCCGCCCGCCTCGGCGAGGATCGCGCGCAGCTCGGCGGCGAGGGCGGAGCGCTCGGCCCGCGGGAGGTCCTTCTCCCGCAGCACCACCCACCGCACTCCCCCGGCCACCGCCCCGGCAACGACCTCGGCCAACGGCCGCCGAGCCCGCCGTCGATCCGTCAGCAGCACGACGCCGGCCGGCCCGCCCGAGATCTTGGTAGGAAACGGCCCCTCCAGGGGCACTTTCCTACCAAGATCCAAAGCTGGACCCAGCGGAGCAAAAGCGGGGCCGAGGGTGGGGACGGGGCGGGTCACAGGTCCGGCCGTCCCTCGTCCGGGGTGGAGGCGAGCGCATGGAAGCGGCGGGCGATCCGGCCCGCCCCGTACGCGAGCCGGCCCGCCTCGACCGCGTACCGCATCGCGGTGGCCATCGCCACCGGGTCGGCGGCGCGGGTGACCGCGCTGGCGAGCAGCACGGCGTCGCAGCCCAGCTCCATGGCCAGCGCGGCGTCGGAGGCGGTGCCGATGCCGGCGTCCAGGATCACCGGCACGTCGACGCCCTGCCGGATCAGCCGGATGTGGTGCGGGTTCGACACGCCCAGGCCGGAGCCGATCGGGGCGCCCGCCGGCATCACCGCCGCGCAGCCGACGTCGGCCAGCCGGCGGGCCAGGATCGGGTCGTCCGACGTGTACGGCAGCACGACGAATCCGTCGTCGACGAGTTCCTCGGCGGCGCGCAGCAGTTCCACCCCGTCGGGCAGCAGCGTGCGCTCGTCGCCGATCACCTCCAGCTTCACCCAGTCCGTGCCGAACGCCTCCCGGGCCAGGTGCGCCACCTTGACCGCCTCGCCCGCCGTGTAGCAGCCGGCGGTGTTCGGCAGCAGCCGTACGCCGCAGCGGTCCAGCAGGTCAAGCAGCCCGCCGGCGGTGCCGGGGGCGGTGTCGACGCGGCGCAGGGCCAGGGTGACCAGTTCGGTGCCGGAGGCACGGATGGCGTCCTCCAGCACGCGCAGGTTGGCCGCGCCGCCGGTGCCGAGGATCAGCCGGGACGTGAAGCTCACGCCGCCCAGGTCGAAGCTCACCGCGTCACCCGCCCTGTGCGGCGCTGAGCACCTCGACGCGGTCGCCGTCGCGCAGCACGGTCGCCGGCCAGCCCGTACGCGGCACCACCTCCCCGTTGACCGCGACGGCGAGGCCGCGCTGCTGGTCGGTGACCGCGCGGACCAGGTCCGCCACGGTCGAGCCGCCGGGCAGGCTGCGCCCGGCCCCGTTCACCGTCAGTTCCACGTGTGCTCCTCCTCGGTTACGAAGGGACCGGCCCGGCGGGCCACCGCGACGTCCGGCCCGGCGGGTCCCGCCGGTCTGGCGGCGGCCGGTGCGAACCGGGCCGGGGTGAAGGGGGCGAGCAGCGGGTCCGCCGCACCCGTGGCGACCAGCTCGGCGATCAGGTCGGCGGTGACCGGGGTGAGCACGATGCCGTGCCGGTGGTGCCCGGTGGCGGCGACCACGCCGGGCCGGCCGGGCAGCGGGCCGAGGATCGGGGCGTTGTCGGGGGTGCCGGGGCGCAGGCCGGCGAGGGTCTCGACCAGGTCGTACTCGGCCAACTCGGGCAGCAGGTCGACGGCGGCGCGGAGCAGGCGCAGCACCGCCCCGGCGGACACGTCGGTGTCGAAGCGCTCCTCGACGGTCGCGCCCACCACCACCTCCCCGTCGGCGCGGGGCACGAGGTAGACGTGCTCGCCGTCGGCGTACCCCCGGATGACGTGCCGGAAGCCCGGCGCGCCGCCGGGCGCGCGGAGCCGGACCACCTGCCCCTTCACCGGCCGCACGGGCAGCCCCGTCAGGGCCGCCGCGCCGCAGCCGGCCGCGACCACGGTGACCTCGGCGTCCACGTCGGACAGGGAGCGCACGGCGGCGGGCACCAGCGTGGCGCCGGCCCGCTCGGCGGCCGTGCGCAGCGCGGGCACGAGCCGGCGCGGGTCGACCTGGTGGTCGGTTTCGGCGAGCGCGCCGCCGCGCACCCGGGGCGCCAGCGCCGGCTCACGGTCCCGCAGCGCCGACGGGCGCAGCGGCGTCACCGGCAGTCCGATCCCCTGCTGGTACGCCCACAGCCGGCGCGCCTCGGCCAGGTCGTCGGCGGTGAGCCCGACCATCAGCGTGCCCTCGGTCCGGTAGCCGACGTCCACGCCCGTGGCGGCGGTCAGCTCGGCGGCGAACGCCGGCCAGCGGGCGGCGGAGGCGGTCAGCAGCCCGGTCAGCTCGTGCTCGCCGAAGTACGCCTCCGCGACCGGCGCGAGCATCCCGGCGGCGACGTGGGACGCGCCGGAGCCCGGGGCGGGATCGTGGACGACGACCCGCAGTCCGCGCTGCGCGCAGCGCCAGGCGATCGCCAGCCCGACCGGTCCCGCCCCCACCACGGCGACGTCCGGTCGGTTCAGCACCCCAGCGCTCCCAGCAGCTCCGCCGTCGCCCGACCCGGATCCGCCGCCCCGGAGAGCGCCCCCACCACCGCCACCCCGTACGCCCCGGCGGCCAGCAGCGCGGGCACCCGCGCGGCGGTCACGCCGCCGATCGCGACGACCGGCACGTCCACGGCGTCGGCGACGGCGCGTACCCCGGCCGGGCCGATCGGCGCCGGCAGCCCCGCCTTGGTGCCGGTGGCGTGGCAGGGGCCCACGCCCAGGTAGCTGGCCCCGGCGGCGACCGCCTCGGCGGCCGTCCCCGGCTCACGGGCGGTGGCACCGAGCACGGCGGTCGCGCCGAGCACCCGGCGGGCCGCCCCGACCGGCAGGTCGTCCGCGCCGACGTGCCCGCCGGCGGCACCCGCCGCCAGCGCCACGTGCAGCCGGTCGTTCACCAGGCAGGCGACGTCGTACGGGGCACAGAGCGCGACCACCCGACGGGCCAGGTCGTACGCTTCCCGGTCGGTGGCGTCGTCCTCCACGCGGACCTGCACGACCAGTTCCGCGCGGGCCACCGCAAGGGCGGCCCGCAGCACGGCGAGCGGGTCCCGCCCGGGGCGGGTGTCGGTGATGAGATGCAGTCGTCCGAGGGACGGCACGGCAACACTCCTCCCTGCGCCGGCATTACCCGGATCAGGTTCGACGGTCGGGGGCTGACAGCCCCCCTCTCAGCCCGGTCCACCGGGCTCCCGTGGGTCACTTGCGGGTGTCACCGTACGACGGATCGCCGGATCCGCCAAGGTCGGGATGCGGATTTCACATCGACCGCCCGAACCCGATGGGCGGGGCGGCGGGTGACCGTCCCGTCACGCGATGCTGTCCGGATGCCCTCCGCCGCCCGGGTACCACCCCGCCTGGCCTTCCTGCCGTTCCGGGCCAGCGCCGCCGTCGCCGACGGCCTCCTCACCTGGACGATGCTGCGCGGGCCGTCCTGGCGGCGCCTCCTGCCCGACGTCCACTGAGCCACCCGCAGACCCCACAGCCAACGGTCACCGGGTAGCGGGTAGCGGGTAGCGCACCGCCCTCAGCGTCGGCGCGGGTGACGAGTGGCACACCGCCCCGGTGGCGCAGTGCTGCGGTGCCCGGGCGGGGTGAGGGCTCAGAAGGTTGCGCGCAGGGCTTCGAGGTCCTCGTCGGTGGGCTGCCAGGTGCCCGCCGCCGCGTTGGCGCGTACCTGCTCGGGCGTGGTGGCGCCGGCGATCACCGAGGTCACCGCCGGCTGGGCGGCCAGCCCGCCGATCGCCACCTGGAGCATCGACAGCCCCCGTTCGGCGGCGTACGCCTCGATCGCCTCGATGGTGTCCCAGTCGGCGGCGGCGAGTCGCTGGGCGTACCGGCCGCCACCGGCGAGGCGGCTGCCGGCCGGCGGGGCCTCGTTGCGCTTGTACTTGCCGGTGAGCAGCCCGTTGGCCAGCGGGAAGAACGGCAGCAGCCCGAGGCCGAAGCGCTCGCAGGCCGGCACCACCTCGGCCTCGACGCCGCGCTCCAGCAGGCTGTAGTGGTTCTGTGCGCTGATGAACCGGGACCGGCCGTTCGACGAGGCCACCCAGTCGGCGTCGGCGATCTGCCAGCCGGCGAAGTTGGAGTTGCCCAGGTAGCGGACCTTGCCGGCGCGGACGAGGTCGTCGAGCGCGGCGAGCGTCTCGTCGATCGGGGTGCCCGGGTCCGGTTCGTGCATCTGGTACAGGTCGATGTGGTCGGTGCCGAGCCGGCGCAGCGACGCCTCCACCGCCCGGGCGATGTAGCGGCGGGCGCCCCGGGCGCCGAAGTCGGGGCCGTTCATCCCGTTCATGTCCATGCCGAACTTGGTGGCCACCACCACGTCGTCGCGCCGGCCCTTGAGCGCCTGGCCCAGCAGTTCCTCGGAGCCGCCCTGCGGCTCTCCGTAGATGTCGGCGGTGTCGAAGAAGTTGATCCCGGCGTCGAGCGCGGCGTCGAGCACCGCCCGGGTGCCGTCGAGGTCGAGCTTGCGGCCGAAGTTGTTGCAGCCGATGCCGACCACGGACACCACGAGCCCGGAGTCGCCCAACCGGCGGTAGGTCATCTCAGTCACGAGATCCACCCTATGCCGGCTGCCGGGCGCACGCTGCGAACCGTCAGTCGAGCACGTCGGCGACCAGCCGGCGCGCGGCGGCGAGCGTGCCGGCCAGCTCGTCCGGCGTGTGCCCGACCCCGCCCAGCAGCGCCTGCGCCCGCCCGGCGAAGTCGGGCGGCGCGCCCGGCAGCCGCCCGGCGGAGGCGATCATGCCCTTCTCGTTGACCAGCCACCGCCCGGCCCGGGCGTGCAGCACCTGGGCGAGTACGCCGACCACCCGGAACAGGCAGCCGGCCACGTACCCGCTGTCGCCGGCCACGGCGGCCTTGGCCGCGCCGTCGATCAGGAACCGGGCCTCCCAGCCGCCGGCGGTCAGGGCGTCGGCCAGGGCGGGCGGGTACGCGAGCGTCTCCTCCCGCAGCGCGGTCAGCTCACCCGTCGGGTCGCCGAGCACCCGGCAGTACGCCACCTCGCCGACGTACGCGGGCGAGTAGAAGCCGAGCGGGTGCCCGGCCTGCACGCCGACCTCGTAGCGGCCGGCCCGGCAGTCGGCCCAGATCCGGCGCACCCGGTCGAGGTCGCGGTAGATCCAGTCGACGGCCGCCCCGCCGATCCGCAGCCATCCGCCGCCGTCGACCCAGGGCCCCCACCCACCGGGCGGGGTCAGGTCGACCTGCTCGTCGGCCACCGAGGCGGCGACGGCGCGCAGCCCCGGCACGTCCAGCTCGCCCCGGTAGTAGAGGCCGAGGTCCCAGTCGGAGTCGGGCCGGTGCTCGCCCCGGGCCCGGCTGCCGCCGAGCGCGACGGCGACGACCCCGTCGACGACGCAGAGGCGGTCGGCGAGGTCGGCGGGGATCACGCCACGTCCCAGACCGGCTCCGGTGTCTCCACCACCTCGTTGTCGCCCCGGAAGAGCACGAACCGGTCGAAGGTGCGGGTGAACCAGCGGTCGTGGGTCACCGCCACCACGGTCCCCTCGAACGCGGTCAGCCCCGCCTCCAGCGCCTCCGCCGAGGCCAGGTCGAGGTTGTCGGTGGGCTCGTCGAGCAGCAGCAGGGTCGCGCCGGACAACTCCAGCAGCAGCACCAGGAAGCGCGCCTGCTGGCCACCGGAGAGCGTGCCGAAGCGCTGGTCGCCCTGCCCCGCCAGCTCGTACCGGCTCAGTGCCGCCATCGCGGCGTGCCGGTCCATGCCGGTCCGGTGCTCGTCGCCCCGCCAGAGGATCTCGACGAGGGTCTTCGTCATCAGTTCCGGCCGGTCGTGGGTCTGCGAGAAGTGCCCGGGGCGCACGCGCGCGCCGAGCCGGGCCACCCCGTCGTGCACCACCGGCGCGAGCGCGGCGGCGCCGTCGACCGGCCCGTTGGCAGGGTCGGGGTCGGTGCCGCCCCGGGCGAGCAGCCGCAGGAAGTGCGACTTGCCCGTGCCGTTGGCGCCGAGCACCGCGACCCGGTCGCCGTACCAGATCTCCAGGTCGAACGGGAAGGTCAGGCCGTCGAGCTCCAGCTGCTCGCAGATCACCGCGCGCTTGCCGGTCCGCCCGCCGGTGAGCTGCATCCGGATGTCCTGGTCCTTCGGCGGTACGGGCGGCGGCCCGGCCTCCTCGAACTTGCGCAGCCGGGTCTGCGCGGCCTGGTAGCGCGACGCCAGCCCGTCGTTGTACGCGGCCTTCTGCTTGTACATCAGCATCAGCTCGCGCAGCTTCTGGTGTTCCTCGTCCCACCGCCTGCGCAGCTCGTCGAGGCGGGCGTGCCGGGCCAGCCGGGCGGAGTGCCAGCTCGCGAAGCCGCCCGGGTGCACCCAGGCGCTGCCGCCCTCCACGGCGACCACCCGGTCGGCGGTCTGGGCGAGCAGTTCCCGGTCGTGCGAGACGTAGAGCACCGACTTGGTCGACTCCCGCAGCCGCCCCTCCAGCCACCGTTTGCCGGGCACGTCGAGGAAGTTGTCCGGCTCGTCGAGGAGCAGCACCTCGTCGGGGCCGCGCAGCAGCAGTTCGAGGGCGAAGCGCTTCTGCTGGCCGCCGGAGAGGGTCCGGACGGGCCGTTCCCGGGCGCTCTCCCAGGGCAGGCCGAGCACGATGGTGGCGACCGTGTCGAAGAGCACCTCGGCGTCGTACCCGCCGACCTCGCCCCAGGCCGCGAGCGCGTCCGCGTACGCCAGCTGGGCCTTGCCGGCGGCGGTGCTGTACTTGCCGCGGACCTCGGCGGCGCGCATGGCCCCCTCGGTCTCGACCAGCCGGCGGCCGGCGTCGCGCAGCGCGGGCGGCGCCAGCGACAGAGCCAGGTCGGCCAGCGTCGACTCGTCGCCGATCATCCCGATGAACTGGCGCATCACGCCCAGCCCGCCGGCGCGCGCGATCGCGCCGGTCTTCACCGGCAGGTCGCCGGCGACCATCCGCAGCAACGTCGTCTTGCCCGCGCCGTTCGGCCCGACCAGGGCCACCTTGGCGCCCTCCCCGACCCGGAACGACACGTCGGAGAAGAGTTCCCGGCCGTCGGGAAGGATGTGCCCGACCGCTGCCACGTCCACGTATCCCACGCCGGCATCCTGCCCGAGCACCGCCGGGCGGCCCAACCAATTACCGGGTGACCCGCAGCACGCGGTAGCCCTTCTGGCTGGCGTGCCGCCCCACCTGCCAGCCCTGCTCGACGAGCCAGCGCTGCAACGAGTCCCCGCCCAGGTAGCGGGCCACCACCAGCCAGGCGACGCCGTCCGGGGCGAGCCGGGACAGCCAGCGCAGCAGGATCGCGTGCAGCTCGTCCTTGCCGACGTGGATCGGGGGGTTGGACCAGATCTCGGCGAAGGTCAGCTCGGCCGGTACGTCGTCCGGCGCGGCGACGTGCACCCGGTCGGCCGCGCCGACCCGCGCGGCGTTGGCCGCGGTGAGCTCCCGGGCCCGTTCGTTGACGTCGACGGCCCACACGGTCGCCGTGGGGGCGGACTCCGCGAGTACGCAGGCGATCGGGCCGAAGCCGCAGCCGAGGTCGAGCAGGGCGCCGGTGGTGTCGGTGGCCGGCAGCTCGGCCTTGCGCAGCAGCACGGCCGTGCCGGGGTCGAGGCGGGCGGCGGAGAAGACGCCGGCGGAGGATGCCAGGGTGTAGTCGCGGCCGGCGACGGAGAACTCGACCTCGCGCGGGTTGGCGGCGGTCGTGGGTTCAGCGGTGAAGTAGTGTTCGCCGGTCACGCCGGCAATTCTCGCACCGCCGCCGCCCACGCCAGCGCGGACCCGGCATGGCCCGGCCCGGCCCGCCCGCATCGGCGCGGGCCCGGCACAGGCCCGGCGCCGGGACCCAGCACGAGCCGAAACGACTCCGACCACAATTTCCCATTATTCACACCTAAAGGGACAATGCCTCCTACTCTGGGCGGCATGGTGTATCGGTACGAGTCCGATGAGGACGCATTCATGGAGTACCCGGAGCCCGGGTCCGACGGGCCGGTGCTCGGTGCTGGTCCGCCTCCCCCCGCCGGCCCCTCCCCGTCCCGCTTCCCGACGCCGTCGCTGCCCCGCGCCAACCGGGTCGCGCTGCCCTCCACCGTGCCGGAGCCGGTCCGCGCCGCGGCGCAGGTGTCGCCGCCGCCCGCCGCCGCGCCGGACCCGATCCGCGCCGCGGCGCAGGTGTCGCCGCCGCCGCCCGCCCACGTGCGGGCGCCCGCCGAGGGGCAGTCGCCGGCCTGGCCGCCCGCGCCGGTCGAGCCCTCTCCGCCGGTCGAGTCGGCCGCGCCGGTCGAGCCGCCGCCGTCAGCCGAGCGGTCGCAGCGGGGTGGCGGCAGGTGGTGGCAGGTCGTGGTCGGCGGCGCGGCCGTCCTCGCGCTGCTGGCGCTCTGCGGCCTGGGTGCCGCCGCCCTGCTGGCCGAGCGCGACGGGACGCCACAGAACACGACCACGTCCCAACCGGAGGCGGCCGAGTCCGCCGACGTCGGGGCGCAGCCGCTCGACTCGCGGGAGACCGACCAGGCGCCGCTGACCGCCAAGGAGCTCTTCCCCGGCAAGCAACTCGTCGTCGCGGACGGGGAGCCCGCCTACAAGGTGTTGAAGAGCCAGTCCAGCGCCGCCTGCGCGGTGGCGGCCACCGGTGAGGTCGCCGACCTGCTGGTCCGCCTCGGCTGCACCCAGGTGGTCCGGGCCACGCTGCGGACGCCCGACGGCGCCCACCTCGTCACCACCGGCCTGTTCAACCTGACCGACCGGGCCAACGCCGAACGCGCCCGGGACCGGATCCGGCTGCTGCTCGACGAGCGGGAGGGCCGGTTCCGGGGCATGGCGGCCGACGAGGAGAGCGCGGCGATCGCCACCGCGCCGGCCCGCGTCGGCTGGCAGGTGCGCGGCCACTACCTCGCGTACGCCGTGGTCACCCGCCGCGACGGCGAGACGATCGGGTCCGGTGACACGAAGGCCCGGGAGATCCTCTTCGACATGATCGAGCTGCACCTCAACCGGGGCGTGCTGGAGCGCCGGGCGGACGGCGGCACGGCCGGCCAGCCGACCGACGAGGGCGCGAGCGACACCGGCAGGCAGGACGGGGACGACTGACCGGGCCGCGACGGCGAGCGCGCGCAGCGGGTACGTGGGCCACGGCCGCGTGCCCGTTCCGCGTCCCGCCACCTACGTCCGGAGCTCGACCCCGTGTGCCCTTAGCAGGTCGAGCATCCGGTCGTGCGGGACCGCGTACTTGACCCGCCCCTTGACTCCGACGGTGGTGCGCGCCATGAACAGCGAGTTCAGCAGTGCCTCCTCCGTGGCCTCCAGCACCGCCGCGAAGATCGGCTCCAGGTCGGACTCCGGCGCCGTCGGTGCCTGCGTGTCGGCGGTGGAGAACGCCAGGGCGTAGTCGCCGCTGCCGCCGGCGAAGTCCGAGCCGACCCGCGCCATGGCGAAGATGGCCCGGCGGGCCACCCGACCCAGCTGCCGCGCGTCGAGGCGGCCGTCCGTGGCGACCACGATGACGCACGAGTTCCCCGGTTGCTCCGGCCGGCCCGGCAGCGACAGGCTCGGCACTCCCACCTGCTCCGGCCGGACCGGCACCCCGCACACCTGTAGCAGGCCGGAGAAGTTGGACTGCACCAGCACGCCGACGGTGACGGCGCCACGGGAGGTCGTGGCGAGCCGCGAGGACGTGCCGATGCCGGCCTTGAAGCCGAGGGCCGCCGTGCCCGTACCGGCGCCGACGGCCCCCTCCCCGGGCAGTCCGCCGTGGGCCTCCGCCAGCGCCGCGAGGACGTGCTGCTCCCCCACCGGCCGCGCCCGGATGTCGGACAGGAACCCGTCGTTGGTCTCCGCCACCACCGGGTTCAGCGACTCGACCGTCTCCCGGCCCGGCTGCCCGAGCATGTACGTGACCAGCGCGTCCGCGGCCCGGAACGTCGACAGCGTCGCGGTCAGCACCACCGGCGTCTCGATCTCGCCCAGCTCGGCCACCTGGGTCGAGCCGACCATCTTGCCGTGCCCGTTGCCCACGAACAGTCCCGCCGGCAGCGACCGGCGGTCGGTCAGCTGGTCCGGGACGATCGCCGTCACCCCGCTGCGGATGCTGTCCCCGTCGACCAGCGTGGTGTGGCCCACCCGCACGCCGGGCACGTCGGTGACGGCGTTCAGCGGTCCCGTCGGCAGCGTCCCGACGACGATGCCGAGGTCCCGTCCACGGCGAGGTTCCTGCACGGCTTCCACTCCTTGACGCTCGACGATGCTCTGCCGGGTGCCGGAAGGCAGGCCCCGGGCGGTCAGCCCTCCACGGGTACGCGCAACTGCCGGGTCGCCTCGGCGCGGCGGGCGTACTCGGCCGGATCCTCGGGGTAGCCGACGGCGACCAGGGTCAGCCCGTGCGCCGGCGCCACGGTCACCTCGCTGGAGCGTTCCCGGCGGGCCAGCAGGCTGCCCGGCCACCCGGCCGGCCGGCGCCCGTCACCGGCGACCAGCATGGCGCCGACGAGGCTGCGCACCATCGCCTGGCAGAACGCGTCGGCCTGCACGGTGGCCACGAGGATCCCGTCCGGGTCCCGCCGCCAGTCCAGCCGGGTCACCTCGCGCAGCGTGGTGGCGTTCTCCTTGCGCCGGCAGTACGCGGCGAAGTCGTGCTCCCCCACCAGTCCCGCCGCGGCGGCGTTCAGCGCGGCCAGGTCGAGCGGCTTCGGCCAGGCCAGGATCTCGTGCCGGCGCAGCGGCTCGGCACCCCAGGTGGCGTCGGTGACCCGGTACTCGTAGCGGCGGAAGGTGGCCGAGAACCGGGCGTCGAAGTCGGCGGGCACCTCGGCCATCGCGCGTACCCGGACGTCGGTGGGGAGCAGCCGGGCCAGTCGGCGCAGCAGCCGTCCGTCGTGCTCCCGCCACACGGCTGCCGGCAGGTCGAGGTGGCAGACCTGCCCGGTGGCGTGCACCCCGGCGTCGGTGCGACCTGCCACGGTCAGGCCGGTCGCCGTACCCGCGCCGAGGACCAGGTCGAGGGTCTCCACGAGCACCCCGGCGACCGTGCGCCGGGTGGGCTGGGCGGCCCAGCCGGAGAAGCCCGACCCGTCGTACGCGACGTCCAGCCGCAGCCGGATGCGCTCGTCCACTCGTACCTCCGCCTCACGGGGTCGGGCCCGGCACCCCACGAGGGGGTGCCGGGCCCGACGGTGGCCTGGATCAGGCCTTGTCGTTCTCGCCGGCCTCGTCGCTGTCCTCGCGGGCGGCGGCGGTGTCGCCGGACGCCGACACGGGCGCCTCGGCGTCCTGGTCGCCCGAGTTCGACTTCGGGGCCTCCTCGGCCGGGG
The DNA here is from genome assembly GCF_004345505.1 of Micromonospora sp. CNZ303. NCBI lineage: Bacteria > Bacillati > Actinomycetota > Actinomycetes > Micromonosporales > Micromonosporaceae > Micromonospora > Micromonospora sp. CNZ303. Next base: position 227,871 of record NZ_SLVT01000001.1, on the reverse strand, counting down.
CGAGCGCCTCGACCTTGTCCTGCTGCGCGGCCTTGCGGGCGGCGGTCTTCTTGTTCGCCTTCGGCTCGGCGACCTGAAGCTCCTCGACCAGCTCGATGATCGCCATCGGCGCGTTGTCACCCTTGCGCGGACCGGTCTTCACGATCCGGGTGTAGCCACCGTTGCGGGTGGCGAACCGGGGGGCGATCTGGTCGAACAGGGCGTAGACCACGTCCTTGTCCTTGACGACGCCCAGCACCCGCCGGCGGGACGCCAGGTCGCCGCGCTTGGCCTTGGTGATGAGCTGCTCGGCCAGCGGACGCAGCCGCCGGGCCTTCGTCTCGGTGGTCTTGATCTTGCCGTGCTGGAACAGCGCAGTGGCCAGGTTGGCCAGCATCAGCCGCTCGTGCGCGGGGCTGCCGCCGAGGCGGGGGCCCTTGGTGGGCGTGGGCATGCTTGGTGCTCCTCAGGTGTGGCGGCAGCGCGGACTAGAGCTGCTCGGTCTCGCGATAGTCGTCGGTGTCGTAGTCGGCCTCGCCGAAGGCGTCCACGACGTGCGCCGGGTCGAAGTTCGGGGCCGAGTCCTTCAGCCCCAGCCCCATCCCGGCGAGCTTCATCTTGACCTCGTCGATCGACTTCTGACCGAAGTTGCGGATGTCGAGGAGGTCGGCCTCGGTACGCCCGATGAGCTCACCAACGGAGTTGATGCCCTCGCGCTTGAGGCAGTTGTAGGAGCGGACGGTCAGGTCCAGCTCCTCGATCGGCAGCGCCAGGTCGGCCGCGAGCTGGGCGTCCTGCGGGGACGGCCCGATGTCGATGCCCTCGGCGGTCTCGTCCAGCTCCCGGGCCAGACCGAACAGCTCCACCAGCGTCGAGCCGGCGGAGGCCAGCGCGGTACGCGGGCCCATCGACGGCTTGGTCTCGACGTCGATGATCAGCCGGTCGAAGTCGGTCCGCTGCTCGACACGGGTCGCCTCGACGCGGTACGTCACCTTCAGCACCGGCGAGTAGATCGAGTCGACCGGGATCCGGCCGATCTCGGCGCCGGCCTGCTTGTTCTGCGCCGCGGTGACGTAGCCGCGACCCCGCTCGACGGTCAGCTCCATGTCGAGCCGGCCCTTGCCGTTGAGGGTGGCGAGCTTCAGGTCCGGGTTGTGCACCGAGACGCCGGCCGGCGGCTGGATGTCGCCCGCCGTCACGTCGCCCGGGCCCTGCTTGCGCAGGTACATGCTGACCGGCTCGTCGTGCTCGGAGCTGACGCAGAGCTCCTTGATGTTCATGACGAGCTCGACCACGTCCTCCTTGACACCGGGGATCGTGGTGAACTCGTGCAGCACGCCGTCGATCTTGATCGAGGTGACCGCCGCACCCGGGATCGACGACAGCAGCGTGCGCCGCAGCGAGTTGCCCAGGGTGTACCCGAAGCCCGGCTCCAGCGGCTCGATGGTGAACCGGGACCGGGTCTCGTTGATCGACTCCTCGGAGAGAGTCGGTCGCTGGCTGATGAGCATGTCTTCTCTTCTCTTCCGGGGCGCCCGCCATATGACGCCCACGACAAACTGTTCCGGTGGCCCGCCCCGGAAGGGCGGGCCACCGCAACGAGCTCCGACTACTTGGAGTAGAGCTCGACGATCAGCTGCTCCTGGACCTGCGTGTCGATGACCTGGCGGGCCGGGAGCGAGTGCACGAGCACCTTCATCTGGCTGGGGATAGCCTCCAGCCACGCCGGAACCGACTTCGAGCCGGCCTCGGCCTGCGCCACGATGAACGGGGTGAGCTCCTTGCTCTTGCCCCGGACCTCGATGATGTCGTGCTCCTTGACGCGGAACGACGGGATGTCGACCTTCTTGCCGTTCACGGTGAAGTGACCGTGCTTGACGAGCTGGCGGGCCATGTCCCGGGACTTGGCGTAGCCGGCCCGGTAGACCACGTTGTCCAGCCGCGACTCGAGGATCTGCAGGAGAACCTCACCGGTCTTGGCCTTCTTGCCCACGGCCTCTTCGTAGTAGCCGCGGAACTGCTTCTCCAGCACGCCGTACACGCGGCGGGCCTTCTGCTTCTCACGGAGCTGGAGCAGGTACTCCGTCTCCTTCGTGCGGCCGCGGCCGTGCTGTCCGGGCGGGAACGGCCGGGACTCGAACGGGCACTTCGGGCCATCGCACTTGCTGCCCTTGAGGAACAGCTTCATCTTCTCCCGCCGGCAACGGCGGCAGTCAGCACCGGTGTAACGAGCCATCTCTCTCTAACCTCTCAGACCCGGCGACGCTTCGGCGGACGGCACCCGTTGTGCGGCTGCGGCGTGACGTCGGAGATCTGCCCGACCTCGAGCCCGGCTGCCTGCAGCGAACGGATGGCGGTCTCCCGGCCGGAGCCGGGTCCCTTGACGAACACGTCGACCTTGCGCATGCCGTGCTCCATCGCCCGACGCGCGGCGGCCTCGGCGGCCAGCTGCGCGGCGAACGGGGTCGACTTGCGGGAGCCCTTGAAGCCCACCTGGCCCGAGGAGGCCCAGGAGATGACCGCACCGGTCGGGTCCGTGATGGACACGATGGTGTTGTTGAAGGTGCTCTTGATGTGCGCCTGCCCGTGGGCGACGTTCTTGCGTTCCTTGCGCCGGACCTTCTTGACGGCGGCTCCGGCACGAGCCTTCGGTGGCATAAGTCTGTGCGCTCCTAGTTACTTCTTGCCGGGCTTCTTCTTGCCGGCCACGGTCCGCTTCGGGCCCTTGCGGGTCCGCGCGTTGGTCTTGGTCCGCTGGCCACGCACGGGCAGGCCCCGGCGGTGCCGGATACCCGCGTAGCAGCCGATCTCGACCTTGCGGCGGATGTCAGCGGCGACCTCGCGGCGCAGGTCGCCTTCAACCTTGTAGTTGCCCTCGATGTGGTTACGGAGCTGGACCAGCTCCTCGTCCGTGAGGTCCCGGACGCGCTTGTCCGGCGAGATGCCGGTGGCAGAGAGCGTCTCCAGGGCCCGGGTGCGACCCACGCCGAAGATGTAGGTGAGCGCGATCTCCATCCGCTTCTCGCGGGGGAGGTCGACGCCGACTAGACGTGCCATGTGCGGGCGTACTCCTCGTGATGTTCTGGCGGAGGTGTGGACCCGTCCCACCCCGCTACCGACCGTTCCGCCACCGGCGTCGTGCGCCGGCGACCAGGTCGGTCGCTGCCCGAGCGGGCCCCGGCCTCCGACCGGGGGTCAACCACGATGAGGTACGCGACGCGCACCGCCCGCGGCTGGGACGAGCATGTGATTCGGTGTCTGGATCTGCGGCCCGGACCGATTTCGACCGACCGTTGTCACACGGCCGGCCGGAACTGGTTCAGCCCTGGCGCTGCTTGTGGCGCGGGTCGGTGCAGATGACCATGACCCGGCCGTGCCGGCGAATGACCCGGCACTTGTTGCAGATCCTCTTGACGCTCGGCTTGACCTTCACGGTTGCCTTACTTCCCATCTGGCCCGACGACGCGCCGAGGCGCGACACCGGACGTCGAAGACGGACACGGGGACGTCCCGGCCGCCGTCAGGCTTACTTGTAGCGGTAGACGATGCGCCCGCGGGTCAGGTCGTACGGCGAGAGTTCGACGACGACCCGGTCCTCCGGCAGGATGCGGATGTAGTGCTGCCGCATCTTGCCGCTGATGTGAGCCAGCACCTTGTGGCCGTTCGCGAGCTCCACCCGGAACATGGCGTTCGGCAGGGGCTCGATGACCCGACCCTCGATCTCGATGGCTCCGTCTTTTTTCGGCATGTCCTCCGCTGTCCTGACGTCGGTTACTCCGGACGGCCCACAACGTCTTACACGGGCCACCGATCAAGATCAGATTGCCCGCGCCAGCCGCGGCTCCGGCTCCCACCGAAGCGCAGGGTGGGCATGCCGGAGTGGACGCTGTGCGCCGATCAGAAAGTGTACGCCCGCCTGCGGGCCGTCGCCAAACCGGCCGGGAATCGGTGCGTCGAACCGGACGGAACGGGCCATTCACACCTCGGCGTCGGCCTCGCCCGGGCGGCCTTCCCGCTGGGCCGGCGGCAGCTCCCGCACCGGGCTCCGGCTCCCCTCCTCGGCGGCGGCCAGCTCGCGCTTGCGCGCCCGCTTCGCCCGGCGGCGCTCGCGCCGTCGCTCCCGCTGCTCAGCCTCCCGCCGCGGCTCCCCGCTGACGAGACCGGCGACCGTGCGCACCACGAGCACCGCTCCCCACGGCCCGGCCACCCAGACGGGCCAGAAGTAGAGCAGATCCGTGGAGAGCGCGGACGTCACCGCCCAGACGGTCACCGTGATCGCGACGACCCGCAGGTACGGCAGCCACACCTCGGCCAGCCACCGGGCCGTCACGGACGAGGTCGCCGACGACCGGACACCCTCCGCCGGCGACGGGGCGGCCTCCCGCCGCGTGGCGAGCTCCGACGCCGCCGGGGACGCCGGCGCCGGCAGGTCGACCACCAGCGCGTCCAGCTCGCCGTACGTGCGTGCGGCGTACGCCCGCTGCAACCGCTCGTCGTACTCGTGCAGGTCCAGCCGGCCCTCGTCGACGGCCACCCGCAGCCGCTCCGCCACCGTCTGGCGGTCGGCGTCAGCGGCCCGCATCCCGTCGCGTCCCTCCATGCCCGCAAGCATGCCACCGCTCCACCAGCCGCTGCCCCTCCCGCCGCTGCGCGCACGAGGCGCGGGAGGGCGCCCCGGCCGGCGGTCGGGGCGGCGGTGCGCCGGAGCCCCGACTCGCGCCGGTCCGGCATCGCGCAGCCGAGCCCCCGCGACTCCGGCCCTCGGTGCGCGTCGCCCTCCGGCCCCTCGGTGCGGCTGGTGCGCGCCTAGGGGACGGAAGGACGGGACGCGGTGCCCGGCGGAGCGCTGCTGTGGCTCAGCGAGCCGGCGAGTCCGCGGGCTGCCGGGAGGTGACCAGCTCGCCCAGGCGGGCGCGCCCGCCGTCCGGCGCGGTCAGCACCCAGACGCCGTCCGGGAGCAGCGCCATCGTGTGCTCGACGTGCACCGCCATCGACCGGTCCCGGGTGATCACGGTCCAGCCGTCGGAGAGTTCGACCGTCCGGGGCGAACCCATCGTGATCATCGGCTCGATGGCCAGCGCCATGCCCGGCACCAGGCGCGGGCCCTTGCCCGGCCGCCCGTGGTTGAGCACGTGCGGGTCCTGGTGCATCTCGGTGCCGATGCCGTGCCCGCCGTAGCCGTCGACGATGCCGTACCGCCCGCCCTTGCGGACCGCGTCCTCGACGGCGTGCGAGATGTCGGTGAGCCGGCCCTTGCCGCTGGCCGAGCCACGGGCGGCTGCGGCGATGCCCGCCCACATGGCGTCCTCGGCCACCGCCGCCATCTTCAGCAGCGCCGGTTCGACCTCGCCCACCGCGACGGTGATGGCGGCGTCGCCGTGCCAGCCGTCGAGCACCGCACCGCAGTCGATCGAGATCAGGTCGCCGTCGCGGAGCACCTGCTGCGCCGACGGGATGGCGTGCACGACCTGCTCGTTGACCGACGAGCAGATCGACGCGGGAAAGCCGTGGTAGCCCTTGAAGGAGGGGACGGCACCGGCCTCGCGGATGGTCGACTCGGCGATGGCGTCCAGGTCGGCGGTGCTGACCCCGGGGGCGACCGCCTCCCGCATCCGACGCAGTGCCTCGGCGACCACCAGCCCGGCGGCCCGCATCTTCTCGATCTGGTCAGGGGTCTTCAGCTGGATGTCCAGCTGGGGACGACGCATGGAGCCGTTACCTTTCGTTGCAGATGCCGAAGAGCGGGGCACGTCAGGCGTACCCCGCTCTTCGCACTCTATCCGCCGGAGCCCGGCGGGACGTCAGCCGCCGTACGAGCGCAGGGCGTCGATGGCGCGGACGGTGACGTCCTCCACCGGGCCGGTGGCGTCGATGCCCACCAGCTTGCCCTGGGCGCCGTAGTAGTCGACCAGCGGCGCGGTCTTGTCCGCGTACTCGCGCAGGCGGGTGGCGATGGTCTCCGGCTTGTCGTCGTCGCGCTGGAACAGCTCGGCGCCGCACCGGTCGCAGATGCCCTCACGCGAGGTGGCGTCGAACTCGACGTGCCAGATCTTGCCGCAGCCCCGGCAGGTGCGCCGACCGGAGAGCCGCCGGATCACCTCGTCGTCGTCGACGACCAGCTCCAGCACCAGGTCCAGCGCGGTGCCCAGGTCGGCGAGGAGCTTGTCCAGCGCGGCGGCCTGCGGCGTCGTGCGCGGGAAGCCGTCGAGCAGGAAGCCCTCGGAGGCGTCCGGCTCGGCGAGCCGGTCCCGCACCATGTTGATGGTGACCTCGTCGGGCACCAGCTCGCCGGCGTCCATGTAGCGCTTCGCCTCGACGCCGAGCGGGGTGCCCTGCGAGACGTTCGACCGGAAGATGTCGCCGGTCGAGATCTTCGGGACCGAGAGGTGCGCGGCGATGAACTCGGCCTGCGTGCCCTTGCCCGCACCCGGCGGGCCAACCAGAACGAGTCTCATCTACCGCAGGAACCCTTCGTAGTTCCGCTGCATGAGTTGGCTCTCGATCTGCTTCGTGGTCTCCAGACCGACGCCGACCATGATCAGCACAGCGGTGCCGCCGAACGGGAAGTTCAGGTACTGCTGCTTGTCCAGCCAGATGAAGAAGAAGTTCGGCAGGATCGAGATGATGCCCAGGTAGAGGGCGCCCGGCAGCGTGATCCGACTGAGGATGAAGTCGAGGTAGTCGGCGGTCGGCTTGCCCGGGCGGATGCCCGGCACGAAGCCGCCGTACTTCTTCATGTTGTCCGCGACCTCGGTCGGGTTGAACGTGATCGAGACGTAGAAGTACGTGAAGAAGATGATCAGCAGGAAGTAGACCGCGATGTAGATCGGGCTCGTCGGGTCCACCAGGTTGTTCTGGATCCACGCCTGCGTCTTGCCCGGGTTGTTCTGGTCGAAGAACTGCAGCGCCAGCTGGGGCAGGTAGAGCAGCGAGGAGCCGAAGATGACCGGGATGACACCCGCCTGGTTGACCTTCAGCGGGATGTAGGTCGAGGTGCCGCCGTACATCCGCCGGCCGATCATGCGCTTGGCGTACTGCACCGGGATCCGGCGCTGCGCCTGCTCGATGAAGGTGACCGCGGTGATGACCACCAGGACCAGCGCGATAACGAGGAGGAACTTGCCCCAGCCACCGGTCTGCTTGATCTGCCAGCCCTCGCTGGGAAGCCGGGCGGCGATCGAGGTGAAGATCAGGACGGACATGCCGTTGCCGACGCCCCGGTCGGTGATCAGCTCACCGAGCCACATCACCACGCCGGTGCCGGCGGTCATCGTCATGACCAGGAGGCTGAGGGTCAGCCAGTCCGGGATCCCGGTCCCCTCGGGGATGATCGGGAACTGGTCGCACTGGTTGTTGAACAGCTGCCCGGAGCGGGCCAGCGCCACGAACGCCGACGCCTGGAGGACGCCCAGGCCCAGGGTCAGGTAGCGGGTGTACTGGGTGATCTTCGCCTGGCCGGACTGGCCCTCCTTGCGGAGCTGCTCCAGCCGGGGGATCACCACCGTCAGCAGCTGCAGGATGATCGACGCTGTGATGTACGGCATGATGCCCAGCGCGAAGACCGAGAGCTGCAGCAGCGCTCCGCCGGAGAAGAGGTTGAGCAGGTTCATCACGCCCGTGGAGCCGTTCTCCATGGCGTCGATGCACTTCTGGACGTTGCCGTACGAGACGCCCGGGCTGGGCAGCGTCGCCCCGAGCCGGTAGACCGCGATGATGCCTACTGTGAACAGCAGCTTCTTGCGCAGGTCAGGCGTACGGAACGCACTGAGAAAGGCGGACAGCAACTTCTTCCTCCTGCGCGAGGCGGGCCGCCGGTGATCCCTGGCGGGGCGGGTTGGGTGCCGGGCGAGTGCCCGATATCCATGGCTGGGAAGGGACTCTAACAGTCCGATCCCCGTCCGGGCAGATGTGCCCGGCTACATAAACCGAATCCGATGTTACCCGGCGCACACGTGCCAGGCAGACCATGACGCCCGCCCAGTTGCGACAACTGAGCGGGCGCCATGGATCGTGCAGCCCTTACAGCTCGGTGACGGAGCCACCGGCGGCGGTGATCTTCTCCTTGGCCGACGCGCTGAACGCGTGCGCCGACACCTGGAGAGCGACCCCGCCCAGGTCCCCGGTGCCGAGGACCTTGACCGGGTGGCCCTTGCGGACCGCGCCGGCTTCGACCAGCTCGAGCGGGCCGACCTGGCCGCCGTTCGGGAACAGCTCGGCGAGCCGGTCCAGGTTGACCACCTGGAAGACCACCTTGAACTTGTTCTTGAAGCCCTTCATCTTCGGCAGGCGCATGTGGATGGGCATCTGCCCACCCTCGAACGCCGCCGAGATGTTCTTACGGGCCTTGGAACCCTTGGTACCGCGACCGGCGGTCTTGCCCTTGGAGCCCTCACCGCGACCCACGCGGGTCTTCGCGGTCTTGGCACCGGGCGCCGGGCGCAGGTGGTGGACCTTGATCGTCATTACTCGACCTCCTCGACCTTCACGAGGTGGTTGACCGTGAAGATCATGCCGCGGATCTCCGGACGGTCCTCCTTGACCACCACGTCGTTGATCCGCTTGAGACCGAGCGAACGCAGCGAGTCACGCTGGTTCTGCTTGGTCCCGATCCCGGACCGGACCTGGGTGACCTTCAGGCGAGCCATCAGGAAGCCACCCCCGCCCGCGACGCCAGCATGGCGGCCGGCGCGACGTCCTCGACCGGCAGGCCACGACGGGCGGCGACGGCCTCGGGGGACTCGAGCCCCTTCAGCGCCGCCACGGTGGCGTGCACGATGTTGATCGGGTTCGACGAACCGAGGCTCTTGGAGAGCACGTCGTGGATACCCGCGCACTCCAGCACGGCACGCACCGGGCCACCGGCGATGACACCCGTACCGGCGGACGCCGGCTTGAGCAGCACCACACCGGCCGCGGCCTCACCCGTCACCGGGTGCGGGATCGACGCGGCGATCCGCGGCACCTTGAAGAAGTGCTTCTTGGCCTCCTCGACGCCCTTGGCGATCGCCGCGGGCACCTCCTTGGCCTTTCCGTAGCCCACACCGACGGTGCCGTCGCCGTCGCCCACGATCACCAGGGCGGTGAAGCTGAAGCGACGACCGCCCTTCACGACCTTGGCGACGCGGTTGATCGCGACGACCCGCTCGAGGTGCGGGGTCTTCTCGACGGGCGCGTTTCCGCGGCCGCCCTCACGGCGGTTGTCGCGGCGACCACCCTCGTTGCCACCGGACCCGCCGCCACGGCGCTGTTGACCTGGCATCAGCAGCCTTCCTTCTCTCTCGTGACGGGGTTTCTAGAACTCGAGCCCGGCTTCGCGGGCGGCGTCGGCAAGCGCGGCGACCCGCCCCGCGTACCGGTTGCCACCGCGGTCGAAGACGACCTTGGAGACGCCGGCGGCCTTGGCGCGCTCGGCGAGCAGGGCGCCGACCTTGCCGGCCAGGGCGCTCTTGTCGCCCTCCGTGCCGCGCAGCGAGGCGTCCAGGGTCGAGGCCGACGCCAGGGTGTGACCCTTGGTGTCGTCCACGATCTGGGCGACGATGTGCCGCAGGGAGCGGGTGACCACGAGGCGGGGACGCTCGGCGGTGCCGCTGACGTTCTTGCGGACCCGGAAGTGCCGGCGCGCACGCCCGACGGCACGCTTGGCGGCGACGCCGCGGCGGCGCTTGAGCAGCGTGGCGCTCACTTCTTACCTGCCTTTCCAGCCTTGCGGCGGATGACCTCGCCCTGGTACTTCACGCCCTTGCCCTTGTAGGGCTCCGGCGGGCGGATCTTCCGGATGTTGGCGGCAACCTCACCGACGAGCTGCTTGTCGATGCCGGCCACGTGGAACAGCGTCGGCCTCTCCACCGTGAAGGTGATGCCGTCCGGCGCCGGCACGTGTACCGGGTGCGAGAACCCGAGCGCGAACTCCAGGTCCTTGCCCTTGGCGGTCACGCGGTAACCGGTGCCGGCGATCTCCAGGCTCTTGCGGTAGCCCTCGGTGACGCCGACGATCATGTTGGCGACCAGGGTACGGCTGAGGCCGTGCAGTTCCTTGGCCTTGCGCTCGTCGTTCGGGCGGTTGACGTTCAGCTGCCCGTCCTCGGCCCGGTCGATCGTGATCGGCTCGGCCAGGGTGTGCGAGAGCTCGCCCTTCGGGCCCTTGACCTTGACGGTCTGCCCGTCGATCGTGATGTCGACGCCGGTCGGCACCGGGATCGACTTACGTCCAATACGCGACATTTCTACCTGTCTCCCGTTACCAGACGAAGGCGAGGACTTCCCCGCCAACGCTCCGCTTGCGGGCCTGCCGGTCGGTGAGCAGCCCCTGGGACGTCGAAATGATCGCCACGCCCAGCCCGCCGAGCACCCGCGGGAGCCCGTCCGACTTGGCGTAAACCCGCAGACCGGGCTTGGACACTCGCTTGATGCCGGCCAGGCTCCGCTCCCGGTTCTGGCCGTACTTCAGCTCGACGACCAGTCGCTTGCCGACGGCGCCCTCCTCGGGCTCCTCGACCGACCAGGTGGCGATGTAGCCCTCGGCCTTGAGGACCTCGGCGATGTTCGCCTTGATCTTCGAGTAGGGCATCGTCACCTGGTCGTGGTACGCCTGGTTGGCGTTACGCAGACGCGTGAGCATGTCTGCGATCGGGTCGGTCATCGTCATGGATTTCGTCAGCCTTTCTCGCCGGGGTTCCCGAGGCGATGCACGCCGGGCCTACGGCGAAGAGCAATACGTGATCGGTGCAAGGGGTCCCGGCCCGAAGGCCGGGACGCGGTCGCCCTTACCAGGAAGCCTTGGACACGCCCGGCAGCTCACCGCGGTGGGCCATCTCCCGGATGCAGACCCGGCAGAGACCGAACTTGCGGTAGACCGCCTTGGGACGCCCGCACCGCTGGCAGCGGGTGTACGCGCGAACCGAGAACTTCGGCTTCGCGGCCGCCTTGATGATCAGCGCCTTCTTGGCCATCTCAGTTCTCCTTGAACGGGAAGCCCAGGAGCTTGAGCAGCGCCCGGCCCTCGTCGTCGGTCGTGGCGGTCGTGACCACCGTGATGTCCATGCCCCGCTGCCGATCGATCTTGTCCTGGTCGATCTCGTGGAACACCGACTGCTCGGTCAGACCGAACGTGTAGTTGCCGTGCCCGTCGAGCTTGCGTCCGTCCAGACCGCGGAAGTCACGGATACGCGGCAGCGCGATCGACAGCAGCCGGTCCAGGAACTCCCACATCCGGTCGCCGCGGAGGGTCACCTTCGCGCCGATCGGCATGCCCTCGCGGAGCTTGAACTGCGCGATGGACTTGGTCGCCCGCCGCACCTGCGGCTTCTGGCCGGTGATGGTGGCCAGGTCCCGGACAGCGCCGTCGATCAGCTTGGCGTCCCGGGCGGCCTCGCCGACACCCATGTTGACGACGATCTTGACGAGCCGCGGCACCTGCATCGGGTTGCCGAACTGGTGCTGCTCCTGCAGCTGCGCCACGATCTCGTTGCGGTACCGCTCCTTGAGGCGCGGCATGGTCTTGGTTTCGGTAGCCGTGGTCATCACAGGTCCTTACCGGTGCTACGCGCGATGCGGACCTTCTGGCCGTTGTCGTCGATCCGGTAACCGACGCGGGTCGGCTTGCCGTCGGAGTCCAGGACCTGCACGTTCGAGACGTGGATCGGGGCCTCCTGGGTGACGATGCCACCGGTCTTGGCGCCACGCTGGGTGGTGCTGATGCGGGTGTGCTTCTTGACCCGGTTCACGCCCTCGACCAGGACCTTGTCCTGCCGCGGGTAGGCCGCGATGACCTTACCCTTGGCACCCTTGTCCTTGCCGGCGATGACGACGACCGTGTCGCCCTTCTTGACCTTCACGGTCACAACACCTCCGGCGCGAGAGAGATGATCTTCATGAACCGCTTGTCCCGCAGCTCCCGGCCCACCGGGCCGAAGATGCGGGTACCGCGCGGGTCCCCGCCGTCCTTGATGATGACGGCGGCGTTCTCGTCGAAGCGGATGTACGAACCGTCCGGCCGCCGCCTCTCCTTGGCGGTGCGAACGACGACGGCCTTGACGACGTCGCCCTTCTTCACACCGGCACCCGGGATCGCGTCCTTGACGGTGGCCACGATGACGTCGCCGATACTCGCGTAGCGCCGACCGGAGCCACCGAGAACCCGGATGCACAGGATCTCCCGGGCACCCGTGTTGTCGGCGACGCGCAGTCGCGACTCCTGCTGAATCACGTCTATCTCCTATGTCTGCCGGTTCTCCGGCCGCGCACGGCGGCCGGAGCCTGGCGGAACCCGCGCCCGACTGACGCCGGGCGAGCTCGAGCCTTCGCTACTTGGCCTTTTCCAGGATCTCCACGAGCCGCCACCGCTTCGTGGCGGACAGCGGCCGGGTCTCCATGATCAGGACCCGGTCGCCGATGCCAGCGGTGTTCTGCTCGTCGTGCACCTTCAACTTGCTGGTACGGCGCATGATCTTGCCGTACAGCGCGTGCTTGACCCGGTCCTCGACCTCGACGACGACGGTCTTTTCCATCTTGTCGCTGACCACGAGGCCCTCACGCACCTTGCGGCGGGCCCGCGCGGCGGCGGTGGTGGTGTTCTCGCTCATGATGCAGTCACCTCAGTCGGCGCGGCCGAGAGACCCAGCTCGCGCTCACGCATGATCGTGTAGATCCGGGCGATCTCCCGACGGATGACCTGCAACCGCCGGTTGTTGTCCAGCTGGCCGGTCGCGGCCTGCACGCGGAGGTTGAACAGCTCCGCCTTGGCCTCGCGCAGCTTCGTGACCAGCTCCTCCTCGGAGAGCTCACGCAGCTCGGAGGCCTTAACGCCCGCTGCCATCAGGATTCACCCACTTCGCGCGTAACAATGCGGCACTTCATCGGGAGCTTGTGGATCGCGCGACGCATCGCCTCTCGCGCGATCTGCTCGTTGGGGAAGGACATCTCGAAGAGAACCCGCCCCGGCTTGACGTTGGCGACCCACCACTCGGGCGAGCCCTTACCGGAACCCATCCGGGTCTCGGCCGGCTTCTTGGTGAGAGCCTGGTCCGGGAAGATCGTGATCCAGACCTTGCCACCACGCTTGATGTGGCGGGTCATCGCGATACGCGCCGACTCGATCTGGCGGTTCGTCACGTACGCCGGCTCGAGAGCCTGGATCCCGAACTCGCCGAACACCACCCGGTTACCACCCTTGGACGCGCCACTGCGGTCCGGGTGGTGCGGCTTGCGGAAGCCCTTCGGGGGCTTGCGCGGCATCAGCATCTGTCAGCCCTCCTGCTGCGTTTCTGCCGCGGCGGCGACGGCGGCGGGATCCACCGCGTCCCCACTCGGCGTCTCGGCCTGCTGCGCGATGGTCGTCGCGGCGGCGGCCCGGCCGGCCTCGGTACCGCCGGCGGTCGTGCCCGACGAGCCGGACCGGCCACGGCGCGGCCGCTCGGGGCGGTCGCCACGGTCACGGCGCGGACGCGACGGCGCCTCGGCCGGAGTCTCCCGACCCGGCACCGCGTCGCCCTTGTAGATCCAGACCTTCACGCCGATCCGGCCGAAGCTCGTACGGGCCTCGAAGAAGCCGTACTCGATGTTGGCCCGCAGCGTGTGCAGCGGAACCCGGCCCTCGCGGTAGAACTCGGTCCGGCTCATCTCGGCGCCGCCGAGACGACCCGAGACCTGGACCCGGATGCCCTTGCAGACCGGGTTCTTCATCGCGGACTGCATGGCCTTGCGCATCGCCCGACGGAAGCTGACCCGGCTGGAGAGCTGCTCGGCCACACCCTGTGCGACGAGCTGCGCGTCCGACTCGGGGTTCTTCACCTCGATGATGTTCAGCTGGACCTGCTTGCCGGTCAGCTTCTCGAGCTCGCCGCGGATCCGGTCGGCCTCCGCACCCTTACGGCCGATGACGATGCCCGGCCGGGCGGTGTGGATGTCGACGCGGACCCGGTCCCGGGTGCGCTCGATGTCGACCTTGGAGATGCCGGCGCGCTCGAGGCCCTTGGACATCATGCGGCGGATCTTGACGTCCTCGCCGATGTAGTCCTTGTAGAGCTTGTCCGCGAACCAGCGGGACTTCCAGTCGGTCGAGATGCCGAGCCGGAACCCGTGCGGGTGAACCTTCTGACCCATTACTCGGCGCCCTCCGTCTTGCTCTGCGTCTCGGCCGGCTCCGCCTGCTTCGCGGGGGCCGCCTTCTTCGCGGCCGCCTTCTTCGGCGCGGCCGGCGCCACCGCCTCCACCGCGACGGTGATGTGGCAGGTGCGCTTGCGGATCCGGTACGCCCGGCCCTGCGCCCGCGGCTGGAACCGCTTCATGGTCGGGCCCTCGTCCACGAACGCCTCGCTGACGAGCAGCGCGTCGGGGTCCAGCCGCTCGTTGTTCTCCGCGTTGGCGATCGCGCTCGCGAGCACCTTGTACACCTGCTCGCTCGCAGCCTGCGGCGCGAACTGCAGCACCGTGAGCGCCTCCTTCGCGGGCAGGCCGCGGACGAGGTTGACCACCCGGCGCGCCTTCATCGGCGAGATGCGCACGTGCCGCGCAACCGCCCGCGCGCCCGGAAGCACCGGAGCGTCGCCCTTTCCTGGCATCGCTGTAACCCCTTGTTCCTCTATCCGTATGCCCGCGGCGTCAGCGCCGACGGCTCTTCCGGTCGTCCTTCTCGTGACCCTTGAACGTGCGGGTCAGCGCGAACTCGCCGAGCTTGTGCCCGACCATCGCCTCAGTCACGAACACCGGGACGTGCTTGCGTCCGTCGTGCACGGCGATCGTGTGGCCCAGCATCTCGGGGATGATCGTCGAGCGCCGCGACCAGGTCTTGATGACGTTCTTCGAGCCCTTGTCGTTCTGCGTCTCCACCTTCTTGAGCAGGTGGTCGTCGATGAACGGGCCCTTCTTCAGGCTGCGAGGCATGTCTTATCTCCCTCAGCCGCGCTTACGCGTGGCGTAGCGGCGGCGGACGATCAGCCGGTCACTCGGCTGGCCCTTACGACGGGTGCGGCCCTCGGGCTTACCCTGCGGGTTGACCGGGTGGCGACCACCGGAGGTCTTACCCTCACCACCACCGTGCGGGTGGTCGACCGGGTTCATGGCGACACCACGGACGGTCGGGCGCTTGCCCTTCCACCGCATACGGCCGGCCTTGCCCCAGTTGATGTTCGACTGGTCGGCGTTGCCGATCTCGCCGATGCTGGCGCGGCAGCGGACGTCGACCCGCCGGATCTCGCCGGACGGCATGCGCAGGGTCGCGTAGACGCCCTCACGGCCGAGCAGCTGGATGCCGACGCCGGCCGAGCGGGCCAGCTTGGCGCCGCCGCCCGGACGCAGCTCCACGTTGTGGATCGTGGTACCGACCGGGATGTTGCGCAGCGGCAGGTTGTTACCCGGCTTGATGTCGGCGCCCGGACCCGACTCGACGCGGTCGCCCTGCTTCATGTCCTTCGGCGCGAGGATGTAGCGCTTCTCGCCGTCGGCGTAGTGCAGCAGCGCGATGCGCGCGGTGCGGTTCGGGTCGTACTCGATGTGGGCGACCTTCGCCGGCACGCCGTCCTTGTCGACCCGCTTGAAGTCGATCAGACGGTACTGGCGCTTGTGACCGCCACCGTGGTGCCGCGCGGTGATCCGGCCGTGGGCGTTACGCCCGCCCTTCTTCGGCAGCGGAGCCAGCAGCGACTTCTCGGGCGTCGACCGGGTGATCTCAGCGAAGTCGGCGACGCTGGAGCCACGCCGGCCCGGCGTCGTCGGCTTGTACTTACGGATAGCCATTGTCTACACCCCTCAGCTGACCGGGCCGCCGAAGGCCTCGATACGGTCACCGTCAGCCAGCTTCACGATCGCCCGCTTGGTGGCCTTACGCTGCCCGAAACCGGTCTTGGTCCGCTTGCGCTTGCCCTGGCGGTTGAGCGTGTTGACCGTCAGGACGCGGACGTCGAAGATCTGCTGGATCGCGATCTTGATCTCGGTCTTGTTCGCGTCCGGGTGCACCAGGAAGGTGTACCAGTTGCGGTTCAGCTCGCTGTAGCTCTTCTCCGAGACGACCGGCGCCACGATGATGTCGCGCGGGTCGGCGATCGTGCTCACTTGCCACCCTCCTCGGTGGTCTCGGCGGGAACACCCAGGAACTCGTCCAGGGCGTCCTTGGTGAAGACCACGTCGTCGGCCACCAGCACGTCGTACGTGTTGAGCTGGCCGGCCTCGATCAGGTGCACCCGCGGCTCGTTGCGCAGCGACACCCAGTTCAGCTCGTCGGTGCTGCTCAGCACGACCAGGACCCGACGGGCCTCGGTCAGCTTCGCCAGCGTGGCCAGGGCGGCCTTGGTCGACGGCTTCTCACCCGAGACGAACGCCTCGACGACGTGCACCTGCCCGGCGCGGGCCCGGTCGGAGAGGGCGCCACGCAGGGCGGCGGCCTTCATCTTCTTCGGGGTCCGCTGGCTGTAGTCGCGCGGCACGGGGCCGTGCACGACGCCACCGCCGGCGAACTGCGGCGCGCGGATCGAGCCCTGCCGGGCGCGACCGGTGCCCTTCTGCTTGTACGGCTTCTTGCCGCCACCGGCGACCTCGCCGCGGGTCTTGACCTTGTGCGTGCCCTGCCGGGCCGCCGCGAGCTGGGCCACCACGACCTGGTGCATCAGCGCGACGTTGGCCTGGACGTCGAAGATGTCGGCGGGCAGCTCGACGGAGCCGCTCTTGGAGCCTTCGACGGTGAGGACGTCAACGGTGGTCACTTGGCCGCACCGCCCTTCTTCGCCTTGGTCTTGGCCGCGGTACGGACCAGGACCAGCGCGCCCTTGGGGCCGGGAATGGCGCCACGGACGAGCAGGAGGTTGTTCTCGGTGTCGACCGCCTGGACGGTCAGGTTCTGGACGGTGTAGCGCACGCCACCCATCCGGCCGGCCATCCGGGTGCCCTTGAAGACACGACCCGGGGTGGCGCAGGCGCCGATGGAACCGGGCGAGCGGTGCTTGCGCTCGACACCGTGGCTGGCGCGCAGACCGTGGAAGCCGTGCCGCTTCATCGGGCCGGCGTAGCCCTTGCCCTTGGTCTTGCCGGTCACGTCGATGGAGACGCCGGCCGGGAACTCCTCGACCGTGATCTCCTGGCCGAGCGAGTAGTCGGCGGCGTCGCTGGTGCGCAGCTCGACGATGTGGCGCCGCGGCGCGACGTCGGCCTTCGCGTAGTGCCCGCTGATCGGCTTCTTGACCTTGCGCGGGTCGATCGTGCCGTACGCCAGCTGGACCGCGGAGTAACCGTCCTTGTCGGCGCTACGAACCTGGCTGATGACGCACGGGCCGGCCTCGACCACGGTCACCGGGACAACACGGTTGTTGTCCCAGACCTGGGTCATGCCGAGCTTTGCGCCCAGGATCCCCTTGACTTGCCTGTCCATTTGTCCGGTCCCTACAGCTTGATCTCGATGTCGACGCCAGCCGGCAGGTCGAGGCGCATGAGCGAGTCGACCGTCTTCGGGGTCGGGTCGATGATGTCGATCAGCCGCTTGTGCGTGCGCATCTCGAAGTGCTCGCGCGAGTCCTTGTACTTGTGCGGCGAGCGGATAACGCAGAAACGGTTGATCTCCGTGGGCAGCGGCACCGGGCCCGCGACCTGCGCCCCGGTACGCGTCACCGTCTCGACGATCTTCCGAGCCGAGGAGTCGACGACCTCGTGGTCATAGGCCTTGAGCCGGATGCGGATCTTCTGTCCCGCCATGGTGGCTTCTGTTCCTTCTCTCGATGCCGCTGTGTTGCGGGCGCCTGTACCGGCTGGCACAGGCCCACTTCGCCGACCCCCGCGGTCGGGCGTGTCGCGCCCTCGGGCCAGGCTCCGCCCCGGGACTCCGGAGCGACTCTGACCGCGCGGTGGGTCAAGGCGTCGATCGCACTACCGCGACCTGAACGCCGTGCGAGGGTGGTTGGCGGACGGGCCGCCAACCACCCTACGCTCGACTGCTCTGCCACCCGGAGGTTCAGCGAAAGCCGAACACAGGCAGCGAACTGTCGTTACGCAACCTGACTAGTATGCCGCACGACCGGCGGCGGGTCTAATCGGGGTTACCTAGCTCACTTGATGATCTTGGTGACGAACCCGGCGCCGACGGTGCGGCCACCCTCGCGGATCGCGAACTTGAGGTTCTCCTCCATGGCGATGGGCTGGATCAGCTTCACCGTCATGGTGGTGTTGTCACCCGGCATGACCATCTCGGTGCCCTCGGGGAGGGTGACGACACCGGTGACGTCCGTGGTCCGGAAGTAGAACTGCGGACGGTAGTTCTGGAAGAACGGGGTGTGGCGGCCACCCTCCTCCTTGGAGAGGATGTAGACCGTCGCCTCGAACTCCGTGTGCGGGGTGGTCGTGCCCGGCTTGATGACGACCATGCCGCGCTCGACGTCCTCGCGCTTGATGCCACGCAGCAGCAGACCGACGTTCTCGCCCGCGCGGGCCTCGTCGAGCAGCTTGCGGAACATCTCGATGCCGGTGCAGGTGGTCTTCATCGACTTCTCGCGGATGCCGACGATCTCCACCTCCTCGTTCGGCTTGAGCACGCCACGCTCGGCGCGGCCGGTGACGACCGTGCCACGACCGGTGATCGTGAAGACGTCCTCGATGGGCATGAGGAACGGCTTCTCGGTCTCGCGCTCCGGCTGCGGGATCGCGGTGTCGACCGCGGTCATCAGGTCCAGCAGCTTGCCGGTCCACTCGGGGTCACCCTCGAGGGCCTTCAGCGCGGAGACCCGCACGACCGGCAGGTCGTCGCCCGGGTAGTCCTGGTTCGACAGCAGCTCACGGACCTCGAGCTCGACGAGCTCCAGGAGCTCCTCGTCGTCGACCATGTCGCTCTTGTTGAGCGCCACGACGATGTACGGCACACCGACCTGGCGGGCCAGCAGCACGTGCTCGCGGGTCTGCGGCATCGGGCCGTCGGTCGCCGCGACCACCAGGATCGCGCCGTCCATCTGGGCGGCACCGGTGATCATGTTCTTGATGTAGTCGGCGTGACCGGGGCAGTCGACGTGCGCGTAGTGCCGCGCCTCGGTCTGGTACTCGACGTGCGCGATGGAGATCGTGATGCCGCGGGCCTTCTCCTCCGGCGCCTTGTCGATCTCGTCGAACGGCGTGTACGGGTTCAGGTCCGGGTACTGGTCGTGCAGGACCTTGGTGATGGCCGCCGTCAGCGTCGTCTTACCGTGGTCGATGTGACCAATGGTGCCGATGTTGACGTGCGGCTTAGTCCGCTCGAACTTCGCCTTCGCCACTGGGTCCTCCTGTGGACTTCTTGGTTCGTACGCCCGGCGCGCCGGTCGGCGCTTAGGACTCTGTCGACAGCCTTTCCGGCCTGACGGCCGGAGAGCTTTGGTGGGTTCTGCGGCGATGAAGCCTACAGGCCCGGTCTCACGCGTTCCGACCGAGGTGGTCGCGGGCGGGAGCACCCTCCCGCGACCGCCCCGGATCATCGATCACGTCAGGTGAGGGTCACTCACCCGTCGCCTTGGCGATGATCTCCTTCGCGACCGAGGACGGAACCTCGGCGTAGGAGTCGAACTGCATGCTGTAGCTAGCCCGGCCCTGGGTCTTCGACCGCAGGTCGCCGACGTAGCCGAACATCTCCGACAACGGCACCAGAGCCTTGACGACGCGGGCGCCGCTGCGCTCCTCCATCGCCTGGATGATGCCGCGGCGGGAGTTGAGGTCGCCGATGACGTCACCCATGTTCTCCTCAGGAGTGGTGACCTCAACGGCCATCATCGGCTCGAGGAGCGCGGGGTCGGCCTTGCGGGCCGCCTCCTTCATCACCATCGAGCCGGCGATCTTGAATGCCATTTCCGACGAGTCGACCTCGTGGTACTGGCCGTCCAGCAGGGTGAGCTTGACACCCACCAGCGGGAAGCCGGCGAGGATGCCGTACTGCATGGCGTCCTGCGCGCCCGCGTCCACCGACGGGATGAACTCCCGGGGGATGCGGCCACCGGTGACGGCGTTGGCGAACTCGTAGGTCGGGGCGTCGTTGCCCAGCGGCAGCGGCTCCAGGCTGATGATCACCCGGGCGTACTGGCCGGAACCACCGGTCTGCTTCTTGTGGGTGTACTCGACCTTGTCCACCTTGCGGCGGATGGTCTCGCGGTACGCCACCTGCGGCTTGCCGATGTTGGCCTCGACGTTGAACTCGCGGCGCATCCGGTCGACCAGGATGTCCAGGTGCAGCTCGCCCATGCCGGAGATGACCGTCTGACCGGTCTGGTCGTCCAGCTTGACGCGGAAGGTCGGGTCCTCCTCGGCCAGCCGCTGGATGGCGGTGCTGAGCTTCTCCTGGTCGGCCTTGGTCTTCGGCTCGATGGCGACCTCGATGACCGGCTCCGGGAAGGTCATCGACTCCAGGATGACCGGGTTCGCCGGGTCGCACAGCGTGTCACCGGTGGTGGTCTGCTTGAGACCCTGCACCGCGATGATGTCGCCAGCCTGGGCCGAGCTGCGCTCTTCCCGCTTGTTGGCGTGCATCTGGTAGATCTTGCCAATCCGCTCCTTGCGGTCCTTGGTGGAGTTGACCACCTGGGAGCCGGACTCGAGCGTGCCGGAGTAGATCCGCACGTAGGTGAGCTTGCCGAGGTGCTTGTCCGTCTGGATCTTGAAGGCGAGGCCCGAGAAGGGCTCCGACTTCGACGGCTTGCGCAGCAGCGGGGTCTCGCCGTCGGTGGCCGTACCCTCGATCGCCGGGATGTCCAGCGGCGACGGCAGGTACGCGATGACCGCGTCCAGCATCGGCTGGATGCCCTTGTTCTTGAAGGCGGTGCCGGTGAGGACCGGGTTGGCCTTGCCGGCGATGGTGGCCCGACGGATGGCGTCCTTCATCTCCTCGACGGAGATCTCCTCGCCCTCCAGGTACTTCTCCATCACCGCGTCGTCGACGTCGGCCAGGGTCTCCACCAGCTTCTCGCGCCACTCCGCGGCGGAGTCGGCGAGGTCGGCCGGGATCTCCTCGATCGCGTAGTCCTCACCCTTCTGCGTCTCGCCGCGCCAGGTGAGGGCCCGCATCTCGACCAGGTCGACCACGCCGATGAAGTCGGACTCGGCGCCGATCGGGATCTGGAGGACCAGCGGGGTGGCGTTGAGCCGGTCGATCATCATCTGCACGCAGCGGAAGAAGTCGGCACCGGTCCGGTCGAGCTTGTTGACGAAGCACATCCGGGGGACGTTGTACTTGTCCGCCTGCCGCCAGACGTTCTCCGTCTGCGGCTCCACGCCGGCGACACCGTCGTAGACCGCGACCGCGCCGTCCAGCACCCGCAGCGACCGCTCGACCTCGACCGTGAAGTCGACGTGGCCGGGCGTGTCGATGATCTGGATCGTGTGGCCCTTCCACTCACACTTGGTAGCAGCGGAGGTGATGGTGATACCACGCTCCTGCTCCTGCTCCATCCAGTCCATGACGGCACCGCCCTCGTGGACCTCACCGATCTTGTACGTGATGCCGGTGTAGAACAGGATCCGCTCGGTGGTGGTGGTCTTACCGGCATCGATGTGGGCCATGATGCCGATGTTGCGTACGTTGGCGAGCGCGTCTGCGGCGGCCACTTCAATCCCTACTTATCGTCGTCTCGACACAACTGGTGGCGGTTCCGGCGCCCTCGCGGGCGCCGGAACCAGGGTGTTACCAGCGGTAGTGCGCGAAGGCCTTGTTGGACTCGGCCATCTTGTGCGTGTCCTCGCGCCGCTTGACGGCGGCACCGAGGCCGTTGCTCGCGTCCAGCAGCTCGTTCATCAGCCGCTCGATCATGGTCTTCTCGCGACGGGCGCGGGAGTAGGTCACCAGCCAGCGCAGGCCCAGGGTGGTCGCCCGGGCGGGGCGGACCTCGACCGGGACCTGGTAGGTGGCGCCACCGACGCGGCGGCTACGCACCTCGAGGGTCGGCTTGACGTTGTCCATCGCCCGCTTGAGGGTGACGACCGGGTCGGTGCCGGACTTCTCACGGCAGCCCTCGAGGGCGGCGTAGACGATGCGCTCGGCGAGCTGACGCTTACCGCGCAGGAGGATCTTGTTCACCAACTGGGTGACCAGCGGCGAGTTGTACACCGGGTCAGCGACCAGCGGCTTCCGCGGAGCGGGTCCCTTACGCGGCATGTCAGCTCTTCTCCTTCTTCGCGCCGTAACGGCTGCGCGCCTGCTTGCGGTTGCGGACACCCTGGGTGTCCAGCGAGCCGCGGACGATCTTGTAACGCACGCCGGGGAGGTCCTTCACCCGGCCGCCGCGGACGAGCACGATCGAGTGCTCCTGCAGGTTGTGGCCGACGCCCGGGATGTAGGCGGTCACCTCGATCTGGCTGCTGAGCTTGACACGAGCGACCTTGCGCAGCGCCGAGTTCGGCTTCTTCGGGGTGGTGGTGTACACGCGGGTGCACACGCCGCGCCGCTGAGGGGAACCCTTCAGCGCCGGGGTCTTGGTCTTACTCGTCTTAGCCTGGCGGCCCTTTCGGACCAGCTGCTGGATCGTGGGCACCGGGTTTCTCCGCTCCCTTCGACCGCCTGGTGGCGGCCGCACCGTCTGCCGTAGCCGACCAGATGGTCGACTCTCCTACATTCCGACCAGGGCCACCTCGCGATGGTCCCGGCACCCGCGGTCGGGCGTGTCGCCCAGCTCACGGCCCCGCCGCCGACGCTCGCACGTGGTCGACGGGGTCTTGCACCGGCGCACGGCAGGCCGCGCGCCGGATCTTTGGCTTTGTCGTGCTCCCACGCGATCTCCGGCTCACCGGATCCAGCGCACGCACGAGTTGCCCGGGCTGGCCCGGGCACAAGGGGAAAGAGTACCTACCACAACCGCACAGGTCAAAACGGAGCGGCCTGCGGAGCGTCCACCGCCTGCCGATCGAACCCGTCGCGCCTACCCGCCCGTGGTGGGCACCTACGGACCCAAGTGTACCGGCTTCCGCGCGGACCGGCCCGTCGACCCCGTCACGGCCGCCGTCACGCCCCACGGGCGGGCACGGGCGTCACCCGAGCGTCAAAAGCAACGCCAGCCCCATGCCGAGCAGGCTGAGCAGCAGCCCCGCCCCGCCACAGCTGACGCCGGCCACCGCCAGGCCCCGCCCGGTGAACCGGACCGCCGGCGGGGCGGCCGGGCGCCGGATCTGCCGCATCCCCAGCAGGCCGGCCACGACGGCGCCCGCGCCGGCCAGGACGCCCAGCACCGTGAAGGCGCCGGCCGCCCAGGCGCCGCCCACGCCGCCGACCGCGCCGACACAGATCACGAGCAGCGCGACCAGCGTCGAGACGATCCCGGCCACCAGCGAACCCACGGCCAGGCCGGAGGTGACCGGCGGCACGTCGAGGTGCACCACGCCGAAGGACGTGCCCGCGACCGGGTCGACCCGCTTCGGCGGCCGGGCGGCCTCGCGCGGCGGCGGGGGCGGGGCGACCGGGCCCGGACCCCAGCCCGGCGCCGGCGACGGGCCCGCTGCCGCGGGCGAGGCGCCCCCCGGGGACGCCCACGACGGGCCCGGGACCCCCGCCCCGGGCGGGGCGCCCCAGGGCGACGCCGGCGGCGGGCCCGCGTCCCCTCCCCCGGACGGGACGTTCATGGGCGCCATCGGCGGCGGGTACCCCGGCGCGCCGGACGGCGTGCCCGCGTCGGGTCGCGCCCACTGCGTCCCGCCGGGCGGGGCGTCCGGATTCGCGGCGGGGTGCGCCACGGGCTCGCCGCCCGGGTAGCGCGCCGGTTCCGTCACGGGTCCTCCTGTCGACGTCTCGGCGTCCACCGCCGCGCGACGGACACCGGGCCAGGCTACCGCCGCCGGCCCGACGGCCCGCGTCCGGCGCGAGACCCGTTCCCCTCGGGCGGGCGGTCAGTCCATGTTCGGTGCGAAGTCCTGCCCGTAGGGCGTGTCGGCGAGCCGGACCACCCCGAGCACCACCGCGGCCACCACGCTGACGGCGACGAGCACCAGGCCCGTCCAGGCCAGCCGCTCCCCCCGCCGCAGCCAGGCGGAGCCGGTCAGGAAACCCCCCGAGGCGTACGCCTCCCGGCGCGCCTGGCGGGCCAGCTGGAGCGCCACCGTGGCCGGCACCACGCCGCCGATGAACAGGCCGGTCAGCGCGCCGATCAGGCCGAGCGCGAAGACCGCCCGCGCCTTTGTGGCCCGGGCCGGGTCCGGGTCGAGCGGATGGCGGGGCAGCCCCGGCTGGGCGACGGGCGCCTGCCCGGGTGCGGTCGTCATGCTCCCCATCATGCCCCGGTCCGCTCCGCCGCGGCGCCCGCACGGGCCACCCCGGCCCCGGGACACGGCGAGGCCCCCGGCGCGTGCCGGGGGCCTCGTCGATCGTGCTGCTTAGCGGTACGACCCGAAGTCGAAGTCGTCCAGCGGAACCGCCTGGCCGCTGGCCGGCCCGAAGCCGTAGTCGGTCTCCGGGTAGCCGGTCATCGAGTAGACCTTGGCCTTCGCCTCCTCGGTCGGCTCGACCCGGACGTTGCGGTACTTGCTGATGCCCGTACCGGCCGGGATGAGCTTACCGATGATCACGTTCTCCTTGAGGCCGACGAGCGAGTCGCTGCGCGAGTTGATCGCCGCGTCGGTCAGCACCCGGGTGGTCTCCTGGAAGGAGGCCGCCGAGAGCCAGGAGTCGGTGGCCAGCGAGGCCTTGGTGATACCCATCAGCACCGGACGGCCGGCGGCGGGCTCGCCGCCCTCGGAGACGAGCCGGCGGTTCTCCGACTCGAACAGCGCCCGGTCGACCAGCACGCCCGGCAGGAACTCGGTCGAGCCGGAGTCGATGACCGTCACCCGCTTGAGCATCTGGCGGATGATGATCTCGATGTGCTTGTCGTGGATGAGCACACCCTGCGAGCGGTAGACCTCCTGGACCTCACTGGTCAGGTGGACCTGGACCGCCCGCGGACCCATGATCCGCAGCAGCTCGTGCGGGTCGATGGTGCCCTCGGTCAGCTTCTCGCCGACCGCGACGTGACCGCCGTCGTGGGTCCGCAGCCGGACCCGCTTGGAGATCTTGTCGTAGACGATCTCGTCGCTGCCGTCGTCCGGCACCACGATGATCTTCCGCGAGCGCTCGCCGTCCTCGATCCGGATCCGACCCGGGGTGTCGGCGATGGGCGCCTTGCCCTTCGGGACCCGGGCCTCGAAGATCTCCTGGACACGGGGCAGACCCTGGGTGATGTCCTCACCCGCGACGCCACCGGTGTGGAAGGTACGCATCGTCAGCTGCGTACCCGGCTCACCGATCGACTGGGCGGCGATGATGCCGACCGCCTCGCCGACGTCCACGGTCTTGCCGGTCGGCAGCGAGCGGCCGTAGCACGCACCGCAGACGCCCAGCTTCGACTCGCAGGTGAGCACGCTGCGCACCCGGACCGTCTCCGTCCCGGCGGCGACGATCTTGTCGACCAGGATCGAGTTGATGTCCTGACCCCGCTCGGCGACGACGACGCCGTCCGGCCCCTTGATGTCGTCGGCCAGCGTCCGCGCGTGCACGCTGGTCTCGGCGTGCTCGTGCACGACCAGCTTGCCGTCGATCCGCTCGCCGATCTGCATCGGGATGGCGCGGTCGGTGCCGCAGTCCTCCTCGCGGATGATGACGTCCTGCGAGACGTCCACCAGACGACGGGTCAGGTAACCCGAGTCGGCGGTACGCAGGGCGGTGTCCGCGAGACCCTTACGGGCACCGTGCGTGGAGATGAAGTACTCCAGCACGGACAGACCCTCCCGGTAGCTGGCCTTGATCGGCCGCGGGATGATCTCGCCCTTCGGGTTGGCTACCAGACCACGGATCGCCGCGATCTGCCGGAGCTGGAGGAGGTTACCGCGAGCACCCGAATTGATCATCTTCCACAGCGGGTTCTCCTGCGGCAGAGCGGTGTCCATCTCCTTGGCGACCTCGTTGGTCGCCTTGGTCCAGATCTGGATGAGCTCGCCGCGACGCTCCTCCGGGGTCATCAGACCGCGCTGGTACTGCTTGTCGATCTGGTCGGCTTCCTTCTCGTACCGCTCCAGGATCTCCCGCTTGCGCGGCGGGGCGATGACGTCCTCCATGCCGATCGTCACGCCGGACCAGGTGGCCCAGTGGAAGCCGGCCTCCTTGAGCCCGTCCAGGGTGGCGGCCAGCGCCACCTTGGGGAAGCGCTCGGCGAGGTCGTTGACGATCGCGGAGAGCTGACCCTTGCGGATCTCGTAGTTCACGAAGCGGTAGCCCTGCGGCAGCGTCTCGTTGAACAGCACCCGACCGAGGGTCGTCTCGACGGTCAGCGGCTCGCCCTCGACCCAGCCCTCCGGGGCGGTCCACGCCTCGGCGCCGGCACCGTTGTCGACCCCGACCACGCCCCGCAGGCGGATCTTCACCGGGGCCTGCAGGTGCAGGTCGCCGTTGTCGTACGCCATCCGCGCCTCGGCGTCCGAGCTGAACGCCCGGCCCTCGCCCTTCTCGCCCGCCGTGCGGTGGGTGAGGTGGTAGAGGCCGATGACCATGTCCTGGGTGGGCATGGTGACGGGCTTGCCGTCGGCCGGCTTGAGAATGTTGTTCGACGACAGCATCAGGATCCGCGCCTCGGCCTGGGCCTCGGCGGACAGCGGCACGTGCACCGCCATCTGGTCACCGTCGAAGTCGGCGTTGAACGCGGTGCAGACCAGCGGGTGGATCTGGATGGCCTTGCCCTCGACGAGCTGCGGCTCGAAGGCCTGGATGCCCAGGCGGTGCAGGGTCGGCGCCCGGTTCAGCAGGACCGGGTGCTCGCCGATGACCTCTTCGAGCACGTCCCAGACGACCGGGCGCTGCCGCTCGACCATCCGCTTGGCGGACTTGATGTTCTGCGCGTGGTTGAGGTCGACCAGCCGCTTCATCACGAACGGCTTGAACAGCTCCAGCGCCATCTGCTTGGGCAGGCCGCACTGGTGCAGCTTCAGCTTCGGGCCGACGACGATGACCGAACGGCCGGAGTAGTCGACGCGCTTGCCCAGCAGGTTCTGCCGGAACCGGCCCTGCTTGCCCTTGAGCATGTCGGAGAGCGACTTCAGCGGGCGGTTGCCCGGCCCGGTGACCGGCCGGCCGCGGCGGCCGTTGTCGAACAGCGCGTCGACGGCCTCCTGGAGCATCCGCTTCTCGTTGTTGACGATGATCTCGGGCGCGCCGAGGTCGATCAGCCGCTTGAGGCGGTTGTTCCGGTTGATCACGCGGCGGTACAGGTCGTTCAGGTCGGAGGTCGCGAAGCGGCCACCGTCGAGCTGCACCATCGGGCGCAGGTCCGGCGGGATGACCGGCACGCAGTCCAGCACCATGCCGAGCGGCGAGTTGCGGGTGTTCAGGAACGCCGCGACGACCTTGAGCCGCTTGAGCGCCCGGATCTTCCGCTGGCCCTTGCCGGAGCGGATGGTCTCGCGCAGGTTCTCGGCCTCGGCGTCGAGGTCCATGTTCTGGACCAGCGCCTTGATGGCCTCGGCGCCCATGCCGCCGGTGAAGTACTCGCCGAACCGGTCCCGCAGCTCGCGGTAGAGCAGTTCGTCGGTGACGAGCTGCTTCGGCTCCAGCTTGCGGAAGGTGTCCAGCACCTCGTCCAGGCGGTCGATCTCGCGCTGGGCCCGGTCGCGGATCTGGCGCATCTCGCGCTCTCCGCCCTCCTTGACCTTGCGCCGGACGTCCGCCTTGGCACCCTCGGCCTCCAGCTCGGCCAGGTCGGCCTCGAGCTTGGTGGCCCGCTTCTCGATCTCCGAGTCGCGGCTGTTCTCGGCCTGCCGCTTCTCGGCCAGGATCTCGTTCTCGATCGTCGAGAGGTCACGGTGACGCGACTCGGCGTCCACGCTCGTCACGACGTACGAGGCGAAGTAGATGATCTTTTCGAGGTCCTTGGGGGCGAGGTCCAGCAGGTAGCCCAGCCGGCTCGGCACGCCCTTGAAGTACCAGATGTGGGTCACCGGCGCGGCGAGCTCGATGTGGCCCATCCGCTCGCGGCGGACCTTCGACCGCGTCACCTCGACGCCGCAGCGCTCGCAGATGATGCCCTTGAACCGGACCCGCTTGTACTTACCGCAGTAGCACTCCCAGTCCCGCTGCGGACCGAAGATCTTCTCGCAGAAGAGCCCGTCCTTTTCCGGCTTCAGGGTGCGGTAGTTGATCGTCTCAGGCTTCTTGACCTCACCGTGCGACCACTGACGGATGTCGTCGGCGGTGGCGAGGCCGATGCGCAGCTCGTCGAAGAAGTTGACGTCGAGCACTATGTCCCCTATGTCGTCGTCTGTACTGCTAGCTAGTGGGTGGGGTCGGGAGCCGGCGAGCCGGCCCCCGACCGCTCACCTCAGACCTCTTCGACCGAGCTCGGCTCGCGCCGGGACAGGTCGATGCCCAGCTCCTCCGCGGCGCGGAACACCTCGTCGTCGGTCTCGCGCATCTCCAGGGCCACGCCGTCGCTGGACAGCACCTCGACGTTGAGGCACAGCGACTGCAGCTCCTTGAGCAGCACCTTGAACGACTCGGGGATGCCCGGCTCCGGGATGTTCTCGCCCTTGACGATGGCCTCGTAGACCTTGACCCGGCCGAGGACGTCGTCGGACTTGATCGTCAACAGCTCCTGCAGGGCGTACGCGGCGCCGTACGCCTGCATCGCCCAGCACTCCATCTCGCCGAAGCGCTGGCCACCGAACTGCGCCTTACCACCCAGCGGCTGCTGCGTGATCATCGAGTACGGACCCGTCGACCGGGCGTGGATCTTGTCGTCGACCAGGTGGTTGAGCTTCAGGATGTAGATGTAGCCGACCGCGATCGGGTCCGGCAGCGGCTCGCCGGAGCGGCCGTCGAACAGCTGCGCCTTGCCGGTGGAACCGATCAGCTGCTTGCCGTCCCGGTTGGGCAGGGTCGACGCCAGCAGGCCGGAGATCTCCTCCTCGCGGGCACCGTCGAAGACCGGCGTGGCCACGTTGGTGTCCGGCTCCGACTCGTGCGCCTCGATGGAGCGCAGCTGGCGCTTCCACTCGGCGTCATCGCCGTCGACGCTCCAGCCCGTCTTCGCCACCCAGCCGAGGTGCGTCTCCAGCACCTGGCCGATGTTCATCCGGGACGGCACACCCAGCGGGTTGAGCACGATGTCGACGGGCGTGCCGTCCTCCAGGAACGGCATGTCCTCGATCGGCAGGATCTTGGAGATGACGCCCTTGTTGCCGTGCCGGCCGGCGAGCTTGTCGCCGTCCTGGATCTTCCGCTTCTGGGCGACGTAGACCCGGACCAGCTCGTTGACGCCCGGCGGCAGCTCGTCGCCGTCCTCGCGGGAGAAGGTACGCACGCCGATGACCGTGCCGGTCTCGCCGTGCGGCACCTTCAGCGAGGTGTCACGGACCTCGCGCGCCTTCTCACCGAAGATCGCGCGGAGCAGCCGCTCCTCCGGGGTCAGCTCGGTCTCGCCCTTGGGCGTGACCTTGCCGACCAGGATGTCGCCGGGGACGACCTCGGCGCCGATCCGGATGATGCCGCGCTCGTCGAGGTCGGCGAGCATCTCCTCGCTGACGTTCGGGATGTCGCGGGTGATCTCCTCCGGGCCCAGCTTGGTGTCCCGGGCGTCGACCTCGTGCTCCTCGATGTGGATCGAGGTGAGCACGTCCTGCTGCACGAGGCGCTGCGACAGGATGATCGCGTCCTCGTAGTTGTGGCCCTCCCAGCACATGAACGCCACGAGCAGGTTGCGCCCGAGCGCCATCTCGCCCTCGTCGGTGCACGGACCGTCGGCGATGACCTGGCCGGCCTCGACGCGGTCGCCCTCGAAGACGACCGGCTTCTGGTTGACGCAGGAGCCGGCGTTGGAGCGGCGGAACTTGTGCAGCAGGTACGTGCGGCGGTGGCCGTCGTCCTGGTGGATCGTGATGTAGTCGGCGCAGAGGTCCTCGAT
Source organism: Micromonospora sp. CNZ303 (assembly GCF_004345505.1). NCBI lineage: Bacteria > Bacillati > Actinomycetota > Actinomycetes > Micromonosporales > Micromonosporaceae > Micromonospora > Micromonospora sp. CNZ303. The sequence continues at coordinate 198,058 of NZ_SLVT01000001.1, read as the reverse complement.
GACGCCGCCGACCTCGGCGACGACCACGTCACCGGCGTCGACCGCGGCACGGTATTCCATGCCGGTGCCGACGAGCGGGGACTCGGCCTTGACCAGCGGCACCGCCTGGCGCTGCATGTTCGCGCCCATCAGCGCCCGGTTGGCGTCGTCGTGCTCGAGGAACGGGATCATCGCGGTGGCGACCGAGGTCATCTGCCGCGGCGACACGTCCATGTAGTCGACGGCGCTCGGCACCACGTCCTCGGTCTCGCCGCCCTTACGGCGGCACAGGACCCGGTCCTCGGCGAACGTGCCGTCGGCCTTCAGCGGCGCGTTGGCCTGCGCCTTGACGAACCGGTCCTCCTCGTCCGCGGTCAGGTAGTCGATCTGGTCGGTGACCCGACCGTCGACGACCTTCCGGTACGGCGTCTCGATGAAGCCGAACGGGTTGACCCGGGCGAAGGTGGACAGCGCGCCGATCAGACCGATGTTCGGGCCTTCCGGCGTCTCGATCGGGCACATCCGGCCGTAGTGGGACGGGTGCACGTCGCGGACCTCGAAGCCGGCCCGCTCCCGGGACAGACCACCCGGGCCGAGCGCGCTCAGCCGGCGCCGGTGGGTCAGGCCCGCCAGCGGGTTGGTCTGGTCCATGAACTGGGACAGCTGCGACGTGCCGAAGAACTCCTTGATCGCCGCCACCACGGGACGGATGTTGATCAGGGTCTGCGGCGTGATCGCCTCGACGTCCTGGGTGGTCATCCGCTCACGGACGACCCGCTCCATCCGGGACAGACCGACCCGGACCTGGTTCTGGATCAGCTCACCCACGGTACGCAGGCGCCGGTTGCCGAAGTGGTCGATGTCGTCGGCCTCGTAGCCGTCCTCACCGGCGTGCAGCCGGCAGAGGTACTCCACGGTGGCGACGATGTCGTCCTCGGTCAGGGTGCCGGTCGTGATCGGCACCTCCAGCTCGAGCTTCTTGTTGAACTTGTAACGACCGACCTTGGCGACGTCGTACCGCTTCGGGTTGAAGAAGAGGTTGTCGAGCAGGGTCTGGGCGTTCTCGCGGGTCGGCGGCTCGCCAGGGCGGAGCTTCCGGTAGATGTCGAGCAACGCCTCGTCCGCGCCGGCGATGTGGTCCTTCTCGAGCGTGGTCATCATCAGCTCGGACCAGCCGAACCGCTCGCGGATGCGCTCGGCCGACCAACCGACGGCCTTGAGCAGGACGGTGACGGCCTGCCGGCGCTTGCGGTCGATGCGGACGCCGACCGTGTCGCGCTTGTCGATGTCGAACTCCAGCCAGGCGCCCCGGCTGGGAATGACCTTGACGCTGGTGAGGTCGCGGTCGGAGGTCTTGTCCGGCTGCTTGTCGAAGTAGACGCCCGGGGACCGGACGAGCTGGCTGACCACGACGCGCTCGGTGCCGTTGATGATGAAGGTGCCCTTCGGCGTCATCATCGGGAAGTCACCCATGAACACCGTCTGGCTCTTGATCTCGCCGGTGGTGTTGTTGGTGAACTCCGCGGTCACGAAGAGCGGGGCGCAGTAGGTCAGGTCCTTCTCCTTGCACTCCTCGATCGAGGCCTTGACCTCGTCGAAGCGCGGAGCCGAGAAGGAGAGCGACATGGTGCCGGAGAAGTCCTCAATGGGACTGATCTCGTCGAGGATCTCCGCGAGACCCGAGCGTGCGTGCGGGTCGTCCGCCGACCGGCCCTGCCAAGCCTCGTTGCCGACGAGCCAGTCGAAGGACTCGTTCTGGATGGCGAGGAGGTTGGGGACCTCGAGGTGTTCGGTGATCCTGCCGAATGAAACTCGGCGGGGAGCGAATGCGCTCGACGTACGACTGGTCTTCGCAGGGCGGGAAGCTGCCAAGATGCGTCCTTCCGAGGACCGGTGCTGCAGAACGGCTGGTACGCGTGCACTCCAATGACCCCACCAGAAATATCCGTAAACGGACATTTCCGAGCAGGGGTCAAGTCGGAAGGCAGCGCAAACTAGCAGTGTAGCCGAGAGGCTAACCGCTGTCCAGCCCAACCCGCAGGTCGTCGCGGAACGTGCCTCGGGACCCCTGAACCGGGGTCGAACCGGGCCGCTCGGAACGCGACGTTCCTGCCGGGCCGCTCGGGTGCCGCGGCCGATGGTGTCGCCGCTGCCATTACCCAAGTGGTGGCCGTTGCAAGCGCGGAAGGTCTTGCTGTGTCAGCGTGCCTGTCAGCCCGGGGCCGCGTCAAGGCCCGGCATCCGGGTCGCCGCTTCTTTCCCACCGACGGGCTACCCCCGGGCCGCGGTCGCCGACCGTCGCGACGCGTCGACGCCCTGCTCACCGCACCTGTCGCCGGATCCACCACGAAGGCGGGCGGCGATCCAGTGTCGGATCACCGCCCGCCGCGACGCGGTGTGCCCCGGCTCACCGAGCCGGGGCACGCGCCTGGTGGTACGTCAGGTCACTTGAGGGTGACCTTGGCGCCCTCGCCCTCGAGCTTGGTCTTCGCCTTCTCGGCGGTCTCCTTGTTGGCCTTCTCCAGGACGGCCTTCGGAGCGGCCTCGACCAGGTCCTTGGCCTCCTTGAGGCCCAGGCCGGTCAGCTCGCGCACGACCTTGATGACCTGGATCTTCTTGCCGCCGTCAGCCTCGAGGATGACGTCGAACTCGTCCTTCTCCTCCTCGACCGGAGCGGCGGCGGCCGGGCCGGCCGGGCCGGCGACGGCGACCGGAGCGGCCGCGGTGACCTCGAAGGTCTCCTCGAACTGCTTCACGAACTCGGAGAGCTCGATCAGCGTCATCTCCTTGAACGCGTCGAGCAGCTCGTCGGTGCTGAGCTTCGCCATGTCTGGCGTCCTTTCCTGAATCTGTTAGGTAAGAACTGGGTGCGCCGCGGGGCCTCAGGCCGCCTCGGCGCCCTCCTTCTCGCGCTTGTCCTGCAGGGCAGCCGCCAGACGGGCGGTCTTCGACAGCGGGGCCTGGAACAGGGCCGCGGCCTTGCTCAGGTTGCCCTTCATCGCGCCGGCCAGCTTGGCCAGCAGCACCTCACGGGACTCCAGGTCGGCGAGCTTCGTGACCTCGGCCGCGGTAATGGCCTTGCCCTCGAAGACACCGCCCTTGATGACGAGCTTCGGGTTGGCCTTCGCGAAGTCGCGAAGCCCCTTCGCCGCCTCGACGACGTCGCCCGAAACGAAAGTCAGCGCGGTAGGACCGGAGAACATCTCGTCGAGGCCGGAGATACCAGCGTCGGTCGCGGCACGCTTCGCGAGCGTGTTCTTCGCGACGGTGTAGCTGGTCTCCTTGCCGAGCGAGCGCCGCAGCTGGGTGAGCTGGGAAACCGTCAGACCGCGGTACTCGGTCAGCACCGTGGCACCCGCGTTGCGGAAGCTCTCGGTCAGCTCAGCGACGGCCGTGGCCTTGTCGGCCCGGATCGGCTTGTCCGCCATGTCCCTCCTCTCTCGTTACTCGAGGCCGGTCACCGTCGTCGGCCGGAGCTTTCGACGGGGGCGCAGGTGCCACGACAACGAGAAAGGCCCCGGCGCAGGGCGCACGGGGCGAGGGCCGGCGCACGGACACGGTCGGCGGACCATGTTCAGCACCGATTTTCGCTTACCGCCCTGCGCGGGTCGCCCGTAGTCGCGGGACCTTCGACCGTGCCGGGGCACGGTGACCAGCGGTCTCTGGGTGGAACTTCGCGGCCAAGGTTACGCGAGGCATCCCGTGACCACCAAATCGCCCCCCGGTGGGCCGGGTCACTCCCCCGCACCGAGGGGCCGACGGTCAGGGCCGGTGGCGCCGCCGCCACAGGTACGCCGCTGCGGCCACCGCGCTCCAGGCCACGGCCCAGGCGGTGAGCAGGCCCACCGTGGACGCGGCCAGGCCGTCGGCGGCGGCCCGCGCGGTGGCCATCACCGGCGGCGCCAGCCACGGCGCCACCGAGCCACTCAGGCCGAGGGCGACCGTGCCGACCCCGCCGAGCGCAAGCACCGCGACGCCGTAGCCGGCACTACCCGTGCAGGCGCGGCTGGCCAGCGCCCCGAGCGCCACCGCTGCGGGTACGGCCAGCAGGTGCACCCACAGCCCGACGGCGATCCCCACCGGCACCGACCGGTCGCCCGGCCCCTCCGGGCCGGCGACCCCGCCCACCAGCCACGGGAAGACCAGCGCGACGGCCACCATGCCGAGCCCGGCCACGCCGGCCGCCAGCAGCCCGGCCAGGCGCTCCCGGCGCACCCCGACGAGCGCCTGCGCCAGCCGGCGCTGCACGTCCGGCTCGACGTCCAGCAGCACCTTGGTCTGCCAGGCGAGCACCGGGAAGAGCACCACCGCCGAGACGCCGTACGCCTCCCCCGGCTGTGCCCGGCCGCCGCCGTAGAGGACGCCGAGAGCCACCAGGCCGGCCAGCAGCGGGGCCAGCGCCCGTCCCGTACGCAGGAAGCCCGCCAGCCGCAGCCGGAGCAGTGCGGTCACGGCGGCCCTCCGGTGGTCCCGCCCGTGGCCTCCGGCGCCCGGGCGGCGGGCGGCGCGGCGGGGTCCACGGTCCCCGTCAGCGGCCCCTCGGCGTCGTCCGGGGCGACCACGCCGGCTCCGGCGGGCCGGCGTACGCGAAGGATCCGGTGCCCCTCGGCGCGCAGCCGGGCGACGGTGCCGTCGACCCGCGCCGCCGGGACCGCGACCTCGACCACCGCCAGCGCCGCCTCCGCCGACGGGGCAGCCTCGGTGACCGTGCCGTCCGCCACCGTCCACCGGCGGGCACCCGGCAGCCGGGCGATCTCGCCCCGGTGGTCGCTGACCAGCACCGAACCGCCCGCCGCCGCCACCTCGTCGATCACCTCGGGTACGAGGTCCCGGGTCGCGGCGTCGAGGCCCTCCCACGGCTCGTCGAGCACCAGCAGGCCGGGCGGACGCAGCATCGCCTGGGCCAGGCCGACCTTCTGGGCGGTGCCCTTGGACAGTTCCGGCAGGCGGACCCGGCGGAACCCGGACAGGCCCAGCCGGGAGGTCCAGTGGTCGACCGCGTGGCCGGCGGCCGCCGGGTCGAGGCCGGCGACACGGCCCATGGCGGTCAGGTAGTGCTCGACGGTGAAGGGTTGGTCGGCCGGGAAGCGCTCCGGGACCCACCCGACGTGCCGGGGTCGACCGGTGACCCGCCCCCGGCTCGGCCGCAGCACCCCGGCCGCCACCTGGAGCAGGGTCGACTTGCCCACGCCGTTGCGGCCGAGGACGACCACGACCTCACCGGGGCCGACCCGCACCGCGGCTTCCCGCAGCACCCACGGGCCCCGCCGCCGGTAGCGCAGCCAGACGTTCTCCAGGCGCACCGGCCGAGCATGCCACAACCGACACGGAACGGGGCGCCGCCACAAGGTGGCGACGCCCCGTCACGGGTACGGATGCTCAGGCCTCGGCCGGAGCCTCCTGCAGGTTCTTCACCACGTTGGGGTCGACCGGGACGCCCGGGCCCATGGTGGTGGTGAGGGTGACCTTCTTGAGGTACTTGCCCTTCGCGGCGGACGGCTTGGCCCGCAGGACCTCGTCGAGGACCGCCGCGTAGTTGTCGATCAGCTGGGTCTCGGAGAACGAGGCCTTGCCGATGATCAGGTGCAGGTTGGAGTGCTTGTCCACCCGGAAGGTGATCTTACCGCCCTTGATGTCCGAGACGGCCTTGGTGACGTCCATGGTCACCGTGCCGGTCTTCGGGTTCGGCATGAGACCGCGCGGGCCCAGGATCCGCGCGATCCGGCCGATCTTGGCCATCTGGTCCGGCGTGGCGATCGCCGCGTCGAAGTCGAGCCAACCGCCCTGGATCCGGGCGACCAGCTCGTCGGTGCCCACCTCGTCCGCACCGGCGGCGACGGCCTCCTCGGCCTTCGCACCGGCGGCGAAGACGATCACGCGGGCGGTCTTACCGGTGCCGTGCGGCAGGTTGACCACGCCACGGACCATCTGGTCCGCCTTGCGGGGGTCGACGCCGAGGCGCATGGCGACCTCGACCGTGGCGTCGAACTTGGCGGAGGTGGTGTCCTTGGCCAGCTTCACGGCCTCGGCGGGGGTGTAGAGCTTCGACCGGTCGATGACCTCGGCGGCCTTGCGGTAGCTCTTGCTGCGCTGCATTTTCTACGTACTCCTGTGGTCTATGGCGGGCCGCGACTTCCCGCGCGCCCTCCCACGAACTGGATCTGGCGGTGACCGAGGTCAGTCGTTGACGACGATGCCCATCGACCGGGCGGTGCCGGCGATGATCTTCGCAGCCTGGTCAATGTCGTTGGCGTTGAGGTCGACCATCTTCTTCTCGGCGATCTCACGCACCTGGGCCTGCGACACCGAGCCGACCTTGTCCTTCTGCGGGACGCCCGAGCCCTTCTCCACCCCGGCGGCCTTGAGCAGCAGCCGGGCGGCGGGCGGGGTCTTCAGGACGAAGGTGAAGCTGCGGTCCTCGTAGACGCTGATCTCGGCGGGGACGATGTCGCCCCGCTGGGACTCGGTCTGCGCGTTGTAGGACTTGCAGAACTCCATGATGTTCACGCCGTGCTGGCCGAGCGCGGGGCCGACCGGCGGCGCCGGCGTTGCCTGGCCCGCCTTCAGCTGAAGCGTGAAAGTCTTGACGAGCTTCTTCTTCGGAGGCATGTCTCTTCCTGGGGCTTGGAACTGGGAAAGGTGCCGGCCGCAGGCGCGCACGGTCAGCGCGATGCGACAGCGGCGACGTTCTAGAGTAGCGCAGCGTCCCGCCGCCGCCTCCGCCGAGGTCGGGCGGAGGGGGGCGGAACAGGTACGCCGGCGGCGGGCCGCTGCCCACCGCCGGCGCTCCCGACGTCAGATCTTGGCGACCTGGTTGAAGTTCAGCTCCACCGGCGTCTCGCGACCGAAGATCGACACCAGCACCTTGAGCTTCTGCTGGTCGGCGTTGATCTCACTGATCGTCGCCGGCAGCGAGGCGAAGGCGCCGTCGGTGACGGTGACCGAGTCGCCGACCTCGAAGTCGAGGACCTTGATCTCGGGCTTGGCCTTCTTCTGCTCGGTCTCGACGGCAGGTGCCAGCCACTTCAGCACCTCGTCGAGGGAGAGCGGGGCCGGGCGGTCGGCCCGGTCCGTCGCGCCCACGAAGCCGGTGACACCCGGCGTGTTGCGCACGCAGGAGTAGGACTCGGCGGTCAGCTCCATCCGGACCAGGATGTAGCCCGGGAAGACCTTGGCCTGGATCTGCGACCGCTTCCCGTTCTTGACCTCCACCTCTTCCCGGGTCGGCACCTCGACCTGGTAGATGTAGTCCTCCATGTCGAGGCTCGTGATCCGGGTCTCGAGGTTGGTCTTGACCTTGTTCTCGTAGCCGGCGTACGAGTGCACCACGTACCAGTCGCCCGGCGCGTAGCGCAGCTTCTGCCGCAGCTCGGCTACCGGGTCGTAGTCCTCGTCCGGCGCGGGCTCGGTGGTGGGGAACTCCGGCTCGCTGGCGGCCTCGACCGACTCGTCACCAGCCGCCGTCGCCACCGTGGACTGCTCGTCCGTGGTCTCGGCGGTCTCGTCGTACTCAGGCACGCTCGCTCACTTCCGTCACTATCGGCTCAGTCGGCCGGTCAGCTGGGGTTGCCGAAGACCCACAGCACGCCCTTCGCGAAGGCGAAGTCAAGGCCGGCCACGATCGTCAGCATCACCGCGACGAAGGCGACCACCACAGCCGTGTAGGTCAGCAGCTCCTTGCGGGTCGGCCAGATGACCTTACGCAGTTCCGCCACGACCTCGCGGATGAATCGGGCGATGCGGCCGAACAGACCGACCCGGTCGGTTTCCGCCTTGGTCTTCGGCTTGCTGTCCGCCGAATCCGCCTTCGCCCGCGAGCGCGTCGCGGTGCCGCCCCGGGATACCGGCTCCTCGGCGTCGGTGGCGTCGTCGTCGGCCACGTCGTCGACGACCTCGTCGTGCAGACGGTCGTCGCCGGCGTCCTCGCCGCGCCGCTTCTTGTCGGCCACTTCGCCCTCCGTCGCGGGATGTCGGGTCGCACGCTGTCGGGCGTGCGCGGCGTTTGGTCACGCCGGCCGGGCCAACCGTCCCGCGACGGGCCGCGGCCGGCGGATCAGCCGGGCGGGCCCGAATGCCTCGGGGCCACCCCACCAATGCCACCACCACGGGCCGGACGCCGCCATACGGCGGCGCGACCCACGGGAACGGTCAGGCCTGAGGCGCAGGGGTGACAGGACTTGAACCTGCAGCCTGCGGTTTTGGAGACCGCTGCTCTGCCAATTGAGCTACACCCCTGTGCGGCAATGCTCACCCTGCCCGGTCATGCACGACCGTGCAGGGGTTACTTGCCCCACGGCGGACCAGTGTACGGGTAGCGGCACCACTTTCCCAACCGGTCTGCCCCTCGCGCGTCGCAAGCCTGGTCAGCGGGCCGTCCGGACGGTCGCGCGAGCCTGCGAGAGCACCTTCTCCCCCCGGCAGACGGCGGTCACGTCGAGCCTGGTCAGGCCGTCCTCGGTGACCTCCCGGACCACGGCCGTGACCTCGATCTCGGTGCCCTCGTCGTCGTCCGGTACGACCACCGGCCGGGTGAAGCGGACGTTGTAGTCGACGATCGCGTCGGGCGCCCCGGCCCACTCCGCCACCGCGCGGCCGACCAGCGCCATGGTGAACATGCCGTGGGCGATCACGCCGGGCAGACCCACCTTCGTGGCGGTCCGGTCGTTCCAGTGGATCGGGTTGAAGTCCCCCGAGGCGCCGGCGTAGCGGACCAGGTCCGCGCGCGTCACCCGGAACGTCCTGGCTGGCAGCTCCATCTCAGCCCTCCCCGCGTACGACGAGCTTCGACCAGACGGTCACGACCGGTTCGCCGGCCGGGGTGGCGACCTCGGTGCGGGTGGTCAGGAAGCCGTGCCCGCCACGGCTGCTGACGTCGTCGATGACGCTGACGCAGACCAGCTCGTCCCCCGCCACCACCGGCCGGGTGTAGGCGAAGCGCTGGTCGCCGTGGACGACGCGGCTGTAGTCGACGCCGAGGGCCGGGTCGTCGATGATCTGCTGGTTGGCCGCCATCGTGAGCACGATGGGGAAGGTCGGCGGGGCGACCACGTCCGGGTGGCCGAGCGCGCGGGCGGCCTCCGGGTCGTGGTGGGCCGGATCGGCGGCGCCGATCGCCGTGGCGAACTCGCGGATCTTTTCTCGGCCCACCTGGTAGGGGGCGGTCGGCGGATACGTCCGGCCGACGAAGGACGGGTCCAGGGACATGCCGCGAACCTACACGCAAACGCCGATCGCCGATCCGTACGGTCGGCGGCGGCCGGAGCCGCGCCGTCCCTACGGACCGGCGATCGGGAAGTAGTGCCTGAGGACCGGGCCGGCGGTGCCGGCCGTGGGTCAGCGGGTCTCGCGGTGGACCGTGTGCTTGCCGTCCCGCGGGCAGAACTTCTTCAGCTCGATGCGGTCGGGGTCGTTACGACGGTTCTTGCGCGTGATGTAGTTGCGCTCCTTGCACTCCACACACGCCAAAGTGATCTTCGGCCGGACATCGGTCGCCTTCGCCACGGCGGAGTGCCTTCCTCGCTACGGGTAACAACTACGGCGCATCAGCCTACGCGCTGACGGCGCGGACATGCAAAGTGGGCGCCAGTGGCGCCCATCCCACCGACCGCCGGGAGCTGGCCCGGTGGACGAGAGTAGCGGTGGCCGGACTTGAACCGGCGACACAGCGATTATGAGCCGCTTGCTCTACCATCTGAGCTACACCGCCGTGGCGGGTCCAGCCGGACCCTCTGAGCCCCCTTACGGAATCGAACCGTAGACCTTCTCCTTACCATGGAGACGCTCTGCCGACTGAGCTAAGGGGGCCTGCGCGATCTCCCCGGGGGGTGACGCGCAGGGGATACATTACACGGCCGTGCGGCGGAGATGAAATCGGATCCCCAACAGGCGCGTCTCCGCAGTTCAGGGCACGGCCCGCAGCCGGGGCAGCTCCCCCGGGGAGATCGTCTCCGGGTCCACCTGGGCGCCGAACCAGGCCTCCAGCCGCTCGTACGGCAACGGGCGGCTGAACAGGAAGCCCTGGCCGATCTCGCAGCCGATGTCCTGGAGCAGCTCCAGGGTCAGCTCGCTCTCCACGCCCTCGGCGACCACGGCCAGGCCGAACTGCTGGGAGAGCGTGACCACCGCGTTGACGATCGCCAGGTCGCCCGGGTCCGTCGCCATGCCCTGTACGAAGGAGCGGTCGACCTTCACCTCGTGCACCGGCAGGCGGCGCAGGTGGGCCAGGGACGAGTCGCCCGTGCCGAAGTCGTCCACCGACAGCCGTACGCCGAGGTCGCGCAGTCGCCGCAGGGTCGGGATGGGCCGGTCGGTGCCGTCCAGCACCCCGGCCTCCTTGATCTCCAGCGTGAGCAGCTGCGGCGGCACACCGTACTCGTCGAGCAACTCCCTGACGCGGGCCGGGAAGTGCTGGTCGGTGAGCGTACGCGCGGAGAGGTTGACCGCGACGGCGAGCGGCTGGCCGGCGTGCGTCCAGTCCCGGCTGCGCCGCAGCCCCTCGCGGAGCACGAACTCGGTGAACCGGCCGAGCTGGCCGGTGTGCTCGGCCACGGCGACGAAGTCCTCCGGGGCGACCGTGCCGTGTGCCGGGTGCTCCCAGCGGGCCAGGCACTCCACGCCGACCAGCCGGCGGTCGCGCAGCGTCACCTTGGGCTGGAAGTAGACCTCCAGCTCGTCGGCGTCCAGCGCGCGCCGCAGATCGCCGGCGAGGCCGAGCCGTCGCAGCGACCGCGACTCCAGCGTCGGACTGAACAGCTGCACGCTGCCCGGCACGGACTTGGCCGCCGTCGCCGCCAGATCCACCCGTTGCAGCAGGGCGACGGCGTCGCTGCCGTGGTCGGGGTACACGGCGACACCGACCGCCGTGTCCACGTCGAGGGTGAGCGCGTCGAAGACCATCTCGTCGCGGATCTGCTCACGCAGCTGCGCGGCCAGCTCCATCGCCGCCTCAGCACTCTCCAGGCGCAGCGTCACCAGGAACTCGTCCCCGCCGGCCCGCCCGACGAGGGCCGACGAGGGTACGCAGGAGCGCAGCCGGTTGGCGACCTCCACCAGGACCTTGTCGCCGGCGGCGTGCCCGAGCGACTCGTTGACCTGGCGCAGCCGGTCGACGTCGAACAGCAGCAGGGCCACCACCTCGCCGGGCGCCCGGATCTTGACGGCCTCCTCCAGCGCGCCCGTGATCCGTCGCCGGTTCGGCAGCCTGGTCAGCGTGTCGTGGCTGGCGTCGTGCCGGAGCCGGTCGACCAGTCGCGAATTCTCCAACGCCACCGCCGCGTGCGCCGCCACCGTCTCGAAGAGCGGCACGTCGGTGCGGACGAAGTAGTTGCTGTCCCCCAGCCGGTTGGCCACCTCCAGCGTCCCGATGACCGCCTGGCCGGACCGCAGTGGAAGGACGATCACGTCCTTGACCCGGTGCGTCGAGAGGGGAGCGCGCAGGTCGCCGTCGGTCGTCAGTCCCCGACCGACGGCCACGGTGCGGCCCTCGTCCCGGGCCCGTTCCCGCAGGGCGGCCGGGGTCTTGGCGAAGTCGAGCAGACCGGGGGCGTCGTTGCGCGCGGTCAGGAGCACCTCGGGATGCCGACCCTGGGCGGGCAGCCAGAGCGTCGCGTACTCCGCCTGCATGAGCGCCCGTACGCGGCCGAGGAGGGCGTCGGGCAGCGTGCCGTACTCACCGCTCTCGCTGACCGCGCGGCTCAGCTCGTACATGTCGGTGAGGGTGCGGTGCTGCCGGAAGAACTGCGCGTACGCCCGGTAGACGAAGGCCAGCGCGACGAGGAGCGCCCCCAACAGCAGCAACGACCACCAGGTGGCTGCGATGAGGATGAGGACGATGATGCCGATGGCAATATTGATCATCGCTGCCAGGAGCCCCGGCATCGACTGGCGGAACGCGCCCCGGCCCGCCTGCCAGCCCTGCAACAGCGTGTGCACGCCGGCGACCGAGGCCATGCTCAACAGGTTCACCATGCTGGCCGCGAAGAACAGCTTGAGCCAGGTGGCCGGGCCGACATCCTCGACGGGCGGCAGGGCCTGGAGCACGAGGACGGCCAGGGACGAACCCGCGGCCGCGCGACCCACGTTGAACCAGAACTTCGTCGGGCCGAACCGGTGCCTGAGGTGCGACACGGCCGACGCGACCGTGTAGATCATGACAACCGTCAGCGGTTCGACGAGATAGAACGCCAGGACCAGTGGGATCTCGGTCAGCGTCACGCCGAGGGACTGCCGCCGGACGGTGAAGTTCAACACCGGGAGCCCGGCGGCCACCATGGCCACGAGGAGTGGCAGCGCCAGCGACCACCCGCCGAACGGCTGCGGCGCGACCAAGCCGACCGCCGTCGTGCAGACGATGGCGATCAGGGCCAACGGCCCGGTGATCAGCCACGCGTATTCAGTCGAGCGGGGGCCGGTGGGGCCACGACCCGCCATCCCGTGCCCCCTTACCGGCCCGCCGGTGTCACGTCATCAAGCGGTGGTCACTCAACGAGGCGCGGGCATGTTCCAGATGATGTCGGCGGTCTGGAGATCTCCGAATCCCTGGAGGTCACCGACCAGGACGCCGCTCGCGAGAACGGCGAGCGCGAAAAGCGAGCCAAGCAGCTGGCCGAGCTTTCGACGAGACATGGTTGCTCCTGCAGGGGAAGTGTCACGGGGATGGTGGAGGTTCCACGATCGTGCCACAAGGCAGGTACCCAGAAAAGCGGTGCGCGTACCGCCGGACCGAGCGTCGGCGACGTTCCGCCGTTCGGCCCACGGGCCGCCCAGACCGAGCCCTGATCACGGGGGCTGAGTGGGCATCATGCACTTCGCACATTGCGGATTGCGACCTTCCACGCAATTCGGGGAAGGTCCGGGAGTCCGGGCGTACCCACCTTCACCGTGGGTGACCTCCTGCCCGGGAAGCCCGGCCGGACATCGACCACCATACTCGTTCTGCGCCAGCGCGCCAGGGCTGAGACGACGGACCGACAAAGCTTCGCCACGAACCTGGGCGGAAGCATCGGATGGCGGCAGGTGAGTCCGTGGCTGCTACCTGCGGCAGGCTGGGCACCGCTCGCGCACCGGTACCGCCGGAGTGTCGGCCGTCGCGCCGGAACGCGCCCGGACTGCGAGCGCCCCGGTCAGAGACGCCACGCCCGCGAGAAGGACGGCGACGGCGGTCCCGGCACCGACGCGGAAGTCTGCATGGCCGGCGCCGACCACGGGCGCGACGTTCTCGGTCAGGGGCCCCAGGGCGAGCAACCCGACGGGGGTGAGCAGGACGAGAAGAGCCCAGATGCCCCGGGCGTCGCCGCGCAGGGACAGCACGGCCGCGGCGAGCATGGCGGCCAGCAGAAGGACCGCGCCGGTTTCCGGGAGGAACGCGCCCCCGTAGCTGAACCGGTAGAACCACGCGCCCTTCCCGGCCAGGACCCCGACTGCGACGAGAGCCGCCCCCAGTGCGACCGGCAAGGGTGCGAGGCGGTGGCGTAGCACCGTGTGGGAGGGAAGTGCCAGTGCCAGCACGCCCAGGGCCGCCTGAGGAAGCAGAACGAACAGGTACGGGCGGGGCAGCCCGAACAGGGCGGCGACGGGCACCACGGCGACAGTGGACACCAGCGCCAGCCCGATCGCGGCGCGGGCCCACCGGACCGGTCCGAGAACATGAACGACGGCGGCCAGCAGCCAGCAGACCCAGACGACGATGCCCGTGGTGGCGAACGGACCGAAGGCCGGCGAGCCCCACAGACCCGGCGTGGTGACCACTTCGGCGGCGGCCCAGAAGCCAGCGAGGGCGGTCGCGGTGAGGTGGCTCAGAACAGCGGCGAGGCGTACGCCGGGTATGAGGTCGGCAGCGCCGGCGGCGCGCAGGCGCTCACGCCCGCCCCCGACCAGCACGTCCCTCACGTCGAGGATCGACGGCCAGCGGCGGCCGGGTCCGGCCAGGTCGAGATACGTGCCGACGATCTCGCCGCCCCGCGCCTGGCGGTACCCGGCGGGATACGCCCGCAGCAGTTGCCGGTAACGGCGTTCCAGGTCCCTCACGCCGGTCCTCCCGGGGCAGGCGGGGTGACGGGCCAGGCGGCGGTACGGGCCCAGAAGGTCGGTTCCACCGGTGGCGTGTCCACGACTCGGAATGTATCGGCTACGAAGGCATTTGGCGGCGGAACCGCCACAGCCACGCATCGGGGGCATGCGGCCTGCACGCCTCAGACCGGCGCCGGGCGACAGGGACCGCAGGGGTCACCTGCTCCCGCCATGGTCCCGGCGTGCTCAGCCGTGTTGCTCGATGCTGACCAGCAGCTGCACAACCCGGGTCCTGATGTCGTCGCGGACCTGGCGGACGATGTCGAGGGGTTGGCCGGCGGGGTCGGTGAGCTTCCAGTCCTCGTAGCGCTTGCCGGGGAAGACGGGGCAGGCGTCGCCGCAGCCCATGGTGATGATGACGTCGCTGGCTTCGGCCGTGTCCCAGGTGAGCTGGGCCGGGGTCTGGTCGACGATGTCGATGCCGACCTCCCGCATGGCGTCGACGGCGACGGGGTTGATCTGGTCGGCGGGTGCGCTGCCGGCGGAGCGGACCTCGATGGTGTCTCCGGCGAGGTGGCGCAGCCAGGCGGCGGCCATCTGGGAGCGGCCGGCGTTGTGGACGCAGACGAACAGGACGCTGGGCTTGTCGCTCATCGGTGATGTTCTTCCTGTCAGACGAAGATCGGACTGCGGCGCTCGATGAGGGTTACGTCGCGCCAGGTTCCGTGGTGGCGGCCGACGCGTTCGCGGGTGCCGACGATGCGGAAGCCGCAGGCGGTGTGCAGGGCGAGGCTGGCGGTGTTCTCGGGAAAGACGCCGGATTGGATGGTCCAGATGCCGGCCTGCTCGGTGGAGGCGATCAGGGCGTCGAGCAGGAGGCGGCCGACTCCCTGGCCGCGGGCGTCGGGGTGGACGTAGACGGAGTGCTCGACGACCCCGGCGTAGACGCACCGGTCGGAGACGGCGGAGCAGGCGACCCAGCCGAGGACCCGGCCGTTGTGATCGATGGCCACCCAGCGGTGACCGGGCAGCCGGCTGGCGGTGAACTGCTCCCAGGTGGGCGGCTCGGTCTCGAAGGTGGCGTTGCCGGTGGCGATGCCGAGCCGGTAGATGTCCAGCACGGCGTCGGCGTGCTGATCGCCCATGGCGGCGATGGTGATGCCGGTGGCGGTCATCGGTTCTCCCGGGCGAGGTGCGGCACGACGACGGCGTCGGCGGAGTCTGCGGCGTGGGGATACCAGGCGGCGAGGGCCGCGACGGCGACCAGGCCGCCGACGAGCTGGGCGGCGACGAAGCCGGGCACCGACGCCGGGGCGATGCCGGCGAAGGTGTCGGTGAACGCGCGACCGATGGTGACAGCGGGGTTGGCGAACGAGGTCGACGAGGTGAACCAGTAGGCCGCGCCGATGTAGGCGCCCACGGCGGCGGGGGCGGCGGACGTACGGCCGGTGTGGGCGAGGGCGAAGACCAGGACGACGAGGCCCGCGGTGGCGACCACCTCGGCCAGCCACAGGTTCCCGCCGGTCCGCTCGGTACGCGACCAGGCCACGGCCGGCAGGTCGAACATCAGGCCGGCCAGCACCGCCCCGGTGATGGCTCCGCCGGTCTGGGCGGCGGTGTAGGCGGCGAGGTCCCGGGCGGTCAGGCCGGTGCCGGCGCGGCGGCCGAGCCACCAGTCGACGGCGGAGACGACCGGGTTGAAGTGCGCCCCGGACACCGGCCCGAACATGAGGATCAGCGCGCCCAGGGCGAGGGCGGTGGCGATCGCGTTCTCCAGGAGTTGGAGCCCGACGTCGTCGGGAGAGAGCCGGGAGGCAGCGATCCCGGAGCCGACGACGGCGGCGACCAGCAGGGCCGTACCCGTGAACTCAGCCGATGCCCGCCGGGCCAGGGTGAGGGTCACGCGGTGGCCTGCGCGGACCCGGCGGGGAGGTCCAGCAGCGCGCCGAGCTGCCGAAATACTTCCGGGCGGGCCCGGTACCACACCCAGGTGCCGCGTCGGTCGGAGTCGACCAGGCCGGCCTCGCGCAGCACCTTGAGGTGGTGGGAGATGGTCGGCCCGGACAGGTCGAACGCCGGGGTCAGGTCGCAGACGCAGATCTCCGGCACGGAGGCGATCATCGACATCAGCCGCAGTCGGATCGGGTCGCCCAGCGCCTTGAACATCGGCGCGACCACCGCCGCCTGCTCGGCCTCCAGCGGACGGACCGCGATCGGGGAGCAGCAGGCCACGGCTTGGAGATCCACCACCGGCAGCGCTTGTTTCGACATGCCTCTAGGTTGACAGATCTCGAAACAGGGTGCAACGTAGGCCCTGCTTCGAAAAACATCTAGGCAGGGGCGAAGTGATGCTCAAGCTGTTCACCCGTCGTCGCCACACCCACGTTCGAGACGTGACGCTCTGCGAGCCGTGCGGGCAGGTCTGCACCGCGGACTGCCGCGCCGACGCCCGTTACGAGCGCACCCGCACCACCACTCTCACCAGCCACCACATCCGCTGAATCCGCCAGGAGGGGAACCATGTCCCGCGTCCAGCTCGCCCTGCGTGTGTCCGACCTCGAAGGCTCCATCGCCTTCTACTCGAAGCTGTTCGACACCGAGCCGGCCAAACGTCGCCCCGGCTACGCCAACTTCGCCATCGAGAACCCGCCGCTGAAGCTCGTGCTTTTGGAGGGCGAGGCCGACCAGCCCACCGTGATGGACCACCTGGGCGTCGAGGTGTTCAGCACCGACGAGGTCAACGCCGCCACCAGGCGCCTGACCGACTCCGGTCTGATCACCCTGGAGGAGAACAGCACCGAATGCTGCTACGCCCTCCAGGACAAGGTCTGGGTACGCGGCCCCGGCAACGAGCCCTGGGAGGTCTACACCGTCAAGGCCGACTCCGACCAACTGGACAAGGTCACCGAGAGCGCGTGCTGCACCCCCGCCACCGACAGGGAAACGGCCACCGCCGGGGTCCAGGGGAACTGCTGCTGACCGCTGCGAATCCGCGCCCGCTCTCGATTCAGAGGGTGGGCGCGATTTCTTTGGCGGGCGTAACCCTACGGACAGCATCGGCCGATGGTCACGGGCAAGAGACCGTCGATCGCAGCCCTCTGCCAAGAACACCTGGTCCCGCTGTTCCTGTGGAGAGCCTGATCAGGTTGGACTCCGCTGGTCTGAACGAGAACGACCCCGGCGTGCGTTTCCGCAGTTCCCCGGGGCCGTCCATGCCCCTGGTGGCGGGCAGAGGATTCGAACCTCGGTAGCCTTCGCGACGGATTTACAGTTTAGCCCGTCCTCAAGATTGTCGATGAAAGCTCGCCCAGGTCAGGGCCGCTCTCCTCTGTCCGGGCGGACTCCCCCGCGTGCCCGTTGCGTGCCCCTTGGGAGGTGCCGGCCGCTCGGCGCGCCCGATTGCATGATCAACCCCTTGCTGGGGTCGCCGCAGATTGTGAAGATGAGCCGACCACGCAAAGGAGCACCCATGGCGGACCCGCCCAAGCATCCAGTCGAACAGCCGGTGTTCCGGTCGCTGATGCTGACCTCCCTCTTCCTCGGCGTGGTGTTCGTGTGCGCTGCGCAGGGAGTCTCGAACAGGAGCTTCCTGAACGGCGTCACACTGCTGGCAGCGCTGTTCTTCGCCATCTTTGTCATCTCGTTCGGCCTCTACTGGCTGGCATGGGTGCTGAGAGAACACGAACTCTGGCGCGAGGGACGCCAAGGCGAGGAGGAATAGGCCAGGACTAGTTCCGGCGCACCGCACCTCAATCCGAGCCCCGGTCAGGATCCCTGCGGCGACTCACCAGAGGGCTTGGTCTTACCCCTGTGGCCGTTGCGGGCCAGACTGGAAGGGTCCTCGCCCTTTCGCGCCCGGTCGAGGAAGGCCGCCACCTCGGCATCCCGGCCGTCGACCGCGCGGGCGTAGTGCCGAGTCGTGACGCTGGCGTTGGAGTGACCCAGCCGGCGGGCTGCGACCAGGACGCCGTGTGAGTCAGCTACCCAACTGCCGTGCGTCGCCCGAAGGTCGTGCGGGATCAGGTCGGTCAGGCCGGCCCGCTCGACGGCCCGGTCAAATCGGTACTTCCAGCCGTTGTAGCTCTGCGGCCGGCCGGCGGTCCGCTGCTGTCGGCCGGGGAAGAGGAAGGCGTTCGTGTTCTCAGGCAGCTCGGCGAGGTGCTGTCGGAGCCGGTCGACCACGAAGGCCGGCAGGGCGAGTTCCCGGCGCTGGTGACTCTTCGGAGTGTCGATCACCGGCCCGCCGGGGAGCTGGGCGACCGACTCAGCGACGGTCATGCGGCCGTCTGCCACGTCGACATGCCGGCGCCGCAGGCAAAGCGCTTCCCCGATCCGCAGCCCGCCGTAGGCGAGGACCAGGACCAGGAGGTCATCCGGCGGAGACAGCTCAGACACGAGCTGGTCGACGTGCTCGGCGGTAAGGATGGTCGGGTTCGGCTCAGGCAACCGGGGCAGCTTGACTCCCCGGCACGGAGTCACGGGATTAGCCCGTTGTCGACCGCCGAGGACATGATCTGCGAGAGCAGCCGGTACGCCTGCCGGACCTGGGAGGCACCGACCCGGGTGGTCAGGTCAGCCACCCACCGGGCCACGGTCATCGGCAGGACGGCGGCGATCACCACGTTGCCGAAACTCGGGAGGATCATCCGGGTCAGCAGCGACCGGTAGGTGTGCCGGGTCTTCGCCTTGAGCGTCGGGGTGGAAGCGGCGAACCACTCCTCGGCCCACTCCCCCACCGTCGTCCGGCTTGCCTGCGGCGCGATCCACCGGCCCTGGGCGATGTCGGCCTCAGCCAAGGCGAGGAACCGTTCAGCGAGCCGCTTGGTCTCGAAGGTGGTCGGGGCAGGGTGGTCCCTGCCGTCCGGTCCCCGGTACCTCACCTGCCAGCGCCCCGAAGGCAGTTGCCGAACCCTTCCGAAGCGACGCTGCTTCGCGGGCGCCATCAGGCCACCACCCAACCGTCGCGCCAGGTCAGTTCCCGCATCGGCTCGACGGTGCCGGCGGTGATGAACTCGGTGAGGGCGGTTTCGGGAATGCGGACGTGGTGGCCGCCGAGTTTGACGTAGCGGATGCGCCGCTCAGCGATGAGTCGGCGGGGGAATCGCTCGGTGGTGCCGAGGCGGGCTGCGGCTTCCTTGACGGTCAGCAGTTGCTCCACTCGGTGGCCTCCTTCCTGGTCGCCTCATCAGCCGTGGTTGCCGAAGCATCGGGCGGGACGGCAGCAGCGGCGCGTCTTGCGGCGTCGAGCTGGGCGCGCCATTGGATGCGTTCGGAGATTGCCCGCAGGACCCGGTGGCCGAGAGGCGCGACGTCCGGGTCGGTTGGTCGGGCGAGTTCCCAGGCGTGGCGTTGTTCGCTGCCGGGCGGGGCGGTGTCGGCGTCGGTGGTGACCCCGAGGAGGGCCTTGACCCAGTCCTTCCGGTCGGCGCGGTGGTCGGCGAGAGTCTTCCCGGACCACTGCCGGCTGATGAGGACGCGCCGGCCGCCGATGCCGAGGGTGTCGCGTTTGTGGACCTTGTTCTTGCAGTTGCCCGGCCGCAGCCCTTGCTTGGCTTTCTTCGGTTGGACGCAGTACAGCAGCCAGTTCGCGCACCGCTCGGAGCACGGCGTGTGCCGCAGTTCCTGCCAGAGCCGTTCGAGGTGCGCCCGCTGCCGGCCGGTGGTCACGTCGTGGCAGTCGGCGGCTTGCTTGGTCAGGTATTTGGTGATGTAGCCGACGCACCGGTCCGCGTCCTTGGTGCCAGCGAGGACGCCCTTGGCGTCGACCTGCGTACCGAACCGCACAACGTGCACGGGTTCGGCGTCGGGGTCGGCGTCGAGCAGGTCCAGGGCGTCGTCCCACGACGGAAGCAGTTCATGCTGGAAGGTCTGGCGACTGCCCGACGAGGAGATCCTTACCTCGCTACGAAGACGACGTCTCCACACGTGCGAGCCCACCAGCACGGAGCCACTGCACGATCAAGATGCTCAGGTGCACCGCGGCACGCGCCTCCTCAACTTCCGGCTGGCGCTGAGCACCTGACACATGCCGGTCGGGATTGGGCCAGAGCAGACGCAGCATAGAGACCAGGCTGCCGACATCATGAGCGCCATCAGGACCAGGAAGCACGAACCTCCAACGCTCGCCCTGGCTCCTGAGTTGCCCCAGCGCATGCCCGAACTGAGGATTGGCTTGCGACGGCACTACGAGAGGCACAACCAGTGCCTCCACGGCTTTGATGGCGTGATCCCAGGCATCCGAGGGGTCCTGATCACGCCCGTATGCCTTCGCCCACGCCTGCTTCAGCTCACTGCTAGCCACGTCATCCGGATCTGCCGCCTCCTGGAAGGCGGCCACAGCTGTTGGATCAACTCGCTCCTGAATTCCGGTCCCGTCCGCGTCGACGGTCCACATCGAGTTGGCACCGTCGAGGATCCTCTGCAACTCCGCTTTGCCCTTGCCGTCAGACAGCATCAGCACCGCATCGATCACCTCAAGCGCTACATCAGCATCTTGCTGGCAGGCGGCGATAACGTCGCTGATGAGCTCAGACAAGAACCTCGGGTCAGGCGTGATCGGAATGCGAACAGCCGTTGCGACGTGAGTAACGAAGTCTCGATCCACTACCGTCTCGTAGTAGGCACTCCCCCTGCTTAGAGGGTTGGACCGTCGGACCCGCGTCATGAACGCCGAACTCAGCCACTTATGTATCGGAGCCCACATGTGAGCCGGCACCCCGGCATACGGGCCATCGTCCTCAACCAGGCCGCGTCGAACGGACAGGCGGCGCCACTCAGTCACTTCTTCCCCCCACCCTGGGTTAGCACCCGCACCCGTGCCCGTTACGTGCCCGATCCGAGGGATCATCACGGACAACGACGGCATCAGAAGCAAGAGACGACAAAGGCCCCCGACTTGCGTTTTCGCAGGTCGGGGGCCTGTTGCTCCCTGGTGGCGGGTAGAGGATTCGAACCTCTGTAGCTTTCGCGACGGATTTACAGTCCGCTCCCATTGGCCGCTCGGGCAACCCGCCAGGGCACCCCACCGCGTCGTAACGCGGCAGCGGAAGCAAGGATAGCGGCTCACCCCGGCCTCGGCGCAACCGGGTACCGTCAGGGGGTCGTACCGCTGGTCAGCGGGGGACGAAGGACCACAGACCGCCGGACAGCAGGAGCATGAGCATGGCAGCGAACCCGTCGTTCGACATCGTGAGCAAGGTCGACCGCCAGGAGGTCGACAACGCTCTCCGTCAGGCGGAGAAGGAGCTCGCGACGCGGTTCGACTTCCGGGGCACCGGCGCCGAGATCTCCTGGTCGGGCGAGGAGGCGATCAGCCTCCAGGCGGAGACCGAGGAGCGGGTGCGGGCGGCGCTGGAGGTCTTCAAGGAGAAGGTGATCAAGCGGAACATCTCGCTGAAGTCGCTGGACGCCGGTGACCCGCGCGCGTCGGGCAAGATCTTCAAGATCGACTGCAAGGTGATCCAGGGCATCGACTCGGACAAGGCCAAGGCGATCAGCAAGAAGATCCGCGACGAGGGCCCGAAGGGCGTCCAGGCCCAGATCCAGGGCGACCAGCTCCGCGTCACCGGCAAGAAGAGGGACGACCTCCAGGCCGTCATCGCGCTGCTCAAGGGCGAGGACTTCGGCGTCGCCCTCCAGTTCACCAACTACCGCTGACGGTGTCCGGTCGGCCCCGCCCCGGTGGGGCCGACCGGGTCAGGACCCGTGGGCGTCAGGCCGGCAGCAGCTCTTCGGTGCGTACCGCCGTGGCCTCCGCGCGGGAGATGGGCCCGGCGGGCAGGGCCGCGACCCCGGCCCCGACGGCGACCGCGGCCCCGGCGAAGACGAACGCCCAGGGCACCCCGCCGGCGTGGTCGACGATCAGGCCGGCCACCGCGCCGCCGGCGGCGCTGGCCCCCACCGACATGGTCACCACCCAGGTGTACGCCTCGTTCAGCATGCTGGTCGGGGAGATCCGGCCGACCAGGGTGTTCTCCAGGGTGAGCGCGGGCGCGATCATGGCGCCCCCGATCACCAGGGCGGTGCCCAGCGCCACCGGCGTGGGCATCACCGCGAAGACGGCGAAGCTGGCGGCCACGCCGCCGAGCAGCAGGGAGAACTGCCGGGTCATGTTCCGGGCCGGCTTGCGGACGCCGAACCAGAAACCGCCCACGGCGCTGCCGACGCCCCAGACGGCCAGCAGCACCCCGGCGAGGCTGTCGGGGTCGTCGGAGGTGTAGGCGGTGGCGAACGCCGGCACGGTCACGCCGGCCGCGCCGAAGGCGATGCCCAGGCTGGCGACGCAGAGCAGCAGTGCCGGGAAGCCGGGCACGCGCAGCGGGCCGAGCCCTCTGGTCTGGTGTTCGCGCGGATGCGGCCGCCAGCCGCGCATGACCCGGCCGAGGGCCACCGCCATGGTGCCGACCAGGGTCACCACGGCCGAACCGACCAGGGCCGCCCCGGCGTCGGCGAACAGGATGAAGCCGGCGACCAGCAGCGGACCGAGCACGAAGACGATCTCGAAGAGCGTGGTCTCGGCGGCGAGGGCGGTGTTGCGCAGGTGCCACCGGCCGGACGACGGCGAGGTCAGCTCGTTCCAGGCACCCCGGATCGCGGCGGTCAGCGGCGGGTAGGTGGCCCCGGCGACCCCGGAGGCCACGAAGACCAGCGTCAGGCTGCCGGCGTCGGAGCGGGCGGACCAGAGCAGGCCGAGCAGGGCGAACGGGTGGGCGATCGCGGTGCCGACGAGCACCGGGGTGGGGCCGATCCGGTCGGCGATCCGGCCGGCCACGGGGCTGAGCGCGGCGCCGGAGAGGGCGTAGATGCCCCCGGCGACGGCCGCCAGCGAGTAGCGGCCGGTGACCTGCTCGACGACCAGCAGCAGCGCCAGCGGCGTCATGCCGATCCCGAGCCGGCCGACGATGCCCGTGAGCAGCAGCATCGGCGCTCCGGGGATCCGCCAGACGCCCAGGTACTGGCGCAGTGCGGCCACGGTCGACCTCCAGGGGATGTAACGAGCGGGAAACCTTTCGACCCTAACGCCGCGCGGCGGGCGAAAGAAACGGTTAACGCGCTCACACGCAGGTCCGCCCGTGTCCGGCGGACCGGACACGGGCGGAAAGGTGATCAGCGCCTCAGCGCTGGAACTGCACGGGGCCGCTGTTCGCGGCCATCCGCTCCAGCCGGGCGACCCGCTCCTCCATCTTGGGGTGGGTGGAGAAGAGCGCCGCCACGCCGCCGCCCTTGAACGGGTTGGCGATCATCAGGTGGGCGGTGCTGGTGAGCTGCCCCTGGGCCGGCAGCGGCCGACGCTGGGCCCCCATGTGGATCTTCCGCAGGGCGCTGGCCAGGGCCAGCGGGTCCTTCGTGAGCTTGGCCCCGGAGGCATCCGCCTGGAACTCCCGGCTGCGGCTGATCGCCAGCTGGATGACGGTGGCCGCGATCGGCCCCAGGATGATGGTGAGCAGCAGCACGGCCGGGTTCGGGGAGTCCTCGTCGTCGCCCCCGCCCAGCGGGATGAACCAGGCGATGTTCGCCAGCATGGTGATGATGCCGGCCAGACCGGCCGCCACGCTGGAGATGAGGATGTCCCGGTTGTAGACGTGCGACAGCTCGTGCCCGATCACGCCCCGCAGCTCCCGGTAGTCGAGGATCTCGGTGATCCCCTGGGTCACGCAGACGGCCGCGTGCTGCGGGTTCCGCCCGGTGGCGAACGCGTTGGGCTGCGACGTCGGGCTCACGTAGAGGCGCGGCATCGGCTGCCCGGCCTCGGTGGCCAGTTCGCGGACCATCCGGTACAGCTCGGGGAACTGTGCCTCGCTGACCGGTTGCGCCCGCATCGAGCGCAGCGCGAGCTTGTCGGAGTAGAAGTAGGTGACGCCGTTCATGACCAGCGACACGACGACGGCGATGACCAGGCCGCCACTGCCGCCGAACCAGTAGCCCACCGCCAGGATCAGTGACGTGAGCAGGCCGAGCAGCGCGGCGGTCTTCAGACGGTTGTGGTGCACGATCACTCCTTCGGTGCAGCACGGATCGCTCGGGATCCGCTGACCGGTCCAACAACCCGGTACCCGTCAACCATCCGTCTCATGGCTGTGAGTTGCCTGGGATGTCCGAAGTGCCCGTCGGGACTGAAGCCCCCGAAGACGGGAAGACCGTCCGACGCGAACCGCGTCAGCGGGCGGCGACGTCGAGCACTAGCTGCGGGGCGAAGCCGAGCACCAGCGCCGCCGCCGTCGCCACGGCCAGCACCACGCCGACCGTCCGGGCCCGCACGGGGGCCACGGTCGAGATGCCGCCGGCGGCGGCGCCCACCGGAACGGCCGGCCCCTCGGCCGGCGCGGCCCACAGGGCGGCGGTGAGACGCAGGTAGTAGGCCAGGCCGATCACCGCGTTCACGGCCACCACCACGGCCAGCCAGCCCGCGCCGCCGTCCAGCAGCGAACGGACCACGGTCACCTTCGCGAAGAGGCCGGCCAGGCCCGGCGGCAGGCCGGCGAGCCCGATCAGCGCCAGCCCGAGCGCCGCCGCCCGCCACGGGTGGCGCCGGGCCGCCCCGCGCAGGTCGTCGACCGTGCCACCGTCCGCGCCCGCCGGGCGCAACGCCACCACGGCCGCGAAGGCCGCCAGTTCCAGCACCACGAAGAAGACGGCGTACGCCACGGCGGCCGCGTACGCGGCGGTGCGGGCGTCGGCGGTGCGCCCGGCGGTCAGCGCCAGCGCGCCGAGCGGGGCGAGGATGTAGCCGGCCTGGGCGACCGAGGACCAGGCGAGCAGCCGGACCGTACGCCGCTGGCGCAGCGCCACCAGGTTGCCGACGGTCATCGTCAGCACCGCGAGCAGGGCGAGCACCGGACCGGTCACGTCGGCGGGCAGCGCGTGCTGCACCACGGCGAGCAGCGCCACCACGCCGCCCAGCTTGGAGGCGGTGGACAGGTACGCCGCCACCGGCAGCGGTGCGCCGTCGTAGGCGGCCGGCGCCCAGGCGTGGAACGGCACCGCCGCCACCTTGAACGCCAGCCCCAACACCACAAGCGCCACGGCGGCGGTCGTCAGGGGCAGGTCGAGCAGGTCCGCGCGGTCGGCGAGGATCGCGCCGATCCGGCCCAGGTGCAGCCCGCCGGTGGCCGCGTAGAGCAACGCCGCCCCGAGCAGCGTCAGCGTGGTGGCGACCACGCTGACCACGAAGAAGGTGACGGCCGCCTCGGCGCTGGCCAGGCTGTCCCGGCGCAGCCCGACGAGGACGTAGAGCGGGAGGGTCAGCGTCTCCAGCGCCACGATCAGGGTGATCAGGTCGCCGGCGGCGCCGAGCACCACGCCGCCCGTCATCGAGCAGGCGAGCAGGAAGCAGTACTCGCCCGTCGGCGACTGCCCCGCCCGCAGCAGCGGGCCGGACAGCGCGAGCACGCCGAGGGTCAGCAGGGCGACCACCCCGGCGACCAGGGCGGCCCGGCCGCCGAAGACGTACGAGCAGTCGGGGCCGACGCAGAACGTCCGGCGCTCGCCCCCGGCGCCGACCAGGACCGCGCCGAGCGCCGTGGCCGCCGCGCCGACGGTGGCCGTGGCCAGCGTGACCCGGGCGCGGGCCACCAGCAGGTCGGCGAGCAGCACCAGCACGGCCGTCCCGGCGGCCAGGTACGCCGGGAGCAGCGCCACGTTGTCGACGCTCTGCACCACGCTCATGCCGGCACTCCGCTCCGCTGCGCGCCGTCACGAGCCGCCAAAGCACTGCGCCCGATGATCCGCTCGCTCACCGCAGCACCTCCACGAGGGCGTCGACGGGGGCCTCGGCGACGCCGAGCACCAGGGTCGGGGCCAGGCCGACCGCGAGGGCGAGCAGCACCAGCGGCGTCCACGCGAGCAGTTCCGCGCCGGCCAGGCCGGGGGTCAGCCGCCCGACCGCCGGGCTGGGTCGCCCGTGCGTCACCCGCCACAGCAGCCGCAGCAGGTACGCGGCGGTGAGCGCCCCGCCGACCGCCGCCAGCACGCCCAGGGTGGTCCAGAGCGCCCCGCCGACCTCGACGGCGGCGACCACGGCGAACGCCTCGCCCCAGAAGCCGGCCAGCCCGGGCAGGCCGAGCGAGGCGACGGCGGCGAAGCCGAGCAGCCCTGCGAGTCGGGGGGCGGTCTCCCGCAGCCCGGCCAGTTCGTCCAGCGACCCGGTGTGCGTACGGTCCTTGACCGCACCGGCGAGGAAGAAGAGCAGGCCGGTGATCACCCCGTGCGCGACGTTGCCGATCAGGGCCGCCTGGATGCCGGTGGCGGTGAGCGTGGCGACCCCGAGCAGCACGAAGCCCATGTGCCCGACGCTCGAGTACGCGATCAGCCGCTTCAGTTCCCGCTGCGCGAGGCAGACCAGCGACCCGACGAGGATCGCCGCCACCGCCAGCACGCCGAGCACCGGGGCGGCCCAGCGGGCGCCCTCCGGGGCCACCCCGACCGCGATCCGGACCAGCCCGTACGTGCCCATCTTGAGCAGCACCCCGGCGAGGACGACGCTGCCGACGGTGGGCGCCTGCGTGTGCGCGTCGGGCAGCCAGGAGTGCAGCGGCCAGAGCGGGCTCTTCACCGCGAAGGCCAGCGCCAGCAGCGTGAACGCCGCGAGCTGGGTGCCCCGGGACAGGCCCGTGCCGCCGGTGAGCGCCACCACGTCGGCCGTCCCGGCGGCGGCCACCACCACGAACACGCCGACCAGCAGCAGCACCGAGCCGAACAGCGTGTAGAGGGCGAACTTGCGGGCCGCCCGCCGCCGGTCCGCGCCGCCCCAGCCGGCGATGATCGCGTACATGGGGAGCAGGACGACCTCGAAGAAGACGAAGAAGAGCACGAGGTCGAGAGCGAGGAAGGTGCCGAGGATGCCGACCTCGACGACCAGCAGCAGGGCCACCAGGGCCCGCCCGCTGCCGCCGTCGGGCACCTTCCACAGGTTGTAGGCGCAGCAGAGCAGGGTGAGCAGGGCGGTCAGCACGACCAGCGGCCAGGAGATGCCGTCCACGCCGAGGTGGAAGCGCAGGTCGAGGCCCGGCACCCAGGGCAGGTCGAGCCGGTGCCAGGGGCGCACGGCGGGGGCGTCCGCCGCGTAGCCGGTCCAGCCGCGGTCGCCGAGGAAGAGCAGCGCGGCGGCCACCAGGGTCAGCGCGGCGACGACCGTGCCGACCACCCGGGCCGCCCGGTCCCGGGGCGTCGCCGCCACCACGAGCGCGCCGAGCGCCGGCAGCGCCAGCACCGCCACCAGCAGGAACTCCCCCAACCTCATGCGGAGACTCCGATCACGACGGCCGCCAGGCCGATCAGCAGCGCCCCGGCGAGCACGCCGGCCGCCGCGCGCGGCAGCGCCGCGCGGTGCAGCGACGCCAGGCCGCCGCCGAGGCCGAGCGCGGCCCGGCCGCTGCCCTCGACCGCGCCGTCGACCACCACCTCGTCGGCCGTACGCGTGGCGCGGGCCAGCGCCTTCGCCGGGCGTACGACCAGGGCGCGCTGGACGTCGTCGAGCCGGAACGCGGCGGCGAAGACCGGCCGCAGCGGACCCAGCGCGGTCGCCGGATCGGCGGCCGGGTCCCGCCGCCAGCGCAGCCAGGCGAGCCCGGCCCCGACGACCAGCAGCGCCAGTGGCAGCAGCAACTCCGGGCCGACGTGGATCAGCAGATGCTCGCCGGCCGGCGCGCTGACGGTCGGCGTGAGCAGCAGCCGGCGGGCGAAGGCCCAGTTGAAGCCGGCGAGGCCGAGCAGGGCGGCCGGCACGGCCAGCAGCAGCAGCGGCCAGCGCATGACCGCGGGCGGGTCGTGCGGGTGGGCCAGCGGCATCCGCGCCTCGCCGAAGAAGGTGCGCAGCAGCAGGCGGGTGGCGTACCAGGCGGTGACCGCGACGCCGACCAGCCCGGCCAGCCAGACCAGCCAGCCGACCCAGGCCGGGGCCGGGCCCGTGCCGTGCAGCGCGGCGTCCTGGGCGACGGTGAGCACGCCGTCCTTGCTCCAGAAGCCCGACAGCGGGGGCACCCCGGCCAGCGCCCCGAGCCCGATCACCGTGCACCAGAAGGTGACCGGCATGTCGCGGCGCAGCCCGCCCATGCGGGACATCAGCGTGGTGCCGACGGCGTGGATCACCGCGCCGGCGGCGAGGAAGAGCAGCGCCTTGAAGGCGGCGTGGGTGAGCAGGTGGAACAGTGCGGCCGGGGTGGAGCCGACCGCCAGCGCGCCCGTCATGTAGCCGATCTGGGAGACCGTCGACCAGGCCAGCACCCGCTTGAGGTCGTCCTGGGCGGTGGCGGCGAACGCGCCGAGCAGCAGGGTGACCGAGGCCATGACGCCGAGCACCGCCAGCGCGGCCGGGGTCACCTCGAACAACGGGTAGAGCCGGGTCACCGCGTACACGCCGGCGGCGACCATGGTGGCGGCGTGGATCAACGCCGAGATCGGCGTCGGGCCGGCCATCGCGTCCGGCAGCCAGGTGTGCAACGGGAACTGGGCGCTCTTGCCGGCCACCCCGGCGAGCAGCAGCAGGCAGGCGGCGGTCAGCGTACCGGTGGCGTGGTCGTGGGCGAGCACGTCGGCGATCCGGAAGCTGCCGGCCGAGACACCGAGCAGCGCGATGCCGAGCAGGAAGCCGACGTCGCCGACCCGGGTCACCAGGAACGCCTTCATCGCGGCGGCCGGCGCCTCCGGCAGCCGGCGGTCGTGGGCGATGAGCAGGTAGGAGCAGATGCCCATCACCTCCCAGCCGACCAGCAGCAGGATCAGGTCGCCGGCGACCACCACCAGCAGCATGGCGGCGGTGAAGAGGCTGATCTGCGCCGCGTACGGCGGGTAGCGGTGGTCGGTGTCGACGTCGTCGTGCGGACCCCGGCGCAGGTAGCCGACCGAGTAGACCTGCACGGCCAGGGCCACCGCGGCGACCGCGACGGCGACCAGCGCGGCGGCGGAGTCCAGCCGCACCCCGAGGCTCACGGTCAGCCCGCCCAGGTCTACCCAGGTGGTGGACGCCTCGGCGGGCCGGTCGAGGGTGACCAGCAGGGCGACGGCGAGCACCAGTGCCCCGGCCGCCCCGGCCACGCCGAGCGCGATCGCCACCCGCTGGGCGCGGCCCCCGTCGGTCCCGGCGTCGCGCGGCGCGGGTGGCAGCAGCAGACCGAGCAGACCCGCGACCAGCGGTACGGCCGGCAGCAGCGCGCCGAGCAGGGTGGTCGTGCTCACCGTTCCCCCTCCGGGCGCTCGGTCAGCGGCACCTCGTCGACGGCGACGGTGGCCCGCAGCCGGTAGAGCTGGAGCACGATCGCCAGGCCCACCCCGATCTCGGCGGCGGCCAGCACGATCACGAAGAGCGCGAAGACCTGCCCGCCGTGCGGCAGCTGGGCCCGCACGGTGGTGTCGGCGGTGACCAGGATCAGGTTGACCGCGTTGAGCATCAGCTCGACGGCCATCAGCACCAGCACCGCGTTGCGCCGGCGCAGCACGCCGTAGACGCCGAGGCCGAACAGCAGCGCGGCGGTGACGTACGGGATGACGGGTCTCACCGCGACCGCCCGCCGTCGTCGTGCGGCTCCGCGCCTGCGACGGCCCTGCCCGACCGGTCGGCGCGGGATCCGCCCGCGTCGGGCCGGTCGGCGGGTTTGTCCCCCGCCCCCGGCCGGCCGATGTCGGGTCGGGAGATCACGATGGCGCCGACCAGGGCGGACAGCAGCAGCACCGAGAGCACCTCGAAGGGCAGCACCCAGCTACGGAAGATCTGGTCGCCGAGGCGTTCCGCGGTGCCCGCGTCGGGCAGTTCCACGGCCGTCCAGCGGTACGCGTCGACGAGCAGGACGGCCAGCCCGAGCCCGGTGCCGCCGCCGATCAGCGCCGCCGCCCAGCCGGGCCGGTCCAGGTCGTCGGAGGCGCCGATCGGGGCGCGGGTGAGCATCACCGCGAAGAGCAGCAGCACCACCACCGCGCCGACGTAGATCAGCACCTGGACCCAGGCAACCAGCTCGGCGGTGAGCACCAGGTACATCCCGGCCAGCGCGCCGAGGCAGAGCACCAGGTAGAGGCCGGCGCGCACCAGGTGCCGGGTCGCCACCACCAGCACCCCCGAACCGACCGCCAGCGCGCCGAGGGCGAGCAGCAGCACGTCCGCACCGGTCATGTGCCGGCCTCGGGCTCGGGGCGTACGGCCGGGGCGGCGGGACGGGCGGCGGGCGCGGCCGGGACCGCGGCCTTGCGCGCGGCGGCGGTCTCCTCCTTCGCCGGCTCACCGTTGGGGTCGTGCGCGGGCGGCGGTGGCACGGTGGCCATCCACTGCCCGAGGTGGTCCTTGTCGTGCAGCAGGTCCTTGATGTCGTACTCGGAGTACTCGAACTCCGGCGACCAGTAGAGGGCGTCGAAGGGGCAGACCTCCACGCAGATGCCGCAGTACATGCAGAGCGAGAAGTCGATGTCGAACTTGTCGAGCACGTTGCGCTGGCGGGGGCGGGCGGCGCCGGGCACCGCCACCTCCTCCTTGTGCGAGTCGATGTAGATGCACCAGTCCGGGCACTCCCGGGCGCACAGCATGCAGACCGTGCAGTTCTCCTCCAGCAGCGCGATCACCCCGCGCGAGCGGGGCGGCAGCTCGGGGGCGACGTCCGGGTACTGCTGGGTGGTCGAGCGGCGGGTCATCGTCTTCAACGTGACCGCGAGCCCCTTCACCAGGCCCGCGCCCGGCAGGCCACGGTCTCCGCCGGCGCCGCCGGGCTCGCTGCGCTCGCTGCGGTCGGTCATGCCGACCATCCTGCCCTGTGGCCGCGGCGCGCGCGACCACCACCCGGGGTCTGCCGGCGGTACGGTGG
Source organism: Micromonospora sp. CNZ303 (assembly GCF_004345505.1). Taxonomy (NCBI): domain Bacteria; kingdom Bacillati; phylum Actinomycetota; class Actinomycetes; order Micromonosporales; family Micromonosporaceae; genus Micromonospora; species Micromonospora sp. CNZ303. The sequence goes on along the minus strand of NZ_SLVT01000001.1, from coordinate 167,291 downwards.
GGCGGGGAGAACGACGCACCGGAAAGGGCTCGCCATGACCGCCGCGCTGCAGGGCGACTATCCGCCGCCGGGCGGGTGGACGGTCGACGACCTCGACCGCCTGCCCGAAGACGGCCGCCGCCACGAACTCCTGGACGGAAACCTCATCGTGTCGCCCTCCCCCACGCGACTCCACCAGTCCATCGCACTGATGCTCGGTGCGGCTCTTCAAGAGAGCTGCCCCGCCGACCTCGACGTCACGCAGGGCGTCGAGGTGCGGCTCTCCCGGACCCGGTCCTTCATCCCCGACGTGCTGGTCACCGAGCTGGACGCGGCCTCGCGCAACCCCTCGTACTACCAGCCCCACGAGGTCATGCTGGTGGTCGAGATCGTCTCGGAGGGGTCGCGGAGCATCGACCGGGTGCTCAAGCCCGCGCTCTACGCCGAGGCGGACATCCCCTTCTTCTGGCGGATCGAGACCGAGTCCTGGATCGTGGTGCACGCCTACAAACTCGACCCGGCGAAGCGCGTCTACGTCGAGCAGGCCCGGATGACCGACGGGATCCTCGTCCCGGAGCCGTGGGAGATCGACATCCCGCTGAGCCGGATCACGCCCCGGTCCCGCTGATCCCACCCGCCACGGGCGGGAGCATCTCGACGCCGAGCTGCTGGAGGAGCTGGAACAGCTCGTTGCAGCTCCACACGTCGACGATCCGGCCCGCGTCGTCGAAGCGCAGGAAGCTCGCCCCCGAATAGCTGACCACCTGCCCGGTCGGCGGCACCGGCCCGAACGGCCCGGCCTGGGTGCCGGCCGCCCGCCAGTGCACCGCCACCCGGTCCCCGGCGGCCACCACGTCCACGAGCTTGTAGCGCAGGTCGGGGAAGGCGGCGCGGCGCTCCCGGTGCCACGCCAGCGTCGCCTCCGGCCCCTCGCCGCCCAGCCCGGGGCACTCCGGCGACACCAGTTCGTACGCCGACTCCTCCCGCGCGCCGTTCCACACGTCGGCGATGAAGCGTCGGGCCGCCGCCTCCACATCGGTCATCGCGGCAGCCTAACCGGCCACCGGGGCCGGCCGACCGGTCCCGGCGCGCCACCTCCGGCCCGACCCGCCGCCTTCAGACTCGACGCGCCCGGCGGCGGAGGTCGGCACTCGGCGCGGCGGCGGAGGCCGACACACCACGCGGCCGGCGGCGGAGGTCGGCACTCGGCGCGCCCGGCGGCGGTGTAGCCGCCATGATGGGACGAGCGACGGGCGACGGCGGAGGGGGCGGCATGGGCGGCACGACCGAGGGCGGCACGACGGCTGACGCGGGAGGCACCGCCCCCGGCGGCGACGAGGTGCTGATGCGGACCGGCGGCCGGTACGTCGAGCCGGGCGGCGAGTTCACCCGGGACCAGCGCTACATCGCCACCCGGATCACCGCCGACGCCCGGGACGGCTGGCCCGTGGAGCCCGGCCGGTACCGGCTGGCGGTCAGCCGCGCCTGCCCCTGGGCGAACCGGCTGATCATCGTACGGCGACTGCTCGGGCTGGAGGACGCGATCTCCCTCGCGGTGGCCGGCCCGACCCACGACAAGCGGAGCTGGACGTTCGACCTCGATCCGGGCGGGCGCGACCCGGTGCTCGGCATCGAGCGGCTGGCCGAGGCGTACTTCGCCCGGTTCCCCGGCTACGAGCGGGGCATCACCGTGCCGGCGATCGTGGACGTGCCCACCGGGCAGGTGGTCACCAACGACTTCGGGCCGATGAGCCTCGACCTGTCCACCGAGTGGACGGCGTACCACCGCGAGGGGGCGCCCGACCTCTACCCGGAGCGGCTGCGGGACGAGATCGACGAGGTGAGCACGCTGCTCTTCCGGGACGTCAACAACGGCGTCTACCGGTGCGGCTTCGCCGGCGATCAGGCGGCGTACGAGAAGGCGTACCACCGGCTGTTCGACCGGCTGGACTGGCTCAGCGAGCGGCTGGCCGGGCAGCGCTACCTGGTCGGGGACACCATCACGGAGGCGGACGTACGGCTGTTCACCACGCTCGTCCGCTTCGACCCGGTCTACCACGGGCACTTCAAGTGCAACCGGAGCAAGCTGACCGAGATGCCGGTGCTCTGGGCGTACGCCCGGGACCTGTTCCAGACGCCGGGCTTCGGCGACACGGTCGACTTCGACCACATCAAGCGGCACTACTACGAGGTGCACCGCGACATCAACCCGACCGGGGTGGTGCCGCTCGGCCCCGACCCGGCGAACTGGCTGACCCCGCACGGCCGCGAGGCCCTCGGCGGCCGTCCCTTCGGCGACGGCACCCCGCCCCCGCCGCCCCCGCCCGCCGAGCGCGTCGACCCCGCCCACACCCCGCTGCGCTGACGGCGCGCCCCCGCACTCGGGATGTGGGCCCTGGACCGCAGGGTAAGGAAGGGCACCTTCCTATACAGAATGCGTTAACAAGGTGCCCTTCCTAACCCGGGTGCGCGCACCTACAGCGCGACGCGGACGGCGGCGGTGAGGACCAGCTGGCCCAGGGAGACGGGGACCAGGACGAGCCAGCAGAGGCGCTGGAGCTGGTCCTCGCGCAGGCGGGGGTAGGACACCCGGAGCCAGATGATCAGGAACGAGACGGCGAAGACCTTCAGCAGGGTCCACAGCCAGCCGAGCTGCGCGTCGGCGAACGGGCCCTGCCAGCCCCCGAGGAAGAGCACGGTGGTGAGCGCGGCGATCACCACGATGCCCACGTACTCGGCGAGCAGGAAGAACGCGAACCGCAGGCCCGTGTACTCCGTCATGTAGCCGAAGACCAGCTCCGAGTCGGCGACCGGCATGTCGAACGGCGGGCGGCGGATCTCGGCGAGCCCGGCGAGGAAGAAGACGACCATGGCGGGGGCCTGCCAGAGCAGCCACCACGGCTGCCACGCCTCGACGATGCCGGAGAGGCTGAGCGTCCCGGCCGCCATCGCCACCGACGCGGCGGCCAGCACCAGCGGCAGCTCGTAGCCGAGCAGCTGGGCCGCGCCGCGGATCCCGCCGAGCAGGCTGTACTTGTTGGCCGACGCCCACGCCGACATCAGCACCGCCACCACGCCCACGCCCACCACTGCCAGCACGAAGAACAGGCCGATGTCCAGCGGCTGCCCGACCAGGTCGTCCGGGCCCAGTGGGATCACCAGCAGGACCAGCAGGTAGGGCACCAGGGCGACCGCCGGGGCGAGCCGGAAGACCGCCCGGTCCGCCTCCCGGGGCGTGACATCCTCCTTCTGCACGAACTTGACGCCGTCGGCGACCAGCTGGGCCCAGCCGTGAAAGCCGCCCGCGTACATCGGGCCGAGCCGGCCCTGCATGTGCGCCATCACCTTGTGCTCGGCCTGCCCGACCAGCAACGGCAGGGTGAGGAAGGCGACGAGCACGCCGCCCACCCGGATGACCAGCTCCAACCACAGTGGCATCAGGGCGTACCTCCGTCGTCGCCGGAACGCTCCGCCGCGGTCGGGCCCTCAGGCGCGGGCCGGTCCGCCGCCGGGCCGGAGCGGGCGGTCCGGCCGCCGGGCGGCGGACCAGCGTCGCCCGCCGGGTCGGCGGGACCGGTGACCGTCGGGCCGGCGGGTGCCGGGCCGTCGGCAGGTGCGGCGGGCGGCGGACCGGCGTCGGCCCCCGGGTCGGCGGGACGGGTGACCGCCGGGCCGCCGGCAGGGGCCGGGCCGCCGGCAGGGGCCGGGCCGCCGGCAGGGGCCGGGCCGCCGGCAGGGGCCGGGCCGCCGGCAGGGGCCGGGCCGTCGGTGGTGGCGGCGGGCCGGGCGGTACGGGGTGGACGGGCGCCCGGGGCCGGTCGGGCGGGCCGCTCGCGGGCCGGGCGGGCCGGGGTGCCGCCGCGCGGCCCCTCGCCGACCCCGCCCGCGCCGGCAGGTGTCGGCGTCGTCCCCCACTCCCCCGGCGCGGGTACGCCCGGCGGGCGGATCGGGCGGCGCCCGCCGCCGGCCTCGGACTCGCCCGGTTCCTTCGCGCCCGGCCAGGGCTTCGCCACCCGGGAGGCGAGCACGAACTCCTTGCGCAGCGGATGCCCCTCGAACTCGGGCGGCAGCAGCAGCGGCGCCAGCCCGGCGTGGCCGGGAAAGTCGATGCCGAACATCTCGTGGGTCTCCCGCTCGTGCCATGCGGCGCCCGGGTAGACGTCGACGACCGAGGCGACCGCCGGGGCGTCCCGGGGCACCCGGGTGCGCAGCAGGATCCCGTGCCGGCGGGTGGTGGACCAGAGGTGCGCCACCACGTCGAAGCCGCCGGCGAGTTCGTCGACGGCGGAGAGCCAATCGAAGTAGTCGCAGGCCAGCTCGGCGTCGTCGCGGGCCGCGCGGAGCGCGTCCGGCCAGTTCGCCGGCGGTACGTCGACGGTGGCGCGGGCGTGCGCCTGGCCGCCGGAGACCGACGGGGTCACCTCGGCGGGCGCGAGCAGCGCCACCATCCGCTGGCCGACCTCTTCCGGAGTCATGCCGCTGATCCTAGGTCCTCCCCCGCACCCCCCACCCAACCGAACGCCCCACGCCCACGCCCACCCCGCCCCAGGATCCCGCGCCCCTCCCCAGCCCCTCCGCCGGCCCTCCGCCGGCCCTCCGCCGGCCCTCCGCCGGGACGATCATGCAGTTGTGGTGCCGGTTCGGCAGGGAGTGCGACCTTCGTCCCGCACCACAACTGCATGATCGAGCGGGTGCGGGGCGCAAGGGCGCGAGGGCAGCGGAGGCGCGGAGGCGCAGGCGCGGAGTGTGGGGGTGTGGGGTGTGGGGCGGATGTTGGGCTTTGGCGGCGGGGGAGACCGGGGCGGGGAAGGATGGGGGCGTGCGCGCTGTGACTGTCAACCCGGGTGTCGCCGACTCGCTGCGGCTGGTCGACGATCATCCGGAGCCGCCGCCCGAGGAGGGCGCGATCCTGGTCGAGGCACTGGCGGTGGGGATCTGCGGCACCGACCACGAGATCATCGCCGGCGAGTACGGCGAGGCGCCGCCCGGCGCGGACCGGCTAATACTGGGGCACGAGTCGCTGGGCCGGGTGCTGGAGGACCCGTCGGGCACCCTGCAACCCGGCGACCTGGTGGCGGGCGTCGTCCGGCATCCCGACCCGGTGCCCTGCCCGAACTGCGCGGTCGGCGAGTGGGACATGTGCCGCAACGGTCGGTTCACCGAGCACGGCATCAAGGCCCTGCCCGGCTTCGCCCGGGACCGCTGGCGGCTGCAACCCCGGTTCGCCGTGGAGCTGGACCGGGCCCTCGCCCCGGTCGGCATGCTGCTGGAGCCGACCAGCGTGGTGGCGAAGGCGTGGGAGCACATCGAGCGCATCGGCGCCCGCGCCGAGTGGCAGCCGCAGACCGTACTGGTCACCGGGGCCGGGCCGATCGGCCTGCTGGCCGCGCTGCTGGCCACGCAGCGCGGGCTCACCGTGCACGTGCTGGACCGCAACACCACCGGGCCGAAGCCCGATCTGGTACGGGCGCTCGGGGCGACCTACCACACCGTGCCCGTCAGCGAGCTGGACTTCGAGCCGGACGTGGTGCTGGAGTGCACCGGGGCGCCGGTCGTCGTGCTCGACGTGATGTACAAGGCCGCGCCGACCGGCATCGTCTGCCTGACCGGCGTCTCCAGCGGCGGGCGGACCATCGACCTCGACGCCGGGGCGCTCAACCGCGCGCTCGTGCTGGAGAACAACGTGGTGTTCGGCTCGGTGAACGCCAATCGCCGGCACTGGGACCTCGCCGCCGCGGCGCTGGCGCGCGCCGACCGGTCGTGGCTCGACGCACTGATCACCCGCCGGGTGCCGGTGGAGGCGTACGCCGGGGCGTACACCTCCGAACCGGACGACATCAAGGTGGTGCTGGAGTTCGGTTCCTGACTCCGCTCAGAGGCCGGGCAGCCGGCCGTTGCGGAACAGGTCGACGAAGAGCTGGTGGTCCTGCCGGGCGCGGACGCCGTACGCGTGGGCGAAGTCGACCAGGTGCGTCACGAAGCCCGCCTCGTCGGCGTCCACGGCCGCCACGATCGCCTCCTCCGTGGAGTAGTCGACCAGGTCGTGGCTGGACTCGTCGTCGGCCACCGAGTGCATCCGGGCGACCGCCCGGCCCAGGTCGGTCAGCACGCCGGCCAGTTCCTCCGGCTCGTTCACGTCCGCCCAGTCGAGGTCGGCCGCGTACGGGGAGACCTCGGCGACGAGCTGCCCGGCCCCGTCCAGCTCGGTGAAGCCCAGCCACGGGTCGGCGTGCGCCTGGAGTGCCCGCTGCGACTCGGCGGTGCGGTGCCCCTGGTGCTGGAAGTAGCCCGCGACCGCCTCGTCGGCGATGTGCCGGGCCACCGCCGGCACCTGGGCCTGCTTCATGTAGATGACGACGTCGTTCTCCAGCGCCTGGGTGTGCCCCTCCAGCAGCAGGTTGTACGACGGCAGCCCGGCCGAGCCGATGCCCACCCCCTTGCGCAGCACCACGTCCTTGATCTGGGTGGCCACGGGACGGAGCTGGGCGGAGGAGGCGGGCAGCGTGCCGAGGTAGTCCTCGAACGCGGCGCAGACCCGCTCCCGGGTCTCGGCGTCGATCTCGAAGACGCCGTCGCCCAGCGAGAACCGGCGTTCGTAGTTGTCGATGGTGGTCTGCGTGGCGAGCAGGTCGACCCGGGTGTTGAGCCGCGCCTGCTGGAGCACCCGGCGGAGCACCCCGTCGGCGTTGTCCAGGGTGATCGAGCCGATCGCGTCGTCGCCCCCCTCGGCGATGGCGCGCAGTTCGGTCAGGTACGACCGGGCGAAGCCGGTGACCAGGTCGCTGATCGCCCGGTCGGAGAGCGCCTTGGCGTAGCCGATCAGCGCCACGCTGGCCGCCAGCCGCTTCAGGTCCCAGCTGAACGGCCCCACGTACGCCTCGTCGAAGTCGTTGACGTTGAACACGAGCTGCCCGGACGCGTTCATGTACGTGCCAAAGTTCTCCGCGTGCAGGTCGCCGTGGATCCACACCCGGCTGGTCCGGTCGTCGAGGAACCGGTCGTCGGCGAAGTCGCCGACCTGGTCGGCGTAGAAGAGCGAGGCGCTGCCCCGGTAGAAGGCGAACGGCGACGCGGCCATCTTGCGGAACTTGCGGCGGAAGGCGGCCGGGTCGAGAGCCATCGACGCGCCGAACTCCTCGGTGAGCACGTCGGCGATGTGGGCGGAACGCTGGTCGGCGGAGTGGTTCATGGTGCGCAGGCTAGCCCCCGCCGGCCAACCGGGGCCCTCGTCCGACCGGACGGTACGGCTCAGGGGGTGGGCGGGCGGACCGGCGGGGCGGTCAGCGACTCCGCCGAGCGCGGGAGCACGCCGGTCGAGCCGGCGTCGGCCGGCGGGGCGTCGACCGGCGGGGCGAGCGCGTCCGGCCGGGGCACGCCACCGATCCCGGACTGCTCGGCGGCGATCTTCTCCTGGAGGCGCAGGATGCCGTGCAGCAGCGCCTCGGGCCGGGGCGGGCAGCCGGGCACATAGACGTCGACCGGGATGAGCTGGTCGACGCCCTTGGTCACCGAGTACGAGTCCCAGTAGGGGCCACCGCAGTTGGAGCACGCGCCGAACGAGATGACGTACTTCGGCTCGGGCATCTGGTCGTAGAGCCGCTTGATCGCGGGGGCCATCTTGTCGGTGACCGTCCCGGAGACGACCATGAGGTCGGCCTGCCGGGGCCCGTGCGCGAACGGGATCACGCCCAGCCGCATGAAGTCGTGCCGGCCCATGCTGGTGGCGATGAACTCGATCGCGCAGCAGGCCAGACCGAAGTTGAAGACCCAGAGCGAGTAGCGGCGGCCCCAGTTCAGCACGAACCGGATCGGCTCACCGAGCACTCCCGGCACCTGCACGACCGCCCCCTTCCCGAGCACCGCCACAAGTCAACCACAGCCCACGGCGGCGCCGGTCGACCCGTCGGTGGCCGGTTCCGCCGCCGGATCCACGGCCGCGCCGCCCGCAACCGGCCACCGACCTCGCGATCTCCGGTGGGCCGTTCGTCCTCGGACCGGCGGACGAGCACGGTTGGTTCCAGGGCATGGTGACCGTGACCAACCGGGGCCCCCTCGACGCGGACCGCGTCCCCGCCGGGCGGACGCCGCCGCTCACCACGTGGGGCGTTGCAGCATGCCGACGAACTCCACCAGCAGCCGTTCCCGCAGCGCCGGCGGCGCGGCGTCGAGCAGGGTGTTCACCACCGCCATCCGCCCCGCCGGCGAACCGCCGGTGCCGGCGGCGTCGGCGTCGTCGGGACCGGCGGAGCGGCCTGGACCGGGCGCGTCGGCGGGGGTGGTCAGGCCCAGGCCGGCGGCCAGGCCCGCGACCAGGTCGGGGGTGAGCGCGTCGGGGGTGAGCGTGGTCGCGAGGGCGAGCAGCTCGGCGGGGAGCGCCACCGGTCCGGCGGCCCGGGCGGCGGCCACCGCGTCGGCCAGGTCCGGGCCGAACTCCGCCACCCGGGGCGCCACCGCGGCGGTCACCGTCAGGTGCACGCTCGGCGGCAGGTCGGCGTACGACAGCTGGGGTTGGGTGTGCCAGCCGCGGGCGGCCAGCTCGTCGACCAGGACGAAGAGGTCGAGGCCCGCATCGGTGGCGGTGAAGCAGACGACTGTCGACTCCGGCTCGGCCATCAGCCGCAGCCCGTCGACCGCGCGGACGGCGTCGGCCAGGCCGGCCACGGCGTCCCGGGTGGCCGCCGCGAGCCGCAGGTACCCGTCGTCGCCGAGGTGCCGCAGGGTGGCGTACGCGGCGGCGATCGGTCCACCGGAGCGGGTGGAGGCGATGACCGGGTTGACCATCGTGTAGCCGGGCCAGTCCGCGTACGCGAAGTACTGCGGGGCGCGCAGCGCCGGGTCGCGGTGCAGCAGCACCGACACGCCCTTCGGTGCGTACGCGTACTTGTGCAGGTCCACCGAGACCGAGGTGACCCCCGCGACCGCGAAGTCGAACGGCGGCACGTCCGCCCCGAGGCGGCGCAGGTACGGCAGGGTCCAGCCCCCGAAGCACGCGTCCACGTGGCAGCGCACCCCGGCGGCGGCAGCAGCTTCGGCGATCGGGGCGACGGGGTCGACGACGCCGTGCGCGTACGAGGGGGCGGAGCAGGCCACCAGCACGGTCTCCGGGCCGATGGCGGCGGCCACGTCGGCGGCGGCCGGCCGCAGCGTCGACGCCGACACGGGCACCGTGTCCACGGCGACCCGCAGGTAGTGCGCCGCCTTGGCGAACGCGGCGTGCGCGCTGGCGGGCACCACGATCCGGGGCGCCGCGATCTCCGGGTGGGCGTCCCGGGCGGCCTTGACGGCGAGGATCAGCGACTCGGTGCCGCCGCTGGTGACGCTGCCGACGACGTCCGGCACGGCGCTGCCGGGGCCGCCGCCGAGCAGCCGGGCGGCAGCGCCGACCAGCGCGTTCTCCATCGCCAGCAGCGACGGAAAGGCGGTCGGGTCGAGCCCGTTGACGTGAGCGCTGCCGGCGTACGCGGCGGCGGCCAGCTCGTCCAGCCCCGGCACCGCCGGGTCGTAGACGTACGCGAACAGCCGCCCGCCATGCGTCGGCCGGTCGGCGCTGCGTAGCGCCGACACCTCCGCCAGCACCCGCTCGGCGGGCAGCCCGTTCCCGGGCAGCGCCCGCCGCTCGGTTCCCTCGTCGATCATGGAGTCGTGGTGCCCTTTCCGTGGGGTTCAGCGGCTTTCCTCCCCCACCACAACCCCATGATCGGCGGGGTGGGGGCGGGGGTGCGGGGTCGGGGTGGGGGTGGCAGCAGCCAGGTGGGCCGGGGTCAGGTCGTAGGGGCGGAGGAAGAGGACGGCCAGGCCGACCAGGAGGGCGGGGAGGACCGTGAAGCCGAGCAGGATGCCGAGGCGGGCGGTGCCGGACTGGGTGGCCGCCGTGCCGGTGTCGGAGGAGACGTAGCCGCTGAGCTGGAGCACCAGGCCGAAGATGCCCGGCCCGAGGGCCAGCCCGAAGGTCTCCCCGGCCGTCCAGAGCCCGGTGAAGACGCCCGCCTGCCGCCGGCCGGTGCGCGCCGTGTCGTACGCGATGCAGTCGGGAAGCATCGCGAGGGCGAACACCTGCTGCCCGGCGTAGCCGACGCCGATCAGCGCGACCAGCAGGTAGACCACGAGCGGGGGCAGCACCGGCGCGGCGACCAGGGCCAGCGCGCCCGCCGCGAAGATCAGCGAGGCGGCGACCAGCGAGGCGAGCTTGCCGACCCGCGCCCCGATCCGGGTCCAGAGCGGCATCACCAGCAGCGCCGGCCCGACGAAGCAGGCGAACAGGACGGTCGGCCCGCCCTTGGGATCGCGCAGGATCTGGTCGGCGAAGTAGTTGACCCCGGCGAGGACGGTGGCCACCCCGGCGGACTGCACCACGAAGCAGACCAGCAGCGCCCGGAACGGTCGGTTGCGGGCGGCGACGGCGAGCTGGGCGCGCAGCGTCGGCTCGCTCTCCCCCACCGTGCCGCTGGGCGCGGACCGGGTGCCGAGGAACGCGCCGACCGCCCCGAGCACGATCAGCCCGGCGACGAAGAGGCCCATCCAGCGGTGCCCGGAGACGCCTCCGCCGCCAACGTCGCGCACCAGCGGGGCCACCGCGCCGGAGACCAGGATGGCCAGCGCCAGCACCGCGATCCGCCAGGTCATCAGCCGGGTACGTTCGGCGTAGTCGCCGGTCAGCTCCGCCGGCATCGCCACGTACGGCACCTGGAAGAAGGCGAACGCGGTGGCGGTGGCGAGGAAGGCGAGCGCCACGTACGCCCCGGCGGCCGGCCCGGCCCCGAACGGCGCGGCGAAGATGGCGGCGAAGAGCACGCCGAGGGCGAGCCCGGCGACCAGCAGGTACGGCCGGCGGGCGCCCCAGCGCGACCGGGTGCGGTCGGAGATCCGGCCGGCGACCGGGTTGACCAGCACGTCCCACGCCTTCGGCAGGAGCACCAGCAGGGCCGCCGCGCCCGCCGCGACGCCGAGGGTGTCGGTCAGGTACGGCAGCAGGAGCAGGCCGGGCACGGTGCCGAACGCGCCGGTGGCCAGCGATCCGAGCGCGTAGCCGGCGTGCACCCGGCGCGGCAGCACGCCCGGCGCGGACGACCCGGCCGGCCCCGGCGAGCCGGCTGACGCAGACGAGTTGGCCGGGGCCGGCGGGTCGGCCGGTGCCGACGGGCTCGCCGGCCCCGGCGAGTCTCCCGAAGCGGGTCCGGCCGGTGCGACGGGGCCTGGCGAGCCGGCTCCACCCGGCGGCGCGTCCATGACGCCGAATGTTACTCACGTTATGGCACGGGTCACATCCCCTCCTCGGGGGACCAGCTCGCCCTCATGTCCACCCCGTCGCCGCGCAGCGGCGTCCCCTCGGCGCGCAGCCGGGCCCGCGCCTCCCGCTCGTGCCCGGGTGGCAGCCGGCCGGCCGCGTTCACGACCCGGTGCCAGGGCACTCCCCCGCCGTGCCGGGCCATGATCGAGCCGACCAGCCGGGCCGACGCCCGCCCCGAGCGTTCGGCCAGCGCGTCGGCCACCGCCCCGTACGACATCACCCGGCCCGGCGGGATCCGCTCGACGAGCTCCAGCACCGCCTCGACGTACTCGTCAGGTCTCACGACCGGCCACGATATGAGAAGCCGACCGGGCGTGCGGGGACCGACCACGCAGAATGGGCGGGTGCGTGACATGGTCACGGCGGCCCGGCGGGTCGTCGTCAAGATCGGATCCTCCTCGTTGACCACCGCCGAAGGCGGGCTGGACGACGGGCGGGTCGGCGCGCTCGTCGGCACCCTGGGCGCGCTCGCCGCCGAGGGCCGGGAGGTCGTGCTGGTCAGCTCCGGCGCGATCGCCGCCGGCCTCGCGCCGCTGGGGCTGTCCCGGCGTCCGCGCGACCTGGCCACCCAGCAGGCCGCCGCCAGCGTCGGGCAGGGCCTGCTGATCGGCCGGTACGCGGCCGCCTTCGCCCGGCACGGGCTGACCGTCGGGCAGGTCCTGCTCACCGTCGACGACGTGACCCGGCGGGCGCACTACCGCAACGCGTACCGCACCCTGCGCAAGCTGCTCGACCTGCGGGCGGTGCCGATCGTCAACGAGAACGACACGGTCGCCACCGAGGAGATCCGGTTCGGCGACAACGACCGGCTGGCCGCCCTCGTCGCCGCCCTGGTCCACGCCGACCTGCTGGTGCTCCTCTCCGACGTGGACGCCCTCTGGACCGGCGACCCCACCCGCCCGGGCTCCAACCGGATCAGCGAGGTGCACGACGAGCGGGACCTGACCGGGGTCGACATCGGCGGCGCCGGCCGGGCCGGCGTGGGCACCGGCGGCATGGTGACGAAGGTCGAGGCGGCCCGGATCGCGACCGGGTTCGGCATCCCGGTGGTGCTGACCGCCGCGCCGCTGGCCGCCCCCGTGCTGGCCGGCGAGCCCGTCGGCACCCTGTTCCACCCGAGCCGCCGACGCCCGACGGCGCGGCTCTTCTGGCTGGCCCACGCCACCACTCCCCGGGGGCGGCTGCACCTCGACCCGGGCGCGGTCGCGGCGGTGGTGGGCCGCCGCAAGTCGCTGCTGCCCGCCGGGATCACGGCCGTGGACGGGGCGTTCACCGCGGGCGACCCGGTCGACCTGGTGGACGTCGAGGGCGCGCCCGTCGCCCGGGGGCTGGTCAACTACGACGCGGTAGAGCTGCCCGGGCTGCTCGGCCGGTCCACCACGGAACTCGCCGCGGCGCTCGGCCCGGCGTACGAGCGTGAGGTAGTCCACCGCGACGACCTGGTACTGCTGTAAGGAAGGGCACCTTGTTGACGGATTCTGTATAGCAAGGGGCCCTTCCTAACGACTGACGACTGAGGAGATGAGTGCGGCGATGAGCGTGAGCGAACAGGCCCGGCGGGCGCGTACGGCGGCGGAGGCGCTGGCCGTCGCCACGCGTACGGCGAAGGACGCCGCGCTGGTGGCGATGGCCGACGCGCTGGTGGCGCGTACGCCGGAGATCCTCGCCGCGAACGCGACGGACCTGGCGGCGGGGCGCGAGGCGGGGCTGAGCGCGGCCGTGCTGGACCGGCTGTCCCTCGACGCGGGGCGGGTGGCCGGCATCGCCGACGCGCTGCGGCAGATGGCCGCGCTGCCGGACCCGGTGGGCGAGGTGGTCCGGGGCTCCACCCTGCCCAACGGGCTGGAGCTGCGCCAGGTCCGGGTGCCGTTCGGCGTGGTGGGGATCATCTACGAGGCCCGGCCGAACGTGACGGTCGACGCCGCCGGCATCTGCCTGAAGTCCGGCAACGCGGCGCTGCTGCGCGGCTCGTCGTCGGCGGCCCACTCCAACGCCGCCCTGGTCGCCGTGCTGCGCGACGCGGTGGCCGACGCCGGCCTGCCGGCGGACGCGGTGCAGCTGCTCGACGCCAGCAGCCGCGACTCGGTCAAGGAGCTGATGCGCGCCCGGGGCCTGGTCGACGTGCTGATCCCGCGCGGCGGCGCGTCCCTGATCCGCACGGTGGTCGAGGAGTCCACCGTGCCGGTGATCGAGACCGGCGTGGGCAACTGCCACGTCTACGTCGACGCCGCCGCCGACCTGACCAAGGCCGTGGCGATCGCGCTCAACGCGAAGACCCAGCGGCTCTCCACCTGCAACACCGCCGAGTCGCTGCTCGTGCACGCGGCGGTCGCCGACGCCTTCCTGCCGCCGATGCTGGCCGCCTTCGCCGAGGCCGGGGTCACCGTGCACGGCGACGAGCGGGTCGCCGCCCACTCGGCCGCCGTGCGGCCGGCCACCGACGAGGACTACGCCACCGAGTACCTCTCCGCCGACATCGCGGTCGCCGTCGTCGACTCGCTCGACGCGGCGGTCGCGCACATCCGGCGGTACGGCACCGGGCACACCGAGGCGATCGTCACCGACTCGACCACCGCCGCCCGAGAGTTCGTGGCCCGGGTGGACGCGGCGGCCGTGATGGTCAACGCCTCGACCCGGTTCACGGACGGCGGCGAGTTCGGCTTCGGCGCCGAGATCGGCATCTCCACGCAGAAGCTGCACGCGCGCGGTCCGATGGGCCTGCCCGAGCTGACCTCCACCAAGTACGTGGTTACCGGGGACGGCCACCTGCGCGGCTGAACCATCGCCGACGCTCGCGGAGGCCCGGGCGGCCGTGGGCGGGGCCACCGCCGGATTGCGGGTGACCGCTAGTCTGGGTCGGGTTCGGCACGGCTTGTCTTGGGGAGGCGGCATGCTGGGCGAGAGTGCCCTGGAACAGCAGCTGGCGCAGGCGCGGGCCGCGCTGCGCGAGGTGGGCGGCGCCGCCGCGCCCCGGGAGCGGGTGGAGTCGGTGGCCGAGGCCGCCGAGGGCCGCATCCGGGTCACGCTCGGCACCGACGGCCGGGTGAGCGCCGTCGACATCGACCCCCGGGTGCTCCGGGAGGGCTCGGAATACCTCGCCGCCGAGCTGCGCCTGGCGGTCAACGCCGCGCTCGACGGCCAGGACGACGGGGTCGCCGCCACCGAACCGATGCCCGACCTCGCCGCGATGACCGCCACCATCGAACGCCTCCAGGACCAGGGCCTGCGGCAGATGCGGGAGATCAGCCAGGCCGTCAGCGAGACAATGCGGAAACTGCACGGGAGCTGAGCGTGGAGAGCCTCGACGTCGACCTCGACGCGCTGGGTCGCGGCGCGGACGAGCTGGAACGAGCCAAGGAGTCCGTCCGCCAGGTCTTCGAGGGCTTCCAGGCGGCGGCCGGCGGCTACGCCGCCGCCTTCGGCGGCGACGACATCGGGTCCCTGCTCGGCGTCGCCCACCAGGCGTGCGTGGACGCGCTGGCCGAGTGCCTCGGCACCAACATCACCGAGCTGGAGAGCTACGTCGACGGCCTGCGCGGGATGGCCGACGGCTACCGCGCCGCCGAGGAGAACGCGGCCGCGTCCTTCCGCTCGATCCTCGGCTCGCTGGGTGCCTGAGCCGCCCCGACCACGAAAGGAGTCGCGGTGGGACTGACGATCCCGGGTGAGCTCGCCTCCCTGCTCTCGATGCTCGGCTACGAGTGGCCCCAGTCGGACGAGACGGCGATCTTCCAGCTCGCCGGGGAGTGGACCGGCATGGCCGGCCAGATCTCCGGTTCGGTCGCGCAGCTGGAGGCGGCAGCGCGGACGGTGCTCGACAACAACCGGGGCGAGAGCTTCACCGCCTTCGCCGGCGAGTGGAACGACGGCGAGTCGGCCGCGCGCAACATCGCCGACGTCACCCGCCCGGCCACCGTCATCGGCGTCGGGCTGATGGTCGCGGCGGGCGTGGTGCTGGCGCTGAAGATCCAGGTGATCATCCAACTGGCCCTGCTGGCGATCCAGATCGCGCAGGCCATCGTGACGGCGGCGGTCACCTTCGGGGCGTCCCTCCTCCAGATCCCCATCTTCAAGATGATCACCGGTTTCATCATCGACCAGCTCATCGGCATGGCCGTCGAGACGGTGCTCAATGGCTAGGAAACGGACCAGCCCGCCCCGGCAGACGCAGGCCAAGGGCGCCCGCGTCGTCTCGGCCTACCTGGAGAACGCCGACGTCTTCCGCACCGCCAAGTCGGCCGGCACGAAGCCGAAGGGCCCGGCGGTGCTGGTGCTGAAGAACCGGCCGGACTTCGACCGGCGCGACTTCGACCGCAAGGCCCGCGACCTGCAACGGCTCGGCCAGGACGGGGCGCTGAAGAAGGCGCCGTCGGACCGGGACAGCAACAAGGTGTACGACCCGTCGACCGGCAAGCGCCGTACCCGTACGAACGTCTACCGGGACCGGATGATCCGCAGCCTCACCAAGGACGGCCGCCTCACCCAGGACATGGGCACCCCGGAGACGAACAAGTACCTGGCCAACAAGAACGTGGTCGAGCGCCTCTACGCGGGCAAGGGGCCGATCACCGCCCGGGGCCAGGGCTACGACCCCGACCACATCCAGGAGCTGCAACTGGACGGAACGGACACGTACGATAACCTCAGGCCGATGGACGCCTGGACGAATCGCCAGCTCGGCAGCGACATCTCCGTCGCGCTGCGGGACGTTCCCGAGGGCACCCCGGTCATCGTGAAGGTGATCCCGTGACCGCCCCCCGGGACCCGGCGCGGCTGGACCGGATCCGGGAGAAGCTCACGCTGCTGCGGCGCCTGGAGGCCGAGCACGGCTTCGGCGTGGTCATCGGCGAGCCGACCCCGCTGGAGCCGATCCCCGACCTGCCCGGCGTGGCCGAGGTCTACGGTCTGTTCGGCCGGCTGGCCGGCGACAACTTCCGGTTCGACCCGCCCGAGGAGATCCGCAGCCCGGCGGCCTGGGCGGCCCGCACGGTGGACGAGGACGATCCGATGGGCAGCCCGCTCGCGGTCGGCCACGAGGTGCACAGCATCCCGCCCCGGCTGCGCGGCGAGATCGGGGCGGGGGCGCCGATCCGCCTCGACACCGAGGATCTCGACGTCTACTGGATGGAGCCCGACGACTACGTCTTCCAGTACGAGCACCCCGACGAGGACGTGGAGTTCACCGTCGTCGCGCCCGACGTGGCCACGTTCTTCGACGAGCACGTGCTCGGTCCCGGCTACCCGGAGCTGGTCGCCGTCGTCCTCGGGCCCGGCGTCCGGGACCAGCGGCTCCGCAAGGGCCGGCACGCCGGCGAGTACGCCGACAACTGGCGGCGCCTGCTGATCGCCGCCGACCTGGCGTCCTGACGCCGCTGCGCACCCGGCGTCCCGGCCCCGCCACCTGCAGCGCCCGCACTCCCTCCACATCCGAGACGCAAAGGACCACCGATGGCCGCTGACCCCCGGTTCCGCTCACTGTGGAACGAGGACGAGCTCATCCCGTACCCGCGCGAGGCGTGGCTGGAGGGGGGATTCGACCCCGACCTGCTCCCCGCCGGCGACGAGATCCCGCTCGACGTGGCGGTCGTCTACACCGCGTTCCTCGAAGGCGACATCGAGCTGTTCGACACGATCCAGCTGAGCACCGAGGACGGCTCCCTGGACATCCGGCTGATCGTGGTCGGCGCGGTCGCCGACAACCCGGACCTGCTCTACGTGCTCGACCCGGGGACCGGCGAGATCCTCCAGTTCGACCTGGAGCAG
Organism: Micromonospora sp. CNZ303; assembly: GCF_004345505.1. Taxonomy (NCBI): domain Bacteria; kingdom Bacillati; phylum Actinomycetota; class Actinomycetes; order Micromonosporales; family Micromonosporaceae; genus Micromonospora; species Micromonospora sp. CNZ303. The sequence goes on along the minus strand of NZ_SLVT01000001.1, from coordinate 150,262 downwards.
CAGGACGTCCAGGCCGTCAACAGCAACTTCCGCACCTTCGTCGAGTTCCTCTACCAGTTCGCGCTCTTCGTGGAGGCCGACGAGGGCAAGCCGGGCCGGGCCGAGCGGGCGGAGACGCTGCGCACCGTCCTGGAGAGCATCGACCGCGCCGCGTTCGCCCCGGACGCCTGGTGGCCGCTGGTGATCAGCCAGCTCAAGTGAGGCCACGCGCCACCCGCCGGCCGGTGGAGCTCAGCGGCAGGCCCGGATGGCGCTCAGCGTGGTGTGCACGTCGAACTGGGGCCCGTCGTCGCTCTCCCACCCGCCGTCGCTGCGCTGGGTCTCGGCCAGCCGCCGCCGTGCCCGCCCCAGCAGCCAGTCCTGTCCGTCGATGCCGACGCGGCGCAGCGTCGCGGCCAGCCAGGCCACGTCGCCCGGGGACAGCTCCGGCACCCGCTCGGCGAGGATCACCTGGATCCGCGCCGCCTCGTGGAACATCTCCTGCCGGTGCAGGACCGCCGCGCTCAGCCAGCCGGCGGGCAGGAAGGACGGCCAGCTACCGTCCGGGCGCAGCCGCGCGACGAGCGACTGGGCGGCGGCATGCACGACGCCCGCATACGCGCCGCCGACCCGGTGGTCGAGCGGCCCGGCCGCCCGCGCGTCCAGGCCGGCGACGGTCAGCCAGAACCCGGCGTTGGCGGTCAGGTGGAACCCCGCCTCGGGGTCGCCCGGGCGGGCCCACTCGGGGGCCACGTCGGCCAGCGCCGGGTCCTCCTCCCAGCCGCCGCCGGGCGACTGCCGCGCGGCCAGCCAGTCCAGGGCCCGGCGGGCGGCCGGACGACCGAGCGCGCCGAGATCGTCCAGCTCGGACAGGCGGAAACAGGTGGCGTCCACGGAGGAGACTCCCCCGCCCAGCGTCGCGGGCCAGCCGCCGTCGGGCGCCTGGCCGACCTCGGCGTCGTCGAGCAGTTCGGGAGGTGGCGGCGCGCCGGTGCGCAGCCGGGACAGCCGGGCGCGGTCCACCGCGTCCCCGTGTGCCACGACGAACCCGACCGCCGCATCGATGTCGACCACGGCGGCAACGCTACCTGCGCAAACGTGATCGCGCCTCGGCGAATCGGCCGAGGCCGCGGGGGTCGGGACGGCCCACCGCGACCTCGACCGACGGCGCGGGTCAGTACGCCGGCAGCGACGGGTCGATCTGCTTGATCCAGGAGAGCACGCCGCCCTGCACGTGCACCGCGTCGCGGAACCCGGCCGCCTTGAGCGCGGCGAGGGCCTCCGCCGAGCGGACCCCGGACTTGCAGTGCAGCACGATCTGCCGGTCCTGCGGCAGCTTGGCGAGCGCCTCGCCCGAGATGATCTCGCCCTTGGGGATCAGCGTCGCGCCGGGGATCCGGACGATCTCGTACTCGGCCGGCTCGCGGACGTCGACGAGGAAGATGTCCTTGCCCGCGTCCTGCCACTCCTTGAGCTCCAGCGCGGTGATGGTCGCGTCGACCACCGCCTCCTGGGCCTCCACCGACACCGCGCCGCAGAAGTCCTCGTAGTCCTCCAGCAGGTCGGTGACCGTGGGGTTCTCGCCGCAGAGCACGCAGTCCGGGTCCTTGCGGACCTTGATCTTGCGGTAGCTCATCTCCAGGGCGTCGTAGACCATCAGCCGGCCGACCAGCGGCTCCCCGATGCCGGCGAGCAGCTTGATCGCCTCGTTGACCTGGATGGAGCCGATCGACGCGCAGAGCACGCCGAGCACGCCGCCCTCGGCGCAGGAGGGGACCATGCCGGGCGGCGGGGGCTCCGGGTAGAGGCAGCGGTAGCAGGGGCCGTGCTCGGCCCAGAACACCGACGCCTGGCCGTCGAAGCGGTAGATCGACCCCCAGACGTACGGCTTGCCGAGCAGCACCGCCGCGTCGTTGACCATGTAGCGGGTGGCGAAGTTGTCGGTGCCGTCGACGATCAGGTCGTAGCGGGAGAAGATGTCCCGCACGTTCTCCCGGTCCAGCGCCGTGTTGTGGATCTCCACGTTCACCAGGGGGTTGATCTCGCGGATCGAGGCCGCGGCCGACTCGGCCTTGGAGCGGCCCACGTCGGAGACGCCGTGGATGATCTGGCGCTGGAGGTTGGACTCGTCGACGGTGTCGAAGTCGATGATGCCGAGCGTGCCGACCCCGGCGGCCGCGAGGTACATCAGGGCCGGCGAGCCGAGGCCGCCGGCGCCGACACAGAGCACCCGGGCGTTCTTCAGCCGCTTCTGCCCCTCGACCCCGACGTCCGGGATGATCAGGTGGCGCGAGTAGCGGCGGATCTCGTCAACGGTCAGCTCGGCGGCGGGCTCGACGAGCGGGGGCAACGACACGGTGGACTCCCCGGGATCGGCTGAAGGCGAACCGGCCCATTGTCGCTCGCACCGGCCTCGATCGGCCATGAGGAGCGACACGTCGCCCGAACTGCGGGAAGGGGAATAACTCAGGTGCCGGGAACGAGCTCGCCGTCGTAGCGCGAGCCGTCGACGTACGGCCAGGCGTTGGCGACGCAGCCGTCCAGGCCGTACGTCTGCTGCTGCATCACCGGCGCCGGCTCGCCGGGCGCCGGGCAGGCCTGGTGTTCCTCGCCGAGTTCGTGGCCCACCTCGTGGTTGACCACGTAGGCGCGGTAGATCTCCAGCGGCGCCCCGTAGTCGGGGACCGCCTCCAGCCAGCGCGCCAGGTTGATGATCACCTGCCCGGGGAGCCGGCAGGAGGTGTAGCCCTCGGTGCTGAGCCCGCCCTCGGCGCACATCCGCTCCGAGGTCTCCGGGGTGGCGAGGTAGACGGTGAAGTCGGCGTCGTCCGCCTCCGCCACCCGCCGCAGCCGCAGCTCCTCCGAGGCGATCCAGCTGCGGGGGTCGCCCAGCACCTCGTCCACGGTGGCGGCGAAGGCGGCGACGTCCTGGTCGGTGCCCTGCTCCACGGCCACCCGGTAGTACCAGAGCGGCCCGTCGGTGCCCCGCACCGGGGAGTCGCCGGGCGCGGTGGTGAAGTCGCCCGTACCCGTACGGGGGTAGGCGGAGGGGCGCGTCCGCTCGGCCGCCCCCGCCGCGTACGACGTGCGGTTCCCGTCGCCCGTGGTCGGCACGGGCGCGCGGTCGCCGGCCCGGGCCAGCGCCACGGCGGCGGTCGCCGCGAGCAGGAGGGTGACGCCGAGCCCCACCACCCGACGGTTCCGGAGCGGGGCCGACGGTCGCCACCAGCGCGTCGGCCGAGGTGACGGCGGCCGGGTCGGCGTCGGGCGGCGGGCCGGGCCGGGCCGGTCGGAAGGGGACGACGACGTCATGAACCGAGCGTCCCACACTAACCGGGCATTACGCCGTGAAAAACGCGAACCTCGCTCATGCCCCCAGGGGTGAACTCAGCCGGCGCCCGACGCCCCGATCGCCGCCGGTCAGAGCCGCGGGCCCGCGTACCGGCGACCGTCCCGGTACGGCCAGGGGTTGGCGACACAGCCGTTCAGGAAGAGCGTCTGCTGCATCATCACCGGCGCCACCCGGCCCCGGCCGGGGCAGCGCTCGTGCCGGTGCCCCAACTGGTGCCCGACCTCGTGGTTCACCACGTACGTCCGGTAGACCGACAGCGGCACCTTCGCGCTCACGAAGTGCGGCACCGAGAGCCGCCAGCGGTCCAGGTTGATGATCACCTTGCCTGGCGCCCGGCACGACGTGTAGGGCTTCCCGCCCACCCGGATGTCCACCCCTCCGGCGGCACACAGCCGGCCCGCCGTCCTGGCCGTGGCGAGGTAGACCGTGAAGTCGTGCCGGGAGGCGGCGCGTACCTGCTGCAACCGCAGCCCGCCGTCGACCCAGCTCCCCGGCCCGGCGAGCGCCCGCTCGACGGCGGCGGCGAACTCGCCCGCGTCCTCGCCGGCGCCCGACTCCACGGCGACCCGGTAGCGGCGCAGCGTGCCCGCGTCACCCAGCACCGGGCCCACCCGGTCGTCGTAGCCGAAGCTGCCCCGGCCCGCCGACGGCACCGGCCCGGGCAGCCGGAGCACGGCCGGCGGTGGATCGACGGCCGAGGGCGTCGCGGCCGGCGCCGACGGCAGCGGCGAGGCCGCCCCCGGCGCGAGCATCGGCGCGGGAGCCAGTTCCCCGGCGGTGAGCGCCTCCGCCCCGACGTCGGCGCCCCGCCGGTCGGCGATCACCGCCACCGCCGCGCCGACGGCGAGCACCAGCGCCACCAGCCCCGTGAGGCGCCGCCGACGCTCCGGACGGCGGTGCCGCGGGCGGGTCAGGTCCACGCCGCCGTCCCGTGGGGGCGACGTGGCCGAGGCGCGACGGCGGCCCTCGACGGGAGCCGGGGCACGACGGGTCGGGGTGGGGTGACGGGCAGGGGACATCCCGGTCAGCCTGCCATGTCGGATCGCCTGAGGGTGTCCCCCGTCTCGGTGAGCAGGCCCAGCACGGCCCGGGCCACCAGGCGCGGCACCTCCAGTTGCGCCACGTGGCCGACCCCGTCGAGCATCAGCAGCCGGCTGTCCGGGACGACGCGGGCCGTCTGCGGGGCCACCCGCACGTCCACCAGCCGGTCGGCCCGCCCGCCGACGACCAGGGTGGGCGCCTTGACCGTCGCGGCGAGCCGCCACAGCGACCCCGACCCCGGCAGGTACGACCGCAGGAAGCTGGAGACCAGTCCCCGGAACGTCCGGACGTACGCGGCGGCGTAGTGCGCGGCCTCGTGCCGCACCCGGATCTCCTCCAGCGCCTCCTCCCGGCGCTGGTCGCAGATCCGGCTGAGGTCGGCCACGCAGGACTCCATCACCTGCTGGGCCATCACCTCGGGCGCGATCTGGGCCAGCCGCCAGGCGGCCAGGCGCTCGCCCCGGGGGATCGCCAGCAGCGGCAGCATCCGGCCCTGCAACGAGCGCCGGAAGTCCAGGAACGGCAGCGCCGGCGAGATCAGGGTCAGGCTCCGGACCAGGTCCGGCCGCACCGCCGCCACCTGCACCGAGACCGCCCCGCCCAGCGAGTTGCCGAACAGGTGCACCGGCCCCCGGCCGGAGTGCTCGATCCAGCGGATCACCCGGTCGGCGAAGGACGGAACGGTGTACCGGCGGCCCGGCTCGCTGCGGCCGAACCCCGGCAGGTCGATGGCCTGCCCGTCGAGGTGGTCGGCGAGCAGGTACGCCAGGTCGGTCCAGTTCTGCGACGAACCGCCGAGCCCGTGCACGTAGAGCGCCGGCTCCGCACCGGGCGTGGTGGCCGGCGTGTCCCGGACGTACGTGACGGTGCCGTCGAGGCGTACCTCCCGCCCCGGCCAGGGCGGTGGGACGGAGTGCTCGGGAAGGAGGTGGTCCGGCCGCAGGGTGGCGCGCTTCATGACTCCAGTCTGCCCGGGGCCGCAACGACCGGCAGCGCTCAGGCCAGCAGCGCCTCGATCCGGCGGTTGACCGCGGCCAGGGTGGCCCGGACGACGGCCTGCCGGGGGTCGCCGGCGACCAGCGCGGAGCCGACGAGCTGCTCCACCCAGCCGTCGCAGACCAGCAGCACCACGACCGTGGCCACGTCGCAGTTGCCGAAGGGCACCACGGCGGCGTGCTCGACGAAGCAGCGCCCACGGTCGGGGCCGGCGTCGGGGCCGGGCTCGCCGCCGCGCAGCAGCTCGTCCACCGCCGCCGCCGCGGCCACCGCGCAGAGCCGCAGCACGTACCCGTCGACGGCCGGCCCGGTCGAGTAGCCGGCCGCGCTCTCCCCGCCGGCGAGCAGGCGTACCTCCACGGTGGCGTCGAGCCCGAAGGTGCTCACCTGGACGTGGTCGATCACCACCCGGGGGCCCACCGCGCCGCCGGTGTCCAGCGGCCGGGACGGCGCGGTCTCCGTCGTCGTCACCTGCCCACCGGAGTACGACGTACCGAGGGTCGCCGGGGCGCCGGCCGGAGTCCCGGCCGGGGCGGCGGAGACCGAGCCCGGCTCCTCCACCGTGGCCCGGCCCCGGTGCGGGGCGACGGGCTGCCGGCGCCGGCGCGGGGTCTCGGGCGCCGCCTCGGGACGCTGTTCGGCCCGGGTCGACGCGGCCTCCGACGGGCCGCCGGTCACCCTGGCGCCGGGCACCCGGGACTCGGCGGAGGACGGCTCGGCGGGGCGTGCCGCGACGCCCCCCGACCTGGCCTCGGCGCCGCGCGGCTCCGCCGACCGGCGGCGCACCGGCGGGGCGGGTGCCGCCGGCATGCCCGGCAGGTTCTGCGGCGCGGCGGCCAGCCCCATCCGGTCCTGGAGCAGGCGGGCTACCTGCCGGCTCACCTCGGCCGGGTCGGCCCCGTCGGCGAGGTCGAGCCGCAGGCTGTGCGCGCCGGCCGGGGTACGGCGCAGCGCCGCGTCGCGGACACCGGCCACGCCACGGACGGCGTCGAGGATGGCGTTGACGTCGAAGCCCTCCGGGCGCTCCCGCGGCGGGGCGGGCTCGTCCTCGCGGCGCAGATGGGTGGCGATGCGGGCGAGTTCGGGGGTCTCGGCGGGTGGCTCCACGGCTGGCGGCTCCGGCACGACGGGCACGTCCGGCTCGGCGGGGACGCGCTGCGGCAACACCGCCGATGCGGACTCCGGCGCCGGGTCGGCGGCGGCCGGCGGGGCCGCCGGGGCCGGCTCGGGTGCGGACCGGCGGGCCGCGTAGGGAGGTGCGCTCGTCGGGGCGGGCCCGGACGGCGTGCGCTCACGCCGCCCGAACCCGCTGGTGGCGGCCTCGGCGGCGGTCTGCGGGTCGCTCGACGGCCTCGGGGCCGGCTCCGCGCTCTCCGGCCGGAGCCGGAACGGCCGGGTGACCCGGTCCGGGGTGTCCTCGGCGCGGGCCGCCGCAGCGGCGGCTTCCGGGGCGTACGCGAGCGGGGGCGCGCCCGCCGGCGCGGGGACCGACCCGCCCGACGCCCAGGCCGGTCGCTCGGCCGGGACCGGCGGTTCGGCCTCGGGCCCCGTGAGCCGGTCGGCGGGGGCGGACGGTCGCTCGTACGCCGGCCGGGGCACCGGCGCGGTCTGGGCGACGTCGTAGGGGCGGCCGGGCTCGCGGGGCGGGTCGTAGGGGCGCGCAGACTCGGCGCGCGCCGGCTCGTGCGGGCGTTGCGGCTCACCGGCCCAGGCCGGCGCTTGTTCCTCGCGGGACCGGCGGCCGACGGGCTCGGGCTCCTCGCGGGCTCGACGCCCCGCCGGCTCGGCCTCCTCCCGGGAGCGACGGCCCACCGGCTCGGCCTCCTCCCGGGACCAGGGCGGCGCCCACGCGGCACCCCAGCTCGGGCGGTTCCAGTTCGGGCCGGTCCAGTCCGGTTCGGTGCTCGGCGGCCACTCGGCGGCAGACTGTCGCGAACCGCCCGGTTCCGACCGGGACGACGGTTCCCGGTCGCCGCCCGGAACGTGCTGCGCACCGGCCGCCGGTTCGGCGACCGGGGACCGGTCGGCACCCGGGTCCGCGCCGAAGCCACGCCCGGCCCGCTCGTGCCCCGCGGCGTGCGGCGCGCGCTCCTGCTCGAACCCGGCCGCTGTGCGGTCATGGTCGAACCCACCCGCCGCGCGGTCCTGGTCCAACCCGGCCGCCGTGCGGTCCCGGTCGAAACCGGCCGCCGTGCGGTCCTGGCCGGGGGCGCCCAGCGTCCGCTCCGCGTGGGGGCCGTCCGGGGCGCGGCCCTGGCCCGGCCCACCGGCGGCGCGGTCCTGGCCGAACTCCCCCGGTGCGCCGTCCGTGCCGGTGGCGACCGGGTCGGCGTCCCGGTCGTCGCGGAAGGCGCGGTCCGCGCCCAACGCGCGGTCGACGCCGGCGAGCCGGTCGCTGACGGTCGCGCGGTCGCCGGCCGTCGCGCGGTCGCCGGTGGCGGGCGCGGCATCGACCGGGCGCTCGGTGGGCGGGCGCTCGGTGGGTGGCGGGAAGTGGCGCGGGTCGGGGGCGGACGGCCCCGGCGCGTAGTGGTCGCTCCAGCCGCGCGTCGGGCCGGCGGCCGGCGGGGGCTCGTCGGCGGCGGCACGGTCGGCCGTCGGCGCGTGGTAGCCGGGCGGCACCTCGAAGCCGCTGGCGGCGGTGCCCACCGGCGGGACCTGGACGGCGGGGGGCGCCGACGTCGGCAGCCCCGGCTCCGACCAGCGGTTCTGGCGGCCGGCCGGCGGGTCCTCGGCGGAGCGCCGGACCGGACGGGGCTCGGGGTCGGTGAACCCGTGCTGCGTCCCGGGCGGCTGCTCGGCCGTCGGCGCCGGGCGCTGTGCGGGCACCACCAGCCGGTCGTTGCCCGGGTCGCGGCGCTGGTCGCCGGGGATGCCGGGCGGGGCACTCACCGGGACCTGACGGTTGACCGGCGCGTCGTCGGCGGCGTGGTCGACGCCGTTGGCGTGGTGGCCGTTGACCCGGGCCGGCGGCTCGGCCGCGGCCGGCGGGCCGGGCAGTGGTGGTGGCAGGTCGCCGTGCCGCGGGGACGAGGCGGCCCAACCGGGGGACGGCTCGGGCGGACCCCATGGCGAGGCCGGCTCGCGGTGGCCGGAGATCTCCCCGCCCCGGGACCAACTGGCCGCCGGGGGCGCCCACCCGCTGCCGGAACGGGCCAGGTCGTCCTGCGGACCCGTCCCGTCGCCGTGCTCCCCCGGGTTGGCGGCACCGGGTTGCCCTGTTTCACTCACCGCGCACTCCTTGGTCGCCCCCGCTGAGGCTACCGTGTGGTGACAGTGGCGATAAGTTACAGCGGCGGGCCAATTCCGCGACGGGTCCCCGGGCCCCGACCGGTTCGGGTGAATTGCCGGCTCGTACGAAGAGACTCGGAGGTTCCCATGACCGCTGTGGGGAACGGTGCCCAGACCGCCGGCCGGCCCACCCGCCTGCCCCGTTCCGCGCGCCGCAAGCAGCTGCTCGCGGCGGCCCAGGAGGTGTTCGTCGCCCAGGGCTACCACGCGGCCGCGATGGACGACATCGCCGAGCGGGCGGGAGTCTCCAAGCCCGTGCTCTACCAGCACTTCCCCGGCAAGATGGATCTCTACCTCGCCCTGCTGGACACGCACTGCGACGCGATCCTCGCGAAGGTCGACGACGCCATGCGCGGCACCAACGACAACAAGGAGCGCGTCGGCGCGTCGGTGCGGGCGTACTTCGACTTCGTCGACCACGAGAGCGAGGCGTTCCGCCTCGTCTTCGAGTCGGACCTGCGCAACGACCCAGCGGTGCGTCAGCGCGTCGAGCGGGTGGAGCAGGGCTGTATCGCGGCGATCACCGACACCATCATCTCCGACACCGGGATCAGCCGGGCGCACGCCGAGCTGCTCGCCTCCGGCCTGGTCGGCGCGGCCGAGACCGCCGCGCAGTTCTGGCTGGCCCGTGGCCGGCAGTTGCCCAAGGCCGAGGCGGAGGCACTGGTCGCGGCGCTCTCCTGGCGGGGCATCGCCAGCTTCCCGCTGCAAGGTGAGTCAGCCTGAACATCCGGCCCCGAGATCGGATAGCCTTCCCAACGGCGGCTCTTTCGCCCGAATGAGGAGGCACAGTGGAGGTCAAGATCGGCGTGCAGTACGCGCCCCGCGAGCTGGTCCTGGAGAGCGCGCAGTCGCCGGCCGAGATCGAGCAGATCGTGACCGACGCCTTCGGCAAGGACGAGGGCACCCTCTCCCTGACCGACGAGAAGGGCCGGCGGGTGATCGTGCCGGTCAACAAGGTCGCCTACGTCGAGATCGCCGAGGCGTCGCCGCGCGCGGTCGGGTTCACCGTCCGCTGAGTGGTCCGGTCGGCCGCGACGGGTGACCCGACGATCGCCCGTCGCGGACGCCCGGCCGCGGTCAGTTGTTCAGCCCGGCGGCGGCCATCCGCGTGGCGTGCGCCGCGGTCAGCCGCCCGAACAGCCTCGGCACGTCCACCCGCCCGCTCTGTGCGACGAGCGCGGTGAGCGCCCCCCGCTCGGCGGCGGCCACCCGGCCGGCCTGTGACAGCGCCTCGCCGACCAGTCGCCGCGCCCACATCGAGAGCCGGCCGGCCACCCTCGGGTCGGCCTCGACGGCCGCCCGGATCTCGGCGACGGCGAAGTCGGCGTACGACGAGTCGTGCAGCACGTCGAGGACGAGCTGACGGTCCGGCTCGGCGAGGGCCGCGGCGATCTCCCGGAGGAAGTCGTCGGTGATGGCGTCGCCCACGTACGCCTTCGTCACCGCCTCCGCCCAGTCCCTCGGCTCGGTCGAGTCGTGGTACGCCTGGAGCGGCTCGACGTACGGCGCCATGGCGTCGTCGGGCAGCACGCCGAGCGCGACGAGCCGGTCGGCCAGCCGCCGGTAGTTGCCGATCTCGGCGGCGGCCATCTCGCCCAGCGCCGCCCGCCGGCGCAGGTCGGGGGCGAGCCGGGCGTCGACGGCCATCCGTTCGAAGGCGAGCAGCTCACCGAAGGCCACCAGGCCGAGCAGGTCGACGACGGCACGGTCGGGCAGATCGGTCGAGGGCACGAGCGCAGGCTACCGCCCGCCGGCAAACGGGCCAGAAGTGACGCAGGTCACACGGGTGGCCCCCGGCGTGGCGCGTGCGGATGGAATCGGGACGCCTCCGGGTCGGTTCAGGTAGCATGGAGCAGTTGCCGCGGGCGCCGACCTGACCCAGGCTGATCCGAGCGATCAGCCGGCCCGGTCGAAGTGTGAGGCCCGCGGCGCGCGTGCGGCCCGGTCCGGCACAGGCATTCAGCCGCCGACCGTGTGGCCCGCGCCACACCGAACGCGCCCTGACGGACATGCCGGGGCGCACCCACGAGAGGGCACCCCCAAATCCATATGAGCGAGCTGACTCAAGACCTGATGGACGGCCAGGAACTGGCCGCCACCGCTCCGGTGCGTCCGGAGGCTCCCACCTTCGCCGAGCTGGGCGCGCGTCAGGAGACCGTCGACGCGCTGGCCGCGGCCGGCATCACCCGCGCCTTCGCCATCCAGGAGTACGCGATCCCGATCGCGATGCGCGGCATCGACATGATCGGCCAGGCGCCCACCGGCACCGGCAAGACCCTCGGCTTCGGCGTACCGCTGCTGGAGCGGGTCTTCGCGCCGGGCGAGGGCAGCGACGGCGTGCCGCAGGCACTGGTCGTCGTGCCCACCCGTGAGCTGGGCATCCAGGTGGCCAAGGACCTCGCCGCCGCGGGCCGGACCCGGGGCGTCCGGGTGCTGCCGATCTACGGTGGCGTGGCGTACGAGCCGCAGATCGACGCGCTGCGCAAGGGCGTGGAGATCCTGGTCGGCACCCCCGGCCGCCTGATGGACCTGCAGAAGCAGAAGCACCTGCGGCTGGACCGGGTCCGCGCGCTGGTGCTGGACGAGGCCGACCGGATGCTCGACCTGGGCTTCCTCGACGACGTCGAGAAGATCCTGGCGATGCTGCCGGAGGACCGGCAGACCATGCTCTTCTCGGCGACCATGCCGGACCCGATCGTCACCCTCTCCCGGCGCTTCCTGCGCCAGCCGATGACGATCCACGCCGGGCACACCGCCGAGACCGGCCCGTCGCCGCAGACCGAGCAGCTGGCCTACCGCACCCACTCGATGAACAAGATCGAGATCGTGGCCCGGATCCTCCAGGCCGAGGGGCGCGGGCTGACCATGATCTTCACCCGCACCAAGCGGGCCGCCGACCGGGTCGCCGAGGACCTCGACTTCCGTGGCTTCGCGGTCGCCGCCGTGCACGGTGACCTCGGGCAGGGCGCGCGCGAGCGGGCGCTGCGGGCGTTCCGGGCCGGCAAGATCGACACCCTGGTCGCCACCGACGTCGCCGCTCGGGGCATCGACGTCAGCGGCGTCACCCACGTCATCAACTACGACTGCCCGGAGGACCAGGACACCTACACCCACCGGATCGGTCGTACCGGCCGGGCCGGGGCGACGGGCGTCGCGGTGACCTTCGTCGACTGGGACGACATGCCCCGCTGGCGGATCATCGACAAGACGCTGGGCCTGGACATGCCGGAGCCCGCGGAGACGTACCACACGTCCCCGCACCTCTACACCGACCTGCACATCCCCACCGACGTCAGCGGCACCCTGCCGACCGCCGAGCGCACCCGCGCCGGGCTGTCGGCCGAGGTCGAGGAGGACCTCGGCGGCGGACGGTCCCGCCGGGGCGAGGGCGGCCGGGGCGCCCGGCGCGGCGAGCGTGGCGAACGCGGCGAGGGCCGTGGTCGCGGCGAGCGCCGCTCGGGCAGCACCGGCGGTGCGACCGGCGCGCCCGAGGCCGACGCACCGACCGACACCGCCGAGGACGGTCCCCGCGTCCCGCGTCGCCGTCGGCGTCGCCGCGCCGGCGAGACCGTCGCGGGCGAGCCGACCACGGTGATCACCGCCGAGGCCACCGACGCCCCGGCCGCCGCCGAGGGCGAGGCTCCGAAGCCCCGCCGCCGCCGGCGCCGTCGTGGTGGTGGCTCCGCCGCCGGTACGCCGGCCGAGGCGACCGCCGACTGACCGACGTACGTCACCCGAGATCCCCCGGACCGGTGCACCCGGTGCCGGGGGATCTCCTCGTCCGGGCCGTGATTCGCGGGCTGAGCGGACGCGACACCACCGGCGAGAACCCCCCGCCGGACACCGCCACCGGGACGCGCCGGGCAGGCCGCCGGTCGACGAGGAAGATGGAGCAATGCCCGAACCACTGGACGCCGCCCTGACCGAGGTCCGGGCGCTGCTGCTCGACCCGGCGCTCACCCGTGCGGTGGCCGCCGGGCGTCGGCGTGGACACCGCCCCTCGATGGTCCGCGCCGAACTGCGGCCGGTCGCGCTCAGGGCGGGCCCCCGGTTGCAGATCTCCACCTCCGACGGCTCCCGCCCGTACACCCGAAACGTGGCCCCCGGCCCGGAGGCGGACGCGGCGGTGGACGCGCTGCTGGCCGAGCCGTTCGGCAACTGGCACGTGGAGACGGCCGACGCGACGCTCCAGCTGCGGATCACCAAGTCCGGCGAGGCGCAGGTGCACCGGGCCGCCGCGGCCCGGCCCGCCGCCGAGCCGGGTGGGCACGACCGGGCGAAGGAGTACCTGCTCGACCCCGGTGACCCGATCTTCGCCGAGATCGGCGGCTCGGCGGCGAAGCGGCGCCAGGTCGACGCGTTCCTGCGGGCGCTGGCGGCGACCCTCCCGGACGACCTGACCGGCCCGCTGCGGGTGGTCGACCTGGGCTGCGGCAACGCGTACCTGACCTTCGCCGCGTACCGGTGGCTGGCGCAGCGGGGGATCGACGTCGAGCTGGTCGGCGTGGACGTCCGGGAGGACCAGCGGCGACGCAACACCGAGCTGGCCGAGCGGCTGGGCTGGGCCGACCGGGTCAGCTTCGTGGCCGGGACGATCGCCGAGGCCGTCGTGGAGCCCGCCCCCGACCTGGTGCTGGCCCTGCACGCCTGCGACACCGCCACCGACGAGGCGCTGGCCCGGGCGGTGCGCTGGCAGGCCCGCTGGGTGCTCGCCGCGCCGTGCTGCCACCACGACGTCGCGGCCCAGCTGCGCGCCCGGCCGGCCCCGGCCCCGTACGAGCTGCTGACCCGGCAGGGCATCCTCCGGGAGCGCTTCGCGGACGTCCTCACCGACGCGCTGCGGGCCGGGCTGCTCCGGCTGCACGGCTACCGGGCCGAGGTGGTGGAGTTCGTCGACTCCCGGCACACCCCGCGCAACCTGCTCATCCGAGCACGACGCACCGGCACCGTGCCCACCGCCGCCCAGCGGACGGAGTACCGGGAACTCGTCGACCAGTGGGCGGTCACCCCACGGCTGGCGGCGCTGCTGCCGCCGGTGCCCGCGCCGGACGAGCGTGGTCGAGCGGCCACGGAGCCGTCCCCCCGCATGTGATCCACGCCATTCCGCAGGGTCCGGAGTCCCGCTCACGAGACGGTCTGGTCGATCAGTCAACTGATTCCCCGCCTTTCCGTACTACCCTCGGAGGCGCACCGCCGGGTGCCGGTCGGGAGGGAAGACCCGCAGGGATGGGTTCCGTAGAGGTTTCTCCGCAGATGGCCTTCGCACGTTTCGTACGGCGAGCCATCGACGACGCCCGCGAGGAACGCGGCTGGACCGTCACCGACCTGGCGTCCCACACCGGCGTCGGTCGGTCGACCGTGTTCCGTTGGCTCGCCGGGGACTGGCAGGACTACCCCGAGCTGGCCAAGGTACGCGGCTTCTGCGCCGCGCTGGACCTGCCGGTCGCGGCAGCGTTCCGGGCGCTCGGCCTGCCCGACGCCGGTCCCGCGCCCCGCCGGCGCGCCGACGACGGCCCGGTCGAGGCGGACGTCCGGGTGATCCTGCAACGGCTGGCCGACCCGACCGTGCCGGCCGAGGAGAAGCACCACATCCGCGACCTGCTGCGCTACCTGGCCCGCCGCCCCATCCGCCGCGCCGGCTGAGCTTGCCCTTCCTTACACGGGTCAGGGCACCGTAATGGTGAACTCGGCGGTGCGCACCACGCCGGCGACCTGGAAGTCCAGGTAGAGCCGGTACCGGCCCGGGTCGGGCGTGGTCACCCAGAACGTCACCGCCCCGTCGACCGGCTGCGGCTCGGGGTGGACGTGCAGGTAGCCCAGATCCCCCTCGCGCAGGGCGACCAGGTGTCCGTACGCGCCGAGGTAACGCTCCAGCGTCGGGGGCCCGCCGGCCGAGTCGACACGGAAGGTCAGCGGCACGGTCACGCCGGCCTGCGGGGTGCCCTGGTAGTTGACAGTGAAGCCGTCGACCGTGGCCGAGGACGCCGGCGCCGGCAGCGGCCTCGGCTGGTAGCCGCCCGGCGCGGTCAGGTCCACCCCGAGGGTCACGGCGGTCTGCCGGCCGTCGTCGGCGAGCGCGGTGAAGTCGGCGTACGCCCGCCAGACCCCCGGCTGCGGCAGGGTCAGCGGCACCGACCAGGTGCCGTCGGCTGCCATCGTCGGGTGCAGGTGCTGGTAGCCGGTCAGATCGCGACGCACCACGATGAGGTGCATCGGCTTCTCGTGCACGACCGCGAACCGGGTCACCGGGCGGCGCTGCGCGTCCCGCACCAGGAAGCGCAGCTCGCCCGCGCGGCCGGCGGTGAACGTGGCGGGCAGGGGGGTGAGCGTGTAGCCCGCCGAGCTGATCGAGAGACCGGCGGCCTGCGCCGCCGCGGCCTGGTCGACGCCGTGCTCGTGGGCGCCCGTGCCCGGCGGGTGGCTGTGGCCGGTGAGGGCGCTGTCCGGTCCCGCCGCCGCGGACGGGCCGCCGCCGTTCAGCCGACCGAGGCCGAAGCCGAGCAGGACGGCGAGCACCAGCCCGCCGACGACCAGCGCCAGCCGGACGGTGCCGCGATCCGGCACGGCCGACACGTGCTCCGGCCCGGCGGGCGCCTGCTCCGACGAGACCGGCGCACCGTCGGACGCGACCGGCCCGCCGTCGGGCGCGGTCGGCACGTGCTCCGGCGCGGCCGACACCCGGTCAGGCACCGCCGCCGTCCCGGTCGCGAACGGGCTGCTCATCGGTCATGCCGCCCACGCTACCGCCCGTCGGCACCGCGCCGACCCGCCGGTGGCGCGGCGTGGCGGCGGTCGCAGTCCGCCCCCGCCGGGAACTTTCCCGGCCGGTCCGGTCACGACGCCGGGCGGCCGGCAGTGGGCGGGCGGGCGGCGCCGGTGGCTCAGCCGGCCACGGCCAGGGCGAGCGGGAGCACGTCGGGGGCGCCGGCCCGGCGCAGCTCCCGGGCGGCCATCGTCATCGTCCAGCCCGAGTCGACCAGGTCGTCGACGAGGAGCACGGGCCCGTCGAGCCCGGCGAGGGCGTCGGCCAGGTCGTCCGGCACGGCGAAGGCGCCGTGCAGGGCGCGTACCCGCTGGGCGCTGTTGCCGCGCGGGCCGCCGGCCGGCGCGCCGGTCGGCGTCACCGCACCGAGCAGCGGCAGCCGGCCCACGGCGGCGATCCGCTCGGCGAGCGAGCCGACCAGCCGGGGCCGGCGACGCGAGCCGACCGCTACCACCCCGACCGGGCGGCGCGGCCACCTCTCATCGCCGTGCGCCCACGCCTTCAACACCTCGACCACGGCGGCGGCCACGTCGTCGGGGACGGCCACGTCCACCGCCTCCGGCCCGACCAGGTCGCGCAGCCGGCCGCCCCACCCCAGGTCGGACAGCCGCCCCACCGCGCGCCCCGGCAGCGCCTGCTCCGCCGGGGCGATCCGCCCCTTCAGCGGTACGCCCACCGCCTCCAGCCCGGTCGGCCAGAGCTTCTTCGGCGTGACTTCCACCCCGGGCCGGCCGAGGAAGGTCTGCGCGGCGGTCAGCGCCACGTCCGACACGTCGGCCGTGAACAGCGGGCCGGCGCAACGGTCACAGCGGCCACAGTCGGCGGCCCCGGCGTCGTCCAGGCACTCGCGCAGGTAGCGCAACCGGCAGTCGGGGGTGGTCGCGTACTCCCGCATGGCCTGCTGCTCGGCGGTGCGCGCCTCGGCGACGCGGCGCAACCGGGCCTCGTCGTAGACCCAGGGTTCCCCGGTGGCGAGCCAGCCGCCGCGCACCCGGCGGACCGCGCCGTCGACGTCGAGCACCTTGAGCATCAGCTCCAGCCGGGCCCGACGCAGGTCGACGATCGGTTCGAGGGCCTGGGTGGAGAGCGGACGGTCGGTGTGCAGGGCGGCCAGGACGGCGCGGACCTGCGCCTCGGGCGGGAAGGCGAGCGAGGCGAAGTAGCGCCAGATCGCGGCGTCCTCGGTGCCGGGCAGCAGCAGCACCTCGGCGTGCGCGACGGCCCGGCCGGCGCGGCCGACCTGCTGGTAGTACGCGATCGGGGACGGCGGCGCGCCGAGGTGCACGACGAAGCCGAGGTCGGGCTTGTCGAAGCCCATGCCCAACGCGCTCGTGGCGACGAGCGCCTTGATCTTGTTGTCCAGCAGGTCCTGCTCGGCGGCCCGCCGGTCGGCGTCCTCGGCCTGCCCCGTGTAGGAGGCGACGGGGTAGCCCCGGGAACGCAGGAA
Source organism: Micromonospora sp. CNZ303 (assembly GCF_004345505.1). NCBI lineage: Bacteria > Bacillati > Actinomycetota > Actinomycetes > Micromonosporales > Micromonosporaceae > Micromonospora > Micromonospora sp. CNZ303. The sequence continues at coordinate 133,390 of NZ_SLVT01000001.1, read as the reverse complement.
CTCGGCGGTCTCCCCCGCCGCGGCGACCGTCAGCGTGTAGACGATGCCCGAGCCGGGGAGCCGGTCCAGGTGGTCGGCGAGCCAGCCCAGCCGGTGCGCCGGGCTCGGCAGCTCGACCACGCCGAGGCGCAGCGACTCCCGGTCCAGGCTGCCGCGCAGCACGAGGGCGTCGCCCAACTGCTCCGCCACGTCGGCGGTGACCCGGGCGTTGGCGGTGGCCGTGGTGGCCAGCACCGGGGTGCGCTCGGGCAGGTTGCCCAGGAACGTACGCAGCCGGCGGTAGTCCGGCCGGAAGTCGTGCCCCCAGTCGGAGACGCAGTGCGCCTCGTCGACCACCAGCAGGCCGGTTGTGGCGGCCAGCTTCGGCAGCACGGTGTCCCGGAAGTCCGGATTGTTGAGCCGCTCCGGGCTGATCAGCAGCACGTCCACGGCACCGGCGTGGATCTCGGCGGTGATCTCGTCCCACTCGTCGAGGTTGGCGGAGTTGATCGTGCGCGCCCGGATGCCGGCGCGGGCCGCAGACTCGACCTGGTTGCGCATGAGCGCCAGCAGCGGCGAGACGATCACGGTGGGCCCGGCGACGCCTTCCGCGCCGGCCGTCTCCCGGTCCCGCAGCAGGGCGGTGGCCACGAAGTAGACCGCCGACTTGCCCCACCCGGTGCGCTGCACGCAGAGCACCCGACGGCGGTCGACCACCAGCGCCTCGATCGCCCGCCACTGGTCCTCGCGGAGCCGGGCGTGCTCGCCGGCCAACCGCCGCAGCACCGCCTCGGCCCGCTCCCGTACCGCCGTCCGATCCTGGCTCATCCGGCATTTCTACCAGCTCCGGCGGACGTTGCCCGCTTCCGCGAGACGGCGGACGCCCGGGGGCACGCCGCCCGACCGCCCTCGGACGGGGACGGTCCGCGTGCGGATCGGCCACCGGTGAGGCCGGTGACCCGCGTCACCACCACGCTCGGCCCGGTCGACGGTGTGCCGGACGGCCGCGCGGGCCTTCAGGGCCAACGCGGCGGCACCGGCGCGTGCCAAGATCTGCGGCGGCAACTGTCCCGCTAGGAAAGAGAATCATGCGAATCACGCAGCAGACCGGCCCCGCCGGCAGGGTCCGGCGGGTCGCGGCGGCGGCCGTGTCCCTGGTGGCCGCGACCTCCCTGGTGGCCGGGTGTGGCGACGACGACGCCCGGGACGCCCCGGCGGCCCCCTCGCCGGTCCCGTCGGCGTCCCCGTCGGCCAACCCGAAGAGCACGCTCCTGGCGGCGGTGCCGGACGAGGAGGACCCGGCCTTCCGGTACAGCGGCAGCGACCCGACCGGCGTCATCACCGGCGTGGTGGACCCGGCGGGCAAGGGCATGGACCTCACCCTGACCGAGAAGAACAAGGAGCTCGACTTCACGATGAAGCTCTCCTTCCGCCTGATCGAGCAGCGCTCCTGGATGAAGGTGAGCTTCGACGGCGCCGAGGAGCTCAGCAGCATGCTGAAGCTGCCGAAGAAGTGGATGGAGCTGGACCACGCGAAGCTGACCGACCCGGCCAGCGTGCCCTACTACGAGGGTGCCGACCCGGGCAACACCGGCGCGATCCTCGGGGCGGTGGGAGACACCGTGACGGACCAGGGCGGCGGGACCTACACCGGGACGGTGGACCTGACCCACGGCGAGCACGTGCGCCAGGCCATGGCCGACGCCGTGGACGTCGACGCGCTGGGCGCCGCGGCGAAGACGCTCCCGTTCACGGCCGTCGTCGGGGCGGACGGGAACCTCACCTCGCTGACCCTGGAGATCCCGGCGGTCGGCAAGCTCAAGGCCACGAAGTACGTCGTGAAGTACTTCGACTTCGGCAAGGCCCCGAAGGTCACCGTGCCGACGGGCAGCCAGGCGCAGAAGGCTCCGGAGTCGGCGTACGAGCTGCTGAACAGCTGACGTACGAGGACGGGAAGGGGTCGCGGTCGCACGAGGGGGCCGCGGCCCGACGTCTGCGGGCCGTCGGTCCCCGTCCACGCGGAGGCCCCGCCGATGACGAGCCGTCGCCGGGCGGCGGCGGCTGCGTCATCGGCGGGGCCGGGGCCCGCGCCGTCAGGGGCGGCGGGACGGGGTGCGCAGGGAGTGCTTCAGGAGCGCCAGGCGCGGGGCGAGGCTGGCCAGGCCGCCGGGGAAGAAGTAGACGGCCAGGATGAAGACCGTGCCGAGCACGAAGAGCGGCTGCGACAGCGGGTTACTCAGGAACGCCGGCAGGGCCTCCACCGCGTCGGACGTGCCGAACGCGACCAGCCGGTGGTCCAGGTACATGTAGAGGATCCCGCCGATCACCGGGCCCCACCGGGTGCCCGGCCCGCCGAGCACCACCATGACCAGCAACGCCAGGGTCCACTCGGAGGAGGTGATGTGCGGCGAGGCGCCACCGACGATCAGGACGTAGACCGCGCCCCCGGCCGCCGCCAGCCCGCCGGCCAGGGTGAACGCCACCAGCTTGAACCGGTACGGGTCGAGCCCGAGCACCCCGATCCGCCGCTCGTCGTCGCGCAGGCCGGCGAGCACCCGCCCGGTCGGCGAGCCGGAGACCCGGTGCACCACGAAGACCACCACGACCAGGTACGCCAGCGCCAGCCAGTAGAGGTTGACGGTGTTGGTGACCCCGACCAGCCCCTCGGGCAGCCCGGAGACGTCCAGCGGCAGCCCCTCCTCGCCGCCGGTGAGCCCGCCGAAGTCGCGGGCCACCAGGATCGCCCCGACCTGGGCGAAGGCGAGCGTCACCATGGCGAACGCGATGCCGACGGTACGCAGCGCCACCGCCCCGAGCAGCGCGGCGAGGATCGTCCCGCCGGTGATCGCGAGCAGCCCCGCCTGCCACAGCGGCAGTCCCGCCTTGGTGACCAGGATGTCGGTGCCGTAGACGCCGGCGGCGAAGTAGAGGGCGTGCCCGAAGGAGAGCATCCCGGTCCGGCCGAAGAGCAGGTCGTACCCGGCGGCCAGGCCGCCGAAGACCAGGCAGACGGCGAGCAGTTGCAGGGTGCCCGGGGAGTTCAGCGCCCCCTCGAAGATCCCCGGCAGGTGCAGCGTCGAGTACGGCAGGATCAGCGCGACCACCAGCGCGACCAGCGGCAGGTACGGGCGCAGCCCGTGCCACCGTCGGCGCCCCGGCGTCAGCTCGTCGGGCACGGCGGCCGGCGGCGCCGGCACCTCGGGGCTCTTGACCTCGGTCATGCCGTTGCCACCTTTCCGGCGATGCCCTGCGGGCGCAGCAGCAGCACCACGGCCAGCAGCGCGACCACGCAGATGTCGCCCAGCCCGGAGGTGCCGTAGTAGTTGACGAACTGTTGGGTCAGGCCCACCGCGACGGCCGCGTACGCGGACCCGATCACCGAGCCCATGCCGCCGATGACCACCACGATGAACGCGAAGATCAGCAGCGAGCCGCCCTGGCCGGGCGAGACGGTGCCGAAGTAGACGCCGCCGAGCGCGCCGGCCAGCGCCGCCGCCGCCCCGCCGATCGCGAAGACCAGGGTGAACGCCTTGCGCACGTCGATGCCGAGCGCGGTGACCATCTCCCGGTTCTCCACGCCGGCCCGGATGATCAGGCCGTAGCGGGTCCAGCGGAGGAAGGCCAGGATCGCGCCGAGCACCAGCACCGCGGCGATGATCAGCAGCAGGCCGCCGTTGGGCACGTTGGCGCCGAGGATCGAGGTGACCTGCCGGGTCCACTCGGGGCGCGGGAACGGCCGGGCGTCCGCGCCCCAGGTCGCCTGGAGCAGCGCCACGCCGGCCAGCGAGAGACCGACGGTGACCAGCACCTGCTCGATGGTGCGGGAGTAGAGGGGCCGGATCAGCACCAGCTCGACCAGCACCGCCACGAGCGTGCCGGCGGCCACCCCGAAGGCGACCGCGACCACGAAGCCGAAGCCGTCCGACCCGGCTCCCGGCAGGTTGCCCGCCGCCCACCAGGTCCCGTACGCGCCGACGCCGAGGAAGACGCCGTGCGCGAAGTTGAGCACGTCGGCCAGGCCGAAGACCAGGGAGAGCCCGCTGGCGACCAGGAAGTAGAGCGCCGCCAGGCCGAGCCCGGTCAGCGTCAACAGGATGACGGTGTCCATCAGTGCTCGTCCTTCCGCGCGCCGGCCGGCGTACCGGCGGGGTGGTGTCCCTCCGCCGAGCCGACGCCCAGCAGCGACTTGGTCAGGGCGGTCTCCAGCAGCAGCTCCTGCGCGTCGCCGGTCCAGGCGACCTGGCCGGCGGCCAGCACGACCGCGTCCCGGGCGAGCCGCCGGACCACGGCCAGGTTCTGCTCGACCAGCAGCACCGGCACGGATTCGGCGACCCGTTCCAGCACCTCGGCCACCTCGGTCACCACCTTCGGTGCGAGCCCCTTGGTCGGCTCGTCGACGAGCAGCAGCCGGTTGTCGTTGAGCAGCACCCGGCCGATCGCGAGCATCTGCTGCTGCCCGCCGGAGAGCGAGCCGGCCCGTTGCCGTCCGCGCCGGTCCAGCTCCGGGAAGAGCGCGAACACCTTGTCGTACGCCGGAATGCTGCCCCGCCGCTCGGCGAGCCGGAGGTTCTCCGCGACGGTGAGGCCGGCGAAGACGCACCGGTCCTCCGGCACGTAGCCCAGCCCGCCGCGGACCAGCCGGTGGGTGGGCCGGGCCAGCAGGCTCTGGGCACCCATCCGCACGGCGCCGCGCACCTCGCCGGCGGGCGGGGTGAGGCCGACGATCGCGCGCAGCGTGGTCGTCTTGCCCACGCCGTTGCGCCCGAGCAGGACGGTGACGCCGGTCGGGGCGACCGTGAAGGACACCCCCTGGAGGATGTGCAGCCCGGCGATGCGGACCGACAGGTTCTCCACACTGAGAATGGGTTCCACTAGAGCGACTCCCCCAGGTAGGCCTCTTGCACGGTGGGGTTGGCCATCACCGTCTCCGGGGTGTCGCAGGCCAGCAGCGCGCCGTGGTGCATCACGGCGATCCGGTCGGCCAGTTCCAGGATGACGTCCATGTGGTGCTCGACCATCAGCACCGACCGGCCGCTGTCGCCGGTGAGCGAGCGGATCACCGAGACCAGCTCGGGCACGTCCTCGGCGCTGACCCCGGCCATCGGCTCGTCGAGCAGCATGACCCGGGGCTCCCCGGCGAGCAGCAGGGCGATCTCCAGCTTCCGCTTCTCGCCGTGGGCGAGGGTGCCGGCCAGCGCCGTACCCCGGTGGGCGAGGCCGACCCGGTCGAGCGCCGCGTCGGCGGCGGCGGCGACCTCCCGGTCGGCCGCCGCCCGCCGCCACAGCTTCATCGAGCCCCCGCGGTGCGCCTGCACGGCGAGCCGGACGTTCTCCCGCACGCTGAGCGAGCCGAAGACCGAGCTTGCCTGGAAGGTACGGCCGAGGCCGAGACGGGCCCGCTGGTGCGGCGGCAGGGAGCCGATGTCCTGCCCGTCGAGGGTGATCCGTCCTTCCGTGGCCCGGCGGATGCCGGTGATCAGGTTGAACAGTGAGGTCTTGCCGGCGCCGTTGGGCCCGATGACGCCGAGGAACTCCCCGGGCGCCAGGTCGAGGTAGACGCTGTCGACGATGGCGACCTCACCGATCCGCCAGGTCAGACCGCGGGTGGCGAGCATCTGGTGTCAGCCCTTCATCGCCACGGCCGGCGGCGCGGACTCGTCCCCGGTCAGCGCCTTCTGGGCGGTGGCCGTGAACGCGGTGCCGCTGCCGGACAGCTTGGCCTGGAACATCGGCTGGAGCAGCGCGTGGTCCTCGGCGCGGATGGTCATCTTGCCCTTGACCCCGTCGAAGCTCCAGCCCTCCAGCGCCTTCACCATCTTCTCGACGTCGTCGCCGCCCTCCTCGATGGCCCGTACGACCATCTGCGCGGCGGCGAAGCCGTCCGGGTGGAACAGGTCGACGGTGCCGACCTTGGCCTTCAGCGCCTTCACGGCCTCGTTGTCGGAGGCTCCGTCGAAGTAGTGCGACAGGAAGGAGATCTTGCTGCCGGCGGCGCCGAAGGTCGGCCACGAGGCGCGGATGTCCAGGCCGGTGACGACCGTGGTGGAGGAGAGCACGCCCTGCTGGTCGAGCGTCTGCCACATCGCGGGGGCGGTGGTCCCGGCCCAGGCGACGAAGAGCAGGTCCGGCTTGGCGGACTTGATCTGGCTGGCGAACGGGGTGAACTCGGTGGCGCTGGCCGGCGCCCGGACGCTGCTGACGGCCGCACCCGCGCCGCCGATGACGGCCTTCACGGCCGCTTCGTTGGCGTCGCCGAAGGCGCCGTCCTGGGCGAAGACCACGACCTTCTTGCCGGCTGGGTCGCCGATGAACGACTTGGCGGTGACCACGTCCTGGTACGACTGCCGCCCGGAGCGGAACGTGTACTTGTTGGCGCCGGTCACCGCGTCGGTGGCGGCGGGTCCGGAGATGAAGAGGACCTTGTTCTGGGCGGCGATCGGGGCGACCTGGAGGGCCACGCCGGAAGCCGTCGAGCCCGCGATGATCTTGTTGCCCTTGCCGATCAGGTCCTTGGCCGCGGAGACCGCCTTCGCCGGGTCACCCGCGTCGTCGACCTCGGTGACCTCGACGGCCCGGTCGCCCACCTTGTTGGTGCCCTTGGTGGCGAAGTCGAGGCCGGCCTTGAATCCCTCGATGTACTGCTTGCCGTAGCTGGCGAGGGCTCCCGACTGGGAGTAGACCAGGCCAACCTTCACCGGGGCGGCGCTGTCGCCGCCCCCGGAGGCGGTGTCCTGCGGGCTGCCACAGGCCGTGGCGGCGAGCGCCGCGGCCATCATCGTGGCGGCGGAGAGGAACACCCGCCGCGTCGTCCGGACCGTCATTGCGACTCCACGTGAGGACTCGGAGGTAGGGAACTCATATGACGGCTCACGCTAGAAGTGACGTCACCCACGGGCTATGTGGCCGAAACACACAAGTAACAGGGGTGGGGTGGTCGGGGGTTACAACGATCCCGACGCGGTGGCGACCCCGCCCGTCCGCGATGGGCGCCCGCCCCATCGACGGAAGTGATGCTGTGTCGCTCCGCGCCACCGATTTCCACACCGGGCCGGTCGGGACCGTCGAGATCTTGGTAGGAAAGTGCCCCTTGAGGGGCCGTTTCCTACCAAGATCTCCGGCAAGCCCGTGCGGGGGAGGTCAGCGCCGGGCGAGGCCCTCGCGGGCGGCGACGGCGGTGTCCGGGTGGTCGGTGAAGACGCCGTCGAGGCCGAGGGCGAGGAACAGCTCGTACTCGGCCTGGATGTCGCCGCGCGCGTTGGGATCGGCGCCGATGCGCAGGTCGGTCGGGAGGAACTGGTTCTCGGCCCGGAACGTCCAGGCGTGCACGATCAGCCGCTCGCGGTGCGCGTCCCGCACCAGGGTGGTCGGGGCGAGCAGCCGGCCGGTGGCGTCCCGAGGGACGATCAGGTTCTTGTTGGCACCGACGCCGTCGGCGTACGAGGCGATCCACTTCAGGCCGGCCGGCTTCGCCAGGTCCTGGTAGGTGCGGGCGTCGCCGGCGACGGTGAAGTCGTAGGGGCGGCCGGTGGCGTCGAGCAGCTGCGCGAGCCGGACGTCGATCATCTTGTCGAGCTTGCGCAGGTTGGCCGTCTCGAACGACTGGATGATGACCGGCGAGTTGCGGCGGGTCAGCCCGTTGCGCCGCAGCACCTCGACCAGCGGCTCCTCCAGCGGCAGCCCGATGGACGCGAAGTAGCTGGGGTGCTTGGTCTCCGGATAGACACCGATCGTCCGGCCCCGCGCCCGCCCCTCGCTCCGGGCCAGGTCGATGACCTCCTGGAGGGTGGGCACCTGGAACCGGCCGTCGAAGGCGGTGTTGGTGACACGGACCTTGGGCAGCCGCTCCTTGGCCCGCAGGGTCCGCAGCTCCGCGAGGGTGAAGTCCTCGGTGAACCAGCCGGTGACCGCGACGCCGTCGATGGTCCTCGTGGCCCGGCGCGCGGCGAACTCGGGGCGGGCGGCCACGTCGGTCGTACCGCTGATCTCGTTCTCGTGCCGCGCGACTAGCGCGCCGTCGCGGGTGGCGACCAGGTCCGGCTCGATGTAGTCCGCGCCCTGCCGGATCGCCAACCGGTAGGCCTCCAGGGTGTGCTCGGGCCGGTAGCCGCTGGCGCCCCGGTGACCGATCACGAGCGGCCGGTCCGCCGCCCGGGCACGCTCGGCGGCGGGTGCCGGGGCGGCCGAGGCTGTCAGCGCCGGCACGGCCACGGCCGCCGCGAGCAGGGCGCCGGCCAGGCCGAGGGCGGAAAGGGTACGTCGCAACGCAGTCTCCTTGTCGTCGAGGAATCCGCCTCAGCAGACAGGCCCGCGTTGACGGCGAGTTGGTCGGTGCCTGGCCGGCGGATGAACCCTCGGGATGCCGGTTTCCACACCCGATCCGCAGCGGAAAAGGAAGATTGTCTGGTGCGCCGGCTTCTCCGTCACCCCGTGCGGCTCGTGCCGCTCGGCTTCCTGGTGACGATCCTGGTCGGCACCGGGCTGCTGATGCTGCCCTGGGCCACCAGCGAGTACCGGCACACCCCGTTCCTGACCGCCCTCTTCACCGCCACCTCGGCGGTCTCGGTGACCGGGATGGCGGTGGTGGACACCCCGAACTACTGGAACGGCTTCGGGCTCGTGATGATCACCGTGCTCACCCAGGTCGGCGGCCTCGGCATCGTGACCGGTGCGACCCTGGTGATCCTCGTGGTGGCCCGGCGGCTGGGGCTGCGCAGCCGGCTGCTGGTGCAGGCCGAGACCGCCGAGTTCGGCATCGGCGACGTACGCCGGCTGCTGCTGCACATCGCCGGCCTGGCGCTGGCCTGCGAGGCGGTCATCACCGCGATCCTGACCGCCCGGCTGTGGCTCGCCTACGACTACCCGTTCGGCCGGGCCCTCTGGGGCAGCGTCTTCCACGCCGTCCAGGCGTTCAACAACGGCGGGTTCGCCCTCTACACCGACGGCCTGGTCGGCTTCTCCACCGACGCCTGGGTCACCCTGCCGCTGGCGATCGGCACGATCGTCGGCGGGCTGGGCTTCCCGGCGCTCTTCGAGGCGGTGCGGGAGTGGCGGCAGCCCACGCGGTGGGCGGTCTCCACCAAGCTGACCGTCTGGGGCAGCCTGACACTGCTGGTGGTGGGCTTCACCGCCCTGCTGACCATCGAGTGGGCCAATCCGCGCACCCTGGGCATCTACACCTGGCCGGACAAGCTCCTGGTGGCGTTCGCCCAGAACTCGTACATCCGCACCGGCGGTTTCAACGTCCTGAACGTGGACGGCCTGGAGGATGAGAGCTATCCCCTCTTCATCGTGCTGATGTTCATCGGCGGCGGCAGCGCCAGCACGGCCGGCGGGATCAAGGTGGCGACCTTCTTCCTGCTCGCCTTCCTGATGTGGGCGGAACTGCGGGGAGAGCCGGACGTGACGGTGGGGAAACGCCGGGTGGCCACCGCCAGCCAGCGGCAGGCCATCACCGTCGCCCTGCTCAGCGTCGCGCTGGTGGCCTGCGGCACGGTGCTGCTGATCTTCCTCACCGAGGGAGTCCCCTACTACGCGGCGCTGTTCGAGGTCACCTCGGCGCTCACCACCACCGGCCTCAGCGTCGGGGTCGCCGCGGCGCTGCCGGAGAACGGCCAGCTCGCCCTGATCATCCTCATGTTCGTCGGCCGGATCGGGCCGCTGACCCTCGGGTCGGCGCTCGCCCTCAACACCCGCCGCCGGCTGTACCGCTACCCGGAGGAGCAACCCATTGTCGGCTAGGAGGACGGACGAGGGCAGTGTCGTGGTGATCGGACTGGGCCGGTTCGGGTGTCACCTGTCCGGCGCGCTGGCCGCGATGAACCACGAGGTACTGGCGATCGACCGCAACCCGGAGCAGGTGCAGCGGTGGTCGGCGCAGCTCGACCGCGTCGTGCAGGCCGACGCCACCGAGGAGGGGTCGCTGCGCCAGCTCGGCGTGGCGGACTTCGGCCGGGCGGTGGTCGCCATCGGCGCCTCGTTGGAGGCGAGCGTGCTGACGGTGCTGGCGCTGGTCGACTTGGGCGTACCGCGGATCTGGGCGCGGGCCACCTCGACGAAGCACGCCAAGATCCTGGACTCGGTCGGCGCGCACCACGTGATCTTTCCCGAGGCGGAGACCGGGGAGCGGCTGGCCCACCTCATCGTCAGCAGGATGCTCGACTTCATCGAGTTCGGCGACGACTTCGCCATCGCCAAGGTGTGCGCCCCGGAGGCGATGCTCGGCCGGCCGCTCTCGGAACTGACGCCCACCGGGCGCTACGGGGTGCGCGTGGTGGGCGTGAAGCTGCCCGGGGAACGCTTCCGGTACGCCACCGACGCCACCGTGATCGCCCCGGGCAGCATGCTGATCGTCGAGGGGGACATCGAGCAGGTGCAACGGTTCGCGGAGTTCAGCTGACCCCGGCGGGCTCAGTCGTCATCGTCATCGTCCCTTTCCGTGTCCCTTTCCCTTTCCGTTTCCTGGCTTACTTTTTTTCCACCACCCGCCTTGCCCTTGCCCTTGCCGGAGTTGTCGGACCTGGCCTTCGACCCGCCGGAACTCCCGGCCGACGTGCCGGCCTTCTTCGTCGGAGCCTTGACGGTGGGCGCCTTGACCGGCGCCTTGACCGGCGCCTTCGTGGGTGCCACGCTGGGCGCCGCGCCGGCCACCCCGGAGACCTGCACCCCGCAGGCCTCGTCGCCGAGGCGGAACTCCAGCGGCAGCGGGTTGGCCCCGCCGTGGCGGCCGGTCAGGGTGAGTTTCTCGGACGCGCCGGGGGCCAGCGCGGCCCGCTCCGGAGCCGGCTCCACGAGCACCGTGCGCCCCTGCTGGCGCACCGCGACGGGGGTCGCTCTCGTCACCGTCTGCTGGCTGGGGAAGGTGAAGCTCAGTCGCCAGTCGCGCAACTCCCGCTTGCCGACGTTGGTCAGGGTCAGCTCGGCGGCGAAGTCCTTGCCGGAGTCCGTGCGCAGCGCGTACGTGACCCGGCAGGGCGGCGGCGTCTCCGCTCCCATCCGCGCCTCCGTCGGCTGGTCGATGCCGCCGCTGGCGGGGCTGTGCGAGGTCACCCCCCACAGCGCCGCGGTCACCGCCACCAGCCCGGCGGCGGCCACCCCCGCCTCGATCCGCCGGCGCCGGGTCGCCGCGCGCCGGTTGCGCGTACGGGAGAACGGCAGCGCGTCGGTCGCGGCGGACCAGGGCAGGATCGTGGTGCCGGCGGCGGCCAGCGCGGCCTCGTCCACGGGCCCCGATGCGGGGGAGACCGGCACCGGGGCGATCATGCCGGCGGCCTCGGCGAGCGTCCGCGCGACCTCAGCCGTGGGGGGCCGGTCGCCCGGGCGCTTGGCCAGGCAGCGGCTCACGAGCTCGCGCACCTCGTCGGGCAGCCCCGGCACCGGCGGCATCGGCTCCGGCTCGTTGTACATGTGCGCGCGCAGCATCTGCGTGGTGGTGCTCGCCTGCCACGGCAACCGGCCGGTGAGCATCCGGTAGAGCAGCAGGCCGACCGCGTACACGTCGGTGGCCGGGGAGACCTGGCCGTTGTCGAGCCGCTCCGGGGCGAGGTACGCGGGGGTGCCGAGCAGTGCGCCGTCCGGCCCCTTCTCCTTCTCCCCCACCAGCGCGGAGATGCCGAAGTCGACCACCTTCACGCCGGTGGCGGTCAGCATGACGTTGCCCGGGGTGACGTCGCGGTGCACCACGCCACGGGCGTGCGCGGTGGCCAGCGCCGAGGTGACCTCCGCGCCGATCGTCACCGCCTCCCGCCAGGGCAGACTGCCCCGGCGCAGCCGGCCGGTCAGCGACTCCCCGTCGACCAGCTCCATGACGACGTACGGCACGGTCAGGCCGACCTGCTCCGACTCGCCGTAGTCGTACACGTTGGTGATGTTGGGGTGGCACAGCCTTGCGGCGGCCTGCGCCTCGATCCGGATGCGGTGCCGGAACGCGCGGTCGGCCGCCAGCCGCGACGCGAGCACCTTGACCGCCACCTGCCGGCCCAGCACCTCGTCGTAGCCGCGCCAGACCACGGACATGCCGCCCGCCCCCAGCTGCTCGATCAGCCGGTACCGCTCGCCCAGCAGTTGTGCGCCGTCCCGGATCGGTCCACCCATGAGAGTCGTTGTTGCCCCGGACCGACCCGGCTACACCTGAAGGGTCGGAATCGGTCAGCGATTCACCCGTTCAGGCGGTGGCGAGGAGCTGGTCCACGGGCGCGTAGTCGTCGGTCAGCACCAGCGCCTCGCCGACGAACGCGGTGAGGTCCGCGCCCGCCAGCAGGCTGGCGTCCTCCCGCGCCTCGGCCAGCCGGGCGCGGAGCGCCTCCAGCGGCAGCGGGGCGTCGGAGGCGACGATGAGGAAGTTCGAGCCCTCCTGGCCGGCGAGCGCGGCCGCCGGGGCGATCAGGGCGACGTGCCGGAACTCGGCGGCGACGGTGGCCAGCTCGCTGCGGATGAAGCGCAGCGGCGGGTAGTCGATGACGTTCTGCACGTAGACGCCGCCCGGGCGGGTCACCCGGCGGACCTCGGCGGCCATCTCCCGGGTGGCGAGGTGCCAGGGCACCACCAGGTGCCCGAACGCGTCGCCGACCACGAGGTCGCGGCTGTCGGTGGCCTCCCCCGCGACGAGCAGCCGGGCGTCACCCACGACCGCCCGCAGGTCTGGCCCCTGGCGTACGCCGAGCTGCCGCTCGCCCAGCTCGACCAGTCCGCCGTCGATCTCGAACACGACGTTGTCGGTGCCCGGGCGGGTGGCGGTCAGGTAGCGGGGCACGGTGAACCCGCCGCCGCCCAGGTGCAGCGCGTCGAGCCGCTGCCCCTTCGGGGCGACCACGTCGGCCACCGCCCCGATCCACCGGGTGTACGCGTACTCCAGGTGGGTGGGGTCGGCGAGGTCCACGTACGAGTGCTGGGCCGAGTTGAGCAGCAGGGTGCGGCCGGAGTCCCGGCCGGGATCGACCTCCACGCTGGCGCAGTGGTAGGCGGTCTCGATGTCGCACGGGTTCGGGGCGACGGTGGTCAGCCCGGCGCCGACGAGACCGAGCACCGCCAGGGCGGCCCTGGCGCGGGCGGGGCCGGGCAGCTCCGCGCGGTCCTGGCGGCGCAGCCACACCCCGAGGCCGAGCCCGGTGAGCCCGAGCGAGGCCGCCAGGGCGAACAGGATGACCGTGCTGGACAGCGCGGCCACCAGCACGAACCCGGTGACCAGGGTGGCCGTGACCGCGCCCAGCGTGCCCACGCTGGAGAGCCGGCCGACCACCTGGCCGGTGCGCCGCAGGTCGGCGAGCTGGAGCTTGACCACCAGCGGGGTGACGGCGGCGAGCAGGGCCGCCGGCACGAAGACGGCGAGCGCGACGAGCAGCAGGATGGCCGAGGCCGCTCCGCCGCGCAGCACCTCGCCGGCGTACCGGACGACGGGCAGGGTGACGGCCGTGGCGATGCCGGCCAGCACCAGCGCCGGGGCCAGCATCGTCCTCGGGTTGCGCCGGTCAGCCAGCCAGCCGCCCGTCCACGCGCCGTAGGCGATGGCGGCCAGGGCGATGCCGATGACCGAGCTGGTCACCTGGAGGGTCACCCCGACGTACGGCCCGACCAGCCGCAGTGCGGCGGTCTCCAGCACCAGGACGGCTCCGCTGGAGAAGAAGACCAGGAAGGCGGCGAGGCCGTTGGGCAGGGCCCGGGCGGTCGGGGCCGCCGGAGTGGCGGACGGGACCGTGACGTCGGAGGATGGGGAGCTCACCCGCGCGATGGTACGCAGGAAAACTGGGCGCCCGGGTCAGTACATCGAGAGATGAACATGGTTCGTGTGGTCGGCGGCGGGGCTGCCGCTGCCGCCGTACGCCCGCCAGCCGGTGCCGGGGTGCCAGATCTGCCGGTACCAGATCACGTAGAGCACGCCCAGCCGGCTCGCGTTGCGCACGTGCCAGGCGGCGAGGCTGTCCCCGTACGACTTGTCCCCGCCGGTGGCGGTCTTGTCCTCGAACCCGCCCGTGGCGGCCGAGAAGTCGCAGGCCCGGCCCTTGGGGTGTTCGCCGGAGCCGCCGCTGCGGTAGCAGGAGACGTGCCGCTTGTAGCCCGCGGCCTGGGTCTGCTTGAGGGCGTTGAGCGTGCGCGGGGTGATGCAGCCGGAGGTGGTCGGGTCGTTCACCGAGCAGGACTCCGACGGCCAGGAGCCGTCCGAGTTGCGGGGGGCCGGCTTCGCCGAGGAGGAGTTACCGCCGCTGAAGCCGCCGCTGCTGCCCGAGCTGACCTCCGCCAGCGCCGCCTCGGCCTCCTTCTTCTTCTTCGCCATCACGGCGAGCTGCTTCTGCTGCTCCCGCACCTCGGTGTCGATGGCGATCTTGGCCTGCCGCGCCTGCTCCCGCGCCTCGATCAGGCTGCGCAGCCGCCTGCTGTCGCGCTGTGCCATCAGGTCCAGGCTGGCCGCCCGGTCCAGGAACGCCTCCGGGGAGGCGCTGTTGAGCAGCATCGACGTGGGCGTCAGCCGGCCCAGCCGGTAGGACTGGGCGGCCACCTCGCCGACCTGCGCGGTCAGCTCGACCAGCCGGACCTCCACCGCGCCCAACTGCACGGCCAGCTGCTTCTGCCGGACCTTGGAGTTCTCCAGCTTCCCCTTGGCCTCGATGTGCGCCTTGGCGGTGGCTTCCAGAGCGTCCCGGAGCTTCTTGGTGCCGCCCTCGTTGGGCTCCGCGTACGCCGGCACGGCGCCCACGCCGAAGAGCAGCGTGACGGCGACGAGCAGGGCGGTCAGCGGACGGCGGGCACGCCGCCCCGCCGACAGGGCGGGCAGCGGGCGGCGGCCGCGACGCCCGACGGGCATGGTCCTGCGCACGAAAGCATCCTTCCGTCGGCCGCCGGCCCCGGATGACAACACGGCGCGGCGGCGGCCCCCGCCGGGCGCCGGTCGGCGGCCTGCTGGCGGAGACCGGCGGTCAGGGTACCGGACGGAGCCCGCCGGGCCAGGCCCGCGAACGCCCGGGCCGCCGAACGTCCACGCAGGGTCGCAACGGCGTCACGCGCCGTCGAGCAGTGCCTCGCGTACCCCCACCCAGATCTGCTCGCTCGCGGCGACCAGGAGGCCGTGGCCGGCGTCCCCCGGGCGGTAGTCGGTGCCGTCGAAGCGCCGGGCGACCCCGCCCGCCGCCCGGACCAGCAGGGTGCCCGGGGCGTGGTCCCACGGCAGGGTGCGCCAGAAGAGCACGAAGTCCTGGTCCCCGGTCAGCACGTCCAGGTATTCCCGGCCGGCGCAGTGCTGGCCGGGCAGCATCTCGCCCAGCCGCGCGCCGCCCGCCTCGACCAGCGCGCGCGGCGCGGCCGGCAGCGCGTGCGACATCGCGGCGCCGCGCACCGCGCCGAGCGCGGGCGTCCGGTCGCCGGTCCGCACAGGTTGGCCGTCGAGCCAGGTGCCCTCGCCGGCCCGCGCGACGGCCAGCGTCCCGGCGAGCGGGTCGAGCACCCACGCGGCAGCCGGCTCCTCGTCGGTCAGCAGCGCCACCATCAGCGCGAACGGCTGCCGGCCGGCGGCGAAGTTCGAGGTGCCGTCGACCGGGTCGACGAGCCACACGTCGCCGGAGCCGCGCAGGTGCTCCAGCAGGGCCGGGTCGTCGGCGACCGCCTCCTCGCCCACCACGACCGAGCCGGGACGCAGCCGGCGCAGGGCGGCCGAGATCACCTCCTCGGCGCGGCGGTCGGCGACGGTGACGAGGTCACCCGGCGCCTTCTCGCTCACGTCGGCGTCGTCGAGCTTGCGGAACAGCGGAAGCACGACCTGGTCGGCGGTCTCGCGCAGCAGACCACCGACGTCGTCGAGCAGGGTGTCAGCCACGCGGCGGCAGCTTCACCACGCTGACGAAGAACTCGTCGATCTGCCGGACCACCGAGATGAAGCGCTCGAAGTCCACCGGCTTCGTCACGTACGCGTTGGCGTGCAGCTGGTAGCTGCGCAGGATGTCCTCGTCGGCCTGGGAGGTCGTCAGCACCACCACCGGGATCCGGCAGAGCTGCTCGTCCTTCTTGATCTCCTCCAGCACCTCCCGGCCGTCGCGGCGGGGCAGGTTCAGGTCGAGCAGGATCAGGTCCGGCTGCACCACGTCGGCGTACTGGCCCTCCTGCCGCAGGTAGGCGAGCGCCTCGGCGCCGTCGGAGACGACGGTCAGCCGGTTGCGGAGCTTGTGCTCCTCGAACGCCTCCTGGGTCATCAACACGTCACCCGGATCGTCCTCGACCAGCAGGACCTCGATCGGGCTCTTGCCGTCCGCCGGCGCGGTCATCCCACCGTCTCCCTCATGTCACCCGTTCTACCGCCTTCCGGTGCCCGGCCGGGCCCGTCCGTGGTCTCCGTCTCGTCGTCGCGCCGGTCGGCCTGCGCCGGGGCACCGCCCGTGCCGGCCCCGGCGGCGGGCTCGTCGTCGTCCCCGGGCGTCCCGTCGCCGTCCCCGGCCACGCTGTCCCCGGCCGCCGGCTCGTCGGCCGTCGACGCGGCGGCCGCCTCGACGTCCTCGGGGAGCGCCGGAAGGGTGAAGCGGATCGCCGTGCCCTCCTCGGTGCCCGTGTCCACCCAGACCCGACCGCCGTGGTACTCCACGATCTTCTTGACGATCGCCAGCCCGATCCCGGTGCCCGGGTACGCGTCCTTCGCGTGCAGCCGCTGGAAGATGACGAAGATCTTGTCGGCGAACTCCGGCTCGATCCCGATGCCGTTGTCCTGGCAGCTGATCTCCCATTCGTCGCCCACGAGACGGGCCGAGACGTGCACCTTCGGGGGCACGTCGGGGCGGCGGAACTTGACCGAGTTGCTGACCAGGTTGGCCAGCAGGTTCGTCAGCAGCGGCTCCTCGCCACGGATGACGGGCAGCTCGCCCCAGGTCAGCTCCGCGTCGGCGTACTGCCGGGCCGCCTCGGTCTGGCCGGCCACGTCGCCCATGACCTTGTTCATGTCGACCTCGGTGAAGCCGGTGGTGAGCCGGCCGATCCGGGAGAAGGCGAGCAGGTCGTTGATCAGGCGCTGCATCCGCTGCGCGCCGTCGACCGCGAACGCGATGTACTGGTCGGCCCGCTCGTCCAACTGCCCCGCGTAGCGGCGCTGGAGGAGCTGGCAGAAGCTGGCCACCTTGCGCAGCGGCTCCTGGAGGTCGTGCGAGGCGACGTACGCGAACTGCTCCAGGTCACGGTTGGAGCGGGTGAGTTCCTCGGCCTGCTTCTGGAGCTGGCTGTTGACCCACTCGATCCGCTCCCGGGCCTCCCGTACCTCGGCCAGGTCCTTGGCGATCTTGCGCCGCATGGCGTCCACGTCCTCGGCGAGCCGGAGGAACTCGGGCGGGCCGGCGCCGGCGATCCCGTGCTGGT
The DNA here is from genome assembly GCF_004345505.1 of Micromonospora sp. CNZ303. NCBI lineage: Bacteria > Bacillati > Actinomycetota > Actinomycetes > Micromonosporales > Micromonosporaceae > Micromonospora > Micromonospora sp. CNZ303. The sequence continues at coordinate 116,092 of NZ_SLVT01000001.1, read as the reverse complement.
AGTCGCCCTCGGCCACCTCGCGGACCTGGTCGGCGAGGCCGGTCAGCGGGCGGATCACCATCTTGTCCAGGGAGACCAGCAGCATGCTGCCGGCGATGATCACCACCGCGAGGGCGGCGATCAGCAGGACGACCAGCAGGTTGCTCGTCCGCAGGACGTCCTCGGCACTGCGCTGCCGGGCCTCGAAGATCTCCTGCTGGAGGTGGTCGACGGCGCCGCGTACGTCGTCGAACTGCTCCCGCGCCTGGTCGGTGATGAGCGCCTGCCCCGCGGTCGTGCCGTTCTGCTGCGTCGTGGTGACCACCGGCACCGCCACCGCCTGGCGCCACGCCTCGGCCCGTTCCTCGACTGTCCGGATCTCCTGCCGAAGCTCCGGATAGTCGTCGACCAGCCGCTGCATCGAGGCGACCAGGTCCTGCTCGCGCTTGCGGCCCGCCTCGTACGGCGTCAGGTCGGCCGGGTTGCCGCTGACCGCGTAGCCGCGGACCGCCGTCTCCTGGTCCAGCAACGCGTTCAGCAGCTCCTGCGCCTGCACCCGCAGCGGGCCGGTCTTGTTCAGGATCGCGTCGATGTGCGTCCGGTTCTTCGCCGCCAGCGCCACCTCGCCGCCGGCCAGCCCGATCAGCAGGACCGCGACGACGGTGAGCAGCGTGACGACCCGCCGGCGCAGGGTCCAGTCGCCGACGCGCGTCACCGGCCACCGCCCCGGCTCACCAGGAGCATGGCGACGTCGTCGGCGAACGGACCGTCGTTGAGCTGCTCGGCGCGCCCGACCAGCCAGGCCGGCAGCTCCGACAGCGGCACGGCGAGGGTCGCCGGATCGGCGAGCAGTCCGCTGAGGCCCGGCACGTCGAGGCGCTCGTCGCCCTCGCCGATCCGGCCCTCGATGAGGCCGTCGGTGTACATCAACAGGGACCAGTCATCGGTGTCGAACTCCAGGTCGTAGGCCACGGGCCGGCGGGGTCGTACGCCGAGCAGCAGGCCGCCTGGCGCCGGAACCGGCACCACCTTGCCCCCGGCGAGCAGCAGCGGCGGCGGGTGCCCGGCCAGCCGGACGGTGGCCCGGTTGGCGTCGAGGTCCAGCCGCACGGTCGCGACGGTCGCGAAGATCTCCTGGAGCCGGCGCTCGCTCATCAGCACCTGTTCCAGCGCCGGGAGCACCTCGTCGTCGGGCACACCGGCGAGGATCAGCGCCCGCCAGGCGACCCGAAGCTCGACGCCGAGGGCCGCCTCGTCCACGCCGTGCCCGCAGACGTCGCCGACGATCAGGTCGAGCCGGTCGGGCCGGGTCTGCACCACGTCGTAGAAGTCGCCGCCGATCAGGGCGGCGTGTCGGCCGGGCCGGTAGAAGGTGTGCACCGCGACCACGTCGGTGGTCATCAGCGGCTGAGGCAGCAGGCCCCGTTCGAGGCGGGCGGACTCGGCCTGGCGCAGCTCGACCTCGCGCAGCCGCCGGGCGTTCTCGTCGGCCCGCTTGCGCTCCACCGCGTAGCGCAGCGCCCGGGTCAGCAGCACGCCGTCGACCTGGCCCTTGACCAGGTAGTCCTGGGCGCCCTCGGCGACCGCGACGATGCCGAGGTGCTCGTCGGAGCGGCCGGTCAGCACGCAGACGGCGGCGCCGCTGGCCATCTCCAGCACTTGACGCAGCCCGTCGAGGCCCTGCGCGTCGGGCAGGCCCAGGTCGAGCAGGACGCAGTCGACGCCCATCACGCGCTGCCGGGCTTCGCTGAGGCTGGTGGCCACCAGCAGGTCGATCATCGAGTTGGTCTCGGCGAGCAGCTCACCGACCAGGAAGGCGTCGCCCTCGTCGTCCTCCACCAGCAGCACCCGCAGCCGCTCGCCGGGAGGCAGGTTGGGATGACGTCCCATGCCGCCGTGCGGATACGGCGCGACGGAGGAACCGGCCAGGCCGGTCCCCCGGTGCGGCCGGGTCACCGCCGCGAGACGCGGGAGATCGCTGGTGATGTCGGGCTCCTTCCGAGTGCCCTGCTGATCCTGTATTAGACAACGTTCGCACACAACACGACGGGCTCCGCATGCGCGGGCATGGGTCGGATCACTGTGCGGCGAGGGGCAAAGCGGGCGTCCGCGCTCCCGCGGCCCACACCGGGAGTCCCGTTGACGGCCGCCGGGGTGCAGGATGGTGCCCACCTGAGACCAGTCCCGAGGAGACCCCGTGGGCGCACCCCCCACCCGCCCCGCCGACCGCGCGCTGGCCCGGCCCCGTCGCCGGCTGGCCGCCGCCGCGGCGGCGCTCGCCGCGCTCGTCGCCGTCGGCGCCGGCACCCTGCTCGACCTGCGCACCCCCGCGCCGCGCCCGGCCGACGCGCCGCCCGGCGAGTTCAGCGCCGCCCGGGCGTACGAGCACGTCGAGGTCGTCGCCGCGCGGACGCACGTGGCGGGCAGCCCCGCCAACGACCAGGTCCGCGCCCACGTCGAGGGGGTGCTGCGCGGCCTCGGCCTGGAGACCGAGGTGCAGGACACCGTCGCGCCCGAGGCCGGCCAGCTCAGTGGGGCGGCCGGCGGGGCCACCCTGGCCCGGGTCCGCAACGTGGTGGCCCGGCTGCCCGGCACCGACCCCACCGGCAAGGTGTTCCTCGTCTCGCACTACGACTCGGTGCAGTCCGGGCCGGGCGGCAACGACGACGCCGCCGGCACCTCGGCCATCCTGGAGGTGGCCCGCGCCCTGGCCGCCGGCCCCCGGCCGCGCAACGACATCGTCTTCGTGCTCACCGACGCCGAGGAGGCGTGCCTGTGCGGGGCGGCGGCGTTCGCGTCCAGCCACCCACTGGCCGCCGGCGGCGGCGTCGTGCTCAACCTGGAGGCGCGCGGCTCGACCGGCCCGGTGATCATGTTCGAGACGTCGCGGGACAACGCCGCCCTGGTGGACGCCTTCGGCCGGGCCGCGCCGCACCCCGTGGGCACCTCGTTCGCCGTGGAGATCTACCGCGCGCTGCCCAACGACACCGACTTCACGGCGTTCCTCGACAACGACTTCGTCGGGCTGAACTCGGCGTACATCGACGGCGGGGCGATCTACCACACCCCGCTCGACACTCCCGCCGCCATGGACCGGGCCAGCCTCCAGCACCACGGCGACAACGCCCTCGGCCTGGCCCGCGAGTTCGGCCGCGTCGACCTGAGGGCGCTGGACTCCGGGCACGACGCCACCTACTTCCCCGTCCCGGGCGGGCTGGTCCGCTACCCCGGCTGGCTGGTGCTGCCCCTGGCCCTGCTCGCGCTCGCCGCCGTGGCGGCCCTCGGCTGGCTCACCCTGCGGCGGGGCCGCACCACCGGGGGCCGGCTCGCCGCCGGGTTCGGGCTGGCGCTGCTGCCGCTCGTGCTCGCCCCGCTCGCCGCGCAGCTGCTCTGGGCGGCGATCACCGCGCTGCGGCCCGGCTACGCCGAGCTGCTCGACCCGTACCGGCCCACCTGGTACCGGCTGGCCGTGGTGGCGCTCGCCGCCGCCGTCCTGTGCACCTGGTACGCGCTCACCCGCCGCCGCGTCGGCCCGGCCGCGCTCGCCGTCGGCGGGCTGGGCTGGCTGGCCGCGCTCGGGGTGCTGCTCGCCGTGCTGGTGCCCGGCGGGGCGTACCTGGTCACCCTTCCGGCCCTGGCCGGCGCGCTGGCCGGGCTGGTCGCGCTGAGCGTGCGGATCGACGGCCCGTGGCCGGTGGTCGCGACGACCCTGGCCGCCGCGGTGGCCGTGGTGATCCTGCTGCCCACCGTCGTCCTGCTCTTCCCGGCGCTCGGCATGGCCATGGGCGGGGTCGCGGCACTGGTCGCGGTGCTGCTCGGCCTCGCCGCGCTGCCGGTGGTCGATCTGTTGCACCCGCAGGCCGGCGGGCAGCGCGGACTGGACGCCGTGCGCGCCCGCCGACTCGGCGCGCTGCCGGCCGCCGCCACCACGCTGGCGGCCGTGGTCCTCGCCGGGGTCGGGCTCGCCGTCGACCGCTTCGACGCCGCGCACCCCGCGCCCACCCACCTGATGTACGCCCTCGACGCCGGCACCGGCCAGGCCCGCTGGCTCAGCCACGAGGAGGACCCGCAGCCCTGGACCGACGGCTACGTCGACGGGGTGACCGAGGTCGCCGACTTCCCCGGCCTGGGCGGCGCCGAGCTGCGCGCCGGCCCGGCGCAGGCGGCGAACCTGCCCGCCCCCAAGCTGGAGGTGCTCGCCGACACCACCGCCGGCGCCGAGCGCACCCTGCGCCTGCGGCTCGTCCCGCAACGCCAGGTCCGGCTGACCACCCTGCACGTCGACGCGGCGACCGCGACGGTGCTGCGGGCGGAGGTGGCCGGCCGGGCGGTGCCGGTGGAGGCCAGGGAGGGCCGCTGGGGCTTCGGCCTGGTCTTCCACGCCCCGCCGCCGGAGGGGATCGAGGTGACGCTCACCGTGACGCCGAAGGCGGGGCAGGTGGCGCTGCGCGCGATGGACGCCAGCGACGGCCTGGACGCCCTGCCCGGCTTCCGGCCCCGCCCGCCCGGCGTGGGGATCAAGGGCTCGCACAGCTCGGAGATGGTGGCCGTGGCCCGCACCTACCCGTTCTAGGGCGGACGGCTCCGCTCCAGGGCAGACGGCGAGGGTGGCTCGGGAAACGGTCGGTTTCCGGGCCACCCCCGCGCCTGTCAGGTGTCCAACTCAGCCGCGGGTGACCGTGACCTCGGCGGTGAAGGCGCCGCTGCCGTTGCCTGGCGCGTCGTCGTTGATCCGCAGGTACAGCGCGCTGCCGGAGCCGTAGTAGGTGAACGTCGTGCCGGTCCCGGCGTACCGGTAGTTGCCGTTGGACTTGGCCAGCAGCGAGAAGGCGCGGGCGTTCGACATCGGGAACTTCGAGTCGCCGGCCATGTTCGTCCAGCCCTGCGGCCCGTTGTTCCCGGTGAACCACACGCCGGACCAGATCGACCCGTAGGCGCTGATCTGGACCCGGTCGCCGTCCTGCAACCAGCAGCCGGAGTTGACGTCGTACGACGCCTCCTCGACCTGCTTGGTCTCCTGGCAGACGACGGTGCTGGTGGTCGCCGCCTGTGCCGGCGTCACACCGACCAGCGCGCTGCCTGCCACGGCCGCCGCCACCGCGAACCGGGCCGATACCGTCTGAAACCTCATGTCGTCCCCCTCCAAATGGTTGCCGTTACGGAGATCAACAGTAGGAATCCAGAGGTCAGGGCGCCTCAGTGCCAGCACGTAATTGATGTCGTCCAGGCGTCGCTGTCGGCCCGGGGCGGCCCGCGGTCAGTCGGCCAGGAAGGTCACCACCGCGAGCACCCGCCGGTGGGTGTCCGGCTCGTCGGCCAGCCCGAGCTTGGCGAAGATGCTGCGGACGTGGGTCTCGACCGTGCGCTCGGAAAGGTACAGGTCGGCGGCGATGCCCAGGTTGGCCCGACCGGCCGCCATCCGGGCCAGAATCTCCCGCTCGCGCGGCGACAGCAGGCCGACACCACCCGCCACGCGAGGACGGCGCAACAGCCGCTCGACCACGATCGGGTCGATCGCCGTGCCCGCCGCCGCGACCTCACGCACGTCCCGAAGGAACCCGGCGACGTCGGTGATCCTGTCCTTGAGCAGATAGCCGACCCCGCCGCCGGGCATCTGGAGCAGGGCCAGAGCCTCGCGGTGCTCCAGATGCTGGGACAGCAGCAGCACGGCGACGCCGGGGTGACGACGGCGTACGGCCAGCGCAGCGCTGACGCCCTTCACGGTGAAGCTGGGCGGCATGCGGATGTCGACGATCGCGATGTCCGGCTGGTACTCGGCGACAGCGGCCAGCAACTGCTCGCCGTCGCCCACCTCGGCCACGACCGTGATGCCGTGCCGCTCAAGCAACAGCGCCAGGCCGCTGCGCAGCAGTACGGAGTCGTCGGCCAGGACCGCCCGCACACCACCGTCCAGAGCGGCGACCGACGAGGCCCGGGTCATGACGCCGCGAGTGGCATGACGGCGCGTACCGCCGTGCCACGCCCCCGGGTGCTCGACACCCGCAGGGTCCCGCCGCACGACTCGACACGCTCCCGCAGGCCGTGCAGCCCGCCACCCGGCACCGCGAGCGCGCCGCCGATCCCGTCGTCGTGGACGGTGACCTCGACCCGGCCCCCGCTGGCGGCGAGCGTGACGGACACCTGGCCCGCGCGGGCGTGCTTCTGGCTGTTCGTGACCGCCTCCATGGCGACGAAGTAGGCGGCGACCGCGACCGGTTCCGGCAGCGTGAGGTGGCTGACCCGATCGTCGACCAGCACCGGGACCGCGGCGCGTTCGGCGATGGCGGCCACCGCCCCGGAGAGGCCGTGGCAGACCACAGCCGCCGGGTTCATGCCCCGGACGAGGTCGCGCAGGTCGGCGATCGCCTGCTCGACCTCCGCCGCACCGCGCGCGACCAGGGCGGGATCGTCCTGCCGCAGCATCATGGCGGCGGCGAGCAGCCGCTGTTGCACTCCGTCGTGCACGTCCCGCTCCACCCGGCGGCGCTCCCGGTCGCGGGCCCGGAGCAGGTGGCGGCGCTCGGCGCGGTGCATGCTGAGCGCGGCCCCGGCCGGGATCAGCGCCGCACCGAGGGCGTAGAGCGTGGTCGGCCAGTGCCCGGAGCCGTAGGCGACAGTGCTCAGCATCGCCGTGCACAGGCCGTTCACTGCCAACGCGGCCCAGAACGGGGCGTACACGTGCCGTTCGGCGCGGTCGGCCCGGCGGTACCGCACGATGAACAACCCGGCGAGGAACACGCCGACCAGCGGATAGGACCACGCCCGCAGGTGCAGCAGATGACCGGTGCTCAGCGCGCCGGCTGCCATCGCCCCGGCGACGAGCACCGGCCAGTACGCGTAGCCGGCCACGGCGACGAGCCGCTCCCACCGCCCCCGCAGCCGGCCCGACGACACGACGAGACCGGCGTGCAGGTGCATCGGGTCGTGCACGATGCTCAGCATCATGCCGGCGGTGAACAGGGCGGGCAGGCTGACGCGACCCCAGGCGTCCAGCAGCCACACCAGGCCGCAGACCACCAGCAGCGGCCCGATGCGGTTGTCGGGGCGCTCCCGCCACAGCCGCAGTCCCACCTCGACGTGCAGGACCCCGGTGACGGCGAGGCAGGCCAGTTCCCAGGGTTCCGTCCAGTACAGCGCCAGCAGCGGTCCGCACAGCAGCGTCGCGGTCACGACGCGGAGCGGCCACCGTAGAAGTTCCATGATCAGGATCGTGCCGCGTGGTCGCAAGCATCGGTGTACGTCCGTCGGCAGCCCGACTTTCCGCCCCCGAGTAGGTCGGGGGCGGGAGCTCCTAACTTACTTCCAGCGGAAGTGCACGAAGAGGCGGCCGAAGTTCTTCGAGTCCTTCTCGACCCGGTGGTAGAGCTGCTTGACGTCCTTCTGGTCGAGGAAGCGCAGCACCCGCTTCTTGAGCTGGCCGGAGCCCTTGCCGGGGATGATCTCGACGAGGGTGGCCTTCTTCGCCACGGCCTCGTCCATAATCCCGCGCAGGGCCCGGTCGATGTCCTGGCCCTTGTTGAAGATGTCGTGCAGGTCCAGCTTCAGCTTCATCGCGCACCCGCCGGCAGCTCACGTCCCATGACGCCGATGGTAGGCGCCTCGCGGCGCCCGCGACGAGCGCGAGGGCGGGGCAGCCCGGTGGAGCTGCCCCGCCCTCGTCCGCCGTCAGCGGTTGCCCTCGACCCGGGTCTGCACCCGGTCCAGGGCGGTGCGGTAGTCGTCGTTGCCGCTGTGCATGGCCGCCGCGATGCGCAGGTGCCGCAGCGCGTCGGCGTGCCGGTTGAGCCGCTCCAGCGTGCGGCCCAGCACGTGGTGGGCGTAGTGGTCGGCGGGATCCCGGTCGATCAGCTCCCGCAGCTGCGCCTCGGCCCGGTTGAGCTGGGCCGACTGGAAGTACGCGCGGGCGAGCAGCTGGCGTACCGAGGCGTTGCCGGGCTCGGCCTCGACGATCGGTTCGAGCAGCCGGGCCGCCCCGTTCGGGTCCCCGGCCTCGAAGAACATGGTCGCCCGCCGGTACTCGGCCAGAAGGTCCATCCGACCCACCCCCTCGTGTCGCGCCACTGTCCCGACGCTGGCACAACATCAGCCGTACCGCGACTGTTCCCCCGGGGGCCGGGAGCCGCGCGGGCCGGGTCAGGTGGGGGCGCCGTGCCGGCCGGCGGCCAGCTCCCAGGCGCGTACGCCGCCGACGATGCCGGCGGTGTTGGGCACCACCACCACGTCGTCGCCCATCCGCACGAGCTGCTCGGGGCGGATCAGCCGGGAGTTGCCGCCGCCCAGGTAGAGCCGGTCCCAGCGGAACACCGGGCGCAGCCCGTCCACGACCTGGCGGATGCGGCGGGACCAGAACGCGTCCCCGAGCCGGCGCCGCTCCGGCTCCCCGACGTACGTGTCGTAGGTGGTGTTCCAGCGCACCGGGGCGTGGGACAGCTCCAGGTGCGGGGCGAGCACCCCGCCGTCGAAGAGCGCGCTGCCCAGCCCGGTGCCGAGGGTCAGCACCAGCTCGCAGCCGGTCCCGGCGACCACGCCGGCGCCGTGCACCTCGGCGTCGTTGAGCACCAGCGCGGGCACCCCGAACGCCTCGGCGAGCGCGGTCCGCGCGTCGTACCCGGACCACTGGGCGACCAGGCCCGGGTCGACCTTCGACCGGGGGCCGGAGCGGGTCACGTAGTGCGGGGTGGCGACCACCACCCCGTGCCGGATCATGCCCGGCAGGCCGACGGTGAGCCGGTCCGCCGTGGGCAGCCGGCCGGCGAGGTCCAGCAGCGTCTTCACGAAGAGCGCCGGCGGCAGGGGGTACGGCGTGGGCACCCGCAGCGGCCGGGCGCGCATCGTGCCCGCCTCGTCCAGCACGGATGCCTTGATCCCGCCGCCGCCACAGTCGATCGCCAGTGTGGTCACCACCCGAGCAGTGTGCCGCGTACCTCCCGGGGCGCGAAGCAAGGGTGGGCGATCGGGGCGGATAGGGTCGGGGGTTGATGAGCGCGACGATGATCGTCAAGGGGCTGGCCGCGGGGCACGGGGACCGGGCACTGTTCGCCGGGCTGGACCTGGTGGTCGCACCGGGGGACGTGGTGGGGCTGGTCGGGCCGAACGGGGCCGGCAAGTCGACGCTGCTGCGTACCCTCGCCGGACTTCTGCCGGTGGAGGCCGGCAGCGTGGCGCTCAGCCCGCCCACGGCGAGCGTCGGGCACCTGCCGCAGGAGCCCGAGCGGCGGCCCGGCGAGACCGTGCGGGACTTCCTGGCCCGGCGCACCGGCGTCACCGCCGCGCAGGCCGCGCTGGACGCGGCCACAGCCGCGCTCACCGACGGCGCGCCCGGCGCCGACGACGCCTATGCCGAGTCCCTGGAGCGCTGGCTCGCCCTCGGCGGAGCGGACCTGGAGGAGCGGGCCGAGCAGGTGGCCGCCGAGCTGGGGCTGACGGTCGACCTGGAGCACCCGATGACGGGCCTCTCCGGCGGCCAGGCGGCCCGGGCCGGGCTGGCCTCGCTGCTGCTCAGCCGCTACGACGTGTTCCTGCTCGACGAGCCGACCAACGACCTGGACCTGGCCGGCCTGGAGCGGCTGGAGGAGTTCGTCACCGGGCTGCGCGCCGGCACGGTGCTGGTCAGCCACGACCGGGAGTTCCTCGCCCGCACGGTCACCCGCGTGCTGGAACTGGACCTGCACCAGCAGCAGGTCCGGCACTACGGCGGCGGCTACGCGGGCTACCTGGAGGAGCGCGAGGTCGCCCGCCGGCACGCGCGGGAGGAGTACGAGGAGTACGCCGACACCCGGGCCGGCCTGGAGGCGCGCGCCCGCACCCAGCGGGCCTGGATGGAGAAGGGCGTGAAGAACGCCCGCCGCAAGGCCACCGACAACGACAAGATCGGCCGCAAGTTCCGCGCCGAGTCGACCGAGAAGCAGGCGGCCAAGGCCAAGCAGACCGAGCGGCTGATCGAGCGGCTGGAGGTGGTCGAGGAGCCGCGCAAGGAGTGGGAGCTGCGGATGGAGATCGCCGCCGCGCCCCGCGCCGGCGCCGTCGTGGCCTCGCTGCGCGACGCCGTCGTACGCCGGGGCGACTTCACCCTCGGTCCGGTGACCCTCCAGATCGACTGGGCCGACAGGGTGGCGGTGACCGGGGCGAACGGCTCCGGCAAGTCCACCCTGCTCGCCGCCCTGCTGGGCCGGCTCCCCCTCGACTCCGGGCACGCCGCGCTCGGCCCGGGCGTGGTGGTCGGCGAGGTGGACCAGGCCCGGGGCCTGTTCCTCGGCGACGTGCCGCTGATCGACGCGTTCGGCGCGGCCGTACCGCAGCTGTCGCCGGCGGACGCGCGCACGCTGCTGGCCAAGTTCGGCCTGCGCGCGGGGCACGTGCTGCGGCCGGCGGCGACCCTGTCGCCGGGCGAGCGGACCCGGGCGGCGCTGGCGCTGCTCCAGGGGCGCGGGGTGAACCTGCTGGTGCTGGACGAGCCGACGAACCACCTTGACCTGCCCGCCATCGAGCAGCTGGAGTCCGCGCTGGCCAGCTACCCGGGCACGCTGCTGCTGGTCACCCACGACCGGCGGATGCTCGACGCCGTGACCACGAACCGGCGGCTGCGGGTGGCCGCCGGAAGGATCGCCGAGGATTGATCCGTGCCGACCCGCTCGCGGCGGGTGAGAATGACCCCATGCTCAAGTGGGAGTACGCGCTGCTGGTCCGCCGCCGCCAGGCGGCCACCACCGACATCGGCTGGGAGATCGTCTTCGTCTGGTACGGCCCGGACGGCTCCATGGTCGACGTGACGCCCTACGGCGACACCGCGCTGGCCCATCTGAACCGGGCCGGTGACCAGGGCTGGGAGCTGGTCGCGATGAGCGAGGACCCGTCCATGCCCGGCAACAGCGAGCTGCACCGCTACCACCTCAAGCGGCCCAAGGCGGCCGCCCCGCCGCCCCGGCAGCGGATGCGCGGCAGCGGACGCCCCCGGCGGACGATCGGCGGCTGACGCCGGGCGGGATCGCGCGGCCGACGGTCGGCGCCGGGCGGGATCGCAGCGCGCGGGATTGGCGGCGCAGCGCGGGCATGACGGGCGGGGATCCGGGTATCGGCCGGCGGGAGGTGGCCCGGATGGTCGCGCTGGCACAGAACCCGCCCTCGGCCGAGCGGCTGCGGGCGGTCGACGGATTCCTCGCCGAGGCCTGGGTCGACCAGGCCCGGCACGACGACCGGCTGCGCGACCTCGCGGTCGAGGTGCGCTTCGACCGGGGGGTGGCCCACCTCAGCGGCGAGGTCGCCGGGCAGGACGAGCTGCGCCTGGTGCGGGACCGGGTCGGCCGGCTCGCCGGGGTGCTCGGCGTCTGGTGCCGGGTACGCGTCGGCGGGCGCGACCCGGTGGTGGTCGACCTGGGCTGCGGCGCCACCAAGCAGTGGCCGGGCAACCTGGGGCTGGACATCTTCCCGGCCCCGGGGGTGGACGCGGTGGCGGACCTCTCCGGCTCGCTGCCGCTGGCCGACGACTCGGTGGACGTCTTCTTCGCGGTGCACATCCTGGAGCACCTGATCGACTTCCTGCCGCTGGTCGACGAGTGTCACCGGGCGCTCCGGCCGGGCGGCGTGCTGCACGTGATGAGCCCGTGGTGGCGGCACGTGAACGCCGTCGCCGACCCGACCCACGTCCGGCTGCTCGACGTGCAGACGGTCAAGGGCGTCTGCCTCCAGCGCCCGCCGGGCACCCCGCGCTGGTATCCCCTGCACGTCGGCTGCGACGGCGCCTCGATCTTCGCCGACCTCACCCCGCTGCCCCCGGACGCGGACGGCCCCACCCCCGCCCACCTGGCCCGCTTCTTCGACTGACCGCCGCCCTGGTAGGCCCGCGCGCGTCGGCCATGAGGGTGACGGCGATCCCGATCGAAGAAGAAGGGGGTCAGCGGCCGAGGGTGCTCTCGCGGGGCGCCAGGCGCCAGGGGGCCGAGAGTTCCCGGGGCGGGGCGGTGCGGTCGCCGTCGATCCGGCCGGCGAGCAGTTCCACCGCCAGCCGGGCGATGCGCTCCTTGTCCGGCGCGATGGTGCTCAGGGTGGGCACGGAGAAGCGGCCGTCCTCGATGTCGTCGAAACCGGCCACCGCCACGTCCTCGGGGACACGCAGGCCCGCCTCGTGCAGGGCGCGCAGGACGCCCAGGGCGAGGGTGTCGTTGAAGCAGAAGACCGCGTCGGGGCGTACGCCGGAGGCCAGCAGGCCACGCATCGCGGCGGCGCCGTCCGCGCGGTGCCAGGCCGTCGCGGGCGCCACCAGCCGCTCGTCGTACGGGAGGCCGGCGTCGGCGAGCGCGGCGGTGTAGCCGGCGAGCCGGAGCCGGGCGCTGGCCCCCTCGGGGGTGCGCTGCGAGCCGATGGCGGCGATCCGCCGCCGGCCGAGACCGGCCAGGTGGGTGGTGATCTCCCGGGCGGCGCCCACGTTGTCGATCCCGACGTGGTCGGCGGGGCCGTGGTCGACGCGCTCGCCGAGCAGCACCATCGGCGTGCCGGCCAGCCCGGTGAGGTCCTCGGCGGTGAGCGCCAGCGGGCTGAAGATCAGCCCGTCGATCAGGTGCTCGGTGATGCCCGACGCGGCCACCCGCTCCTGCTCCCGGCCGCCGCCGGTCTGGTCGATCAGCACCGTCCAGCCCAGCTCGGCCGCGGCCGTGACGACGTGCCGGGCCAGCTCGGCGAAGTAGGGGATGTCCAGTTCGGGGACCGCGAACGCGATGATCCCGGTGCGCCCCTTGCGGAGGTTGCGCGCGGAGAGGTTGGGCCGGTAGTTCAGCTCGGCGATGGCCTCCTCGACCCGGGCCCGGGTGTCGGGGCGGACGTGCACATAGCCGTTGACCACGTTGGAGACGGTCTTCACCGACACGCCGGCGCGCTCCGCCACGTCCTTGAGCCTGTGCCGCACCACGTCGCCCTCCCCCATGGCGCGCACTTTACCGCGTGGGCGGCCCTTTACAACGTTGCTTACAACGTTGTACAAACCAGGAGCACCAGGTGACCACGGTCACCCGGGACCGGCAACGAGGAAAGGTGGCACCCCTTGCGGACCGCGCAGCTCACCATCGACCCGGCCTTCGCCGTCGGACCGGCCGACCGGCGGCTCTTCGGCTCGTTCGTCGAGCACATGGGTCGCTGCGTCTACGGCGGGGTCTACGAGCCCGGGCACCCCACCGCCGACCCGCGCGGCCTGCGCGGCGACGTGCTGGAGCTGACCCGGGAGCTGGGCGTCTCCGTGGTCCGCTACCCCGGCGGCAACTTCGTCTCCGGCTACCGCTGGGAGGACGGCGTCGGCCCGGTCGGTGACCGCCCCCGCCGGCTCGATCTGGCCTGGAAGACCATCGAGACCAACGCCTTCGGGCTCGACGAGTTCATGACCTGGGCCGCCGAGGCGGGCGTCGAGCCGATGATGGCCGTCAACCTCGGCACCCGGGGCGTGCAGGAGGCCTGCGACCTGCTGGAATACACGAACCATCCGGGCGGGACCCAGCTGTCCGACCTGCGCCGCAAGCACGGCGCCGAGGAGCCGTACGGGGTGCGGCTCTGGTGCCTGGGCAACGAGCTGGACGGCCCCTGGCAGGTCGGCCACAAGACCGCCGACGAGTACGGCCGGCTCGCCGCCGAGACCGCCCGCGCCATGAAGATGATCGACCCGTCGATCAGCCTGGTGGCCTGCGGCAGCTCCAACCGGACGATGCCCACCTTCGCCTCCTGGGAGGCGACCGTGCTGGAGCACACCTACGAGCACGTCGACTACATCTCCGCGCACACCTACTACGACCCGTCCGACGGCGACCGGGCCAGCATCCTGGCCTCCGCCGTCGACATGGACAACTTCATCCGCGAGGTCGTCGCCACGGCCGACCACGTGGCCGCCAAGCAGCGGCACCGGCGGAAGCTGAAGATCTCCTTCGACGAGTGGAACGTCTGGTACCAGTCCCGCCTCCAGGCCGACCTGGACCGGCGCGGCTGGGTGGAGGCGCCGGCGCTGATCGAGGACGACTTCACCGCCGTCGACGCGGTGGTGGTCGGCGACCTGCTGATCACCCTGCTCCGGCACGCCGACCGGGTCGGGGTGGCCTGCCAGGCCCAGCTCGCCAACGTGATCGCCCCGATCCGCACCCGCACCGGCGGCCCCGCCTGGCGGCAGAGCATCTTCCACCCGTTCGCGCTGACCGCCCGGCACGCCCGCGGCACGGTGCTGCGCACCGAGCCGGTCGGCCCGACCTACGAGACGAAGCGGTACGGCGAGGTCCCGGTGCTCGACACGGTCGCCGTGCACGACGAGGAGACCGGCGAGCTGACCGTGTTCGCGGTCAACCGGGGCGACACGGACCTGGAGCTGCACCTCGACCTGCGCGGCCTCGCAGGACTATCCGCCTCATCCCACCTGAGCCTCGCCGCCGGGGACGACCCGACGGCGACGAACACCGAGGCCGAGCCCGACCGGGTGAGGCCCCGGCAGCTGCCCGACCCCACCACCGACGGCGGCCGGTGCTCCGTGCGCCTTCCGGCCGTCTCCTGGAACGTGCTGCGCTTCTCCCCCACCGGCGGCTGACACCGCACAGGTCCTGAGCAGGCACACTTCATCCCGTCCCCCAAGGAGCGAAACCCCATGATGCAGAACGAAATGAGCCGGCGGCGCCTGCTCGGCCTCGGCCTCGGGCTCGGTGCCGCGGCCTCGTTGACCCTGGCCGGGTGCGGCGGCGGCGACGACAGTTCGGGCCCGGCTGCCGGCAACGGCGGCAAGGACTACACCGGCCCGAAGGTGGACCTGAAGCTGTGGAACGGATTCACCGGCGGCGACGGCGACATCTTCAAGGCGCTGGTGAACCAGTTCAACACCGAGCACCAGAACATCGCCGTCTCGATCGCCACGTACCAGTGGGAGGACTACTACAACAAGCTCCCCGGCGCGGCCTCCAGCGGCGCCGGCCCGGACATCGCGGTCATGCACATGGACCAGCTCGCCACCTTCGCCGCGCGCGGCGTGATCACCGAGCTGGACGACGTCGCCAAGACCCTGGAGCTGTCGGAGGGCGACTTCGCCCCCACCGTCTGGAAGGGCGGGCTCTACAACTCCAAGCGGTACGGCATCCCGCTGGACATGCACCCCCTCGGCTTCTACTACAACAAGGGGGTCATGCAGAAGGCCGGTCTGGACCCGAACAAGCCGCCGACGACGAAGGACGAGTACACCGCCGCGCTGACCGAGCTGAAGAAGTCCGGGGTGCAGGGCTTCTGGGTCAGCCCGTTCCAGTTCACCGGCGGCATGACGTTCTACTCGCTGCTGCACCAGTGGGGCGGCAGCGTCTTCGACGCCGAGGCCACCAAGGCCACCTTCAACTCCGACCAGGCCGTCGAGGCGTGCACCTGGCTGACCGACCTGATCAAGCAGGGCCACTCCCCGGCCAACGTCGGCCAGGACGCCGACTACCTGGCCTTCAAGAGCGGCAAGAACGCGTTCAACTGGAACGGCATCTGGCAGATCAACGACCTCAAGAAGAGCCCGGACATCCAGTGGGGCGTCGCGCCCCTGCCGCAGATCGGCACGCAGCCGGCCGCCTGGGCCAACTCGCACAACTTCACGATCGTCAAGCAGCGGGCCAACGACGCCAACAAGGTCTCCGCGGCGAAGGTCTTCATCAACTGGCTCAGCCAGCACTCCCTCGACTGGGCCAAGGGCGGCCAGGTCCCGGCCCGCAAGGCCGTACGGGACAGCGCCGACTTCAAGGCGCTGGCCGAGGTCAACGCGCTCGCCCCCGAGCTGGAGTACGCGGCCTTCCCGCCGGCGGCACCGGGCCTCGGTGAGGTCATGACGACCTTCTACAACTCGTTCAACGAGGCGGCGCTGGGCAAGAAGTCGCCGAAGCAGGCGCTGGACGACGGGGTGACCAAGGCGAACAAGCAGCTGGAGGACAACCGCAAGAAGTACGGGAGCTGAGTCCCCGTGGCGGACGTGATCGAGGCGGGGGCGGCGCGTGCTGACGCGCCGCCCCCGGCGGCCGACGCCCCCCGTGGCGGCGCCCGGGCGGGCCGGGCCGGGCGGGCGACGCCGTACCTCTTCCTCGCCCCGTACCTGCTCCTGTTCGGGGTCTTCGGGCTGCTGCCGATCCTGCTCGGCCTCTGGCTCTCCGTGCACCAGTGGGACTTCCAGCTGCCGAACCGGCCCTTCGTCGGGCTGGACAACTACCAGGAGCTGTTCTCCAGCGACTCGGCCGTCTACGGCGACTGGTGGCAGAGCGTCCGGGCGACGGCGATCTTCACCGTCTTCGCGGTGCCGCTGCTGGTGGTCGTCCCGCTCGGGCTGGCGCTGCTGCTGAACCGCTCGTTCCCCGGCCGGACCTTCTTCCGGGCGATCTACTTCGCGCC
Source organism: Micromonospora sp. CNZ303 (assembly GCF_004345505.1). Taxonomy (NCBI): domain Bacteria; kingdom Bacillati; phylum Actinomycetota; class Actinomycetes; order Micromonosporales; family Micromonosporaceae; genus Micromonospora; species Micromonospora sp. CNZ303. Next base: position 99,751 of record NZ_SLVT01000001.1, on the reverse strand, counting down.
GTACGTGCTGGGCGTGGCGGTGATCGGCCTGCTCTGGCGGTTCCTGCTCGACGCCAACCTGGGCCTGGTCAACCGGATCGCCGGGATGGTCGGGCTGCCGGCCGACACCCCGTGGGTGACGGACGTGCCGTGGGCCTGGGTCTCGCTGGTCGGGGTGACCGTCTGGTGGACCTCCGGCTTCAACGCGGTGATCTACCTGGCCGGGCTCCAGGACATCCCGCAGGAGCTGTACGAGGCGGCGAAGGTGGACGGCGCGAGCGCCTGGGAACGGTTCCGGCACGTCACGCTCCCGGGGCTGCGTCCGGTGCTGCTCTTCGTGATCACCACGACCGTGCTCGCCTCGGCGAACGTCTTCGGCCAGTCGTTCCTGATCACCCAGGGCGCGCCGGGCACGGAGACCCGCACGGTGGTCTGGTTCATCGTCGAGGAGGGGCTGCGGGACAACGACGCCGGCCGTGCCGCCGCGATGAGCATCGTGTTCGCGCTGATGCTGGCGGTCGTGAGCATCGCCAACTTCCGCCTCTTCCGCTACCGGGAAGACTGAGGGGACCGCCATGACGACGCCCACGCGCACCACGCGCGCCCCCGCGCCGACCCGCGCCCCGGCGACCGGCCGCGCCCCGGGGAGTGCGCTGCGCCGGACCGCGCTCTACGCCACCCTGGTCGCGCTCGCCCTGGTCTTCCTGCTGCCGCTGGGGTGGATGGTCATCACCTCGCTGAAGACCTACACCGGGGCCCAGCAGATCCCGCCGACCTGGCTGCCGGACCCGATCTCCGGGTACGGCTACGAACAGATCCTGAACAACTCCGCCAACCCCGTGCTGCGCTGGTTCGCCAACAGCATGCTGGCCGCCACCGCGCACGCGCTGCTGGTGCTGGCGACGGCCTCGATGGCCGCGTACGCCCTGGCCCGGATGCGGTTCCGCGGCCGCGGGGTGCTCTTCGCGCTGATCGTCGGGACGCTGTTCATCCCGCCGACCTCGCTGATCATCCCGAACTTCCTGATCGTCGACGAGCTGAACTGGATCGACACCCTGAGCGTGGTGATCGTCCCCGGGGCGGCGAGCGCGTTCGGGGTGTTCTTCCTGCGGCAGTTCTTCCTCTCCCTGCCCCGGGAGCTGGAGGAGGCCGCGGTGCTGGACGGGGCCAACCAGTGGCAGATCTTCTGGAAGGTGGTGCTGCCGCTGTCCAGGCCGGCGCTGGCCACGCTGGCGGTGCTGTCGTTCCTCACCAACTGGAACGACTTCCTCTGGCCGATCTTCGTGCTGTTCAGCCCGGAGACGCTCACCCTGCCGCCGGGCCTGGGCCTGCTCCAGGGCTCCTACGTCACCGACTACCCGGTGATCATGGCGGGGGCGGTGCTGGCCAGCGTGCCGGTGCTGGTCCTCTTCGTGCTCGCCCAGCGGCACATCATCCAGGGCGTATCCCGCAGCGGGCTGAAGGGATGACGGTCGGGACGACCCGGCGGCGCGGCGCGGCGGCGGTGCTCGCCGCCGCGCTGCTCGCCGCCGGTTGCGGTGGTGGAGAAGGACCTTCGAGCACGGGAGACGACGCGCGCATGTTCACCAACCCGGTCGTACGCACCGACGCGCCCGACCCGCAGGCGATCCGGGTGGGCGACACCTGGTACCTGTTCCACACGAACGCCGGTGGCCGCAACGTCCCGGTGCTCACCTCCCCGGACCTGGTCGACTGGACCCCGGCCGGGGACGCGCTGCCGGAGCTGCCGGCGTGGGCGGACGCCGGGAAGACCTGGGCGCCCGAGGCGATCGAGCTGGCCCCGGGCCGGTTCGCGCTCTACTACACCGTCGCCGGGCGCGAGTCGGGGCGGCAGTGCGTCGGGCGTGCCGTGGCGAGCGCGCCGCAGGGACCGTACCGGGACGACTCGACCGGTCCGCTGATCTGCCAGGCGGAGCTGGGCGGGGCGATCGACGCCAGCCCGTTCCGGGACGCCGACGGCAGCCTCTGGCTGCTCTGGAAGAACGACGGCAACGCCATCGGGGTGGACACCTGGATCTGGTCGCAGCGCCTCTCCGACGACGGGCTGCGCCTGGTCGGCGAGCCGACGAAGGTGCTGAAGCAGACCGAGCCGTGGGAGGGCACCCTGATCGAGGGTCCGTTCCTGCACCGCCACGACGGCAGGCTGTTCCTGTTCTTCGCCGCGAACGCCTACGACCGGGCCGAGTACGCGGAGGGCTACGCGATCTGCGAGTCGCCCGCCGGGCCGTGCGTGAAGGCCCCGGAGAACCCGGTCCTGAAGACCAACGAGGTCGCCTCCGGGCCGGGGCACGCCTCGATGGTGGTCGAGAACGGGCGCACCTGGCTGCTCTACCACGCCTGGCCGCCGGGCCAGGAGGGCACCGTCGACCCGGGCCGCCAGGTCTGGCTCGACGAGGTCGTGTGGACCGACGGCAAGCCCGTCGTGAAGGGCCCGACGGCGGGGCCGCAGCAGAAACCCTGACGGCCGCAGACACCCGGCAGCGCGGCACCCGACAGGATCGGGTGCCGCGCTGTCCTCGTACTCAACCCCACACGTCTCGGCCATCAAGGCCGCCACCCCACGTGTGCGCCCCGCCACGGCGCGTCCCGTGAGCCCGGCCACAAGGGGGAGCCGGCGTGGACGGACGGATCGATCGCGCCCAGACTCTTGCGCAGAGCCCGTGAGGTGTGAAAATTTCCTACCAGCGGCAGAATGTCAACGGCGAATCTTGCCGTCTGCGCCGCGATGAACCCCTGACACGGGAGCCCCAACGAAGGGACACACCGCATGAAGGCAACTCGGCTCGGAGCCGCCGGGCTGGCCGCCGCACTGCTCGGCGCGCTCGTCGCCGCCACCCCGGCGAGCGCGGCACCCGACGCGGCGACCACCGCCGCCCCCACCACCTCCTGCGTCACCGACCCGGCCACGCCGAAGCGGCAGTTCCGGGCCATGTGGATCTCCTCGGTCGTCAACATCGACTGGCCGAGCAAGGCGTCCCAGACGTCGCCGGACCGCGTCGCCGCGCAGCAGGCCGAGTACCGCCAGCTGCTCGACCTCGCCGAGCGGCTCAACCACAACGCCGTGGTCGTCCAGATCCGGCCGACCGCCGACGCGTTCTGGCCCTCGCCCCACGAGCCCTGGTCGGAGTACCTGACCGGGGTCCGCGGCGAGAACCCGGGCTGGGACCCGCTGAAGTTCGTGGTCGAGGAGGCACACAAGCGCAACCTGGAGTTCCACGCCTGGTTCAACCCGTACCGCGTCTCCATGCCCGCCCCGGGCGGCGCCGGCGCCGACATCAACCAGCTCGCGCCGAACCACCCGGTCCGCGAGCACCCCGAGTGGACCTTCGCCTACCCGCCGGCCGGGGTCGCCGGCAGCCGGCTCTACTACAACCCGGGCATCCCGGAGGTCCGCGAGTTCGTGCAGACCGCGATGATGGACGCGGTCAAGCGGTACGACGTCGACGGCGTGCACTTCGACGACTACTTCTACCCCTACCCGAGCGGCACCCACCAGGTGCCCGACGACGCCACCTTCGCGGCGCACAACCGGGGCTTCACCGACAAGGCCGACTGGCGGCGGGACAACATCAACCTGCTGATCCAGGAGATGAACGCCAAGATCAAGGCCGAGAAGCCGTGGGTGAAGTTCGGCGTCAGCCCGTTCGGCATCTGGCGCAACCAGTCGGCCGACCCGCTGGGTTCGGACACCACCGGCAGCCAGTCGTACGACATCATCTCCGCCGACACCCGCAAGTGGGTCAAGGAGGAGTGGATCGACTACATCGTGCCGCAGCTCTACTGGTACATGGGCCAGTACCCGGCCGCCGACTACACCCGGCTGGTGCCGTGGTGGGCGGACGTGGTCAAGGGCACCCGGGTGCAGCTCTACATCGGGCAGGCCGACTACAAGAGCGGTGACCCGGCCTACGGCTCCTTCTGGATGAACCCGCAGGAGTTGTCCAACCACCTGACGCTGAACCGGCAGTACCCGGAGGTCCTGGGCAACGTCCACTTCTCGGCCGTGCAGGTACGGGCCAACCGGCTCGGCGCGACCGACATCTACGCCGCCGAGCACTACTCCCGCCCGGCGCTGATCCCGACCATGACGCACCTGCCGAAGAAGCCGCTGCTCATGCCGGTGGTCACCAAGGCCGCGCGGCAGTCCGACGGGGTCCGCCTGAACTGGCTCCAGCCGGCGAACGGCGTGGGCCCGCTCGGCACCGCCACGTCGTACGCGGTCTACCGCTTCGACGGGACCGGCCTGGCCGGCCGGTGCGACTTCGCCGACGCGGCGCACCTCGTCGACACGGTCCGCGCCGACGCGGACAGCCGTACGCAGTCCTGGGTGGACACCACCGCCGAGGCCGGCAAGCGGTACACCTACTACGTGACCGCGCTCGACCGACTGGCGAACGAGAGCCCGGCCAGCCCGCCGGCGTTCGTCCGCTGACGTGACACCGAATGCCCCGGGTGCCCCTGGCGCCCGGGGCATTCGTCTGTTTCGACGCCTGTCATTAAATGTCGGCGGGCACCGCATCCCCCGGAACCATTCATGATCGACACTGTTCGGCACTCCGGTGACCCGCCGGTAACCCCCGTCCCACCCGCACATCCCCCGCGGAGGTACCCGTGCCCAGACGCCTCACCACCCTGCTCGCCTCGGCCGCGCTCACGATGCTCTTCGTCTTCGGGGTCTCCTCCCCCGCCGCCGCCGTCACGACCTCGCAGAAGCTGTCCGTCCTCTCCAGCTGGACGCAGACGAGCGCCTCCAGCTACAGCTCCTGGAACTCCGGCCGGCTCAACCAGGGCGCCTGGGCGGCGTACGGGTTCAACTGGTCGACCGACTACTGCTCGTCGAGCCCGGACAACCCGCTCGGCTTCACGTTCAACCTCTCCTGCTACCGGCACGACTTCGGCTACCGCAACTACAAGGCGATGGGCCGGTTCTCGGCGAACAAGGCCCGCCTCGACGACGCCTTCTACGCCGACCTGAAGCGGGTCTGCGCCACGTACAACGCCGCCGTGCGGCCCGCCTGCACCAGCCTCGCCTGGACGTACTACCAGGCCGTCAAGGCCTTCGGCTCGCTCGCCGCCGTGCAGCAGGCCGACATCGACCGCGCCGCCCGGATGAAGGCCGACGCCGAGAGCCGCGCCGCCCTGCGCTGACCGCGCCCGTGACGCCCAGGGGTTCGCGTCCCCGGCCAGCCCGATGACGCGGACCCCGACCGGCGGGTCCCACCCCGCCGTCAGGCGTGGCCGGTGTGGTGACGGCGTCGGTCCGGGGCGACGGACTGGCGGGGAGCCACGCGGGCGTGACCGGCGCCGAACCTCGCCGAGCCGACCGCCAGGTCCGGATGCTCGACGGCGAGGGCCAGCGCCGCCGCCTCCTCCAGCCCCAGCTCGGTCCCCTCGCCGTACGCGCCGTCGAAGGTCGCGTCGCCCAGCTCCCGGCGCAGCTCCCCCTGCCGCTGCGCCCAGTACCCGCCGTAGATGCCCGGGGCGCAGCGCATGCTCGCCCGGGTCGCCCCCGCCGCGCCGAACAGGCGGGCCGCCGTGAGCCCGTCGCCGCCGGCCGCGCAGCGCACGGCCATCGCGTTGAGCGTGTCGCAGGCCCGACCGTGGAAGCCGTGGCTCATCCGCGAGCGCAGCGCCACCTGGAGATGCTCGTGTGCGGCGACCAGGTCCCCGCGCGCCAGGGCGACCATCCCGAGCAGCATGTCGACGGAGCGCCGCCCCCGCTCCACCGGGCGGGCCGCCTCCACCGGGCGGGCCGCGCCCAGCAGCTCGGCCGCCTCGTCCAGGGCGCCCCGCCGCCAGAGCAGCTCGGCCAGGCTGAACACCCCGAAGAGCGCGTCGCCGAGCACCTCCTGGCCGGACGCCCAGTCGATCACCTCGCGGCAGATCCGCTCCGCCTCCGCGAACTGTCCCATGTCGACCAGTGGGGCCGCCCGCCCGGCGAGCACCCGGGCGAGCAGGCCGGCGTCGCCCGCCTGCCGGGCCGCCGCCTCCGCCCGTTGGGAGTAGCGCAGCTCCTCGGCGAACTCGCCGTCCGCGCCGGCGTGCAGCGAGTGCATGTGGTACGCCGCCGCCAGCTCGGCGTCCGGGATCCGCTCCCCCGTCTCGGCGATCCGCCCGTACAGCCGGAACAGCCAGAGCCGCCCCTCCCGGGCCAGGCCCCGCTCCCGCCACCACTGGTCGAGGCCCCCGGCCAGCCGAAGGCCGGCCCGGGCGCTGCCGCCGGTGGCGCACCAGCGCAGCGCGGCGCGCAGCTCGCCGGCGAGCGGGTCGAGGGCGTAGAGCGACAGGGTCACCGGCCGCCCGTCCGGGCCCAGGTGGGCGCGCTCCAGCGCGTGCGTCGACCATGCCACGTGCCGGTTGCGGGCCGACCTCTCCTCCCCCGCCTCCGCCAGCCGCCGGGCCGCGTACGCCCGGATCGGGTCGAGCATGCGGTAGGTGCTGCCCGAGGCGTGCGGCTCCGCCAGCACCATCGACTTGTCGACCAGCACCGAGAGCGGATCGAGCGGGTCGTCGCCGAGCAGCCACTCCACCGTCGCCAGGTCGACCGGGCCGGCGAAGACCGCCAGCCAGCGCAGCAGCCGGGCGGCGCGCGGCCCCAGCGTGCGGTACGACCAGGTGACCGTGGCCTGCATCGTCAGGTGCCGCTCGGTCGCGGAACGCTGCACCGCCCGGACGACCGGGCTGGGCGGCACCATCCCCACGGCCGCCGCCACCAGGTCCACCGTGTCCGGCCGACCGCCCGGCGAGTCCGGCTCCACCGGCGAGTCCGGGTCCGCCCGGCCCGCGTCGAGGGTGCCCAGCACGTCGTCGAGGCGCTCGGCGAGCTGCCCGACGGAGAGCACCCGCAGCCGGGCGGCGGCCAGCTCTATGGCGAGCGGCAGCCCGTCCAACCGCCGTACCACCCGCCGCAGGTCGGCCGACTCGCCCGGGTCCGGCGGCCGGCCGCCCCGGGCCGCCGCCGTCCGGTCCAGCAGCAGCGCGACCGCGTCGCTCTCCGCCCCGTCCAGGGGCGGATCGACCGACAGCGACGGAATCCGCCAGACCACCTCGCCCGGCAGGCCGAACGACTCCCGGCTGGTGGCGAGCACCCGGACGCCCACCCCGCCGGCCAGCAGCCGGGAGATCACGTCGGCCGAGGCGGCCGGCTGGGCGTCGCAGGTGTCCAGCAGCACGAGCATCCGGCGCGCGGCCGCGTACTCCACGAGCGTGTCGACCATCGGGCGGCCCGGCTCGGGCCGCAGACCGAGCACGGCGGCGACCTCGAACGCCACCAGACCCGGGTCGGTCACCGCGGCGATGTCGACGAACCAGACACCGTCCGGATGGGACTCCACGAGGTCGACGGCGAGCTCCACGGCCAGCCGCGTCTTGCCCGCACCCCCCGCGCCGAGGACGGTGACCAGCCGGTGCGCCTCCACCAGCCGCTTCAGCTCGGCCCGCTCGGCGTGCCGGCCGACGAACGAGGTGACCGGGGTCGGCAGGTTGTGCGCGGACGCGTCGGCGGTGCGGGGCCGCGGGAACTGCCGCTCCAGGCCGGGCGCGACCAGTTGGAAGAGCCGCTCCCGGTCGTCGAAGCCGCGCAGCCGGTGCAGGCCCAGGTCGATCAGGGACGCGTCCGGCGGCAGCGGCTCCGCGTGCCGCACCGTCGACGCCGAGCAGAGCACCTGGCCGCCGTGGGCGGCCGCGGCGATCCGGGCCGCGCGGTGCACCTCCGGGCTGACGTACTCGCCGTCGCGCGGCTCCGCCCAGCCGGTGTGCAGCCCCATCCGGACCCGGGGCATGGCCTCGGCGGTGGGCCACTCGTGGCTGGCCAGCGCCCGCTGCGCGGTCAGGCAGGCGGTCAGCGCGGCGGTCGCGTCGGAAAAGGCGAGGAAGAACGAGTCCCCCTCGGTCAGCAGCTCCGCGCCCTCGGTCGCGGCGATCGTGCGGCGCAGCAGGCGGCGGTGCTCCCGCAGCACCGGGCGGTAGCCCGGGCCGAGCAGCTGGGCCAGCCGGGTGGAACCCTCGATGTCGGTGAAGACGAAGGTCACCAACCCGCTCGGGAGGTGGATCCGTGGCGACATGGTGGAACCTCCGCCCGTGACGTCGGACTCATGCTGCCTGATACCGGACCATCACGCATCGTGAGAACGGTCGGCCGGAGCCGACTGCGGGCCCGCAGGTCAGCAGCCGCAGCCCCCGCCGCAACAGCCCCCACCGGCCGGCGCCGGCGCGCCACCGGCCGCACCGCCGCCCCGGCCGGTGACCGCGACGGTGGAGAGGAGCTTGACCGTGTCGGCGTGCCCCTGCGGGCAGGACGCGGGCTCAGCAGCCTGCGACATCGGGCGGTTGACCTCGAAGGTGTCGCCGCAGGCGCGGCAACGGAACTCGTACCGGGGCATGGCACCAGGGTACGACCGGTCCTGACGTACGGGGGGACATGGGTGATACTCAACTTGTGGTGGACGGCGAGGACAGGACGACCCTTCGGCCCCTGCGGCCGGCGGCACCCATCGACGGGCCGCTCGCGGGTTCCGGCGCCGCGCCCGAACCCGCGACGCGGTTGCCGCGTCCCCGCCGCCCCTGGCTGAGATCCACCGCCGCCGGCGACACGAAGCCGGCCACCGAGGCCAAGCTGGCGACCGGATCCAAGCCGACGACCGAGGCCACCGCCGAGAAGGCGGAGCCGGTCGACGACGCGAAGCCGGCCACCGGTACCAGGCCGGTCACCGAGCCCACTGCCGAAGCGAAGGCGGCGGAAGAGGCGAAGTCGGGCGACGGGTCGGGCGCCGACGCGAAGCCGGCCACGACCGGGAAGTCGGGCGACAGCGCCGGCACGGCCGCGAAGTTGGGCGACGGAACCGCCCCCGGCACGAAGGCCGGCGGCGCGGCCGGGGCCTCGACGACCGGGTCCGGGGCGAAGACCGGTGACGAGGCCGGCGCGGCGTCGACCACGGGCGACCTCGCGGAGACGAAGGTCGACGTGCCCGCCACGAAGCCGGCCACCGGGCCCCGGCGCCGCCGGGTGCAGTTCGCGCACGCCGTACGCCGGCCGCCGCACCGCGTCGCGATGGGCGCCGCCCGCGCGACCCGCGACTGGTCGCGGCGGCCCAGCGGGCGACTCACCCTGCCCGGGGTGTTCCTGCTCGCCCTGGTCGCGGCGACGGCTGCGGCGGGTGCGCTGCTGGTGCCCGCGACGGCCCGGGGACCCCGTCCGGTCGCGGTCGACGCCACCTCCACCGCGCCGACCACCGTTCCGCAGGCGCCGCTGCCCGGCGGGACCCCACTGCCCGGCGGCACGGTGCTGCCCGGTCAGACGCCACTGCCCGGCGGCACGGTGCCGCCCGGTCCGCTCCCCGGCGGGATCACCGGCCGGCCGTCGGACGCGCTGGCCGGCTGGGCCGCCCAGGTCGGGCCGAAGGTCGGCATCTCGCCGGTGGCCATGCAGGCCTACGGCTACGCCGAGGTGGTGCTCGCCCAGACCAACCGCAGCTGCGGGCTGAGCTGGACCACCCTGGCGGCCATCGGGTTCGTCGAGTCGGGGCACGGTCAGGCCAACAACGCGACGCTCCGCCCGGACGGCAAGGCGCTGCCCGAGATCATCGGCCTGCCGCTCGACGGGCAGGGCGGCCGGATGCGGATCCCCGACACGGACCGCGGCGTGATGGACAAGGACCCGGTCCTCGACCGGGCGGTCGGGCCGATGCAGTTCATCCCGACGACCTGGCAGGAGATCGGCGCCGACGCCGACAACGACGGCGTCAAGGACCCGCACGACCTGGACGACGCCGCCCTCGCCGCCGGCAACTACCTCTGCAAGGGCGGCCGGAACCTGACCATCCCCGCCGACTGGTGGAACGCGATCCTGTCCTACAACGACGTCCGCCGCTACGCCCAGGACGTCTACGACACCGCCAACCGGTACGGACAGGCGAGCCGTACGTGAAGTGATCGTCCGCATACATTGGAGAACTGGACACTTCCCCCGGGCAGCGGTTAGCGGCAAGCTAGACGGGTGATGGTGCGCGAGTGGGACCCCAGGACCGCGTCGTCCGCCGAGATCGCGTCGCTGCTGGACACGCTGAACGCGGTCCTGGCGGCCGATCTGCCGCAGGACCCGCCGTGGCGGGAGAGTTCCATGCGGGAATACCTCGCCGAGGTGATGCCCGGCGAGCGGCGGATCTCCTGGGTCGCCCAGGCGGAGCCGGCCGCCGACGGCAGCCCGGGGGCGATCCTGGGCCACGTGCACGTGCTGCTGCTCGGAGACATCGGGGTGCTGGAGGTGCTGGTGCACCCGACGGAGCGGCGCACGGGCCTCGGGCGGGACCTCGTCCTGACCGCCGCCAGGCGGGTCTACCAGGAGGGCTTCCAGTCGATCGGGGTCGAGGTGGTCGGCGACACGCCGGCCGTCGCCTTCTACGAGTCGCTCGGCTTCTCGAAGGAGTACGTCGAGACCCGCAGCGTGCTGGACCTGTCCGGGGTGGACTGGGCCGAGCTGTCCGAGATGGCCACCGGCATCGGTGCGGGCTACCACCTGGAGTTCCACCCCGGCGGCCCGCCGGACGAGCTGATCGAGGCGTACGCGCGGGCCAAGGCAGAGGTGCGCGACGTCGAGGACGGTGAACTGCGCCCCAGCTCCTACGACCCGCAGCGGCTGCGCGACAGTCTGGACTGCCTGCACCGGCGGGGCATGAAGCCCTACATCGTGCTCGCCCTGCACGAGCAGACCGGGGAGGTGGCGGGGCTGACCGAGGTGGTCGTGCCGGTCCAGCATCCCACCCGCGCCGACCAGTACGACACCATCGTCGTGCAGGACCACCGGGGCTACGGCATCGACCGGGCGATCAAAGCGCGGATGCTGATGGAGCTGCGCTCGGCGGAGGCGGAGCTGACCGAGGTGCAGACCTGGAACGCGCAGGCCAACGAGGCCATGCTCAAGGTCAACGCCGAATTGGGCTACCGCCCGGACCGCGAGTGGTGCGAATACAGCATCGACGTGGCCGAGCTGGTGCACCGCCTCGACGCCGGACGCTGACCGGAACGTTCACGAAACTGTCCGGTGGGGGATGGACGGCGGTCAGCACCGACCCTTAACGTGCGTTAGTTCCCCGTCCACCCATCGTGGAGGCCTCATGCGCCCGCGCCGCACTCTTGCCGCGCTCGCGACCGCCACCGCCGCCGTGACCGTCACGGCTGTCGGCGTCGCACCCACCGCGGCCAGCGCCGCGCCCACCGACCTCTTCATCTCCGAGTACGTCGAAGGCTCGTCGAACAACAAGGCGATCGAGCTGTTCAACGGCACCGGCGCCGCCGTCGACCTGGCCGCCGGCGGCTACCAGCTCCAGTTGCACTTCAACGGCTCCACCACGCCGACGAACCTGGCCCTCACCGGCACCGTCGCGGCCGGCGACGCCTTCGTCCTCGCCGCCGCCTCGGCCGCGCCGGGCATCCTGGACCGGGCCGACCAGACCACGAGTGCCAGCCTGTTCAACGGCGACGACGCCATCGTGCTGCGTCGGGGCGGCACCGTGCTCGACTCGATCGGCCAGGTCGGCGTCGACCCCGGCACCGAGTGGGGCACCGGCGTCACCAGCACCGCCGACAACACGCTGCGCCGGTCGGCCGCCGTGACCTCGGGCGACACCGACCCCTCCGACGCGTTCGACCCGGCCGCGCAGTGGGCCGGCTTCCCCGTCGACATGTTCGACGGCCTCGGCGCGCACGCCGTCGACGGCGGCGGCCCGGTCGACGCGCCCGCCACGCTCACCTGCGGCCCGGCGCTGGTGACCTCGGCCGGCACGGCGGCCACCCGGGAGGTCACCGCCACCGACCCGGACGACCGGATCGTCGACCTGGCGGTCACCTCGGTCAGCCCGACCCCGGCCACCGGCTCCGTCAGCCGCTCGGCGGTCACCCCGGCCGACGCGGTCGGTGGCACCGCCCGCGCCACGGTCGGCACGAGCGCCGACCTGGCCGCCGGGGCGTACACCGTGGTGCTGACCGCCACCGACGCGGACGGCGACACCGCCACCTGCGCCCTGGCCGTGCAGGTGACCCGGGAGCTGACCGTCGGCGAGGTGCAGGGCCCGACCACCGACGGCGAATCCGGCCCCGCCGACCGGTCGCCGCTCGCACCGGCCTCCGGCAACGGCACCAGCAGCACGCTGTACGACGTACGCGGCGTGATCACCCAGCGGACCCTCGCGCGCGACTCTTCGGGCCGCGACCAGCACGGGTTCTTCCTGCAGAGCCGTTCCGACGCCACCGACGGCGACCCGACCAGCTCGGACGGCATCTTCGTCTTCATGGGCTCGTTCACGTCCCTGATCGGCGGCTACGTGCCGACGGTCGGCGACGAGGTGGTGCTGCGCGCCCGGGTCTCCGAGTACTTCAACTTCACCCAGCTCTCCGGCGCGTCGCTGGTGCGCCGGATCGCCTCCGGCGTGGACGTGAACGCCGAGGTCCAGGTGACCGACGCGGTGCCGCCGGTCGAGGTGGCGGCGGCGCAGCGCTTCTTCGAGCGGCACGAGGGCGCCCGGCTGCGCGTACGCGCCGGCAGCGGCGCGGTGAGCGGGCGCAACGTCTTCGCCTCCACCGCCGACGCCGAGATCTTCGTGATCGACCGGGACGACCCGCTGCTCGACCGCGCCGACGCGTACGCCCGCCGGGTGTTCCGGGACGCGCACCCGCTCGACAACGACCCGACCCGCCGCTTCGACGACGGCAACGGGCAGCGCGTCCTGCTCGGCAGCATGGGCGTCAAGGGCAGCACGGGCGACAGCGCCGCGCTGCTCCCGCCGGCGCGCACGTTCGACACGCTGACCGCCGACGCGGTCGGTGGGCTCTACTACTCGTTCGAGAAGTACGGCGTGCAGGTCGAGGCGGCGGCGTTCACGGGCGGGGCCGACCCGTCGGCGAACAACCCGCCGAAGCCGGCCAACCGGTCGGAGGAGCTGGCCGTCGCGACCTACAACGTCGAGAACCTGTACGACTACCGTGACGACCCGTTCGACGGCTGCGACTTCGCCGGCAACGCCGGCTGCACCGGGGTGCGCCCGCCGTTCGACTACGTCCCGGGCAGCGAGCAGGAGTACCGCGAGCAGCTCGTCGCGCTGGCCGACCAGATCACCACCGACCTGCACTCCCCGGACCTGATCCTGGTGCAGGAGGCCGAGGACCAGGACATCTGCTCGGTCTCGGGCGGCGCGCTGGTCTGCGGCAGCACGGACAACGCCGACGGCGCGCCGGACAGCCTCCAGGACCTGGCGCTGGCCATCACGGCCGCCGGTGGCCCCGCCTACCAGGCCGCGTACGACCGCACCGGTGCGGACGCCCGGGGCATCACGGCGGCGTTCCTGTTCCGCACCGACCGGGTGTCGCTGGCGGCGCCCACCGCCGGCGACCCGCTGCTGGGCTCGGCGCCGACCGTCGAGTACCGGGGGGCGGCGCTGCCGGGCAACGCGGACGTGCAGAACCCGAAGGCGCTCAACGCGGTGCTGCCGGACGACGTGGACACGTCCACCGGCAAGGACGGGAACAACGTCTTCACCCGCGCGCCGCAGCTCGGCAAGTTCACGGTCGCCGCCGCCCCGAGCTCCGCCGAGCGGTACACGCTCTGGGCCGCGAGCAACCACTACTCGTCCGGGCCGGACAGCCGGGTCGGGCAGCGCCGGGAGCAGGCCGCGTACGGGGCCGCGATCGTCACCGCGATCGAGGCGTCGGACCCGCACGCGCGGGTGGTCTACGGCGGGGACCTGAACGTCTTCCCCCGCCCCGACGACCCCATCGCGACGGCGGCCGATCCCACCCCGTCGGACCAGCTCGGGCCGCTGTACGAGGCGGGCATGCGCAACCTGTGGGACGACCTGCTCGCCGACGCGCCGTCGTCCGCCTACTCGTACAGCTTCGAGGGGCAGACGCAGACGCTGGACCACCTGTTCGTCAACGGCGCGTTGCACCGGGACCTGGTGGAGATGCGGGCCGCGCACGTCAACGCCGACTGGCCGGCCGACCACGCGGCCGACGGCAGCCGGGGTTCCAGCGACCACGACCCGCAGGTGGCCCGCTTCCGCTCCCGGGCGTCGCTGAGCGTCGGCGACGCGTCGGTGGTCGAGGGCGACCGGGGCACCCGGCCGCTGACCTACACGGTCACCGTGTCGCGCCCGCTGTCCCAGCCGGTGCTGCTCTGCGCCGCCACGTACGGCACCACGGCCCAGGCCGGCGCCGACTACGACCCGTACGTCGGCTGCAAGGTCCTGGCCGCCGGGCAGACGTCGCTGGCCTTCCCGGTGACCGTACGCGGTGACCGGAAGCGGGAGTCCGACGAGAAGGTGAACCTGGTCGTGGCCGGGGTGCCCGGCCTGCGGCTGACCGATCCTCTCGCCGTGGGCACCATCACCGACGACGACTGACGTCACACCGGAGCCCGCCCCGACGGCCCGCCGCCCAGGAACCTCCTGGCCGGCGGGCCGTCCGCTCACCACGGGAAGCCTGAACCGGGCAGCCGCGACGGCGGGGGCACGCGCGGCGGTGGAGGCACGCGCGGCGGCGGGGGCACGCTGCGGTACTTCGCCACCCGCACCTCCCACTGGCTGCGCCGCCGCATGGCGTCGCGGACCCGACGGTCGCGGTAGAACGTCTCCGGCGGGCGGGCCAGCCCGTAGATGTCCGCCCACCACTCGCCCGGCTCGGGGTCGAGAATGGTGTCCAGGTGCGAGGGGTAGCGACGCCCCGCCCCGTCGCGGGTGTCCTGCCAGTCCCGCATCGGCTTCAGCACCCGCCCGAACTCGTCGACGACGGCCAGCCGGAATCCGGCGACCCCGATGATGCGGCGCAGGAGCAGGATGCTCGGCACCATCCGACCCGCCTCGATCCGCCCGACGGTGGAATGGTTCACCCCGGCCCACCGGGCCAGCTCCCGCTGGCTGAGGCTGGCATGCCGCCGGACCGCCCGGACGATGCCCGCAGCCGGCCACGGGGTGTCGAACGGCTCGGTCAGCAGCACGGGCGGCTCGCGCGATCCCGCCCCCTGATCGGTACCCACCGCCTGGTCACCGCCCGACTGCACAGCGCCGCCCGACGGCCCTGCGGGTCCCGACAGCCCGGCGGCAGCGGACAACTGGTTGGAGCCAGCCGGTTGGTCGGGATCCCGGCCGATTTCCGGTTCGGCGGGAAGCTCGGTCATCCCGTCACGCTCCCGGCTGCGATGCCTCTCCCGCAATCCCGCCCGCTCCGCCTGTGGATAACTCAGCCACCTGTGGAAACCGACGGCCGGTCCTTCCCCCACACCCCGGGGCAAACCTAGCTGGGCATGTAACGCACTGTAACAGGAGCGGCCTTTCCACAGCTGCCTACGCTAAGTGATGGCAAATTCGGCTCTGAACGATCCTCGATCACCACCGCTGACGACCGCAACGTCATGACCAGCAATTTCAGTGTTATCCCTCCCCAGGAGCGACGAACCTCTGCACGCCCTTTGCTCTGCATCCTAATATGCAACAGGCACTCCGGGTTACTGGCGCATATTAGGATGCAGAGCAAAGCGTCCGAGGGGCGGTGCGGTCCGGGGCGCAGGTCGAGTACTCAGCGTTACTGCCAGGGGCATGCGGAGCGGGCCTCTACTCGAATCCGGCAACTAGCACTGGCGCCTGCTTATGCCTGCAAGGGACTACAACGGCACGCACCAGCACGTCGCACTGGACGGCGAGGGGGCACGTGAAGGTGCGGCGAGTGTCCCGAGACGGGTAGCGGAGGAATGAGTTGGCTCGATTGGAATCCGACCCGCTGCCCGGAACGGGTCGGAGACCGAAGAGGTCGGACCGGACCAGGCCGCGCCAGACCAAGCCGCGCCGCACAGGGCCAAGCCACGCCGCGCCGGGGCGGGGCGGGTGGGGTCAGTAGCGCTGGCGGAGGAGTCCGGCGGCCTCGACCGCCCAGTAGGTGAGGATGATCTGCGCGCCGGCCCGACGGATCGAGGTGAGCGTCTCCAGCATCACGCGCTCCCGGTCGATCCAGCCGTTGGCGGCGGCCGCCTCGACCATCGCGTACTCGCCGGAGACCTGGTAGGCGGCGACCGGGACGTCCACCGCCGCGCGGACCGCCGACACCACGTCGAGGTACGGCAGGGCCGGCTTGACCATCACCATGTCGGCGCCCTCGGCGACGTCCAGCTCGACCTCGCGCAGCGACTCCCGCAGGTTGGCGGGGTCCTGCTGGTAGGTGCGGCGGTCGCCCTCCAGGGCCGACTCCACCGCGTCCCGGAACGGGCCGTAGAAGGCCGAGGCGTACTTGACGGCGTACGCCAGCACGGCGACGTCCTGGTGGCCCGCGGCGTCGAGCGCCCGGCGTACGACGCCGACCTGGCCGTCCATCATGCCGGACGGCCCGACCACACCGACCCCGGCGGCGGCCTGGGCGACCGCCATCTCGGCGTACGCCTCCAACGTGGCGTCGTTGTCGACGCCACCGTCGGGGGTGAGCAGGCCGCAGTGCCCGTGCGAGGTGAACTCGTCCAGGCAGAGGTCGCTCATCACCACCGTGGCGTCGCCCACCTCGGCGACGACGTCGCGGATCGCGACGTTGAGGATGCCGTTCGGGTCGATCCCGCCGGAGCCGGTGGCGTCCCGCTGCTCCGGCACGCCGAAGAGCATGATGCCGCCGACGCCCGCCTGGACCGCCTCGGCCGCGGCCTTGCGAAGCGAGTCCCGGGAGTGCTGGAGCACCCCCGGGAGCGACGCGATCGCCCGCGGTTCCGTCAACCCCTCCCGGACGAACATCGGCACGACCAGCTCGGCCGGGTCGACGCGGGTCTCGGAGACCAGTCGCCGGATGGCCGCGTTGCGGCGCAGCCGGCGGGGCCGGATCTCGGGGTACGGCATCACGGACCTCCTGCTACGACTACCGGAACCTCAGGGCGGTCGGCCCCTGCACCTTCGAGCCACGGCGCTGCTTCGCCGGCATGGCGGCGAGCTTCTCGCGCAACTCGACGGCGTAGGCGGCGAGCGCCTCCACCAGATCGGGGACCGAGGCGTGCGGCGGCTGGACGTCGACCCGCAGGCCGAACTCCGTCGCGGTCTCCGCCGTCTTGGGCCCGATCACTGCAACGACGGTACGTGCGTGCGGCTTCCCCGCGATACCCACCAGATTGCGCACCGTCGAGCTGGACGTGAAGAGCACCGCGTCGAAGCCACCCGACTTGATCGCGTCCCGGATCTCGGCGGGCGGCGGGGCGGCACGGACCGTCCGGTAGGCGGTCACGTCGTCGACCTCCCAGCCGCGCTCGGTGAGGCCGGCGGCGAGGGTCTCGGTGGCGATGTCGGCGCGCGGCAGCAGCACCCGCCCGACCGGGTCGAGGATCTCGTCGTGCGGCGAGAACTCGGCCAGCAGCCCCTCGGAGGACTGCTCCCCCGACGGGATCAGCTCGGGCTGGATGCCGAACGCGCGGACGGCGTCGGCGGTCGCCTCACCGATACAGGCGATCTTGACGCCGCCGAAGTGCCGGGCGTCGAGACCGTGCTCGGCGAACTTCTCCCAGACCGCGCGTACCGCGTTGACGGAGGTGAAGATCACCCAGGCGTACCGGCCGTCGACCAGGCCCTTGACCGCCCGCTCCATCTGGGCCGGGGTGCGCGGCGGCTCCACCGCGATCGTCGGCACCTCGCAGGGGATGGCCCCGTACGCGCGCAGCCGCGCGCTCATCACGCCGGCCTGCTCCTTGGTGCGGGGCACGAGGACCTTCCAGCCGTACAGCGGACGGTTCTCCCACCAGCTCAGCTTGTCCCGCTGGCCCACGCCCTCGCCGACGGTGAGGACCACCCGGCCGGTGAAGCCGAGCGCCGCCGCGACGAACGAGTCCACGGTCGACGTGGTGGTGTACTGCGTCTCGCCGGTGCCATCGCCGGTCACCCCGACGCCGGTGGTGCCCTCCACCCCGGCCGCGAGCAGCCCGTCACGGATCGCGGCGAGGTCGCCAGCGTCCACGGCCAGGGCCAGCGAGCCCCGGCCGACGGCTGCGGCCAGCGCGTCGAAGTCCAGCGTGCTGACGTCCTCGACGTCGGCCGCCGTCCGTACGCCCGGCAGCGGCACGCCCGCGTAGGTCGCCACCCCCTCGGCCTGGCCGACCCCGGGAACCACCTCGAAGTGCGCGGCGGTACGCGCGACCGCCTGCACCTCCTTGACGACCGACTCGTGGCCGAACGGGTCGCCGGCGACCAGGTGCACCGCGTTCAGCCCGGAACGGGCCGCCGAGATCAGCACCTTCGCCACGTCACCCGGCGCCCCCTCCGCCGGGGTGAACTGGGCGTCCTCCCTGGCCTGGGCGCGGACGGCGTCGAGCAGCGACTCGGGGACTCCCCGGTCGTACACCACCTGGTCGGCGTCGACCAGAGCGTCGTGCGCCCGGCGGGTCAGCAGGCCCGGGTCGCCGGGACCGGCCCCGACGAAGGCGATGCGGCCTACGGGCTTACGGGTGCGGGTCATTCTGTGCTCCCAAATTGCTGGGTCCCCGGGCCGGCGTGTCCATCGTGGCCGAGGATCGAGTCGGCGCCGAGGTCGAGGAGTTCGGCGGCGAGTGCCTTGCCGATCTCCGCCGCGTCGGCGAGCGTTCCGGTGCGGGACAGCCGGAGGTCTCTCGTGCCGTCCGGACTGATCACCGCCCCGCGCAGATAGATCTCCTGGACGAAGTCACCCTCGACGCCCGAGCCGGTTGGCTCGCCTTCGGCGACGACGGCGTAGGCGGCGACCGGGGCGGAGCATCCGGCCTCCAGGGTGGCCAGCAGCGCCCGTTCCGCGGTGACCGCGGCGTGGGACGGTGCGTGGTCGAGCACGGCGAGCAGCTCGACCAGGTGCGTGTCGTCGGCCCGGCACTCCACCGCCAGCGCGCCCTGGGCGGGCGCGGGCAGCATCAGCATCGGGTCGAGCGTCTCGGTGATCACGTCGGTACGCCCGAGCCGGGCCAGCCCGGCCCGGGCCAGGACGACCGCGTCGAGGTCGGCCTCCGGGCCGAGCACCCGCGCGAGGCGGCTGTCGACGTTGCCGCGGATCGGGGTGACCTCCAGCTGCATCCCGAGGGCGTGCAGCTGGGCGATGCGGCGCAGCGCTCCGGTGCCCACGGTCGCGCCGGAGGGCAGCTCGGCGAGCGTCCGGCCGTCCCGGGCGACCAGCGCGTCCCGCGGGTCCTGCCGCATCGGCACCGCCGCGATGTGCAGCCCGGCCGCCGCCGCGGTGGGCAGGTCCTTGTAGGAGTGCACCGCGAAGTCGATGGTGCCGGCGGTCAGGGCGTCCCGCAGGGCGGAGACGAAGACGCCGACGCCGAGCCGGTGCACCGGCGCGGACGAGCGGTCGCCGGCGGTGACCACCTCGACCAGCTCGACGGGCCGGCCGGTGGCGGCGGTCAGGGCCTCCGCGACGTGGCCGGACTGGGCCATCGCCAGTTTGCTTCCCCGGGTACCGAGGCGCAGGGGCGTGCTCATCGCTCACCTCCGAGGGGCGGGACGTCGGCGGAACCCGTCGACGGCGGATTGTCGGTGTGACCGACGGGCGGCGGAACGTCGGCGAGGCCGCCGGGTGGCGGGAGGTCGGCGAGGCCGAACGGCGGCGCGGCGTCGCCGGCCACGATGTCGGGGACGTTGTCGACCGGGGACGTCTGCGGCACCTTGAGGTCGAACAGCTCGCGCAGCAGGGCCGCGTACTGGTCGCCGCCGGGTTCGGCCGCCAGCTGGCGCACCCGCACGGTCGGCTGGTGCAGCAGCCGCTGCACCACCCGGTGCACCGTCCGGGCCACCTCGGCGCGCTGGTCGTCCGTGAGGTCCGGGCGGCGCTGGGCGAGCCGGCGCAGCTCGGCGCCGACGACGTCGTCGGCGCGGCCACGCAGGGCGGCCACCGTGGGCGCCACGTCGGCGCCGCGCAGCCAGGTCAGGAAGGCGTCGACCTCGCCGGCCACGATCCGCTCGACGGCGGCGGCGTCGGCGGCGGCGGGCCCGTCGGCGAGCAGCGTCGCCATCCGGTCGATGTCGATGACCTCGACGCCGGGCAGCTCGGCGACGCCGGCCTCCACGTCGCGCGGCACGGCCAGGTCGAGCAGGACGAGCGGCCCCCGGCCGGGGTCGCGCCCGGCGAGCGCCCGGGTCACCACGTTACGGGTGAGGACCGCTTCGGTGGCCGCGGTGGCGGCCACTACGATGTCCACTGTGGAGAGCACGGTGGTCAGCTCCGCCATCGGCGTCGCGCTGGCCCCGTACGCCTCGGCCAGCCGGACGGCCCGGTCGGCGCCCCGGTTGGTGACCGTGAGCGGCCCGGCGCCCAGCCGGGACAGCGTGGCGACGCCCAGCGAGCCCATCGCGCCCGCGCCGACCACCAGCGCGGGACGGCCGGCGAGGTCGCCGTCGAGGTGCCCGGCGGCCAGCTCCAGCGCGGCGGTCACCACGCTCTGGCCGGCCCGGTCGATCCCGGTCTCCGCGTGCGCCCGCTTGCCGACCCGCAGCGCCTGCTGCATCAGCTCGTGCAGCAGCCGCCCGGCGGTGTCGGCCCCGGTCGCGGAATGGTAGGCGTCCCGGAGCTGGCCGAGGATCTGCGCCTCGCCGACCACCATCGAGTCGAGCCCGGCGGCGACCCGGAAGACATGGTCCACGGCGGCGGCGTCGAAGTGCACGTAGAGGTGGTTGGCGAGCGCGGCGGGCTGGCAGCCGGCCTGGTCGGCCAGCACCGCGCAGATGTCGCCGAGGCCGCCGTGGAAGCCGGACACGGCGGCGTAGACCTCCACCCGGTTGCAGGTGGAGACGATCACGGCCTCGGTCACGTACGGCTGGGCGACCAGGCGGTCCAGGGTGCGGGTGAGGTCCGCGGGGCCGACCGCGAGCTGCTCCAGCGTGGCGACGGGAGCGGTGCGGTAGGACGCGCCGACGACGAGCAGTTTCACGTGCCGATCGCCTCCTGCGGGTCGGTGACGGCGAGCCCCCCGGGCAGGGCGGTCAGGGCGGACCCACCGGTGGCGGGCAGCGCGGTCAGCGATGCCTTGCGGTGCTCGTGGAAGGACAGGATCTGCAGCTCGATCGCGAGGTCGACCTTGCGCACGTCGACCCCCTCCGGAACCGAGAGTACGCACGGGGCGAAGTTCAGGATGCTCGTCACACCGACGGCCACGAGCTGGTCCGCCACCGCCTGGGCGGCCGGGGCCGGGGTGGCGATCACGCCGATGGCGATGGCCTCCTCGACGGCGACCCGAGGCAGCTCGTCGATGTGCCGGACGACCAGCCCGCTGATCTCCTCGCCGACCCGGGCGGGGTCGGCGTCGAAGAGGGCGGCGATCCGGAAGCCACGGCTGGCGAAGCCGTCGTAGCCGGCGAGGGCGTGACCGAGATTACCCACGCCGACCAGGGCGACGGCCCGCCGCTGGGTGAGCCCGAGCACGTACTCGATCTGGTCGACCAGCAGCGCCACGTCGTAGCCGACGCCACGGGTGCCGTACGAGCCGAGGTGGGAGAGGTCCTTGCGGAGCTTCGCGGAGTTCACGCCGGCGGCGCTGGCCAGCCCCTCGCTGGACACGGTCTCGTGGCCGGATTCGGCGAGGTTGTGCAGGGCACGGAGGTATTCCGGGAGCCGCGCGACGGTCGCCTCCGGCAGATCCGGGAGCGCCGGTACGGCACCGGCGCGGCCGGGCGCGCCAGGGTGACGGTGCTGACTCATGAGACTCCGTGCGGTGCGATCCTCGGCCAACTCGGGCGGCCGGCCGTTTCGGGATCCCCGCTGGCGACCGAGATTGCCGGCTGTGCTAGCAGGGCGCGTCGGAACTACAGAGTAGGCGCTTGTGAAGGCGTGCACAAATCGCGATCTTGAAAGCTCGCGACGCGGCTTCACCAGCCCCTCCATTCCGCAAGATCGATCCAGTGGCCGCCGCCGGCCACCGCCCGACCTCGGGGCGGTGGCGATGGTGCCGGTAGCGCCGATTATTGCTCAATTACGACTTCTCTGACCAATCGCGCGGCCCACGGCTCGCCCACGATCCGGTCACGGTAGGGCCAGCCCTACGCCGCAGAGGCGGGCCGACGGGATGGGTCGACGACCCCGCGCTGCCTAGCCTCGTGACATGACCGCCGTACCCGTCGCCGCCGATCAGCCCGTGCCGGCGCCGACCATCTCCCGACAGCTCCTGCTGGACTCCGGCTACGTGCTGCTGGGCCTCCCGCTGGCCCTGGCCAGCTTCGTCGTCCTGCTGGTCGGCCTGGCTGCCGGGCTGGGGCTGGTCGTGACGGTGATCGGCCTGCCGATCCTCAGCGGCACCCTCTACGCCGCCCGGGGCCTCGCCGACATCGAGCGCCTCCGCCTGCCCACCGTGCTCCACCAGGCCCGGATCCGCCCCCAGTACCGGCTCCCGGAGCCCGGCGCGAGCGCCTGGCGGCGGATCTTCGTGCCGATGGGGGACGCGCAGTCCTGGCTCGACCTGGCGCACGGCATCCTCAAGCTGATCGTGGCCATCGTCACCTTCGTGGTCACGCTGGTCTGGTGGGCCGGCGCCGTCGCCGGCACCCTCTACTGGGCGTACGACTGGACGCTGCCGCACGGCGACCCGGAGGACGTCGGCCTCCCCCAGCTCCTCGGCCTCGGCAACTCGACCGTCGTCCGGATCGGGCTGCACACCGCGATCGGGCTGTTCTTCCTGATCACCCTGCCGATCGTGGCCCGGGGCTGCGCGCTGCTCCAGGCTGGCTTCGGCCGGGCCCTGCTCACCGGCGTGGCCGAGATGCGCAACCGGATCACCGTGCTGGAGGAACAGAAGCGGGCCGCCGTCTCCGCCGAGGCGAGCGCGCTGCGCCGGCTGGAGCGGGACATCCACGACGGCCCGCAGCAGCGCCTCGTCCGGCTCGCGATGGACCTCAGCCGGGCCCGCCAGCAACTCGCCACCGACCCGCGGGCCGCCGGGCGCACCCTGGACGAGGCGGTCACCCAGACCCGGGAGACGCTCGCCGAGCTGCGCGCCCTGTCGCGGGGCATCGCGCCGCCGATCCTGGTCGACCGGGGACTGCCCAGCGCCCTGGCGGCACTGGCCGGGCGCGGCCTGATCCCGATCGAGCTGCGGGTGGACCCGGAACTGGCCAGCCCGGCCGGCCGGCTCGACCCGTCGGTCGAGAGCACCGCCTACTTCGTGGTGTCCGAGGCGCTGACCAACGTCGCCAAGCACAGCCGGGCGACCGAGTGCCAGGTCACCGTGGCCCGGCACGACGGACGGCTGGAGGTCGACGTCGACGACGACGGGCAGGGCGGCGCCCACTTGGCCAAGGGGCACGGGCTGGTCGGCATCGCCGACCGGGTACGCGCCGCCGGGGGCCGGCTCTCCGTGGTCAGCCCGGCCGGCGGGCCCACCAAGATCCGCGCGGAGCTCCCGCTGTGAGCGGTACGTGGTAGACAACAGGACATGCGGATCGTGATCGCGGACGACGCGGTGCTGCTCCGGGAGGGGCTGGTACGGCTGCTCACCGAGCGCGGGCACGAGGTGGTGGCCGCCGTGGCGGACGGCGACGCGCTGGTGACGGCGGTGGTGGCGCACCGCCCGGACGTGTCGATCGTCGACGTCCGGATGCCGCCGTCGCACACCGACGAGGGGCTGCGCGCGGCGGTGGAGGCCCGCCGCCTGGTGCCCCGCACCCCGATCCTGGTCCTCTCCCAGTACGTCGAGGTGTCGTACGCCGACGACCTGCTCGCCACCACCGGCGGCGGCGGAGGCGGGATCGGCTACCTGCTCAAGGACCGGGTGGCCGCGATCGACGAGTTCCTCGACGCGCTGGACCGGGTGGCCGCCGGCGGGACGGTGCTCGACCCCGAGGTGGTCGGCCAGCTCTTCGCCCGGCGCCGGCGCGACGACCCGCTGCGCGAGCTCACCCCGCGCGAACGCGAGGTGCTCGCGCTGATGGCCGAGGGCCGCTCCAACACGGCGATCGCGAAGACCCTGGTGGTCACCGACGGCGCCGTCGAGAAGCACGTCCGGAACATCTTCACCAAGCTCCAGCTCCCGCCCGACACGGAGCAGCACCGCCGGGTCCTGGCCGTGCTGGCCTACCTGCGCAACTGACCCGCCGCCAGCGCACGGACCGGCCGCCGGCCTGCCGCCGGGGCCCGGACACGGGACGGGACGGGACCGGTCAGGGCAGCGTGGCCGCCAGGCTGACCGCCTCGCTGAGGGTGTCGGCGACCGGGTGGCCGGAGGCGCGCAGCCGTGCCGCGTCGGTGAACCCGCCGGTGTAGAGGACGGCGCGGCCCCCCACCGACACGGCGGCGTCGGCGTCGTCGACGGAGTCGCCGATCAGCACCACGTCCCGGCCGTCCACGCCCAGCTCCGTCAGGTGCCGCCGGAGCGATTCGGCCTTACGGTCGCCGCCGACAGCCGCCCGCAGCCCGTCCACCCGGACGAAGTGCCCGGTGAGCCCGTACGTGTGCACGGTCGGCACCAGCTCCTCGTGGAACCACATGGACAGCAGGGACTGGCTGCCCGGCCAGGCCGCCATCGCCACGGTGGCGTCGTGCGCCAGCTCGCAGGTCGTCAGCCCGGTGCGGTACGCATCGTGGAAGATCCGGTCCAGCCGGCCGAACGCGTCGTCGTCGACCGCCCGGCCGAGCACCTCCGCGTAGTAGTCGGCGATCGGGCGGCGGAACCGCACCCGGTGCTCGTCGGCGGTCACGGTGGGCCCGCCGACGCTGGCGAAGGCGGCGTTGGTGCAGGCGACCACCAGGCTCAGGTCGTTGAGCAGGGTGCCGTTCCAGTCCCACACCAGGTGGTTGCGCGCAGGGGTCATCCGAGCACCCTAGCGCCCGGCACTACAGCTGCGGCGTGGTCAGGTCCCGCAGCAGCCGCTCCTCCTCCACCCGCCAGTAGCCGTGCTCCTTGCCGTCGAGCAGCACCACGGGCAGCCGGTCGCCGTACTCGCGCTCCAGCTCGATGTCGTCGGTGACGTCCTTCTCGGTCCACCGGTCCCCGGTGACCGCCACCACCCGGTCCAGCGCCAGCTTCGCCTCGTCGCAGAGGTGGCAGCCGGGGCGGGTGATCAGGGTGAGTCGGGGCTCACGCATCGGTCTCCTCCGTCGTGCTGGCGCCGGCCGGGGCCGGCGGGCGGGTCTCCGGCGACGCCGCCGGGGACGGCACCGGGGACGCCGGGGACGACGCCGTCCGGAGCAGGGTCTTGCGCACCTTGCCGATCACCGAGTGCGGCAACTCGTCGACGAACTCGACGGCGGTCGGGCACTTGAACCGGGCCAGGTTGCGGGCGCAGTGGGCGAGCAGCTCCTCACCGGTCACCGGACGCCCCGGCGCCGGCACCACGTACGCCCGGACAGTCTCGCCGGTCCGCGGGTGCGGCACACCCAGTACCGCCGACTCGGCCACCCCCGGGTGCGCGGAGAGCACCAGCTCGACCTCGTGCGGGTACACGTTGAAGCCGTTGACCAGGATCAGCTCGCCGATCCGGTCGACCAGGAAGAGGTCGCCGTCGGAGTCGGCGTACGCCACGTCGCCGGTGGCCCACCAGCCGTCGGCGTCCGGGCCGCCCCGGCCGTCCGGCCAGTAGCCGGCGAAGACGTTCGCCCCGCGCACCACGACCTGGCCCGGGTCGGTGCCGGGCGTGACGTCGGAGAGGTCCAGCTCGTCGGCGTCGTCCTCCGGCTCGGCCACGCCGTCGCGCCACAGGTCGGCCCCGTCGGTCCCGACCAGACGCAGCTCGACGCCGGGCAGCGGCCGGCCGATCGAGCCGGGCTTCGGCTCCCCGCCGACCAGGGTGGAGGTGAGCACCGGCGCGGTCTCGGTCAGGCCGTACCCGACGTGCACCGGGCGGCCGGCGACCTCGGCGAAGCGCGCCGCGACGGCCGGCTCCAGCGGCGCCGCGCCGCAGACCACGGCCCGGACCGACGTCATCGCCGCGGCGAGGGCGGCGGCGTCCGCCGTGGACCAGGCGGCCACCATCGACGGTACGCCGACCAGCACGGTGACCCGGTGCCGGGCGATCACGGCCAGTCCCGCGTCGGAGCCGAGGTCGTCGACGAGCACCCCGGTCGCGCCATGGTGGACGACCGCGCCCAGCCCCGCGTTCAGCCCGTACGCGTGGAACAGCGGCAGCGCCAGCAGCACGGTGTCGTCCGGGCCGACGACGGGCGGGTCGATGCGGCCGACCTGCTCGTGGTTGGCCGCCAGCGCCCGGTGCGTCAGCATCGCGCCCTTGGGCCGCCCCTCGGTGCCGGAGGTGTAGAGCAGCAGCGCCAGGTCGTCGCCGCCCCGGTCGGGGAACGGCTGACCGGCGTCGGCCACCGGCGGCGCGGTGTGCACGGCGACGAGCGCGGGCCGGTCCCCGGCGGCGCCGGCGACCAGGTCGCGTACCCGCTCGGTGCCGATCAGCACCGAGGCGCCGGAGTCGGCCAGCACGTGCCGCAGCTCGGGGGCGGTGAGGCCGGGGTTGACCGGCACCGCGACCAGCCCGGCGCGCAGCGCGGCCAGGCAGCTCACCACGAAGTCCGGCGAGTTGCCGAGCGCGACGGCGATCCGGGGCGGGTGCGGGTCGGCGGCTCCCGGCGTCGGGCCGGGCCCGGCGGGTCGCGGCCCGGTCAGGGCCGCCAGGGCGTGGGCGGTGGCGGTCACCGACGCGTCCAGATCGGACCAGGTGACGGTCCGCTCGCGCCAGTGCAGCGCGGGTCGGTCGCCGTGGGCGGCGGCCGCCCGGTGGAGCCGCTCGACGAGGGTCGAGGCGGAGCTGTCGGTTGCGTCCTGCACGGTGGCTGAGTCTGGCACAGCGCGGGGCCTGTGGGCCATGCCCGCCGGAGGCCGGAGGGGACATCCCGGTCGGCGGCAACGGCAGCCCGGACAAGTCCCGCCGGCGGGACGACCGCTGGGCGCGGACGGGACGCGACCGGTCCCGTCCACAGGACACGCCGGGACCCGCCCGGCGTCCCGGACGGTCCTGGATCGACACCCGCTCCACCGTCCCGCCCAAGCCCCGCGACACGCCCACTGACCTGGATTTTCTTCGCAACCACGAGGTAATCCGAAAGTCAACCGCACACGACGGACAACCGGTCCGCCAGGTGTGCGACGCGGCGGGAAATACTTCCGCCCTGTGTAACGGACTTGCCACGCGTGGGTGACGTTGGCCCTATCATCACTCGGGTCGGCTCACCCCATTTGCCGTGAGTCGACACCCCTCAGCCCGAGGAGGCCCCCGTGCCTGTGAGCGCATTGGACCAGCACCTCAAGGGGATCTGCCGCCCGTCGGCACACCCCGAGCCAGCCCTGCCCGGCCCAGCCGGCCGGGCCACGACGGCGACGCGCCGACCGGCGTGGTCGGCCGGCGGGACGGAGGCGGCGCGGTGACCACCTTCGGATACGCGGAACGGCCGGCCGGCCTGACCAACCCGGTGATCCGCGGCCAGCTCAACGAACGGCCCGCCGCCCGGGGTCCGCTGGACGACACGGGCAGCCTCGCCGTCCGGGGGGAGGGCACGTCGAGCCGGACCCGCAGCCGGCCGCACCAGAACGAACCGCCGCCCCGCTCCGCGACACCGGGCGGCAACGCCAAGTCGGCCGGCGGCCGGGTCGCCGTCCCCCGGCCCACCATGCCGGCGCAGGGCCGCCGCACCACGGAACCGGCCAAGGCGCCCGACGAGTCGGGCGCGGAGACGGCGGTGCTCCCGGCGGTGCCGGCCGCCGCCGCGCCGGTCAACACCTCGACGGGCTTCCCCAGCCGTCCCGACCCGTCCGACCCCGCGACCGAGGTCTGGGGGCTGGTCGAGCGGGCCCAGGCCGGCGAGTCCGAGGCGTTCGGGCTGATCTACGACCGGTACGTCGACACGGTGTTCCGGTTCGTCTACTTCCGGGTGGGCAACCGGCAACTCGCCGAGGACCTCACCTCCGACACCTTCCTGCGCGCCCTCAAGCGGATCGGCAGCTTCACCTGGCAGGGGCGCGACCTGGGCGCCTGGCTGGTCACCATCGCCCGGAACCTGGTGGCGGACCACTTCAAGTCCGGCCGCTACCGGCTGGAGGTCACCACCGGGGACGTGCTGGACGCTGACCGCGAGGACCGGGGCCCGGAGGGCAGCCCGGAGGCGGCGGTCGTCGAGCACATCACCAACGTGGCCCTGCTCAGCGCCGTCAAGCAGCTCAACCCGGAGCAGCAGGAGTGCATCGTGCTCCGCTTCCTGCAGGGCTTCTCCGTGGCCGAGACGGCCCGCACGATGGGCAAGAACGAGGGCGCGATCAAGGCGCTCCAGTACCGCGCGGTACGAGCGCTGGCCCGGCTGCTGCCGGACGGCTTCCAACCGTAGTCCCGGGCAGGAAGAACGCCGTGCATCGATGCGATGTACGCGCAGGTCCGTGCCGTCGCGACCTCGTGACAGCGATCACTTTCCGTGATTTCGCCTCCGCCGGCCCCGTAACCCATGTCCGGTGCGGACCGTTTCTCCGGGTGCGACCGGTGGTAGCCCCGGCATCCCCCGGGCCCCCGAGGTCCGGCAGCGCGGCCGGCCACGACCTTCATCCGTGGTGTCCCGCCGTCACCGGTCGCTGTCGAAGACAGCGGCCGACCGGCCGCGACCAGCGAGAGGAGGTGCCCGCGGTGGACAGCAACCTCTTCTCCCGTCGGCGCGCGGAGCGCTTCGCGCAGCTTCTCGACGAGGCCAACGGGGGCCGGCGACACCACGTCCGTTCCCGGGCCGACGACCAGTTGGCCACGCTCGTCGCGGTGGGTCAGCGGCTGCCCGCCGCCCCGCCCGCCGTGGAGGTGGACCCGGAGTTCCGCACCAGCCTGCGGGCCATGCTCCTGGCCACGGCCGAACGCGAGGGCATCGGTGCCCCGGCCGCCGTCACCACCGAGCCGTCGTCCCGGCGCTCCGCCGACACCGGCCGCAACCGGCTGCTGCCGGCGGTGACCGCCCGCCGGGCCCGCGCCCGGGGCGCCATCCTGGTCGGCGTCGCGGCCGGCGCCGTCGCCCTCTCGGGCATCTCGGCCGCCAGCGAGAACGCCGTCCCCGGCGACGCGCTGTACGGCATGAAGCGCTCCACCGAACGCGCCCAGCTCGCGCTGGCCAGTTCCGACGTCAGCCGGGGTCAGCTGTTCCTGGACTTCGCCCGTACCCGGCTCGCCGAGGCGGCCGCGCTGCGCGGCAACGAGGACGGCTTCGGCGCGGTGCTGGACGACATGGACGCCGACACCCGCCAGGGCGTACGCCTGCTGACCACCGCCGCGACGCAGCGCTCGGACCCGGCGGCGCTGGACGCGGTCAACTCCTTCCTCACCGGCCAGCGCCGGGCGGTCGGCGGGCTCCTCGACGACGCCAGCCGGGCCGAACGCGACCGGACCCGCCGCTCGCTCGCCCTGCTCGACGCGGCCCGCAAGCGCTCCGACGCGCTGCGCGCGACGATCGCCTGCGGCGGGCCCGCACCCGTCGGCAGCGACGCCCTCGGCCCGGCCCCGGCCACCTGCCCCGGCGACCGCTGACCCGGCCTCGGCCGGAACCGGCCGAGACGTCCACGCCACAGTTCCCCCCATGGGCGGCCGTCCGCCACGCGCGCCCGGCTACCCTCGCGGAAGCACACGTCGCGCCGGTCGAGCGGAGGGAGGTCGCGTGGCCCGCAGCCGCAAGGTGACCGTCAGCACCGACGCCCACGGTCACACCGCCGGCTGGGCGGAGACCGACTTCGCACCCCTCGCTCCCCCGGCACCCGATCCGACCGCGGCGGCCTTCTTCGACGTCGACAACACGATGATGCGGGGCGCGTCGATCTACTGGTTCGCCCGGGGCCTCGCCGCGCGCGACTACTTCACCACCGCGGACCTGGCCCGGTTCGCCTGGCAGCAGCTGCGGTTCCGGCTGCTCGCCACCGAGCACGCCGGCGACATGTCGCAGGCCAAGGAGGCCGCCCTCGCCTTCGTCGAGGGCTGGCGGGTGGACGACGTGGAGCGCCTCGCGGAGGAGATCTTCGACGAGCTGATGGCGCCCCGGATCTGGGCCGGCACCCGTCAGCTCGCCCAGCGCCACCTGGACGCCGGCGAGCGGGTCTGGCTGGTCAGCGCCGCGCCCGTGGAGATCGGCCGGGTGATCGCCGCGCGGCTGGGCCTGACCGGCGCGGTCGGCACGGTCGCCGAGATCGTCGACGGCGCGTACACCGGCCGGCTGGTCGGCGACCTGATGCACGGCCCGGCCAAGGCGGAGGCGGTCACCCAGCTCGCCGCGGTCGAAGGGCTGGACCTGCGCCGCTGCACCGCCTACAGCGACTCGTGCAACGACCTGCCGATGCTCTCCATGGTGGGCCGGGGCGTGGCGGTGAACCCGGACGCGGCCCTGTTCAAGGAGGCCCGGCAGCGCGGCTGGGACGTCCGCGACTTCCGCACCGGCCGCCGCGCCGTCAAGATCGCCGTACCGTCCACCGCGGCGGCCGGCCTGGTCGCCGGGGCGGTCGGCGCCGGGCTGGCGCTGCACCGGCGCCGCCGCGACGGCTGACGGCACCGGTCGCCCGCGCCGTCAGCGGCACCGGCCGGCCCGCGCCCTCAGCGACGCGGGCCGGCCGCATCCGTCAGGGGCCGAACGGGTCCGGGCGCCGCTCCAGCAGCTGGTGCAGGGTCTGCTGGATGGTCTCCCGCACCTGGTCCGCGAGGTTGAACACGACCAGCGGGTCGTCGGCGGAGTCGGTCAGGTGCGCGGTGGGGATCGGCGGGCAGAACTCGATCAGCCACTTGCTCGGCAGCGGCACCATGCCGAGCGGTCCCAGCAGGGGGAACGTGGGCGTGACCGGAAAGTAGGGCAGCTTGAGCAGCCGCGCCAGGGGCTTGATGTCGGCGAGCATCGGATAGGTCTCCTCGCCGCCGACGATGGCGACCGGCACGATCGGGGTGCCCGTGCGCAGCGCCGCCGAGACGAACCCGCCCCGGCCGAAGCGTTGCAGCTTGTAGCGCTCGGAGTAGAGCTTGCCGATGCCCTTGAAGCCCTCGGGGAAGACGCCGACCAACTCGCCGTTGCCGAGCAGCCGCTCCGCGTCCGGGTTGCAGGCGACCGTGCCGCCGGTCTTGCGGGCCAGCTCGGAGACCACCGGCATCCGGAAGACCAGGTCGGCGCCGAGCAGCCGCAGGTAGCGGCGCGCCGGGTGCTGGTCGTGCAGCGCCGCCGAGAGGATCAGCGCGTCCAGCGCCACGGTGCCCGAGTGGTTGCCGACCACCAGGCCGGCACCCTCGGTGGGCACGTGCTCCAGGCCGGTGACCTCGGTGCGGAACCAGTCGCGGTAGAGCATCCGCAGCAGCGGGTGGAAGACCGCGTCGGTGATCTCGGGATCGAAGCCGAACTCGTCGACCTCGTAGTCGCCGGAGAGCCGACGACGCAGGAACGCCAGGCCCCTGGCGACCTTGCGGTCCCAGTGGTCGCCGGGCCGGTCCGACACCGCCGGCCCACCCACCGGGGCCGGCGCATCGTGCGGTCCCGTGCCGCCCGGCGTCGGGTCCGCCACGGCGGCGGCCGGCTCGTCGGCAGGGGCCGGCGCGTCGTGCGCGACCGGCTCGTCGGTGGCGGAGGTGTCGGGCTCGTCGGGC
Organism: Micromonospora sp. CNZ303; assembly: GCF_004345505.1. Lineage (NCBI taxonomy): Bacteria > Bacillati > Actinomycetota > Actinomycetes > Micromonosporales > Micromonosporaceae > Micromonospora > Micromonospora sp. CNZ303. The sequence continues at coordinate 68,225 of NZ_SLVT01000001.1, read as the reverse complement.
GTGCCGAGATGGTGTCCGTTCGCCCGCGCGGGCTCCGCGCCCGGCGCGGCCACGGTCAGCGGTACGTCGTAGCGGCCGTCGCGCCGCTCCTCCGGCCCGTTCACGATCCCTCCCGCACAGCCGCCCGGACCTGCCGGATCCCGTCCAGCACGAGCTGCTCCGCGATTGCCAACTGGTCCCGGTTCACGACGACCCCGCCGTAGTGGGCGCGGATGAAGTCGTCGAAGGCGGCGGCGGTGGAGCGGGGCGTGAAGCCGTACTCCTGCTCCAGCCGGCTGGTGTCGACGACCCGGCCGTGCACGAAGAGGTCGACCTGGTCCAGGCCATAGCGGCCGAAGCCGAGGTTGCGGGCGATCGCGGCGGCGCTGGAGAGGCCGGGCTCCAGCACCGGCACGGCCACCCGGCCGGCCCGCCGGATCGCCTGCGACAGGGAGAGCACGCCCGGCCCGGCCACGTTGTACGTCCCCGGATGGTCCTCGACGATCGACCGGTGCAGCACCTCCAGCGCGTCGTCGAAGTGCAGGAACTGCAACCGGGGGTCCCGCCCGAACACGGTGGGCACCACCGGCCGGGAGAAGTAGCGGGTGAGGGTGGTGTCGGCGGTCGAGCCGATGAACGGCGCGAAGCGCAGCACGGTCGCGGTGACGTCGGGCCGGCGGCGGCGGAAGCCGCGGACGTACCCCTCGATGTCCAGGATGTCGCGGCCGAACCCGCCGCGTGGCACCTCGCGCGGCTCGGTCTCCTCGGTGAAGACGGCCGGGTCGCGGAAGGACGCGCCGTAGGCGGCCGTGGAGGAGCGGACCACGAGCTTGCGCAGCCGGGGCGCGCGCTGGCAGGCGGCGAGGAGCTGCATCGTGCCGATGACGTTCTGTTCCTTCATCGCCGAGCGGCCGCCGTGCTGCGGGTCCGGCGAGGTCACCAGCGCGAGGTGGACCACCGCGTCGACATCGAGGTCGGCGAGGAGGCCGCCGAGCGAGCCGGCGTCGATGCGGACGCGCTCGACCCGGTCGAGCAGGTCGGAGAACTCGGCGCCGGGCTCGGGCTGGTCCACGCCGATGACCCGCTCGATGCGGGGGTCGGCCGCGAGTCGGGCCGCGACGTGCGCGCCGAGGTAGCGGCTGACCCCGGTGACGACGACGACCCCCGGGACACCTGGGGTGCCGCCGGGGGTCATGTCGCGCACCTTCCCCGGCAGGCGGGACCGAGCCGGGACATCCGCGGCGTGATCACCTGAGCCTCCGAGGGTCGACAGTTGGCAAGTGGAGACGGGAGCCGGGCCGGGACCCGGCCCCGGTCACTTGCCGAGACGGCGACGCTGGACGCGGGTCTTGCGCAGCAGCTTGCGGTGCTTCTTCTTAGCCATGCGCTTGCGGCGCTTCTTGACCACCGAGCCCATACGAAAGCCTTTCGATGCAACGTGCGGGGCGACCGGCTGACGCCACGGTGTGGCGTCGGCGACCGCTTGCGGACAACGGACCGGACCAGCGGGGTTAGCGGGAGGGCGCACCTGCGGTCACGGTCGGGGTCCAGGGTAGCCGGAGAGCGTCAGCAGGACCAACGCGCCCCCGTCGATGCCCGTTACGTCGTGCTCGGACGACGGCCCGCGGGAGGGTCAGGCGGTTTCCTGAAAGGCGCCCCGCAGGTATTCGTGCACCGCGTGTTCGGGCACCCGGAACGACCGGCCGACCCGGACCGCGGTGAGCTCACCGCTGTGCACCAGGCGGTAGACCGTCATCTTCGACACCCGCATCACCGTCGCCACCTCGGCGACGGTGAGGAACTTGACCTCCGACAGCCGTCCGTCGGACTGCGACCCGGCCATGGCTCACCGACCAATCCCATGCCCGGCGCGTGCCACCGGACGGGTTCGTCCCGCCCGGACCGGCGACGCGCGTGTTACCAGTACGGTAGCGGGACGGCTGTGACCGGCGCGATCCCTTCGTACAACTGATCATGATTCTCGCCGGTGTCCACCCGACCGGTCGGTTCGTTGTCGAACCTGTTGCGCCCGGCGTCCGATCGGTCCTTGTCCGGGACACGCCGTCCGGTCCGGGGCGGTCGGGACGCTGCCCGACGCACGTGGCCGCCGCGACGGCCGGAACCGGGCCGCCGCGCGGAAGGCGTCCGGTGGCTCCGGCGGCGCCACCGGAGCCACCGGACGGGTGCCCCGGGCCGCTTCCGGACGCGGACCGGGGCTCCGCGCTGGGAGCGGGCACCAGTGTGTCAGGTCGCCCGGCGCGGCCCGACAGCGGTCGATCATGAATGTCGGGGGCTGCTCGGACCGGCACCAGCGGGGGCCACGGCGCCGCCCGGCCCCTCAGCCACCACGGCCCCCAGCCGACCACGGCCCGTCAGCCGACCACGGCCCGGACGTACCCGACGCACTCGTCGTGCAGGGCGGACCAGGGTTCGCCGAGGACCCGCTCGGCCGCCTGGTCCACCGGCGTGCGCTCGTGCACCACGGCCGCGAAGAAGGCGAGCAGCCGCTCCGGACCGAACCGGTCGACCAGGTGCCGGACCGCCAGGTAGGAGACGCCGTAGCTGCCGCTGACCCGGTCGGCCGGGGCGTCGTCGGCCGGGCTGAGGCTGTCGAGCCGGCCGTCCCAGCCGCCGCCGAGCAGGCTCCGCACCTCGTCCAGTCCCGCGTACCGGTCGATCGGCTCGCCGTCGGCGCCCGCGTACTCGGCCAGCCCCTCCACCAGCCACCAGGTGCCCTTGCCCGGGTAGCCCCGCTCCGGCAGGGACGCGGCGTGGGTCAGCTCGTGCCGGAGCAGGTCGTCCACCCCGCCGGGGACGAGACCGTCGGCGTTGAGCACCACCTCGTGGTGGCCGCCGCCGACCGTGACCGCGTAGCCGCCCGTCCACTTCGGCCGGCCGCCGCCGTACCAGCGCTGCCACTCGTCCCGGCCCGCGTGGAAGATCCGGTACCGGTCCGGCGTGCGGCCGCCCACGGCGTACGTGTCGGCGACCCGGGCGGCGGCCTCCGCCTGGGCCAGCAGGTCGGGCAGTTCCTTGCGCAGGGCGGGAGTGGTGGCCACGAGCGTACGCCGACCGACGGCCACGGCCAGTTCGCTGACCTCCCAGGGCCGGGTGCCGGTCTCGGCGGACCGGGACGGCTCCACGGCGAGCAGCCGGGGCCGCTCCCCCGCCCGCCACCGGGTGCCGGTCAGCACCCGGCTGGTGCGGCAGTCCGGCGTGACGAAGCAGTAGCGGAACTCGACGAGCAACCGCCACTCGCCGGGCCGGCCCTCGACCGGCGTGGGCAGGCCGTTGGCGCCTGCCTGCCAGGCGGTCACCCGCAGCGCGCGCAGCGCGGCGTACCGGCGGCGCAGGTCCGGATGCGCGACCGGCTCCGCGACCGCCAGGAACCCGGCGCGGTCCCCGCCGAGCAGGGCGGCGGACTGCCGGGCCAGTTCGGCCGTCATCCGCTCGCCGAGCCGGCGGGCGGCCCCGGTGGCGGGGTCGTCGGCCGGCGCGGCGGACGCCCCCGGGGCCGTCGGGTCACCGGCGTGCACCAGGCCGGCCACCAGCGCCGCGGGCAGGCCGCAGGCCAGCAGCAGTACGACCACCGCCAGCGCCACCCCGAGCGGCCGGATCCGCCGCGACGGCCGCCCGCTGCCCACCGCCACCGGAACGGCCGACGCGGCGGGCGCGGCCTCATCAGCCGGCTCGGCCCTCTCGGCGGGCTCGGCTTCCTCGGCGGGCTCGGCCCTCAGATAAGGCGCGACCCTCTCGGCGGGACCAGCCGGCTCGACCCTCTCAGCGGGCTCGGCCTCGACAGTGGACCCGGCGCCGTCAGCGGGCCCGGCCTCTTCTTTCGCGGCGGCCGGCGTGCCGTCCGTCACCGGTCGGCCGTCCGTTCCGGGCTGCCCGTCAGTCACCCGCCGAAGGGTACGACCATCGGGCCGGCCCGGCGACCACGGCCCGGCGAGCCACGCCGCCTGGCAGGCCGGAGAAGGGCGGCGGCAGACCCAGGGCCGTCAGCGGCGGTCCGCGCAGGGCCAGGACCGGAACGCGCCGTCCAGCGCGACGACCAGGTTGTCGAACGTGGCGCCGACGGCGCGGGGCATGCCGAAGCCGCCGGCCGCCTCCAGCGAGACGAACCCGTGCAGGGTGCTGCGCAGCATCCGGGTCGCGTCGACGGCGTCGTCGCCGTCGAGCCCGTAGCCCCGCAGGGTGGCCCGGATCGCCCCGACGGCCCGCTCGCCGGCGGCGACGTGTTCCGAGTCGGCCGGGTCCGGCACCCGCTGGGTGGCCGGGTAGCGACCGGGGTGCCGGTGCGCGTACGCCCGGTAGGCGGTGGCGACGGCCCGCAGCGCGTCCCCGCCGGCCCGGCCCGCGGCGGCGGCGGTCAGTTCGTCGGCGAGCTCGGCGGTGGCCAGCGCGGAGAGCTTCTGGGCGAGCGCGTCGGCCCCCCGCACGTGCTTGTAGAGGCTCGGCAGCGCGACGCCGAGCCGGTTGGCCAGCGCGGCGAGGGTGAGCTGGTCGGCGCCGACCTCATCGGCGAGCCGGGCCGCCTCGCGCACCACGCTTGCCTGGGTCAGCCCGGCCCTAGGCACCGGTGACCGCAAGGAACTCGGCGAGCTGGGCGGCGGTGCGCGCCGGCTGGTCGGCGTGCGGGTAGTGGCCGGAGTCGTCGATCATCCGGGCCTCGGCGGTGGCGAAGAGCCGGCGGGCCGCCCGCGCCCCGGCGCCCGGGTCGCGGAAGTCCGGGTCCTTCGTGCCCATCAGCACCAGCACCGGCTGCCGGACCTCGCGCGCCCGCGCGGTCCAGTGCGGGTCGGCCGGCGCGATCACGCCGCGCATCGCCGCCATCCGGCCGGGCTCGCGCAGGGTGGCGACCATCGCCTTGCGGTACGCCGCGTCGTCGGCCGGCCGCTCGCACGGGAAGAGCGTGCGGTGGAAGAGCCCGAACAGCCGGGGGCTGCGCAGCACGGCGGCCAGGGCCACCCGCATGAACGGGTTGAGCTTCGGCTCCTCGGCGAACGGGGCGAGCTGGACGACGCCGTTGACCAGCGCGGGATCGTCGGCGGCGGCGAAGACCACTGCCGCCGCGCTGGACGAGCTGCCGACGAGGGTGGCCGGTCCGCCACCGAGGTCGCGGACCACCGCGAGCAGGTCGGCGCCGACCTCCGCCGGGGCGTACGACGGCCAGCCGGCGCTGGACGCGCCGTGCCCCCGGACGTCCACCGCCGCCACCCGGTGCCCGGCCGCGACGAGCAGCGGGACCAGGTGGCGGAAGGAGCCGCGGTTCTCCCCCATGCCGTGCGAGAGGACGACGAGCGGCCCCTGCCCGTGCACCTCGTAGGCGATCCGCCCGCCGTCCCGCTCCACATAGCTAACTGTCATAACTGAAAAGCTAATGCACTTAGCCAACGCCGTCAAGGGCTGACCGCACCAGGTCGCACGAACTCGTCCGGCAACGGGAACGGGCCGGCGGGACGAGGGTCTCCGCCGGCCCGTACTGGGACCGCTGGGGGGGGGTGACGGTGGCCGATCCGGACGGCTACCGCCTGGTGCTGAGCACCCGGGGCTGGTCGAACGGCTGACCTAGTTCTTCGACAGCACGGCCCGGCCGAAGAACATCAGGTTGGCCGGGCGCTCGGCGAGCCGGCGCATCAGGTAGCCGTACCAGTCCTCGCCGTAGGGCAGGTAGGTGCGCACGGTGTAGCCCTCGCCGGCCAGCCGGGCCTGCTCCTCCGGGCGGATGCCGTAGAGCATCTGGAACTCGAAGCGCTCGGGGCCGCGGTCGAACCAACGGGCCCGGTCCTCCCCGATGGCGATCAGGCGGGGGTCGTGGGTGGCCAGCATCGGGTAGCCGTCGCCGGACATGAGGATGTTCATGCACCGCACGTAGGACTTGTCCACCTCGCGCGCGGACTGGTAGGCCACCGACTCCGGCTCCTTGTACGCGCCCTTGCACAGCCGGACCCGGGAACCGGCCGTGGCCAGCTCGCGGCAGTCCGACTCCGTCCGCCGCAGGTACGCCTGGAGCACGGCGCCGGTCGACGGGTGGTCCTTGCGCAGCTTGGCGAGGATGTCGAGCGTCGAGTCGGTGGTGGTGTGGTCCTCCATGTCCAGGGTGACCGTGGTGCCCGCCTCCTCGGCGGCGGCGCAGATCGCCCGCGCGTTGTCGTAGGCGAGCTGCTCGTCGAACATCTGGCCGAGCGCCGACAGCTTGACGCTCACCTCGGCGGCCGGGGTGAGCCCCGCCTCGGCGAGCCGCCGGAGCAGCCCCACGTACTCGTCGCGGGTGGCGGTGGCCTGCTCGGGGGTGACGGTGTCCTCGCCGAGGTTGTCGAGGGTGACCGCGAGACCGTCGTCGACGAGTTCGCGGGTCGCGCGCAACGCGTCGTCGGTCTTGGCGCCGGCGACGAACCGGCGGACGAGGTCCCGCGTGAACGGGGCCGTCGCGACGAGCCGCTCGACCTGGGGTGACCGGGAGGCGGCGAGGATGACGGTACGGAGCATGGACCGAGCGTAACGCCCGCCGGTGGCCCCGCGCGGGGCAGCGGGCGCAGCCTCGGTCGCCAGGTCCCAACACCGTCACAGGCACCGGCCGGGGGCGGACGGCGGTGGCCCCCATCGGTTACAACGATGACGTGGAACAACGCCCCCGCCGCCGGCTCCGGTCGGCCTCCGTGCAGCTCGGCGCGCTCACCGTCCTCGCGCTCACCCTCTCCGGCTGCAACATGTCCTCGGACGACGACGATGACGACTGCGCCCTCGGCCCCGTGGGCGGCGGCGAGACGGTGGCCCTGGCGCTGCGGGCGCCCACGGTGACCGCCGGGCGCACCGCGCCGGAGCCGGCCGCCGCGGCGGTGCCCGACCGGGGCGGCTTCGGCACCCACCTCGCCTCCTGCGGCGGCTGAGGTGCGCCGGGAGTCGGTCACCCCCCGCCCGGACTGGGACGCCACCATCCGTTCCCAGGGCCTGGTGTACGTCGACACCGAGCTGCCCGACGGCGGCATCATGTCGTACTGGGACGAGACCGCCGCGTACGCGTTCGAGCTGGACGAGGTGCTGCGGCTGGAGGAGGCGACCGAGGAGCTGCACCGCATGTCGGTCGCCGCCGCCGAGCACGTCGTCGCGCGCAACCGCTACGCCGAGTTCGGCATCCCCGCCTGGGCGGCCGAGGCCGTGGCCCGGTCGCTGCGCGAGGCGCCGCCCACCCTCTACGGGCGCTTCGACCTCGCCTACGACGGCAGCTGGCCCCCGAAGATGCTGGAATACAACGCCGACACCCCCACCGCGCTGGTCGAGGCGAGCATCATCCAGTGGTACTGGCTGGAGCAGACCCGGCCGGAGCTGGACCAGTGGAACAGCCTGCACGAGCGCCTCGTCGAGGCCTGGGCGAAGATCGGCGCGGGGCTGCACGACCGCCGGGTGCACGTGCTCTGGTCCAACGAGGAGGAGTCCGGCGAGGACCACATGACCGCCGGCTACCTCGCCGAGACCGCCCGCCAGGCCGGGCTGGAGGTCACGCTCCAGCCGATCCAGCGGCTCGGCTGGGACGGCCGCCGCTTCGTCGACGCCGCCGACCAGCCGGTCACCACCTGCTTCAAGCTCTACCCCTGGGAGTGGATGCTCGCCGAGCCGTACGGGCCGCTGGCGCTGGAGCCGGGCACCCCGACGACCTGGATCGAGCCGGCGTGGAAGCTGCTGCTGTCTAACAAGGCGCTGCTCGCCGTGCTCTGGGAGCTGTACCCCGGCCACGAGCTGCTGCTGCCGGCGTACCTCGACTCGCCGCGCGGCATGACCGAGTACGTGGCCAAGCCGCTGCTCGGCCGCGAGGGCGGCTCGGTGCGGATCGTCACCGGCGACACCGAGATCACCAACCCGGGGATCTACGGCGACGAGGGCTGGTGCTACCAGGAGTTCCGGGCGCTGCCGGAGTTCGCCGGCAACCGGGTGGTGCTGGGCAGCTGGATCGTCGACGGCGAGTCGGCCGGGGTGGGGGTGCGGGAGAGCGCGAGCCTCATCACCGACGGCTACGCGCGGTTCCTGCCGCACTACATCGACGCGCCACGGGTCCCCTGAGTCGTCTACGGTTGTGGGCGTGAACTTCGACGCGTACGCCCGGACCGGCGTTGACCTCGTCAACGCCCGCCTGGACGACCTCGACGACCTCCGGGCCCTCTTCCCCGACGACAACGCGTGGATGCGCGACGAGGTGGCGGAACGGGACCTCGCGACATTCCGGCGGGCACAGAAGCGCCTGCGCGACGTCTTCGAGTACGGCACATCCGGGCGGGACGCCCAGGCGGTGACCGAGCTCAACGCGCTGCTGGAGGCGTTCCCGGTGCAGCCCCGCATCTCCGGGCACGACTCCAGCGACTGGCACATGCACGTGACCAGCCGGGGCGCCTCGGTGAGTGCCGAATACCTGGCCGGCGCCGCCTGGGGGCTGTCGGTCTGGCTCTGCGAGTACGGCAGCGCCCGGTTCGGGGTGTGTGCCGACGACCGCTGCGGCAACGTCTACCTGGACACCTCGTCCAACTGCTGCCGGCGGTTCTGCTCGGAACGCTGCGCCACCCGCTCGCACGTGGCCGCCCACCGCGCCCGCAAGCGCGCGGCCATCGGCGAGCAGGCCGGCGTGAGCAGCAAGGAATCGCTCAGCACGACCGTCTGACGCCCGTCCCTCGGCCGGCGCCCACGCGTCGGCCGGGAGACGGGCCTCGACCGGCGCCCGCGCCCAAGGCTCGGGCCGCGACCGGGGCTCGGCCCGCAACCGAGGCTCAGGCGTCGACCGGGGACGGGGTGCCGAGGTGCTGGCGGGCGAACGCCAGCGACTCCCGCAGGTCGGCCTCGCGCACGGCGCGGCTCTTCGCGCCCCGGGTGGTGACCTCCACGGCGACCGAGCCGGTGAACCCGCGCCCGGCCAGCGAGGAGAGCAGCTCGCCGCAGGGCTGGGTGCCGCGCCCCGGCACCAGGTGTTCGTCGCGGCCCTCGCCGGTGCCGTCGCCGAGGTGCACGTGGGCCAGGTTGGCCCCCATCCGGTCGGCCATCGCCAGCGAGTCGGTGTGCGAGGCGGCGCAGTGCGACAGGTCGAGCGTGTAGGAGTCGTACCCCGTCTCCGTCGGGTCCCAGCCCGGGACGTACGGCACGAACTGCCGCCCCGCCATCCGGACCGGGTACATGTTCTCGACCGGGAAGCGCAGGTCGGGGTGGTCGGCGGCGATCGCGGCGAGCCCGTCGGCGAAGTTGCGCGCGTAGTCCCGCTGCCAGGTGAACGGCGGGTGCACCACCACGGTGGGCGCCCCGAGCGTCGCCGCCAGCTCCGCCGAGCGGCGCAGCCGCTCCCACGGGTCGGGGCTCCACACCCGCTGCGTGACCAGCAGGCAGGGCGCGTGGACGGAGAGCACCGGGACGCCGTAGTGCTCGGCGAGCCCGCGCAGCGCGCCGGCGTCCTGGCTGACGGCGTCGGTCCAGACCATCACCTCGACGCCGTCGTAGCCGAGCGCGGCGGCCAACTGGAACGCCGCCGCGGTCCGCTCAGGAAAGACCGAGGACGTGGACAGGAGCACGGGGACGCGGGAAGTCACACCATCGAGGGTAGCCGGGGTCGATCGACACCTCGTGACGAGAGACCGCAAACCGCCCAGATCACACTCCTTGCCTCCTAGAGCGGGCCGAGGTGGTCCAGGTGGCGCAGGATCACGCCCTCGCGCAACGCCCAGGGGCAGATGTCCAGCGCGTCCACGTCCAGCCGGCGCAGCACGGCCTCGGCGACGACCGCCCCCGCGAGCAGCTGGTGTGCGCGGCCAGCGCTGACCCCCTCCAGCTCGACGAGCTGGGCCGGCGGGATGTGCCGGATGAACCCGAGCACCTGGCGCAGCCCGGCGCGGGTGAGCCGGCGGGGCGCCCACAGTCCGGCGCCGGAGGGCGCCGCGCCGGCCAGCCGGGCCAGCGTCCGGAACGTCTTCGAGGTGGCCACCGGCCGCTCCCAGCCCACCGCGGTCAGCTGCGCGACGGCCGGTTCCAGCAGCCCGTCGACGTACGCCCGCAGCTCGTCGACCGCCTCGGCCGGCGGCGGCGCCGCGCTGTCGGGGGCCACCCGGAGCCGGTCCCGGGTGAGCCGGCCGGCGCCGAGCGGCAGGGAGACCGCCACGGCCGGGTCCTCGTCGATGCCGGCCGCGAGCTCCAGCGAGCCGCCGCCGATGTCCAGCACCAGCAGCCGACCAGCCGACCAGCCGAACCAGCGCCGCACCGCGAGGAAGGTCAGCCGCGCCTCGTCCGCACCCGGCAGCACCTCCAGGCGTACGTCGGTCTCGTCGCGCACCCGCGCCAGCACCTCGGCGGCGTTGGTGGCGTCGCGGACGGCGGAGGTGGCGAACGCGATCAGGTCCTCGGCGCCCAGCCCCGCGGCGGCCGCCTTGGCCATGCCGACCGCCTTGACCAGGCCGTCCGCGCCGGCCTCGGTGATCGCGCCGTCCGGGCCGATCTGCTCGGCCAGCCGCAGCACGACCTTCTCCGAGTGCGCCGGCCAGGGGTGCGCCCCGTGGTGGGCGTCGACCACCAGCAGGTGCACCGTGTTGGAACCGACGTCGAGGACACCCAGTCGCATGCTGAAGACACTAGGGCCAACCGGATTGCGCGGCTCGGCGGACCGGCGGGGGCACCGGGCGTACGCTGGGCCGGGTGACAGGCCAGATCGAACTCCGTGTGCTGGTGGACGACCCGGACGACCCCCGCAGCCGCGAGGTGCCCCTGGACTTTCCCCGGGAGTGGATCGAGTTCGCCGACCCGGCGGACGACAACCATCTCATCCGGGCCGACCTGACGTGGCTGCTCTCCCGCTGGACGTGCGTCTTCGGGCGGGGCTGCCACGGCATCGTCGCCGGTCGGGCCGCCGACGGCTGCTGCTCGCACGGCGCGTTCTTCACCGACTCCGACGACGAGCAGCGGGTCCGGGCCGCGGTCAAGCGGCTGACCCCGGCGACGTGGCAGCACTTCCGGCGCGGGTTCAAGAACTGGACGGAGAACGACACGATCGACGGCAAGAACTCCGCCCGCCGTACCGCCACCCAGGAGGCGGACGGGCCGTGCGTCTTCCTCAACGACGCCGGCTTCCCGGGCGGCGCCGGCTGCGCCCTGCACGCGCAGGCGCTGCGCGACGGGGTGCACCCGCTGGAATACAAGCCCGACGTCTGCTGGCAGCTGCCGATCCGCCGCGACCAGGAGTGGGTCAAGCGGCCGGACAACACGAAGGTGCTGGTCTCCACGCTCTCCGAGTTCGACCGGCGGGGCTGGGGCGCCGGCGGGCACGACCTGGACTGGTGGTGCACGTCGTCCACGGACGCGCACGTCGGCAGCGAGCCGATGTACGTCTCCTACGGCCCGGAGCTGACCGCGCTCGTGGGCGCCCCCGCGTACGCGAAGCTGGCCGAGGTGTGCGGGGCGCGCAGGCGGCAGGGCATGGTCGCCCCGCACCCCGCCGACGGCGCCTGACCGACGACGACGGGGCCCGCGCGCGGCGCGGGCCCCGTCGTGCGTACGCCGGTCAGGGCTCGAACTTGTAGCCCAGACCCCGCACGGTGACGATGAAGCGCGGCGCGGACGGCTCCGGCTCGACCTTGGAGCGCAGCCGCTTGACGTGCACGTCGAGGGTCTTGGTGTCGCCGACGTAGTCGGCCCCCCAGACCCGGTCGATGAGCTGGCCCCGGGTGAGCACCCGGCCCGCGTTGCGCAGCAGCAGCTCCAGCAGCTCGAACTCCTTGAGCGGTAGCTGGACCGGGGCGCCGTCGACGGTCACCACGTGCCGTTCGATGTCCATCCGGACCGGGCCGGCGGCCAGCGTCGGCCCGCCCGACTCGGCGGCCTCGGCGCTCTGCCGCCGCAGCACCGCCCGGATCCGGGCGACCAGCTCCCGGGGCGAGTACGGCTTGGTCACGTAGTCGTCGGCGCCGATCTCCAGGCCGACCACCTTGTCGATCTCACTGTCCCGGGCGGTGACCATGATGATCGGCACGTGCGAGCGCTGCCGGAGCTGCCGGCACACCTCGGTGCCGGACATCTCGGGCAGCATCAGGTCGAGCAACACGATGTCGGCGCCGGTCCGGTCGAACTCGGTGAGGGCTTCGGTCCCCGTCGCGGCGACGGACACCTCGAAACCCTCCTTGCGGAGCATGTACGACAGGGCGTCGGAGAACGACTCCTCGTCCTCGACCACCAGTACGCGGCTCAACGGGACTTCCTTTCCATGTGCTGTCAGGCCTGCCGGAGCTCGGCCGGACCGGCCTCGATCCCAGCGGGCGGCGGTGTCGCCAGGCCCTCGTCGGGGGGACGGGTGGGCAGCCGGAGGGTGAACGTCGATCCACCACCAAGAGTGCTCGACACCTCCACCCTTCCGCCATGGTTGCTGGCGATGTGTTTCACGATGGCCAGCCCGAGGCCGGTGCCGCCGGTCGACCGGGACCGGGCCTGGTCGGCCCGGTAGAACCGCTCGAAGATCCGGTCCACGTCGGTCGGGGCGATCCCGATGCCCTGGTCGGCGACGGAGATCTCCACGTGTTCGTCGGCGGCGCGGGCGGTGATCCGGACGGTGGTGTCCTCGCCCGAGTAGTTGACGGCGTTCTCCACCAGGTTCGACACGGCCGTGGCGAGCTGGGTGTCGCTGCCGTGGACGGTCAGGCCCCGTTCGGCGTCGACGGCCACCTCGATCCGGCGGGCGGCGGCTGAGGTGCGGGTCCGGTCGATCACCTCGGCGATCACCCAGTCGATCGCGACCGGCTCCGGGGGCGGCTGCGGCTCGGCGCCCTGGAGGCGGGTCAGCTCCAGCAGCTCCTGCACCAGGCGGCCCAGCCGGGTCGACTCGTGCTGGATGCGTTCGGCGAACCGACGCGCGGCGACCAGGTCCTCGGAGAGGTCGGGCGCGCCCGCCCCGGCCGGCTCGGTGGCGTCCAGCAGCGCCTCGGCGAGGAGCTGCAGGGCCCCGATGGGGGTCTTCAGCTCGTGGCTGACGTTGGCGACGAAGTCGCGGCGGACCCGGGCCAGGCGGTGCGACTCGGTCACGTCCGAGGCCTCGACGGCGATGAAGCCCGCGCCGATCCCCATCGCCCGCAGGTGCACCCCGAGCGGGTTCACCCCGGCGTTGTCGCGGCCCCGCGGCAGGTCCAGCTCTATCTCGCGCCGCACGCCGGTGCGGCGCACCTGCCCGGCGAGCGTACGGATCAGCGGGTGGGCGGCGATCGAGCCCTGGGTGGGGCCGGTGCGGAGCAGCCCCATCGCGCGGGCGGCCGGGTTGACCAGGACGGGCAGGTCGTCGGGGTCGAGCACGACCACGCCGGCCCGTAGGGAGTCGATGGTCCGGCGGCCGATGCCGGACTGCGGATCCTCGGCTATCGGGAGCCTCCCGGAGGTGTGGGGGAAGCCGGACCGGCTCCCCGCCCGCGTGGCGCGTTCGCGCAGCGCCGGAACGAGCCGGGGCAGCAGCACCCCGGCGACCAGTCCGACCGCCAGCCCCACGGCCACCCCGACCGTCACCGCCCATTCCACCCGGCGATCGTAGGGTCATTGTTAACCTGGCAACCACCACAAATAGGATGAATCACCTTCGCTTCCGGCAAAGTTCACTCCCGCGTCCGGCGTCGTTCACCGAGGTTCACCTCGGGTCTCCCCGCCCGACCTACCGTTGGCGGCGCACCTGCTCCCGGCCGGTCCGGGGCCGGCGACCCTCGCCCGCACCACGGAGCCGGCGACCGTTGCGCCGGTCCCGGGCTGGGCGACCGACAACCAGCGACCACAGGACGTGACAATGCGCGACGAGTTCCGGGCTGACCTCCAGATCGTCAGCCAACTGCTGGTGGACATGGCGGAAGGGGTCCGGGCCGCGATGCGGCAGGCCACCCACGCCCTGCTCACCGCGGACCGCCGGGCGGCCGAGACGGTGATCGAACGGGACGCCGAGATCGACGAGCTCTACCGGCACGTCGAGGAGCGGGTCTGCGACCTGCTCGCCCGGCAGGCCCCCGTCGCCTCCGACCTGCGCGCGATGATCACCGCGCTGCACGTCGCGGCCGACCTGGAGCGGATGGGCGACCTGGCCGACCACGTCGCCAAGACCGCCCTGCGCCGGCACCCCTCGCCGGCCGTTCCGGCGGAGCTGCGGCCGACCTTCACCGACATGGCCGCCATCGCCGACCGGATGGCCATCAAGATCGGCTCGGTGCTCGCCAAGCCCGACGCCGACCTCGCCGCCGAACTCGACGGCGACGACGACGCCATGGACGACCTGCACCGCAGCCTGTTCGGGCTGCTGCTCGGCGAGGACTGGCCGTACGGGGTGGAGACCGCCATCGACGCCACCCTGCTCGGCCGCTTCTACGAGCGCTTCGCCGACCACGCCGTCAACGCCGGCGAACACGTGGTCTACCTGATCACCGGCCAGACCACCCCCACGGCCGGCTGAGGTGTAAGGAAGGGCCCCTTCCTAACGCATTGCGTTAGGAAGGGGCCCTTCCTTACACCTGAAACGTGCGTCAGCGGCCCTGGTTGGCCACCGCGGCGGCGGCCGCCTTGGCGGCGGTCGGGTCCAGGTACGTGCCGCCCAGGGTGAGCGGGCGAAGGTGCGGGTCCAGGTCGTAGCGCAGCGGGATGCCGGTGGGGATGTTGAGCTTGGCGATCGCCTCGTCGGAGATCTGGTCCAAGTGCTTCACCAGGGCGCGCAACGAGTTGCCGTGCGCGGCCACCAGCACCGTGCGGCCGGCCAGGATGTCCGGCACGATCGAGTCGTACCAGTACGGCAGCATCCGCTCGACGACGTCCTTGAGACACTCGGTACGCGGCATGAGCTCGCTCGGCAGCAGCGCGTAACGCGGGTCGCCGACCTGCGAGAACTCGTCGTCGTCCGCGATCGGCGGCGGCGGGGTGTCGTACGAACGGCGCCAGAGCATGAACTGCTCCTCGCCGTACTCCTCCAGGGTCTGCTTCTTGTTCTTGCCCTGGAGGGCGCCGTAGTGCCGCTCGTTGAGCCGCCACGACCGGCGCACGGCGATCCAGTGCCGGTCGGCGGCGTTGAGCGCCAGCTCGGCGGTGCGGATCGCGCGGCGCATCACGCTGGTGTGCACCACGTCCGGCAGCAGGTCGTGCTCGCGCAGCAGCTCGCCGCCGCGGCGCGCCTCGGTCTCGCCCTTCTCGGTCAGGTCGACGTCGACCCAGCCGGTGAAGAGGTTCTTGGCGTTCCAGTCGCTCTCGCCGTGCCGCAGCAGGACCAGCGTCCCGACGGTGGGCCCCTCGCTAGCAGTCATGCCGATCATCCTGCCGCACGTCGCCGGGCGACGCGCGGGCGGTGGTCGTGACGACCACCACGTGGAAAATGCGCTGCCCGGAGATCCGGCCTGACACTAGGTTGTAAGGCGCAACAATCAAGACGGTCATTACGGGCGGGGGCGCCGACGTGCGGACGATGCAGGGCTGGTTCCGGGACACCACCGGCGGGCTACCGGTCACCTTCTGGTACCTGTGGGCCGGCACCCTGATCAACCGGCTCGGCTCGTTCGTCCTGGTCTTCCTGGCCATCTACCTGACGCAGGAGCGCGGCTTCTCCGCGTCGCAGGCGGGGCTGGTGCTCGGCCTGTGGGGCGTCGGCGGCGCGCTCGGCACCACCGCTGGCGGCACGCTCAGCGACCGCTGGGGCCGCCGGCCCACCCTGCTCACCGCGCATCTCGGCGCGGCCATCATGATGCTCGCCCTCGGCTTCGCCCGGGAACTGTGGGCCGTGGCGCTCGGCGCCCTGTTGCTCGGCATGTTCGCCGAGGCGGCCCGGCCCGCGTTCGGCGCGATGGTGATCGACGTGGTGCCGGAGAAGGACCGGCTGCGCGCCTTCTCGCTGAACTACTGGGCGATCAACCTCGGCTTCGCCAGCGCGGCGATCCTCGCCGGCCTCGCCGCCGAGGCCGGCTTCCTGCTGCTCTTCGTGGTCGACGCGACCACCACCGTGATCACCGCACTCGTCATCTTCCTCAAGGTCGGCGAGACCCGGCGGGCCCCCGCCGGTGGGGGCGGCCAGCGGGGCGCCGGCGCCCCGGTCGGGGCGCTGCGCACCATCCTGCGCGACCGGGTCTTCCTCGGCTTCGTGGCGCTCAACCTGTTCGCCGCGCTGGTCTTCCTCCAGCACATCTCGATGCTGCCGATCGCCATGGGCGACTCCGGGCTCAGCCCCACCACCTACGGCTCGGTCATCGCGCTCAACGGGGTGCTGATCGTGGTCGGCCAACTCTTCGTACCCCGGCTGATCAGGGGCCGGAGCCGCTCGCACGTGCTCGCCCTGGCGTCGGTGGTGATGGGCGTCGGGTTCGGGCTCACCGCCTTCGCCGACACCGCCTGGTTCTACGGCCTGACCGTGCTGGTCTGGACGGTCGGCGAGATGCTCAACTCGCCCTCCAACGCCACCCTGATCGCCGAACTCTCCCCCGCCGAGCTGCGCGGCCGCTACCAGGGCGTCTTCTCGCTCTCCTGGCAGGGGGCCGCCGCGGTCGCGCCGGTCCTCGGCGGCCTGGTCCGGGAGCAGGCCGGCAACGCCCAGCTCTGGTTCGGCTGCGCCGCCATCGGCGGGCTGATGGCGCTCGCCCACCTGATCTCCGGCCCGGCCCGGGAGCGGCGGGCCGCACTGCTGCGGGCCACCACCGGTCCCGTCGTGCCGGTGGTGGCGATCCGCCCGCCCGCCCCGCAGGCCGCCGAGGCGGCGGCGACGGCCCCCGCCGAGCCGGTTGGTCCGGCAGGGGACGACGATCTGCCGGACAAGGGCCCGGAACGGCCAAGCGGCCCGGCACGGGGGGACGGCCTGCCGGACAAGGGCCTGGGACGGCCGGTCGGCCCGGCAGGGGGCGACGGCCTGACGGGCGAGGGCCCGGGGCGGCCGGTCGGCCCGGCAGGGAGCGACGGCCTGACGGGCAAGGGCCCGGGGCTGGCGCCGGAGCCAACGGGAGCGCGGTGACCAGCGACACCCTGGCGCGGCGGCCCTCGGCTTCCTACGGTCGAGGACGCTTCAGTTAGGAAACAGAACTGTCGGGAGGACGGGTGCGGGCCCTGCGCCGCTGGCTGGACGACACCGCGGGCGGGCTCCCCGCCACCTTCTGGTACCTCTGGGCCGGCCTGCTGATCAACCGGGCCGGCGCCTTCGCGATGCTCTTCCTGTCGCTCTACCTGACCGAGGCGCGGGGAGCGAGCGAGGCGCTCACCGGCACGGTCGTCGGGGCGTACGGGCTGGGCGGGGCGGGCGGCGTGCTGCTCGGCGGAGTGCTGGCCGACCGGTGGGGGCGGCGGTCCACCCTGCTCGCCGCCCACCTGGCCACCGCCGGACTGATGGTCGGGCTGGCCTTCAGCCGGCACCTGGTGATGATCGCGGCGCTCGCCGCCCTGGTCGGGGTGGCGCACTCGATGCCCAGTCCAGCCTTCGTGGCGGCGATCGTCGACGTGGTGCCCGAACGGCGACGCTCCCGGGCCTTCAACCTCCAGTTCTGGGCGTTCAACCTGGGCATGGCCGTGGCCTCGCTGCTGGCCGGTCTCCTCGCCGAGGCGAGCTTCGTCGCGCTCTTCCTGGTCGACGCCGCCGCCACCGCGCTCGCGGCGGTGGTCATCGCCTGGAAGGTCCCGGAGACGCTCCCCCGCCGTGCCGCCAAGGCTGCCCCGATCTTGGACACTTCCCGCTCCGACCGGACAGAAAGTGTCCAAGATCTTCGGCTGGCACCGAGCCGCGGCAGCGGAGCGGTGACGCGGCGGGCGGGGCGCGGGCGGCGGGCGGGGTGGCGGTGGGTGGGGCGGCGGGAGCGGCGGGCGGGGTGGCGGCGGGCGGGGCGGGAGCGGCAGCCGGGGCTGCACACGGCGCTGACCGACCGCACCTTCCTCACCTTCGTGGGCCTGACCTTCGTGTTGGCCGTGCTGACCATGCAGACGTCGACGATCATGCCCCTGGCGATGCGGTCGGACGGCCTGCGCCCGTCGGCGTACGGGGCGGTGGTGGCGCTCGGCGGAGTGCTGATCGTGCTCGGGCAGCTCTTCGTGCCGCGACTGATCGAACGGCACCGCAAGGACCGCGTCCTGGCCGTCTCCACCGCGCTGCTGGCGCTGGGCTTCGCCACCCTCGCGTTCGCCGACGACGTGGCGGTCTACCTGGCCGCGGCGGTGGTCTGGACGGTCGGCCAGATGCTCGCCGCGCCGCCCAACGCGCAGATCAACGCCGACCTCGCCCCGCTCGAGCTGCGGGCCCGCTACCAGTCGGTGTTCTACCTGGCCTTCCCGGCGGCGTCGTTCGTGGCGCCCACGCTGGGCGGGGTCAGCCTCCAGTACCTCGGGGACCGGCACTGGCTCATCGTCGGCGGGCTCGGGCTGCTGGCCGCCGGCTGCCACCTGCTCGCCGGCCCACCCCGCGAACGCCGCGTAGCCGCCCTCCGCCAGCTCTCCACCCCGCTTCCCCACTCCGCGACCCCCACCCCGTCCTCGGTGCGGTGATCATCAGGTCGGCGCCCTTGGGGGATCAACTCATGATCACCACAGGCGGCGGGCGGGGAGGGACAGGGGGTAGGGACAGCAGAACGCCCATCGCGACTCGTGATCGCGATGGGCGTTCGCACCGTATGACCGGCGGCGGCGGGCGAAGCCCACCCCCGTAGGCGTCGCCCGCTCGCGCCGCCGGTCCAAACAGGTGGCCACCGTCCCCCAACGGTGTTGTTCCACCCGTCCCCTGCGCCTCACTCGGTGCACGGATCTGATCGATCCACCGCTCCCCCGAACGGTTCCAAGCGTGGCGCGGTGCAATAAAGTTAGTTCGCCCGGGATTACGAAGACAACCTGGATGGGCTGTCTCGCCGGTCACAGCTCCGGTGCCCACCGGGAGTACCGTCACTTCGGGCCTCGGTGGTGGCCAACAGCGCTTACCCGTCGACCATTCCCCCAAACACGTCAGGCGTCCTCACGATCGGGCGATTCCGTACGGAAGAAGTTGCTCGGCCGGCCGTCACGGAGCTGCTCCTGGTAGATCAGGTTCAGCTTCCGCTCGTCGAAGGTCCGGAACCACTCGTCCCAGGTGATCTCACGTACCCGGCTGCTCTCTCGGTAACCGGGCATGTTGAAGGTGAGCACGCCGGCCCGCCCCTCCCGCTCGGTCCCCGCGATCGTGGCCGGTGCGGCGCCGCGCTCCCGCGCCCAGTTGCGGATCACGTCGTGGTTGGTGGTCACCAGGCTTCGGCCGGGACGCTCCGGCCGGTCGGCGGTGGACGAGATGAGCTGCGAGGAGCGCACCGACCGCGAGGTGCTCCGCCCGGTCCGGACACCGGTTGCCGTACCGCCGCGCGTCGTGCCCGCCCGCGACGACGCCGACGCGCGGGCCGCCGTGGACTTCCGGGCCGCCGGCGTGGTCTTCTTCGCCGGGGCCGCCTTCGCGGCGGCCTTCCTGGCCGGAGCCCTCTTCGCCGCCGCCTTCGCCGGCGGAGCCGTCTTCCTCGCCGCCGTCTTCTTCGCCGCCGGAGCCCTCTTCGCTGCCGCCGTCTTCTTCGCCGCGGGTGCCCTCTTCGCTGCCGCCGTCTTCTTCGCCGCAGCCTTCTTCGCCGCCGCCTTCTTCGCTGGAGCGGCCTTGTTCGCCGCCTGTGCCCGGCCCGAGGCGGCCTTGTTCGCTGCCCGGCCCGACGCCGCTTTCTTCGTGGCGGCGGCCCGTCCGGCGGACGCCCGCGTCCCCGTCGCCCGACCGGCGGGCCCGGTGCTGCGACGCGCGGCACCGCCCGAGGGACGCTCCGCCCGCAGGGTCTTCGCCAGCGTCTTCACCAGTTCCGGCTTACGCAGGGCGGAGATGCCGGAGACCCCGCGCTTGCGCAGTTGCCCCCGGATCTCGTCCACCTTCATCCCGGAGATCTCGGATTCGGAGATCGACGGGGTGTTCGGGGTCTGGTTGCCCGGCTGCCGTTTCGTCCTGGTCGCAGTCCCGCCGCGACCTGAGCTGTTCCGCTGAGCCATGGGACGCTCACGCTCCTCGACAGTTGGTCCTCGGCGCGCGGCGGGTCCCAGTGCCGCACCGCGCGGTGCGGCATACCCGTCAGGACCGGTCCGAACCTCCGAACGGGGCACCCGTGGTCCAGGCCGGTCGACGAGCGCGGCCAGGACCATCCCTGCGAGCACGACCCGAGACGGTCGCCGGCGACACACCCGGTCGGCCCGGCGGCACCGCTACGGCCCGACGGCATCCGACTGCCGACGGCACCAGGCTGCCCGACGGCGACGAATGCCGACGGCATCCGGATGCCCGGCCACGCCTGACTACCCGGCCACGCCCGACTGCCCGACTACCCGGCCGCTCCCGGCTGCCCGGCCGTGCCCGGGGACGGCTCGAAGAGGTGGGCGAACGCCGCGAGGTTGGCGGTGGACTCGCCCCGCTTGACCCGCCACTCCCACTCCCGCCGGATCGAGCTGCCGAAGCCGATCTCCAGCATCGTGTCGAAGGACTCGTCGGCGTACGTCAGCACCGCGCCCAGGAGCCGGTCCAGCTCGTCGGCGTCGATCCCGGCCGGGTTGACGCGACCGGTCAGGTAGACGTCGCCGACCGCGTCGACGGAGAACGACACGCCGTACATGCGGGCGTTGCGCTGCAACAGCCAGGCCCACAGCTCCTCGCGCCGCTCGTCCGGCTGGCGCATCACGAACGCCTCGATCCGCAGCGCGTGCTCGCCGAGGATGAGGTTGCAGACCGTCTTCAGCTTGTGGGTGCCCGGCAGCGTGACCGCGTACGAGCCCGGGCCGGTCGACTCCCAGGCCAGCTCCCGCTCGTCGCAGACCGACTCGATCAGGGCCGCAAGATCACTCTTCCCGCTCATCGGATCCACTCTACGGCCGGCACCGCCCCGGCACCGGACGACGACGGCCGGCACGACAGCAGCCGGCACCAGGAAACGACGGCCGGCACGAGAGCGGCCGGCCCAGGCAACGACGGTCGGCACCAGGCAACGATGGTCGGCGCGCGACCGCAGGCCGGCAGGCCGGCGCGCCAGCGGTCACCAGGAGCAGGACATCGCCGGGCCGCAGGCCAGCTCGGAGGCGAGCCGGGCCCGGTGCGCGGCGATCGCCTCGCCGTAGACGGTGAGCAGCCCGGAGGCGGTGCGGTGCCAGGAGAAGTTGCGGGCGTGCCGCGCCGCGCCCCGGGCCAGCTCGGCGCGGTGGGGCCGGTCCGGCAGCAGGCGGCCGAGCGTACGGGCCCAGTCGGCCGGGTCGTGGCCGTCGATCAGCACGCCGCTGACCTGGTCCCGCACGGCGGTCACGAGGCCGCCGACGGCGGCGGCCACCACGGGCGTACCGCAGGCCTGTGCCTCCAGCGCGACCAGGCCGAAGGACTCGTTGTACGACGGCACCGCGACCAGGTCGGCGGCCCGGTACAGGGCGGGCAGGTCGTCACCGGTCTGCGGGGGCAGGAAACACACCCGGTCGGCGACGCCGAGCGTGCCGGCCAGCTCCATCAGGGCGGTCGGCCGGTCCAGCCCGCTGCCGCTGGGGCCCCCGCAGATCACCACGGTCACCTGGTCGGCGAGGACCGGGTCGCGCTCGCGCAGCGCGGCCACCGCGCGGATGAGCACGTCCGGGGCCTTCAGCGGCTGGATGCGGCCGACGAAGGCCACCACGTAGCCGGTGGCGGGCAGCCCGAGCCGGCGGCGGGCCTCGACGGCGGCGCGGTCGCGGTTGCCCGGGGCCGGGCGGAACCGGTCCAGGTCCACCCCGGGCTCGACCACGGCGACGCGGGCCGGATCGGCGTCGTACCGGTCGATGAGGTCGCGGGCCTCGACCGTCGTGTTCGCGACCAGCCGGTCGGCCTCGGTGACCACCTGTTCCTCGCCGATGACGCGGGCCTTCGGTTCGGGCCGGTCCCCGGCCGCGAGCTGGGCGTTCTTGACCTTCGCCAGCGTGTGCGCGGTGTGCACCAGCGGCACCCCCCAGCGCTCCTTGGCCAGCCAGCCGACCTGCCCGGAGAGCCAGTAGTGGGAGTGGATCAGGTCGTAGTGGCCCGGGGGCCGGGACGCCTCGGCGCGGAGCACGCCGGCGGTGAAGGCGCAGAGCTGCCCCGGCAGCTCCTCCTTGGTGAGCCCTTCGAGGGGGCCGGAGGTGACGTGCCGGACGTGCACGCCGGGCGCCGTCTCGACCACCGGGGGCAGGTCGCCGGAGGTGGCCCGGGTGAAGATCTCCACCTCGACGCCCGCCTCGGCCAGCCGCCGGGCGACCTCCAGGATGTAGACGTTCATGCCGCCGGCATCGCCGGTGCCCGGCTGGTGCAGGGGTGAGGTGTGCACCGAGAGCGTCGCGATCCGCCGGGGGCGGGGCCACGGGCGCGCACCGCGCTGACGACCCACACCGGTGTGCAACTCCGCCACGTCCGCTCCCCTTTGTCACGGTTTATGCCGTCCGCACGCCCGGCGCCCTTCGGACAACGTCCCCGGCCGATGTCATCTTCCCCATCGGGCACCCCTAATGCGCCGGGGCGGCGCCCGGGCGTGACGGACCTCATCACCACGCCGCCGGCACCCGCCCCGGTGGCGCGGGGGAGAATGACCGGATGACCTCTGTCGCCGTCGTCACCGGAGCTTCCAGCGGAATCGGGGCGGCCACCGCCCGCCGGCTCGCCGCCGAGGGGTTCCACGTCCTCGCCGCCGCGCGGCGTACCGACCGGTTGGCCGCCCTGGTGGCCGAGATCGAGGCCGCGGGGGGCGCGGCCACCGCCGTGGCCTGCGACGTCACCTCCGACGAGTCGGTGGCCGGCCTGGCCGGGGCGGCGGCGGCCCTGGGCCCGGTCACCCTCCTGGTCAACAACGCCGGCGGCGCGCGCGGCCTGGACCCGGTCGAGTCCGGGTCGGTCGGCGACTGGCAGTGGATGTACGACGTCAACGTGCTCGGCACGCTGCGCGTCACCCAGGCGCTGCTGCCCGCCCTGGAGGCGTCCGGGGCCGGCACCATCGTGGTCGTCTCCTCGACCGCCGGCTTCACCGTGTACGAGGGCGGGGGCGGCTACGCCGCCGCGAAGCACGCGCAGACGGCGATCGCCGGCACGCTGCGGCTGGAACTCTGCGGCCGACCGGTGCGCGTGATCGAGATCGACCCGGGCATGGTCCGCACCGACGAGTTCGGGCTGGTCCGCTTCGCGGGGGACGCCGAACGGGCGGCGGCGGTCTACGCCGGGGTCGCCGAGCCGCTGGTCGCCGAGGATGTCGCCGACTGCGTCGCCTGGTGCGCGACGCGCCCGCAGCACGTCAACGTGGACCGCCTCGTCGTACGGCCGCTGGCCCAGGCCGCCCAGCACAAGGTGCACCGGGTCGGCTGAGCCGGCCCGGACGGTCGCGGACGATGGCGGGCACGGCGCGACACCGGCCGCTCGGCGTGGTGACCCGGGGGACGACGAACCCGAACCGGCTCCGCCGGGTGGACAACTGGATCGTCGAGACCTGCGGGGAGTCGCTGCGCGAGGCGGCCGACCCGCTGGTGGTGGACCTCGGCTACGGCGCCAGCCCGGTGACCGCCGTCGAACTGCGCGCCCGGCTCGCCACCACGGTCCGCCCCGACGTGCGGGTCGTCGGGCTGGAGATCGATCCGGTACGCGTCGCCGCCGCCCAGCCGTCCGCCGACCCGCCCCGGCTCACCTTCGCCCGGGGCGGGTTCGAACTGGCCGGGCTGCGCCCCGCCCTGGTCCGCGCGTTCAACGTCCTGCGCCAGTACGACGAGCGCGAGGTCGCCGACGCCTGGCGCACCATGACCGCCGGCCTGGCCCCGGGCGGGCTGCTGGTCGAGGGCACCTGCGACGAGTTGGGGCGGCTCGGCGGCTGGCTGCTGATCGACGCCGACGGCCCCCGTACGCTCACCCTCGCCGCGAAGCTCACCACCCTGGAGACTCCGGCGGAGCTGGCCGAGCGGCTGCCCAAGGCGCTGATCCACCGCAACGTGCCCGGCGAGCGGATCCACGACCTGATCCGGGCGCTCGACGACGCCTGGCACGCCGCCGCCGGCTACGCCCCGTTCGGCCCGCGCCAACGCTGGCTGCGCGCGGTCGCCGCAGTCAGTACGGCGGGCTGGCCGGTCCTGGGCGGCCCCCGTCGCTGGCGCCACGGCGAACTCACCCTCCCCTGGCCCGAGATCGCCCCCACCACCCCACCCTGACCACCCACCCCTGCCCTGCCCCGGCCGCCCGCGCCACGCCCCGCGCTGCCCTGCCCCACCCCGCCCCGCGGCGCGGCGCGAGCGAGGAGGCGGGGGCGAGGTGGGATGAGTGGGTGGGTGGGTGGGTCAGATGGTGCAGTTGATGAGGATCGGTTCGGGGTGGAGGGTCACGCCGAAGCGGGCGTGGACGCCGTCGCGGATCTCCCGGGCCAGCTCGACCAGGGACGCGGTGCTGGCGGTGCCGCTGCGGTTGGTCAGGGCGAGGGTGTGCTTGCTGGAGATGGCGACGCCCTCCGGCCCCGGGTGGCCCTTGCCGAAGCCGGCCCGGTCGATCAGCCAGGCGGCGCTGACCTTGACCATGTCCCCGGGGCAGGGCCAGGACGGCGGCTCGCCGAGGTCGGCGGCGCGCTCGCGCAGCAGCTCGTACGCGGCGGCGTCCAGCACCGGGTTGGTGAAGAACGAGCCGACCGAGCGGGTGTCCGGGTCGGTCGCGTCGAGCACCATGCCCTTGCCGGCGCGCAGCCGCAGGACCGTGGCCCGGGCGTCGGCCAGCGGTACCCGGTCCCCCACCTGTACGCCGAGCGCCCGGGCCAGTTCCGCGTAGCGCACGGGGCCGGACAGCGGCGAGCGGGCGAGCCGGAAGTCGACGGAGAGCACCACCCAGCGGTCGCTGTACTTGAAGATGCTGGACCGGTACGCGAACCCGCAGTCGGCGGCGTCGATCCGCCCGACGGTCGCCTCGACCCGGTCGTGGACTTCGACGCCGACGATGGTCTCGGCGACCTCCTGGCCGTACGCGCCGACGTTCTGGATGGGGGTGGCGCCGGTCGAGCCGGGGATGCCGGAGAGGCACTCCAGGCCGGACCAGCCGTTGGCGACGGTGGTGGCGACCAGCTCGTCCCAGGGCTCGCCGGCCTCGACGCGTACGGTGACGGTGTCGGCGTCCTCGGCGACCACCCGCACGCCCCGGGAGCGCACCAGGACCACGGTGCCGGGGAAGCCGGCGTCCCCGATCACGACGTTGCTGCCGCCGGCGAGGAGCAAAACCTGCTCGTCGCGCCCGGCCGCCTCCCGCACGGCCCGCACGATCGCGTCGGCGTCGGTGCCGGCGACGACACGGCCGGCGGGACCGCCCAGGCGCAGGGTGGTGTATCGCGCCAGGTCGCACGTCGTGGCGGGTTCGGTTCCGGTTGTCGGCTGGGCGTAGACGTCTGACACGCCTTTCACCCTAGGCTGAGGGGTAGCCGCGGCGCCCACTGGTGGCCCGGTCACCCCCGGGAGGATGGCGATGAGCAGATTGCACGCAACGAAGGACTTCTGGTTGGGAGCGCTCCGGGCGGAGGGCCCGGCGTTCGCCGCCGCCGTGGCGGAAGCCCCGCCGGAGACACCGGTGCTGTCCTGTCCCGGCTGGACGGTCGCCGACCTGACCCTGCACCTCACCTCCATCTACCGCTGGGTGCACTCGTTCGCCGGCTCCGGCGCGGCCACCCCGTCGCCCGGGAGGTCCGAGCCGGTCGAGCCGGATCCGGGCGTCGCCCCGCTCCAGCTCTGGCAGCAGGCGTACGACCGGCTGATGACCCTCTTCGACGGCCTCGACCCGGAGGCCCCGGCGTGGAACTGGGCGCCGCAGCCGAAGAAGGCGGGCTTCTGGCCGCGCCGGATGGCGCACGAGACCGCGGTGCACCGGTGGGACGCCCAGCTCGCCATCGCGGCGGGCGAGCCGGTCGAGGCGAAGCTCGCCGCCGACGGGGTGAGCGAGATCCTGGACACCTGGCTGCCGGCCGGCCGGCGCCGCACGGCCGGCCAGTGGCGCGGGGTGGTGCAGATCTCCGCGGTCGACGCCGGTCAGGAGTGGTTCCTGCGGCTGCGCGGCGAGGGCGTGGCGCTGCTCGACACGGCCACCATCTTCGACCACGACGACCACCACGCGCGGGCGCAGGTCAGCGGCACCGCGAGCGACCTGCTGCTGGCGCTCTGGGGCCGGGTCGGCCTCGACACGCTGGACGTGGCCGGCGACCGGGCCCTGCTGGAGGGCCTCCGCGTCGGCTGATCCACCGCCGCGCGGAGCCGGGCCCCGAGGGCTCCGCGCAGTCCCACCGCACGTACGACGAGAGTGGCCGCCCGGCACAGGCGGCCACTCTCTTTGCGTCCGGTCTCGATCCGCAACCAGCGGAGAGCGCTCTCTTGACACCGGACCAGACCAACCACCACCCTGTCGTGAGAGCGCTCTCTCAGCTCTGCTCCACCACCTGCCTCACCACCTCAGACGACCTGAGAGGGGTCCGACCGATATGGGTGTCTTTCCGCGCCGCCGCCTGGCGGCGGTGGCCCTCGTCGCCGCCACCGCGCTGTTCGCCACCGCCGGCTGCGCCGGCGACGAACCCGCCGAGGACGGCAAGATCACGTTGACCGTGGACGTGTTCAGCCAGTTCGGCTATGAAGAGCTCTACAAGGAGTACATGGCCAGCCACCCGAACGTGAAGATCGTCGAGCGTGGCACCGGCACCAACCTCGACGACTACTCGCCGAAGCTGACCCAGTGGCTCGCCGCCGGCAAGGGCGCGGGCGACGTCGTCGCCATCGAAGAGGGGTTGATGGTCGAGTACAAGGCCAACCCCGACAACTTCGTCAACCTGCTCGACCACGGCGGGGCAGAGCTCCAGGGCAACTTCCTGGAGTGGAAGTGGAAGGGCGGGATGACCCAGGACGGCAAGCTGATCGGCCTGGGCACCGACGTCGGTGGCATGGCCATGTGCTACCGCACGGACCTGTTCGCCAAGGCCGGCCTGCCCACCGACCGCGAGTCCGTGTCGAAGCTCTGGCCGACCTGGCAGGACTACGTCAAGGTCGGTGAGCAGTTCAAGGCGAAGAACACGGGCGCCTCGTTCCTGGACGCCGCGACCAACATCTTCAACACGATCGTGCTCCAGACGGCCGGCAACGCGCAGGGCTACCACTACTACGACACCAGCGGAAACCTGGTGGTGGACAGCAACCCGGCGGTCCGGCAGGCCTGGGACACCACCATGGACATCATCGACTCCGGCCTCTCCGGCAAGTACGGCTCCTGGTCCGAGGAGTGGGTGTCTGCCTTCAAGCAGGCCAAGTTCGCCACCATCGCCTGCCCGGCCTGGATGACGGGCGTCATCGAGGGCAACGCTGGCGCCGAGGCCAAGGGCAAGTGGGACATCGCCCGGGTGCCCGGCAACGGCGGCAACTGGGGCGGGTCGTGGCTCGCCGTGCCGACCCAGAGCAAGCACCGCGCCGAGGCGATCGAGCTGGCGAAGTTCCTGACCAGCGCCAAGGGCCAGATCGGGGCGTTCAAGGCCAAGGGCCCGCTGCCCTCCTCGCCGCAGGCGCTGGCCGACCCCGCGATCGTCGACGCCAAGAACGCGTACTTCTCCGACGCCCCCGTCGGGCAGATCTTCGGCGAGGGCGCCAAGACGCTGAAGCCCGTCTACATGGGGCCGAAGAACCAGGCCGTCCGCACCGAGGTCGAGAACGCCGTCCGGACGGTGGAACTGGGTCAGCGCAAGCCCGAACAGGGCTGGACGGACGCGGTCAACAACGCGAAGAAGGCCGCCGCCAAGTAGCCCGAGCCGGAGTGCGGGCGGGAGGGCGCCGGGGGCGCCGGTCCCGCCCGCACCCGGGAAAGGAGTGGTCCGGGCATGACCGTCCAGCTCGACCCGCGCCCGCCGGTCGCACCGGCGCCCCGCACCGGTCGACGCACACCGGCGATGCGGTTCAGCCGCCTCGACACGAAGTACTCGCCCTACCTGTTCATCGCCCCGTTCTTCGTGCTCTTCGGGGTGTTCGGGGCGTACCCGCTGATCTACACGTTCTGGGTCTCCCTGCACGACTGGGACCTGCTCGGCAGCAACCACCCGTTCGTCGGGCTGGAGAACTACAGCCGGCTGCTGGAGGACCCCGACTTCTGGCACTCCGTCGTCAACACCCTCGGCATCTTCGTCATCTCCACCGTCCCGCAGCTGCTGGCCGCGCTCTGGCTGGCCAACCTGCTCAACCGGCAACTGCGGGCCCGGACGACGTTCCGGATGGCGGTGCTGATCCCGAACATCACGTCGACGGCGGCGGTCGCGATCGTCTTCGGAGTGCTCTTCGGCCGCGAGTTCGGCATGGTCAACTGGCTGCTCGACCTGGTCGGGATCGACGCGATCGAGTGGAAGTCGAACCGGTTCGCGTCCTGGGTGGCCATCTCCACCATGGTCGACTGGCGGTGGACCGGCTACAACGCGCTGATCTTCCTGGCCGCGATGCAGGCCATCCCGCGTGACCTGTACGAGTCCGCCGCCATCGACGGGGCCGGCCGGGCCCGCCAGTTCTGGTCGATCACCGTGCCGCTGCTCAAGCCGACGATCATCTTCACCGTCATCATCTCCACCATCGGCGGACTCCAGCTCTTCACCGAGCCCCGGCTGTTCCACTCCGGAACCAACCCGATCCGGGGCGGAACGCTACGGGAGTCGCAGACCGTGACCATGTACATGTTCGAGAACGCCTTCGCCCCCCACTACAACTTCGGCTACGGCTCGGCGGTGGCGTGGCTGCTCTTCGCCCTGATCGCGGTCGTCGCGGCGATCAACGTGCTGCTCCTGCGCCGGCTCGGCGGCACGAAGCCGCCCAAGGAGGACGCGAAGTCGAAGGAGGGAGCGCGATGACCCGCCTCTGGGCCGCCAGCCGGCTCACCTACGCCGCGCTGATCGCCGCCGGGGTCCTGTCGATCTTCCCGATCTACTGGATGTTCGTGGTCGCGAGCCGCTCCAACGACGCGATGGGCCAGCTGCCGCCACCGGTCACCCCCGGCGGCAACTTCGGCGCGAACGTGTCCCGGCTGCTGAACAACACCGACGCGTACTTCGTCGCCGGCCTGGTCAACTCGGCGATCGTGGCGGTCACGGTCACCGTCTCGGTGGTCTTCTTCTCCACGCTGGCCGGGTTCGCCTTCGCCAAGCTGCGGTTCCGGGGGCGCAACGCGCTGCTCATGGTGATCATCGCGACGATGATGGTGCCCACCCAGCTCGGCGTCATCCCGCTCTACCTGCTGATGACGAAGCTGAACTGGAACGACCGGCTGCCGGCGGTGATCGTACCGGCCCTGGTCACCGGCTTCGGGGTGTTCATGATGCGGCAGTACGCGGGCCAGGCGGTCAGCAACGAGCTGATCGAGGCGGCCCGGGTGGACGGCTGCAACACCGCGCGGATCTACTGGAACGTCGTGCTGCCGGCACTGCGCCCGGCCGCCGCCGTGCTGGGGCTGCTCACGTTCATGACCACCTGGAACGACTTCCTGTGGCCGTACGCTGTCCTCAACGACCCGGAGAACCCGACCGTGCAGCTCGCCCTGCGCACGCTGTCCGACGGGTACTACACGGACATGTCCCAGGTGTTCACGGGAACGGCCATCGCCACCCTCCCGCTGTTGCTGGTCTTCGTCCTGTTCGGCCGCCAGATCATCGGCGGCATCATGGAAGGTGCGGTCAAGGCGTGAGCACTCTGCGATTCCCCGACAACTTCGTCTGGGGGGCGGCCACCGCCGCGTACCAGATCGAGGGGGCGGCCACCGACGACGGTCGCGGCCCGTCGATCTGGGACACCTTCAGCCGTACGCCGGGCAAGGTCCACCACGGCCACACCGGCGACGTCGCCTGCGACCACTACCACCGGTACGCCGACGACGTGGCGCTGATGGCCGAGCTGGGGCTGAAGGCGTACCGCTTCTCGGTGGCCTGGCCCCGCATCCAGCCGGACGGCACCGGCCCGGTCAACCCGCGCGGCCTGGACTTCTACGACCGGCTGACCGACACGCTGCTCGCCCGGGGCATCGACCCGATCGTCACCCTCTACCACTGGGACCTGCCGCAGGCCCTTGAAGACCGGGGCGGTTGGACCAACCGCGAGACCGCCGAGCACTTCGCCACGTACGCCACGGCGGTGCACACCCGGCTCGGCGACCGGATCCGCACCTGGACGACCCTCAACGAGCCGTGGTGCTCGGCCTACCTCGGCTACGGCAACGGGGTCCACGCCCCCGGCGAGCAGGACCCGGGCGCGGCCTTCACCGCCGTACACCATCTGCTGCTCGGGCACGGCCTGGCGGCCCGCGCGCTGCGCGCGGCCGGCGCGCAGACCGTCGGGATCACGGTCAACCCGGCCGACGTACGCGCGGCCGACCCGGACAGCGCCGCGGACGCGGCGGCGGTCCGCCTGGTCGACGGCCTGCACAACCGGATCTTCCTCGACCCGCTGCTGCGCGCGGCCTACCCCGACGACGTGCTGGAGCACGTGGCCCGCATCGTCGAGCCGACGTTCATCCGCGACGGCGACGAGAAGCTGATCGCCGCCCCGATCGACCTGCTCGGCGTCAACTACTACGCCCCCACCTACGTCGCCGGCCGGCCGGACGGCGGGGGCGGCAGCGCCTACCCGGGCACCGCCGGCGCGGTGGAGTTCCTCCCGCCGACCGGGCCGCTGACCGACATGGGGTGGATGATCGAACCGGCCGGGCTGACCCGGCTGCTGGAACGCCTCGCCACGGACTACCCCGGCGTGCCGCTGATGGTCACCGAGAACGGCGCGGCGTTCCCCGACAAGGTCGACGCCGACGGTGCCGGGCAGGTGCTGGACGCGGACCGCATCGCCTACCTCGACGGGCACCTGCGCGCCGTGCACGAGGCGATCTCCCGGGGAGTGGACCTCCGGGGCTATCTCGTATGGTCGTTACTCGACAACTTCGAGTGGGCCGAGGGCTACCGTCGACGGTTCGGCATCATCCACGTCGACTACCTGACGCAGCGACGCACACCGAAGTCCAGCGCCCGGTGGTACCAGGAGGTGATCTCCCGGAACGGGCTGTGACGAGGGTGGTAACGGGGATGACGACGGCGCAGCGGCCGACACTGGAGGCGGTGGCCCGGCGGGCGGGCGTCTCGCGGGCCACCGTGTCCCGGGTGGTGAACGGCTCCACGACGGTCGCCGAGCCCATCCGGGACGCGGTCCGCCGGGCGGTGGCCGAGCTGGGGTACGTGCCGAATCTGGCCGCCCGCAGCCTGGTCACCCAGCGGACCGACTCGATCGCCCTGGTGCTGCCGGAGGCCGCCACCCGGGTCTTCTCCGACGACCAGGTCTTCCCCGGGATCATCCGGGGCGCGGCGCAGGAGCTGGAGGCGGCCGACAAGCAGCTCGTGCTGATGCTGGCCGGCTCGCCCGCCGGGCACGACCGGGTCGAGCGCTACACGACCGGGCGACACGTCGACGGGGTGCTCTTCGCCTCGCTGCACGGCGAGGACCCGCTGCCCGGCCGGCTCGCCCGGCTGGGCATCCCGGTCGTGTGCAGCGGTCGCCCCCTCGACGGCGCCGACGTGCCCTACGTCGACGTCGACCACGTCGGCGGGGTGGCCACGGCGGTGCGGCACCTGCTCGACAGCGGACGTCGCCGCATCGCCACCATCGCCGGCCCGCAGGACATGGTGGCCGGCATCGAACGCCTCGCCGGCTACCGGAACACGGTCGCCGAGGCCGGCCTGCCGGAGCTGGTGGCGACCGGCGACTTCACCCGCGAGTCCGGGGCGACGGCGATGCGGCAGCTCCTCGCCGAGCACCCCGACCTCGACGCCGTCTTCGCCGCCTCCGACCTGATGGCGCACGCCGCCCTGCGGGCGCTGCGCGAGGCGGGAAGGCGGGTGCCGGACGACGTGGCGGTGATCGGCTTCGACGACATCGAGACGGCGGCGTACACCGAGCCCCCGCTGACCACCGTCCGGCAGCCCATCGTGCAGCTGGGCCGGCAGATGACCCGGCTGCTGCTGCGGCTGGCCGCCGGCGAGGCGATCGAATCCGTGGTCCTCCCCACCGAGCTGATCCTCCGCGAATCGGCCTGAGGTGTAAGGAAGGGCACCTTGTTGACGTTTTCTGTATAGGAAGGGCCCCTTCCTAACGCCTCCCGTCAGGTGCCGGAGTTAATCCGTGGAGGCGTGGTGCGGGCGCCGGTAGCGTCGCGCGCGTGACCGTGAACCTGATCCGCGTACCTGCCCTCTCCGACGTCGCCGAGTACGCGTACGCGGCCACCGTCGAGCCGCCGGCCCGGCTGGTGTTCACCGCCGGCGCCTGCCCGCTCGACGCCGAGGGCCGGACCGTCGCGCCCGGCGACCCCGTGGGCCAGGCCCGGCAGGTGATGGCCAACCTGGGGACCGCCCTCGCGGCGGCCGGCGCCCGGCTCACCGACGTCGTCAAGACCACCGTGTACGTGGCATCGTCCCGCCAGGAGGACCTGGTGGCCGTGTGGGAGGTGGTCCGGGACGCGTTCGGCGAGCACGAGCCGCCCAGCACCCTGCTCGGGGTGGCCGTGCTGGGCTACTCCGACCAGCTCGTCGAGGTCGAGGCCGTCGCCGCCGTACGCGGGGAGGGCTGACATGCGGATCCGGACCGCCCGCCCCGACGACGCGCCCGCCGTGGTGGCGCTACGCGCACTCGTGCACCCCTACCTGGTGCGCGGCGTCGAGTCGACCCGGCAGATGATCGCCCAGCCCCCGCCCGGCGAGCAGTGGACCGCATACGTCGTCGAGGTGGACGACACGGTGGTCGGCTGGGTGTCGGCGTACCGCAACGACCGGACCTCCGAGCCCGACGTCGGGGAGGTCTCCACCCTGCACGTGCACCCGGAGCACCGGGGGCGTGGCGCCGGCACCGCGCTGCTGACCGCCGCGCTGGGGCATCTGCGCGACATCGGGGCGCGCCGGGTGCGTACCTGGGCGTTGCCGGAGTCGCTGCCGTTCGCCCGCCGGCACGGCTTCACGCCGAGCCGGGAGCTGCGCTACTCGGCGCTGGACCTGCGGCCGGCCCCGCCGATGCCGCAACCGCCGCCGGGCGTACGGCTGCTCCCGCTTGCCGACCTCGACCCGCGCCGGGTCCACCTGGCCGAGGTGGCGGCGGCGGCCGACGAGCCGGAGGACGTGCCCGGCGACTCGATCAGCTACGAGACCTGGCGCTCCGAGGTCTGGGACAACCCGGGCCTGGACCGGGCGGCCAGTACGGTGGCCGAGGTCGGCGGCGAGATCGTGTCGTTCAGCCTCGTCAAGCGCGACGGCGACCGGATGTGGTCGGACTACACCGGCACGCTGCCGGCGCACCGGGGGCGCGGGCTGGCCCGCCTGGTCAAGACGGCGGCGCTGCACCGCGCCGCAGCCGGCGGGGTACGCGTCGCCTACACCTCGAACGACGAGGCGAACGCTCCGATGCTGGCGGTCAACGTCGGGCTCGGCTACCGCCCGGTCGGTTCGAGCTGGTCCTGCCTGCGCGAACTCGTCTGACGGTCCGGGTCGACCGACAGTCCGCCGGCGGCCCGCCCGAGGCCCGGGGTCCGCCGGCGGCCCGCCAAAGGGCCGGGGTCAGCCGGCGGCCCGCACCCGCTGGGCGACCGCCAGGGTCTCGGCGCCGAAGAGCACCAGCCGGGCCTCGGTGACGTGCGCCGGGGTGGCCGAGCCGAGCACCGACAGGGCCTGCCGGACGGCGTCCTCGACCGGCCAGCCGTAGACGCCGGCCGAGACCAGCGGGAACGCCACGCTCGTCGCGCCCAGCTCGTCGGCGACCTGCAGGCTGTTCGCGTAGCAGTCGCGCAGCAGCGCCGAGCGGTCCTCGCCGGCCGACCAGACCGGCCCGACCGTGTGCACCACCCAGCGCGCCGGCAGGTCGCCCGCGGTGGTGGCCACCGCCTGGCCGGTCGGCAGGCCCCGGCCGTACCGGGAGGCACGCAACGCCCGGCACTCGTCGAGGATGGCCGGGCCGCCCCGCCGGTGGATGGCGCCGTCCACGCCCCCGCCGCCGAGCAGCGACGAGTTGGCGGCGTTGACGATCACGTCCACCCGCTGCGTCGTGATGTCGCCCCCGACCAGGGTGATCTCCACGTCAGCCCTCCGTGACGGACTGGCCGAGCGAGCGGCGGGCCAGCAGGGTCGCCCCGGCGACGGCGGCCGGCATGACGAGCACCGCGCCGAGCGGGATCAGGAAGCAGACGAAGACCGCCACGCCGAAGCCGAGCGTGGTCGGCCGGTCCGCCTTGAGGTGCGCCCGCCGCTCCGGCAGCCGCATCCCGCGCCGGTAGAAGGGGGCTCCGACCAGCTCCACGGCGAGCAGCCAGCCACCGACCGCCGCGCCGATGACCGGCACCACGGTCTGGCCGACCACCGGGATGAAACCGGCGGCGAAGAGCGGGATGCCGAAGAGGATCGACAGGCCCACCAGCCGTACGGAGTCGGCGACGCTGCGCCGCAGCGACGGCCAGAACGGCACGTCGACGGCGTTCGGCGTGCCGCCGAGGCGCTCCTCGACCCGTTCGGAGATCTTCTCGTAGAACGGGTCGCCGATGACCAGGGTGACAGCGGTGAAGGTGACCACCGCGAGCAGGCCGCCGATGCCGAGGAAGGCCAGCCCGGCGACCACCCGCATGAGGCTGCGCCAAGTGGTCGACCAGTCGTCGGCGAATGGCGTGACCAGCGCGGCCAGGTCCTCGACGAAGTACGCCAGGGTGGCGAACGCGGCCACGAAGAGCACGCCCGAGATCAACGCCGGGATGACGCCGAGCAGCATCAGCCCGGGGCTGCGGACGTAGAGGCCGAGGCCACGCAGGAGCAGGCCCACGCCGGTGAAGAACCGACTGGCGGCGCCGGTCACGGGCGCGGCGATGCGGGGTGCGTTCACGACCGCAGAGCCTAGTTGTACCCGGTCATGGGACGGATCGCAGCCGGCCGCCTGGCGGGTTCTCGGAGCCGCGCTCTACTGCCAGGTGGCGGTGTCGGGGTCGATGTCGTGGGCGCGTGCGCTGGCGTCGATGCTCTGCCGGAACCACCTGGTGAGGCCGGCACGGATGCCGTCGTAGTGGGCGGCGAATGCCGGATCGGCCTCGTACCTGCGGCCGAGACAGACCTGCATCTGCCTGGTGAGGGGAAAGTACGAGGAAAAGACCTCGCGGTGCCGCTCGACGAGTCGATTCGCCTCCGGGCTGCCAGGGGTGACCCCGGCGTCCATCGCGTCGCCGAGGGCACGGTCGAGGGCGGCAACAGTGTCGGCGACGGCCTGCCATTCCTCCGGGCTGCGAGAGGCTGCGCGTTCGGCGTACTGCTGCCATTGCGTCGTGTCTCCGTAGCGGTGACGGGCCTGGGCGTGCCGGTCCGGGTCCCACTGGGGGCCGAAGATCGCGGCCTGCTGCTCGACGGTCAGCAGCAGGCCGCGCTCGTGGGCGTCGATCATGCGATCCAGGCCGGCGCTGAGCTGCTGGAGACGGTCGATCCGCTGGACGACCTGGGCGCGCTGCGCGCGCAGTGCGCCGGGCACGTCCGCGGTCGAGTCGTCCAGGATGGCCCGGATGCCGTCCAGGCCGAACCCGATCTCCCGGTAGACGAGGATGCGGTGCAGGCGTTCCAGGTCGCCGGCGGTGTAGAGCCGGTATCCGGCGGCCGTGCGCAGCGACGGTCGCGCCAGACCGATGTCGTCCCAGTGGTGCAGCGCGCGCACCGTCACGCCCAGCCGCGTCGAGACCTGGCCGACGGTCAGGCCGTCGGCATCGGTGGCATCAGGCATGCTCCGCATTGTCGCCGCGACCGCCGCCCGGTGGGGTGATCCCGATGGCTTCAAGGTTGCGCGCCTCCTGGCTGGCCGGATCGTAGGGCTTCGCCGCGGTGAAGACGATCCGGGCGTTCTCGGGGGTGATCACCTCCACGTCGCGGGTGTTCCAGGGGGTGTCCCGGGGGCCGTCGACCGAGTCCGGGCGCAACGCACGACACGCCTCGACGAGGGGATCGATCTGGCTGAGCACGCCCGAGAAGCTGAAGCTCATCGCGGGTGGCTGCGCCGGAACGCTCTCCGCCGAGCGCAGTAGCACGTCCTGGAACGCCCACCGGCGCAGGTGCACGAGCGTGCCGGGGATGCTGAACAGCTCGAAGAAGCCGAGCCCACGAGTCCAGAAGTCCACCGACGCCGCCAGGTCGCTCGTGGGGATCGTCACGAACGCGGGCATCCCGTAGATCCCCCGGAACGGCTCCGGCGCGACCGCGTCCGGGCCGGGATCGGGCACGGGACTGATCTCGAAAGCGTCGTAGTAGGCACTCATGCACCCCACCCTGGGGCCTTACGCAGCGTGAGGGTCAAGCCGCGTCGGTGCCGGTCCTACCGCTGGCCGCGACCAACGTCGTGGCCGGGGTACACCGGTAGGCGGACCGCCGGCTGGGGACGGTCGAGCGGGCACGGCAGGATGGACACGTGCGGGCGGCCCGGTTGATCTCGTTGGTCCTGCTGCTCCAGGCGCGGGAGACGATGACCGCCGCGGAGCTGGCGCGGGAGCTGGAGGTCTCCGAGCGGACCGTCTACCGGGACGTGCTGGCGCTCTCCGCCGCCGGGGTGCCGGTCTACGCCGACCGGGGCCGCGCCGGCGGCTACCGGCTGCTCGGCGGCTACCGGACCCGGCTGACCGGGCTGACCCGGGACGAGGCGGAGGCGCTCTTCCTGGCCGGGCTGCCGGGACCGGCGGGCGACATGGGGCTCGCCGACGCGGTGGCCTCGGCCGAGCTGAAGGTGCTCGCCGCGCTCCCACCGAGCCTGCGGGACGCGCCGGCGCGCACCGGGCAGCGCTTCCACCTGGACGTGCCGGGCTGGTTCCGGGAGTCCGGGCCACCGCCGTGGCTGACCGAGCTGGCCGGCGCGGTCTGGCGGGACCGGATCGTCGAGCTGCGCTACCGGCGCGGCGACCGCGAGGTCGAACGCGAGGCGCACCCGTACGGGCTGGTCCTCAAGAGCGGGGTCTGGTACCTGGTCGGCCGGGTCGGCGGCGCGTACCGCACGTACCGGGTGGACCGGGTCACCCACGTCGGGGTCCGGACCGCCACCTTCGACCGGGACGCCGGCTTCGACCTGGCCGGCTACTGGCGGGAGCAGGCCGAGGAGTTCCTGCGCGGCATGCTCCGGGCCGAGGTCACGGTGCGGCTGAGCCCCGTCGGCCTGCGCCGGCTCCGCTTCGTCGCCGACGCCCCCTTCGCGTACGACGAGGCGCTCGCCGCGGCCGGCGAGCCCGACGGGCAGGGGTGGGTGGTGACCCGCCTGCCCGTCGAGTCCGTCGACGTCGCGTACCCCCAGTTGCTGTCGCTGGGGCCGGAGGTGGAGGTGCTCGACCCGCCGGACCTGCGGGAGCTGATGGTCGACGCCGCCAGGCGGTCCGCCGTGGTCTACCGGGTGGCGCCCGGTCAGCGGTAGCCGGTCACGTCGGCCGGTCTGTCCGCCTCCACCACCTCGGTGATGTAGCGGAACCCGTCCGGCCGGCTGCCGTCGACGTCGGTGAACCCGTACACCTGGGACAGCTCGCCGGCCGAGACGGACGCCTGGTTCCAGCGGGCCCGGTCCTCGTCGGCGGCGAGCGCGGCGACCGCACGCCCGACGAAGGCCGGGGTCTCCGAGATGAGGAAGTGCGGATCCTTGGCGGCGCCGTCGCGCCAGTTCTCCTCGGTGACCCCGAAGTGCTCCAGCATCGCCTCGGACCGGATCCAGCCCGGCGTCAGCGCCACGGCGGTGCCGCCGTGCGGCTTCAGCTCGTGCCCCCAGACGTACGCGAGCCGGTTGACCGACGTCTTCGCGAGGTCGTAGAAGACCGACAGCCGGTAGTGGTCGTCGTTGTACGCCTTCGTGCCGTCGCCGACCTCGACGACCAGGCCGCCGGGGCGACGGATCAGCAGCGGCAGCGCGAAGTGGGCGGTGACGACGTGCGTGTCGATCGCCAGGCGCAGGCTGCGGAAGCCGGCGTCCAGCGGCTGCTCCCAGACCGGCTTCTCCCAGGTGGTCAGGGGGTCGCCGCCCCAGATGTCGTTGACCAGCACGTCGAGGCGGCCCTGCTCGGCGTCGATCCTGGCGACCAGGTCGCGGACCTGCTCGGGGACGAGGTGGTCGACGCGGACCGCGATGCCGGTGCCGCCGGCTGCGGTGACCAGCTCGGCGGTCTCCTCGATGGTCTCCGGGCGGTCCATCTCGGAGCGGCCGGCCCGGCTGCTGCGGCCGGTGGCGTAGACCGTGGCGCCGGCGGCGCCGAGCTGCACCGCGATCTGCCGGCCGGCGCCCCGCGTCGCCCCGGCGACGAGCGCGATCTTTCCTCTCAGCGGTTTCGTCATGCGGCGAGCCTGTCAGCGATACCTGACAGCCGAAGTCCGGTTTCGCGAAGCTGTGTCGTCCGGCATGCTCGCCGGCATGCACCTGCTGCTCTCCGGGATCGTCGGCTCGGTCGCGTACGGGCTGGCCGGGCCGGGCTCCGACGTCGACCGGATCGGCGTCTTCGCCGCGCCCACCGTCGCCTTCCACGGGCTGCGCCCGCCCCGCGAGTCGGTGGTGACCACCGATCCCGACATCACGCTGCACGAGGCGGCGAAGTGGTGCCGCCTGGCGCTGAGCGGCAACCCGACCGCCACCGAGCTGGCCTGGTTGCCGGAGGACTGCTACGAGACCCGTACGGAGTTCGGCGACCGGCTGGTCGCCATCCGCTCGGCGTTCCTCAGCGCGCCCCGCGTCCGCGACGCCTACCTGGGCTACGCCGGCCAGCAGTTCCGCAAGCTGGAGTCCCGGGGCGACGGCACGTTCTCCGCCGACACCCGGCGGCGTACCGCCAAGCACGCCCGGCACCTGGCCCGGCTGGTGCACCAGGGCCGGCTGCTCTACGCCACCGGCGTGCTGGAGATCCGGCTCGCCGACCCGCAGTGGTTCCGCAGCTTCGGCGAGCGGGTGGCCGGCGGCGCGTTGGCCGAGGCACGGGCCCTGATCGCCGGGGCGGAACGCGACTTCGACCAGATCCGTACCCCGCTGCCGGACCACCCGGACGAGGCCGCCGTGGAACGCTGGCTGCTCGACGTGCGCGCCGCCCACCTGCCGCCAGGTCCCGCCACGCCCTGACCCACCGGTCCGGGTCACCGCACGTCGGACTCGTTGCCCTCGACCGGCTGGCGGCGGGCGACCGCGCGGGGGCTCAGTCCGCCAGGCGTACGCGGACGCGGCGGTTGGCCCGCCCCTTGCTCTCCACCTTGACCACCTGCACCTTGCCGATCTGCGCGGTGGAGGCCACGTGCGTGCCGCCGTCGGCCTGGACGTCCAGCCCGACGATGTCGACGATCCGCACCTCCTGCTCCTCCGGCGGGATCAGGTTCGACTGGGTACGGATGATGTCGGGCAGGGCGAGCGCCTCGTCGCGGGGCAGCACCCGTACGGCCACCGCCCGGTCGGCGGCGACCTCGGCGTTGACCAGCTCCTCGATGCGGCTCTTGAAGTCGGACGGCACCTCGGGCAGGTTGAAGTCCATCCTGGCCTCGCCCGGTTCCATGTTGCCGCCCGTGACGAGCGCGCCGAAGTCGCGGAACACCACCCCGCAGAGCACGTGCAGCCCGGAGTGGGTCCGCATCAGCCGGGTGCGCCGGTCGTCCTCGACCGCGCCGGTGACCGCCGTGCCGGCCGGCGGCAACGGGTCGCCCTCGACCGGGATCAGCCAGAGGTCGTCGCCCTTGCGGGTGCCGGCGATGCGGGTCTGCACCCCCTGCCAGAGCAGTACGCCGTGGTCCGGCGGCTGCCCGCCGCCGCCCGGATAGAACGCCGACCGGTCCAGCACGATGCCCTGCTCGGGATCGGCGTGCAGCACCGTGCACTCCCACTCCCGCAGTGTCGGATCGGCGAGGTCCAGCCGGTGCGTACGACCGTGGTGTGTGACGCCCATGTCAGGGCACGTTACTCGTTCAGGAAGGCCGATATCCGGCTTCGCAGGTCGGCGCGTTCCGTCCAGAGGACGCCGGGCCGGTCGTACACGTGCAGGGTGGCCCGGGGCAGCGCGGCGGCGAGCTGCTCGGCGACCTCGACCGGGTGCAGGTCGTCGCCGGCACAGCCGATCACCAGGGCCGGCGCGGTGACGGCGGCCAACGAACCGGCGTCGCGCAGAGGTGCCTGCTCGGGCAGGCTCGCCAGCCCCGGGGCGAGCCCGTCGCGCAGGAGCTGGTCGAGGCGCTGGCGCAGGTAGGCCCAGCCGGCCGGCGTGTTGCGTACGGCGGGCGGCAGCTCGGCCTGGACCACGTCCGCCACGGCGGCGGCGTCGCCGCTCTCCACGGCCTCGAACAGCGCGGTCAGCCGGGCCCGGGCGACCTCGCCGCGCGGCCGGTCGAGCGCCGCGGGCAGGAAGACGACGAGCCGCTCGAAGCGTTCGGGGCTCTCGGCGAGCAGCTGGCAGAGCGCGCCCGCGCCGAGGCTGGCGCCGAAGGCCCGGGTGGCGCCGCCGAGGTCGGCGACCGCGCGCAGGTCGCGGGCGAGGTCCAGGTAGCTCCACGGGCCGGGCGGCGCGTCGGAGCGGCCGTGCCCACGGAACTGGAAGAACAGCTTGCGGCCCGTCACCCCGCTGCCGAACGGCCGGGTGGTGGCGATGCCGTTGCCCAGCCCGTGGGCGAACACCGTGACCGGGTCACCCGCGCCGGTGACGAGCTGCTCCAGGTGTACGCCGTGCGGCGTGGCGACCAGCTCGGTGTCCGGCTCCGGCAGGGCCGGTCGGCCGGTACGCGGGGCGCCCGGGCCCGGCCCCCAGGTGCGGGGCCCGCCGTCCGGCGGGGGCGGCCAGCGGAAACCCCTCACCAGAAGCCTTTGCCGTCGCTCAGGTCGCGCAGCCCCACCCGGACGTCGAGCAGGTAGATCAGGCCGGCGGCGATGCCGACGAGCCCGAAGAGACTGATCGGGCCGAAGCCGAGCAGGGTCAGCACCAGGCAGACGGCTAGGATCGCGATCCAGCCGCCCTTGGGCAGGGTGCCGATGGCGGAGAAGGCGTCGGAACGCTGGGTGATGGCGTGCACCAGGGCGATGCCCTGCACGACCAACGCGAAGACGAGCAGGATCAGCTCGACCACGTAGCGAACATCGAAGGCGAAGAGCGGCGCGGCGTAGGCCATGTCGGCAAGCTTATGCCGGTGACCCCGGATACGTCCGACAGGACGCATCCGGGGTCACCGGCGGAACGAACTACTCGGCGGCCGGGCGGGTCCGCTTGGTGGCCCGGGGCAGCTTCGCCGACGGGGTGGCGGCCGGCTTGGCGGCCTTGGTGGCCCGGGTCGTCGCCTTCTTCGCCGCGGCCGGCTTGGCCTCCAGCACCTCGGCCACCTCGGCCGGGGTCGGCACCACGTCGGTCGCGGCCCGGGTCGGCACCTCGTCGGTCACGGCCCGGGTCGGCACCTCGTCGGTCACGGCCCGGGTCGGCACGTCGGCGACGACGGACCGCACGTTGGCCGGCTTCGCGACGGCCTCGGCCGGCTCGGTCACGGCCTCGGTCGTCTCGATGTCGGCGTTCACGGTCTCGGCGGCCTCCAGCACGCCGGCGCCGACGACCCGCTCACCCCGGGCGACCAGCGCGACGTACGCGGCCTGCGCCCGCTCCTGCGCAGCCTGGGCGCCGGCGACCACCACGGCGGCGTTGCGGGTGGCCAGCGCACGGAGCCGGTCGAGGTCGGCGACCTCGCGCAGCCGCTCCAGGTCGGCGACCTCGCGCAGCTTGTTCAGGTCTGCCGCCTCGCGCAGGCGCTTCAGGTCCAGCTCGGTCGGGACGGCCTTCTCGCGCAGGCCCTCGGCGGTCAGGTTCGCCGTGCGCAGCGTGTCGTTGGCCTTCTGGCGCAGCTCGACGCCGGTGACGACGGCCTTGCCACCCAGGTCGGCGACGACCTTGGTGCCGAGGTCGGTCACCACGGCGGGGAGCTTGCGCAGCTGCTGGAGGGCGAGCTCGCCCGCGCCCGCGGCGGCGTAGATCGGGGCCGGGATGCGGCTGGTCTTCGGCTGGGTCATCACTTCTCCTCTTCGGCCGCGTCGGCGGCCTTCCGGGCCGCGTCGCGGGCGGCCTTCTTCTCGGGGGTGTCGATCGGTGCGGGGGCGGGGCCGGCCTCGGTGACGGCGACCGACTCCAGCACGGCCTCGGTCGGGGTGCCCTCCGGTGTGGTGGGGCCCGTGGCGGCGAGGTTGGCCAGGTCGGGCGCGGCCTCGACGGGATCCGGCGTGCCCGTGCCGGCGGCGGCGTCGGCCCCGGCGGTGGGCGTCGCGCCGGTGGCCGCCGCGGTCGCCTCGGCGAGCCGCGCGTTCTCCCGGCGGAACGTCTCGTAGATCTGGGTGAGCGACTGCTTCTGCGCCATGGTCAGGTCGGGGTCGACGGAGATGGCCGCGAGCACGCCCTGGCCCTCCTTGTCGTCGAGCAGCCCGGCCCGCAGGTACATCGCGGGGGTGGAGACGCGCAGCGCGCTGGCGAGCTGCTGGAGCACCTCCGCGCTCGGCTTGCGCAGACCGCGCTCGATCTGACTGAGGTACGGGTTGCTGACCCCCGCCTGCTCGGCGAGCTGCCGCAGCGAGATCTTCGCGTTGCGGCGCAGGTCGCGAATGAACCCGCCGACGTCGGGAAGGTCCTTACCAGTGGCCATGGACCCGACGCTAACGCGCCCTGCTAGCTCTTGCAAGCAGAACGCTAACCAGAGTTAGCGACGTCTCATCCCGCCGCCCCGGCCACGCCCGCGCAGGGTGCGGCGGGTCGGTCGCCGTCGGTAAACCGGTGGCGTCACGGCGGTCCCGATCGTCACGATCGAGCCCGTGCTCGCCGACCTGTGGCCCCTGTACGGCCTCACCATCTCCACGCCACGACTTGAGCTTCACCTGCCCCGCGAGGAGGAACTGGCGGCACTCGCGCATCTCGCGGGCCGGGGCGTGCACCGCCCGGACGAACGCCCCTTCCTGACGCCGTGGACCGACGGCGGGCCGGAGGAGCGGGCGCGCGCCGTGTTGCAGGGGCACTGGGGCCGGCTCGGCGACTGGAGTGACTCGGCGTGGCGGCTCGGGCTCGGCGTCTTCCGGCACGGGGATCCGCTCGGCGTGGTCACGCTCGGCGCACGCGACTTCCGGGTCGTCCGGCAGGTCACGACGTCGTCGTGGCTCGGGATCGAACACCAGGGCAGGGGCTACGGGACCGAGGCCCGCGCCGGCCTGCTCACGCTGGCCTTCGACCACCTCGGCGCCGATACCGCACTCACCGAGGTCTTCCAGGACAACCACTCGTCCCAGGGGGTCTCCCGCAAGCTCGGCTACGAGCACGACGGCATCTCCGTCGACGCCCGCGGTGACGAGGCCCTCGTGTCCGACCGCCTACGGCTCACCCGCGCGAAGTGGCGCCGGCAGGAGCGGCCGGCGGCGACGGTCCACGGCGTGGCGGCCTGCCTGCCGATGTTCGGCCGCTGACCGGGATCCCCGCACCACCCGGCGGTCGCGCCCGGGACCGCTCGGCGGAGGATGGCGCCGGCACAAGGCGGTTGCGCCCCGGTCCCCCGGTGCGTACCTTGCCGCAGTGACCAAGATCGAGGTG
The DNA here is from genome assembly GCF_004345505.1 of Micromonospora sp. CNZ303. Taxonomy (NCBI): domain Bacteria; kingdom Bacillati; phylum Actinomycetota; class Actinomycetes; order Micromonosporales; family Micromonosporaceae; genus Micromonospora; species Micromonospora sp. CNZ303. The sequence goes on along the minus strand of NZ_SLVT01000001.1, from coordinate 24,715 downwards.
AACGGCGCCCTGCTCGCGTACGACGACACCGGCAGCGGCACGCCCGTCGTCCTGCTGCACGCCGGCATCGCGGACCGGCGGATGTGGCGGGAGCAGGTCGGCCCGCTGGCCGCGCGGCACCGGGTGATCGCCCTCGACCTGCGCGGCTACGGGGACTCCGAGCTGCCGCCGACCCCGTTCGCCCACCACGACGACGTGGCCGGACTGCTCGACGCGCTCGACCTCCCCCGGGCCGCCCTGGTCGGCTGCTCGTTCGGCGGCGCCGTCGCCATCGACACCGCGCTGGCCCACCCGGAGCGGGTGAGCGCGCTCGCCCTCCTCGGCACCGCCGCATCGGGCCACGAATGGTCGGACGAGGCGAACGACCTCTGGGAGAGCCTGGTGGGCGAGGTCGACCCGGAGGACTTCGCCGCCAGCGCCGCCGGCGAGGTGCGCTTCTGGGTGGTCGGCCCGGGCCGGGAGCCCGCCGACGTCGACCCGGAGCTGCTCGCCTTCGCCCGCGAGATGGACCAGCGGGCGCTCGCCGCCGAGTTGGCGCTCAGCGCGGTCGACGTCGCCGAACTCGACCCGCCCGCGATCGGCCGCCTCCACGAGCTGCGGATGCCCGTCCTGGTCGGAGCCGGCGCGGCCGACGTGCCCGACATCAGCCGCCTCGCCGACCGGATCGCCGCCGAGGCGCCCGACGCTGTCCGCCTGCCCGACGTGCCCGACGCCGGGCACCTGCTGCCGCTGGAGCGACCCGCCCCGGTCAACGCCGCCCTGCTCGACTTCCTACCCTGACCCCCGCCCCGTCGTCCGCCTCCGCGAGGTGCGGAGGTGGGCGGCGCGCCGGCCGGACGCCCGCCGGGCCCGGAGCGGAGGCGGTCCTTGCCGATCGGCCGGCCAGCCTCTCGGCCCGCGCCCAACGGGTGCAGGGGATAAATGGATTGCCCGGGCGCCGGGCTGGGAGTTTGACTGCGCGCCATGTCTCTCTCCCCCTCACCCGTCTTCGTTGCGGGTACGGGTCGTTCGGGAACGTCACGGCTCGCCGACGTCATCGGCGAACATCCGCTGATCCACCGGATCCCCATGGAGACCAGGTTCCTCGTCGACCCGGGTGGCCTGCGGGACCTGGCCGACGCGCTCACCGGTCGATACGACCCCACCGTCGGTGAGGACGCCCTGCACCGGCTCAGCGACTTCCTCACCGTACGAGTGCCCGGCCGGCGCGACGATCGCGGCAGGACCGTTCCCGAACTGGTCGGCGAGCGGCGCTACCGGGACGCGGTGGAGCAGCTCTGGCCGCAGTTGATCGCGTACACCTTCGACGAACCTGCGCCCGCCGAAGGCTTCGGCAACGCCGACCGGCCGGCCGGGCCGTTCGCGCCGCTGAGCCGCCGGCGGGTGGTTCCCAGGTACTTCAGCGACCGGGGCGAACTCCTCGGAATCCTGCGGGGCCTGGTCGACACCATCTTCGGCGGAGCAGCCGCCGACGCGGGCAAGCCGACCTGGTGCGAGAAGACGCCGTTCAACCTGCTGTGCATGGAGTTCCTCTGGGAACTGGTCCCCGAGGCGACCATCGTGCACATCAAGCGTCACCCGGTGTCGGTGCTCGCATCCCACCTGGCCCAGCCGTGGGCGCCGTCCACGGTCGACGGTGCGCTCGCCTACCTCAAGCCGATCTACGATCGGTGGCTCACCTGGAAGGACACGGTCGACCTGACGGGCAGGCGATACGTCGAGGTGAAGGCGGAGGATCTCGCAGCCGACTGGCCCGGGCAGCGCCGCGCCCTGTTCGGGCGGCTCGGCGTCGACGACCTCGAAACCCGTTCGGTGTTCCAGTCGCACAAGCTGGCGCAGCGCAACGACCAGTTCGACGACGAGACCCGCAGGTTCATCGAGGAAGCCCTCGGCGAGGTCATTCCGGCCATGGGATACGAGTGACGAGCCCGGCTCCCCACCCCTGACGACGCCGCGTCGCGCCCCTCGACCGCCCGCTGAACGCCCCGACGACGGACGAAACGGCTACCAGAGGGGCCGGACGGCGCCGACCGGCAGGCCGCCGCCGAAGAGCGGCAGTTCGGCGTACTCGGTCAGCACCGGCGCGTCCAGCCCGAGGCGGCGCAGGGCGGAGACCAGCACCGGCATCCGGGCGCGGCCCGCCCCGTCGTCGATCTTGAGAGCGACCGCGCCGACCCCGGGCACCGCCGCCGCGACGACCCCCTCGGCGCCGATCTTGGCGAGCAGCCCGGGCACGCCCCGCATCAGCCGGCTGTCCTCGGCCCGGGTGCCGCCGACCAGGTCCGGGTGGGCGCGCATCGCGTCGGCCACCGTCCGCGCCACGGTGCCGGGCTCCGCCGAGACGAGCCGGAGGTACGCCCCGGCGAGCCCGGTCAGCGATACGGCGAGCACCGGGGCGCCGCAGCCGTCCACCCCGACCGCCGCAGCCGGCTCGCCCGTGAACTCCTCCACCGCGTCCCGCAGCCGCTGCTGCAACGGGTGCTCCGGGCGCCAGTACCCGTCGAGCGGCCAGCCGGCGGCCAGGCAGGTCAGCAGCATCCCGCTGTGCTTGCCGGAGCAGTTCATCTGCGTACGGGTGGGGCCGCCGCCGGCCCGCAGCACGGCCGTCCGCGCCTCGTCGCCCACGGGCAGGTCCGGCGGGCAGTGCAGGGCCGACTCGTCCAGCCCGGCGCGGGCGAGCAGCGCCCCGACCCGGGCCAGGTGGAACTCCTCCCCGGCGTGGCTGGCCGAGACCAGCGCGACGTCGGCGGGGTCGGCCAGCGTCAGCCCGGCGCGGAGCATCCCGACCGTCTGCATCGGCTTGTTGGACGAGCGCGGGAAGACCGGGGAGGTCACGTCCCCGGCACCGGCCACCGTCTGCCCCGAGGCGTCGAGCACCACCACCGAGCCCCGGTGCACGCCCTCGACGAACCCCGACCGGACCACCTCGGCGAGCGGCGCGCCGCCCTCGTACGTCTTTCCCACAGGGTGGACGGTACCGGCACCTCCGGCAGCGGTCGGCGGGCGGGTGAGCAGGTCGACGACGACCCGGTGTACAGCAGTGCCGGCCAGGGTCGCCGCTTACCTACCGGCGGTCGGCACGCCGAGCAGCCCGCGTGCCTCGGCGGTGGTCAGCGGCGGCCGCTGGGCGAGCTGGGCGAAGCCGACCGCCCGGGCGACGAGCTGCATGTTGGACTCGACCGGGCGACCCTTGGCGTAGGTCACCGTGTCCTCCATGCCGACCCGCAGGTGCCCGCCGGCCGAGAGCGAGGCCAGCATGACCGGGATGGTGCTGCGGCCGATGCCGGTGGCCGAGAAGGTGGTGCCCTCGGGCAGGTCGCGCAGTGCCTGGTGGGCCGCGACCAGGGCCGGGGTGGTGCCCGGCATGCCGCCCGGCACGCCCATCACGAAGTCGACGTGCACGTGCCCGCCGGCCGGCAGGCCGTACTTGCCGAGCAGCCGTTGCAGGGCCGTCAGGTGGCCGAGGTCGAAGATCTCGTACTCGGGCACGATGCCGCGCTCCTGCATCCGGGTGTGCAGGTCGACGATGAACTCCCAGCGGTTGAGGAAGACGTCGTCGCCGAAGTTGAGCGTGCCCATCGTGCAGGAGGCCATGTCCGGCCCGGCGTCGAGCACGGCGAGCCGGTCGGCCTCCGGGTCGGTCACCGCGCCGCCCGAGGAGAGCTGCACGACGAGGTCGGTGCTCTCCCGCAGCGCCGTCACGGTCTCCCGCAGCCGTCCCTGGTCCAGGCTGGGCCTGGCCTCGTCGTCGCGGATGTGGACGTGGATCACGGCGGCGCCGAGCGCCTCGCACTCCTTGGCGGTCAGCAGCAGCTCGTCGAGCGTCACCGGCAGCGCCGGCACCTCGGCCTTGGCCGACTCCGCGCCGGTGGGGGCAACCGTGATCAACGTCCCTGTCGTCATGCCCGGATCCTAGACCGAGGCCGGCGAGCCAGTCGACCGGAACTTTTCCGGCCTCAGTGCCGGAGAACAGAGAATCTTTCGCCGGGGGGCGATCAGGCCGGATCGATCGCTGCGGCGGTCTCGCCGATGAGTAGGCGGGCGTCGTCGGCGACGTTGCGCTTGACCACGGCCAGGGCGACCTGACCCAGCTCGTGGTGGTGCACGGCCGTGCCGACGAAGCCGACCGTCCGGCCGTCGAGGGTCACCGGCGTGCCGGCGACCGGCGGCTGGTCGGTGGTCACCCCGTCCAGGTGCAGGAGTACGAGCCGACGCGGCGGCCGGCCCATGTTGTGCACCCGGGCGACGGTCTCCTGGCCCCGGTAGCAGCCCTTGTCCAGGTGCACGGCCGGGGCGACCAGGTCCACCTCGGCCGGGATCGTCCGGTGGTCGGTGTCCACCCCGACCCGGGCCCGCCGGGCGGCCACCCGCACCGCCTCGTACGCCCACAGCCCGGCGACCGGCACCCCGTTGCCCCGCAGCTGGGTGACCACCTGCTCCATCGCGGCCCGGGGCACCAGCAGGTCCACGCCGAGCGGGCCCCGGCGGGCCCAGCCGCCCACGGGCAGCGGGCGCACGTCGTACAGCGCGGTCGGCCGGGGCGGCAGCTCGCCGGAGCGGAACTTCGGGCCCGGCACCGCGACCACGTCGGGCGCGGCCAGCCCGGTCGCGCCGAGCGTCTCCACCGCGGCGGGGGCCTCCGGCCCGACGAGGGAGAGCAGCGCGTGCTCGGGCGTCACGTCGCGCGGCTCGACCTTGCTGAAGAAGCGCATCCGCTCCAGGTACGACAGCAGGCCGGCGGTGGCGCCCGGCTCGGTGTCGAGCCAGGTGGTGATGCCGTCCTCGGCGACCATGGCGTGCTGCTCGACGTGCCCGTGCGGCGAGAGCACCAGCAGCTCGGTGCCCTGGCCGGCGGTGAGCTGTGCCAGGTGCTGGCTGGTGAGGGTGTGCAGCCAGCCGATCCGTTCCTCACCCGGCACCGCGACGACGCCCCGGTGCGACCGGTCGACCAGGCCGACGGCCGTGTCGAGGGTGCGCTGCTCGCGCATCGGGTCGCCGTAGTGCGCCGCCACGCCCCGTACGCCGGCCGCCGCGTGCGCCGGCTCGGGCTGGTCGCGGCTGGCCTCGTCGATGCTCTCGACGCTCACCGCGCCCGCGATGTCGATCATTTCCGGTCCCCGTTCTCACAGCGGACGCAGAGGCCGAAGAACGAGACGTGGCCGATGTCCACCCGGAACCCGCGCTGGCTCGCCAACTGGTCGGCCAGCGGGCGCAGCAGCTCCGGATCGATCTCGTCGATCGCGCCGCAGCCCCGGCAGACGAGGTGGACGTGCTGGTCCTCGCCGGCCGCGTGATAGGTCGGCGAGCCGTGCGAGAGGTGGGTGTGGGTGACCAGGCCGAGCCGTTCCAGCAGCTCCAGCGTGCGGTAGATGGTGGTGATGTTGACCCCTGCGGCCACCTCCCGGACGGCGGTGTGCACCTGCTCCGGGGTGGCGTGCCCCAGATCCAGCACGGCCTGGAGGATCAACTGCCGTTGCGCCGTCAGCCGGAGCCCACGGGCGCGGAGCATTTCCGCGAGGGAGGATTCGGACACCGTCCGATCATAGTTCGCCCCGCCACGCGCGCCGCCGGTGTCGTCCGGCCCGCCGCTAGGCTCGGCGGTCATGGTGGCGTCGAGGATCGCCGTGCCGGGCCGCGGGCTGGTGCCGCCCGGCGAGCCGGTGCTGCGCGGCGACGACCGGGGCGTGCTGCACGGCGACGGGCTCTTCGAGACGATGCACCTGCGGGACGGGCGGCCGTGGCTGCGCGACGCGCACCTGGCCCGGCTCGCCCGGGCGGCGGCGGCCGTCGACCTGACGCTGCCCGCCGCCGAGGTGCTGGTCGGACTGCTGGACGCCGTCCGCGCCGGCTGGCCCGCCGAGGTGGAGGGGTCGCTGCGCCTGGTCTGCACCCGGGGCCCGGAGGGCGGGGGCCCGCCCACCGGCTACGCCACGCTGGGCGAGGTGCCGGCGGCGACCCGGGCGGCGCGCCGGGACGGGGTCACCGTGGCCACCCTGCCGCTCGGCGTCGCGGCGCGGGCCCGCGCCGAACTCGACTGGCTGCCGGCCGGGGTCAAGTCCATCTCGTACGCGGTGAGCACCGCCGCCCGCCGGTGGGCCGCCCGCGCCGGCGTGGACGACGCGCTCTGGGTCTCCTCCGACGGGTACGCGCTGGAGGGGCCCACGGCCAACCTGGTCTGGCTGGCCGGTGACACCCTCTGCACGGTGCCCGCCGCCGAGACCGGCATCCTGCCGGGCGTGACCGCCGCCTGGCTCCTCGCGCACGCCCACACGCTCGGCCTGCGCGCCGAGGAGCGCCTGGTCACCCCGGCCGAGCTGCGTGCCGCCGACGGCGTCTGGCTCAGCTCGTCCGTCCGTGGCCTCGCGGAGGTCCGCACCCTGGACGCCGTCCCGCTGCGCCGCTGCGCGCACACCCCCGCCCTCCAGGCGCTCCTGGGCTTTCCCCGCCCGTGACCCCCGCAGGGAGGGTCAGCCGGCCACCCGGGTGAGGCGGGCGGACAGGTGCGGGGAGAGGGAATGACCCAGGGCCGCCATCTCCTGGGCGTAGAGCAGCGCGCCCTCGACGATGCCGAAGAGGCGGTGACCGGCGGTGACATCCTTGGCGGTCGCCGTGCGGACCACCGCGTCGGTGACGAACTCGATCTGGGTGCCCTTGCGCTTGCCGATGTGCAGTTCCATCACGCCGGTGGGCACGGTCATCAGCGCCTCCAGCTCGTCGGTGACCCGGTCGCCGTCCATCACCGGCCGCCACCAGCCGACCTCGCGACCCGCCGGGCGGACCGGACGGCTCTGCTCGTCGAGCAGCCAGGCGCGCGACTCGTAGAACAGGAACGGCCGGCCGTCGTGGCTGATCCGGATCTCCTGCGCGAAGTCGAAGTCCTCGATGGTGGGGAAGCCACCCCGCCCCCGGCCGCGCCACACCCCGACGTACGGCAGCAGGCCATCCAGCGAGGGATGCAGCTTCGGGCCGACGCGCAGGTCGTGGCTCTCCTCGTAGGGGTACGGGTCGACCGGCGGCGCGTTCAGCCACGGCGGCGGCTGCAGGGGGTTCTCGTCGCTCACCAGTTACCTCTCGATATACGTACGGCCAGGTAGACCAGGCCACCGGCGAGCGCGCCCAGGCCGGCGACCAGCAGGCTGACGAACCCGATCTCGGTAACCATCGTGACCATCCTATGCTGGGCCCCATGGCCCGCACTCTCGTCGTCAAGGCCACCGCCGGCGCGGACGCCCCGGAGCGGTGCGCCCAGGCATTCACCGTCGCCGCCACCGCGGCCGCCGCCGGGGTGCACGTGTCGCTCTGGCTGACCGGGGAGTCGACCTGGTTCGCGCTGCCGGGCAAGGCACAGGAGTTCGAGCTGCCGCACTCGGCCCCGCTGGCCGAGCTGCTGCACGTGATCCTCACCACCGGCACGGTGACCGCCTGCACCCAGTGCGCCGCCCGGCGGGACATCGGGCCGGACGACGTGCTGCCGGGTGTCCGCATCGCCGGCGCGGCGGTCTTCGTCGAGGAGACGATGGCCGAGGGGGCCCAGGCCCTGGTCTACTGACCGCCGCCCGCCGATACCGGCCCGACAGGTCGGACAGATGCCTACGATTCGGGTGTGACCGAGGCGACGGAGCGATTCTTCGAATCACTGCCGGCGCGCGCCCCCGAGGTGCTGGTCAGCCCGGTCAGCGGGACGATGCAGATCGACCTCGCGCAGGGCGGTCAGACGGTGCACTGGCTGGTCCGCCTTCGTCCGGGCGAGATCGAGGTGAGCCGCGACCGGGGGCCTGCCGACGCGATCTGGTACACCAGCGCCGACCTGTTCGACCGGCTCGTCACCGGCCGGGCCCAGGCGATCTCGTCGGTGCTGCGCAACGAGAGCAGCTTCAGCGGCGACGTCGTGCTCTTCCTGCTGTTCCACCGGTTCTTCCCCGACCCGCCCGGCACCCGGGACCCCCGCACGGTCGCCCGCAGACAGGCCGGGCGGCTGCCGTGAAGGAACTGGTCAGCATCCTGGACGGCAACACCTTCCTGGTCAGCGACAGCCGCGGCGACATCGAGCCGTCCCTCGACTTCCCGACCGGGCTCTTCTCGTTCGACACCCGGCACCTCTCCACCTGGTTGCTGACCCTCGACGGCGAACGGCTGCACGCCCTCTCCGTCGACACCGCGGAGTCCTTCCGCACCCGCTTCTTCCTCGTGCCCGGCGAACCGACGCACTACCTGGACGCGAAGGTCTCGATGATCCGGAGCCGGGCCATCGGCGGCAGCTTCGAGGAGGAGCTGACGCTGCTCAACCACTCCGGCGAGGACATGGAGTTCGTCGTCCACCTCGACATGGGCGCCGACTTCGCGGACCTGTTCGAGATCAAGCACGTCCGGCGCAAGGAGGGCCACTCCACCGCCACCGTCGGCGAGAACGAGCTGCGCCTGACCTACCGCCGGGAGAGGTTCCACCGCGAGACGGTCGTCCGCACCAGCATGCCCGCGCACATCGAGGTCTCCGGCATGACCTACCGGGTCCGGGTCGGCCCGCGCGGCGAGTGGACGACGCGGCTGCACGTGTCGACCGTCGTCTACGGCGCGCGCGGCGAGGACATCCGGGCCAACCTCCCGCAGTACGGGGGCAGCCGCGGCCCGGACGCGATCCGGGCCGAGCAGGACGAGCTCGTCGCCCGGGCGCCGAAGCTCGGCTGCGACTGCCAGCCGCTGGCCGGGGCGTACCGGCAGAGCCTCAACGACCTGGCGGCGCTGCGCTACGAGTCGATCACCCTCGGCGTACGCCTGGTGGCCGCCGGCCTGCCGTGGTTCATGACGCTGTTCGGCCGGGACAGCATCATCACCTCGCTCCAGGTGGTGCCCTTCCTGCCGGAGCTGATCCCGCCGACCCTCATGATGCTGGCCGGCCTCCAGGGGCACCGGATCGACGACTTCCGGGACGAGGAGCCGGGCAAGATCCTGCACGAGCTGCGCTACGGCGAGACGGCGGGCTTCGAGGAACAGCCCCACTCGCCGTACTACGGCTCGGCGGACTCGACGCCGCTGTTCGTCATCCTGCTCGACGAGTACGAGCGGTGGACCGGCGACGACAGGCTGGTACGGGGGCTGGAGGCCCAGACCCGGGCCGCCCTCGCCTGGATCGACACGTACGGGGACCTGCTCGGCACGGGCTACCTCTGGTACCAGACCCGCAACCCGGACACCGGGCTGGCGAACCAGTGCTGGAAGGACTCCTGGGACTCGATCTCGTACCGCGACGGCCGGTTCCCCGGCTTCCCCCGCGCCACCTGCGAACTCCAGGGCTACGCGTACGACGCGAAGATCCGCGGCGCCCGACTGGCCCGGGAGTTCTGGGGCGACCCCGCGTACGCCGACCGGCTGGAGCAGGAGGCGGCCGAGCTGAAGATCCGGTTCAACCGGGACTTCTGGATCCCGGAACGGGAGTACTACGCGCTCGCCCTGGACGCCGACGGCCGGCAGGTGGACGCCCTCACCTCCAACATCGGACACCTGCTGTGGAGCGGCATCGTCGACGAGTCGCGGGCCGGCCGGATCGCCGAACACCTGATGGGGCCGCGGCTCTACTCCGGTTGGGGCGTCCGGACCCTCGCCGACGACCAGGGGCGCTACAACCCCGTCGGCTACCACGTCGGGACGGTGTGGCCGTTCGACAACTCGATCATCGCCTGGGGGCTGTGGCGGTACGGCTTCCGCCGGGAGGCCGGGCAGATCTGCGAGGCCATGCTGGCCGCGTCCCCGTTCTTCGACGGGCGGCTGCCGGAGGCCTTCGCCGGCTACGAGCGGGACCTCACCGACTACCCGGTGGAGTACCCCACCGCGTGCAGCCCGCAGGCATGGTCGGCGGGCACGCCGCTGCTGCTGCTCCGGGTGATGCTGGGCCTGGAGCCGCAGGGCGACCACCTGATCATCAACCCGGCCGTGCCCGAGGGGATGGGGCGGATCGAGCTGCTCGACATCCCCGGCCGCTGGGGCCACGTCGACGCCCTGGGCCGCAGCCGCGCCCCGCACGACCACCCGGGCGGCCGCTGACCCCAAGGGTCAGGCAGGGCAGCCGGTGCTGGCCGAGACGACGGCCCGGTCGCCCGAGAGGTCGACGACGACGGTCACCGGGCCACGACGGTAGGCGTACGCCTGCGGGTCGTCCAGCACCGGAAGGCGGGTGACGGGGGCCAGTGCGGCGGCCGGGGACGCGGGGGCCGGGACACCGGCGGAGCGCGCGGAGCGGGCGGTGCCGCCGCCGGGGCAGGGCGCGGTGACCACCTGGACGGCCGGACCGGCCGGGGCGCCGAGGGCCCGCAGGGCCTCCTCCAGGGCGTCCGCCTCCGCGCCGATGGCACCGGTCGCGGGTACGTCGTAGCCGTCGCCCACCGGCCGACAGCCGGTGTCGACGGTCAGCCGGACCCGGCCGTCCCCCGCGATCCCACCGGAGACGGTGACGAACTCGCCCGCGTCGCCGCGCAACCGGGGACCGTCCGAGGTGGTTCGGACCCCGGCCCGCCAGTCCGCCGGCAGCCGGCCTGCGACCTGCTCCAACAGCGTCGCCTCCCCGCCCGCCGCGACGAAGACGTCCACCCCGCGCGACAGGTCGGCGCCGGCGGCGAACGGGGTGACCCGGCAGCCCCGATCGACCACGGGCGGGGTCGGCACGGCGGTGTCGCCGGCCGCCGCGACCAGTGCGCCGACCGCGCGGTCGACGACGCCACCGGCCTCGGTCAGGGTGCGCTGCTCCCGGACGGTCGGCGGATCGTTGCGCACCGAGAGCCAGGTCAGCGCCGCCAGCAGCACCGCCCACGCCACCGTGCCGGCGAGCAGCCAGGGCAGCCACCGTCGGGGGGCCGCCGGCCGACCGGGACCGGTAGGCGGGGCCTGCCCCGCCGCTTCCACGCCGTTCACGGGGGCAATCGTGTCACGCCGGTCGACCGCGCCCGGAGACGGTCGCGGCCCGCCACCTGCGAAGGCGACGGGCCACGGGCCGATCAGAGCGTGGAAGGGTCAGGAGGCGACCGTGACGGCGACCTCGTTGATGCCCCGGGCGGCGGTCACGGCGGTGTCGCCGTTGCCGTGCCGGGAGAGCGCCCGCAGGGTCCAGGCGCCCGGCGCGGCGAAGAACCGGAACTGGCCGGCCGGCGAGGTCACCACCTCGGCGGTGAACTCACCGGTCGAGTCGAGCAGCCGGACGTACGCGCCCGGGACGGCCTCGCCCGCGTCGGAGCGGACGACGCCGGTGATCACGGTTTCCTTCTCCAGGTCCAGGCTCGCGGGCAGTGGGGCGGCCTGGTCGGGCGCGGCGCAGCCGGCAGCGGTGGGTGCGGTCATGGCTCAGGCCTCCCCGGGCTCGTCGCCGAGCGCGACCGGCACGCCGACCAGCGAGCCGTACTCGGTCCAGGATCCGTCGTAGTTCTTCACGTTGCGGTGGCCGAGCAGCTCCTGGAGCACGAACCAGGAGTGCGAGGAGCGCTCGCCGATCCGGCAGTACGCGATGGTCTCGCGGCTGTCGTCCAGCCCGGCGTCGGCGTAGATCTTGCGCAGCTCGTCGTCGGACTTGAAGGTGCCGTCCTCGTTGGCCGCCTTGGACCACGGCACGCTGATCGCCGTGGGGATGTGCCCGGCCCGCTGCGCCTGCTCCTGCGGCAGGTGGGCGGGGGCGAGCAGGCGGCCGGCGAACTCGTCGGGGCTGCGCACGTCGACCAGGTTCTTGGTGCCGATGGCGGCCACGACCTCGTCGCGGAAGGCCCGGATCGAGGTGTCCGGCTCCTGCGCCACGTACTGCGTCGCCGGGCGGGTCACCGCGTCCCGGACCAGCGGACGGGCGTCCAGCTCCCACTTCTTGCGACCGCCGTCGAGCAGCTTCACGTCGCGGTGGCCGTAGAGCTTGAAGTACCAGTACGCGTACGCGGCGAACCAGTTGTTGTTGCCGCCGTAGAGGATGACGGTGTCGTCGTTGCTGATGCCCCGCTCGGAGAGCAGCGCCTCGAACTGGCTCTTGTTGACGAAGTCCCGGCGCACCTGGTCCTGGAGGTCGGTCTTCCAGTCCAGCTTGATCGCGCCGGCGATGTGGCCGGTGTCGTAGGCCGAGGTGTCCTCGTCGACCTCGACGAAGACGACGCCCGGGGCGTCGAGGTTCTTCTCGGCCCATTCGGCCGAGACGAGTGCGGTGTCGCGACTCATCAGATCACTCCCTGGTGAGGATGGATGGTGAACCAGCACGAGGGCATCGAAAGTCGTGACGATCGCACCACGCGCGGGATCCACCGTATGGACGGATCACGGGTTCGTGCGACGGCGCCGCTGCCGGGCGTTGAAAGAGAGCACGGGAGAAGAAAAAATCCCTGCGTGCCGGTGGCCGCTAGGCGGCCGAGGACAGCCCCGCCGTCAGATGACGGGGCGACACAGGCAGGTGGCCACGCGGCACAGGTCGACCGCGCGCCGTTTGGTGAGGAGCGTCCCCATGAGCAGGGAGCCTACCAGCCGGGCGCGGGCACACCAGGGGGCCGACCAGCATCCGGGACGCGCGTACTGGTAGCCCGAGGTGCAAGGAAGGGCACCTTCCTATCGCAATCGGTAGAGGAAGGGGCCCTTCCCAACCGGCAGGCGCGGGCGGACGCGGGGGCGGGCGCGGGGGCGGGCGGGGCAGGGGCCGGAGGCGGTGGGTCGGTCGGGTCGGTCAGCCGGCGGCGGAGTTGATCGGCACGTTCCTGGCGTCCGCGGTGACGGCCAGCCCCTCGGGCAGCGGCCGGACCTCCCGGACGGCGAGCTGGAACGGCAGCTCGGGCAGGGGCACGTCGATGGAGATGCTGCGGGCGTAGTTGCTGAGCAGCGTCCGGGCCAGCGGCAGGTTCGGCAGGCCGTCGGCGTTCAGGTCGTTGAACTTCAGCGCCACCTGCCCCTCCTTGCCGACCGTGATGTCGGCGGTGCCGGTCACGGTGAGGCGCTGGCCGAGGATGTCGACCGGGGCGGTGACGGCCAGCCGGCCGTTCTGCTCGCCGAGGGTCAGCCCCGGCCGGTCGAGCAGCTTGGCGAGGCTGTCGTAGCTGATGGTGCCCGTCCCGTCGACCGTCTCGGCGACCACGTCGCCCTGCCCCGAACGGATGGTGTCGAGCGAGGCGCGCACGTTGCGGGCGTCCACGTCGAGCTTCGGCAGCGCGACCGCGTCGCCGCGCACCGAGCCCTGCACGTCGCGCAGCGCGATGGAGATGCGCTCGTACCGGCCGTCGAGCACCTGGGTGAGGAACGGGACCCCGCCGACCTCCACCTCCGGCGGCGAGGACTGCGCCCCCTGCTTGGCGATCTCCTGCCGGACCTGGTCGGCGATGGCGCGCTCGGCCACCCCCACGGCGACCCGGTCGGCCACCACGATCAGTCCGCCCAGGACCAGCAGCAGCACGACGAGGGTGATGAGCACCTTGCGCCCACGTCGCCGGGGCCGCTCCTCGTACGTGTCGTCGTGCGCCACGCCGCCTCCTGTCGTCAGTGCCGAGGGTGCCGCGGAGCGGCCCACCGGTGGTACCCGATCGGGGAAAGGCTCAATCGCCGCGTCAGAGAACGAGCTTGCACATGGCGTACGCGGCCGGCGCGGCCAGGGCGAAGCCACCGAGGGGCCCCTGCATGTGCCGGGCCACCCACATGGTCGGCGGCTCCCCCGCCATCAGCCGGCCCGCCTCGGCGTAGCCCACGGCAAGGTCGGCCAGCACGGCGGTGACCGCCGCGACCAGCCCGATGATCGCGGCCCGGGTCGGGGTGAAGGGCGTCACCAGGTAGCTGCCGAGGACGGCGCTGACCAGCGTGCCGACCATCGCGCCGGCGACCACGCCGGCCGCGCCCCGGGGCACCTGGGGGGCCAGCCGCGGCCACGGCGCCACCGCGTCGGTCAGCCGGGCGACGGTGAGCGCGACCGCGCTGGCGGTGAGGCACACCGTGATGGCCTGGGTGCCCGCCGGGATCCGGCTGAGCACGATCAGGGTGCCGAAGGCGACGACGCCGACCACGATCAGCAGGGTGCTGCCGAGCGAGTCGGTCACCCGCACCCGGTCGACCCGCCGGACGAGCTGGCCGAGCACCCCGAGGGCGAAGCCGCCCGCCGCGACGTAGCCGAGCGGCGCCAGGCCGGCGACGTCCGTCTGGACGGCCGCGGTGTCGGCCGCCACGGCGGCGGCGGCGCTGACGGCGGCCACCAGCAGCAGCGCGGGCGGTCGCATGGCCATCGTCCAGGCCAGCACGAAGAGCAGCTGCACGCCGAAGACGACGAACGCGAAGGGCAGGCGGTGCCCCGGACCGGCGGTCTGCGCCCCGAGGACCAGACCCACCCCGAGCAGCGCGGCGAAGCCGGCGACGGTCAGCGCGAGCGGGCGGCGCACCTCGACCGGCTCCACCAGCTCCTCGTCCGGCTCGTCGTCCGGCTCGTCGTCGGGTCGCCGGGCCGGCTCACCGGCCCGCCGGGCGCGGCGCGGGCCGCTGCGCTCCCGGCGCTCGCCGTCGTCGTCGGGGGCCGGCCCGGTGCGCGGCGCCGGCGGCTGGCCACGGGACGGGCCGGACGGCCCGGGGTGGGGCCCGTCGGGCCACTGGTCGCGGCCGGTCTCGGGCGAACTGGAGGGAAACACGCCCCGATCGTGCCAGACCCGCCGGCCGACGCGGGGGCCACGGTTTCGGCAACGTTAAAACCTGGGGTCACGATCAGGGGCAAGCCGGGCAAACGGGAAAGGACGCGGAGGCGCGACCGGGGCCTTCGGTTACGCTCAAGCCGTTACCCGCCCGTCAGCGACGCCGGGACCCACGCAAGTTCATCAGCGTCACGCCCCGCCGCGGAGTGCGCTGGTCGCGCGCGGCCGACGGCCGCCGGGACGGAGGTGATCGTGGAGATCCTGCTGCTGGTGACCGCGCGCGCAGGGGAACCATCCGCAGTGCTGCCGGCGCTCGACCTGCTGCCGCACTCGGTCCGCACCGCGCCACGCGACGTCCGCACCCTGGTCGCCGGCCCCAGTCCGGACGCGGTGCTGGTCGACGCCCGCTCCGAGCTGAGCGAGGCGCGGGCGACCTGCCGGATGCTGCACGCCACCGGGCTCGGGGTGCCCCTGGTCGCGGTGGTCACCGAGGCCGGCCTGATCGCGCTCAACGCCGACTGGGGCGTCGACGACGTCATCCTCGCCGCCGCCGGGCCGGCCGAGGTGGAGGCCCGGCTGCGGCTCGCCGTCGGGCGGCTGAGCAACGCCACCGCCGGTGCCGGCGGCTCGATCCGCGCCGGCGAGCTGACGATCGACCCGGACACCTACGCCGCGAAGCTCAAGGGCCGGCCGCTCGACCTCACCTACAAGGAGTTCGAGCTGCTGAAGTTCCTGGCCCAGCACCCGGGCCGGGTGTTCACCCGGGACCAGCTCCTGCGCGAGGTGTGGGGCTACGACTACTTCGGCGGCACGCGCACCGTCGACGTGCACGTCCGGCGGCTGCGCGCCAAGCTCGGCTCCGAGTACGAGTCGATGATCGGCACGGTGCGGCAGGTGGGCTACAAGTTCGTCGTACCGCCCTCGCGGTCCCTGCCGGAGAGCGAGCACGCGCCCCTGCCGGTCTGACCTCCCCGCCCCTTTCAGGGCCGGTTTCGCGTATGCCCTTTTGGCGCAGCTAGTCGGTTCTATTCTGACTGCCGGGTTTGCGACGAAAAGGGGGCGGCGGAGTGCGCATCGACCACGGGGGCGGCGGCGGATCGACACGATGGGGCCCACTGATCCGGGACCCCTCGGCCGCGCGCACCATCGGGCTCGTCACGCTGGTGGTCGCCGCGCTGCTCGGTTCCGCGTACGCCCTCGGGCGCAGCCTGGTCCCCGACCCGCCGACGTCCCGGTCCAGCGTGACCACCAGCGCCACCGGCCCGCACTACGCCGACCAGCCGCCCACGAAGGACACTCCGCGCCGCACCCCCGAGGGCGAGCCGAGCACCAGCCCGGCGGAGGCCGGGCAGGACGGCGGCGCCAGCCCCGACAGCACGCCGTCGCCGGGACCGGCCGACGGGCCGTTCGGCGCGCAGACCACCAGCGGCACCTCGCTGGTCGCGCTGACCTTCGACGACGGGCCGGACCCGCGGTACACGCCGCAGGTGCTCGCCCTGCTCCGCGAGCACCAGGTGCGGGCCACCTTCTGCGTGGTCGGCGAGAACGCGCAGCGCCACCCGGACCTGATCCGGGCCATCGCGGCCGACGGGCACACCCTGTGCAACCACAGCTGGAACCACGACTTCGAGCTCGGCCGCCGGTCGCCGGCCGCCATCCGGGCGGACCTGCTGCGCACCAGCGAGGCGATCCGGGCGGCGGTGCCCGACGCGCCGATCGCGTACTACCGGCAGCCTGGTGGCGCCTGGACGGGCCAGGTGGTGTCGGTGTCCCACGAACTCGGCATGACGCCGCTGCACTGGACCGTGGACCCGGCGGACTGGGAGGTGCCGGGAGCCGGCCGGATCGCGGCGACGGTCCTGGCGGGCGTCGTACCGGGCTCGGTCGTGCTGTTGCACGACGCCGGCGGCGACCGGCAGGGCACGGTGGACGCGCTGCACCGCATCCTGCCCGACCTGACCAGCCGGTTCGAGGTGGCGGCGCTGCCCGACGGGCGGACGTGAGCCGACCCGCCCACGGGCGGTCCGGCCCGGTCACCGCCGCACCGCCCCGGCGGCCGGCCGAGCGCGGCGGCGCCGGGCATCGACCGGACTACGGTGACGTCATGAGCAACCCCGAAGCGAGCAGCGGCCGGGTGACCCGGGCCGACCGCCTCAGCCCCACGGAGATCGCCGACGTGACGACCCTCGCCCGGGTCGCCGGCGACGCGGACGGGGCGGACCCGTTCGACGAGCACGTCCTGCTCCGGCTGCGCGACCCGGACGCGCCCGCCGTGCACCTGAGCACCCGGGCGGACGACGGCACACTGACCGGGTACGCGCACCTGGACACCACCGACCCGGGCGCGGGGGTCGGGGTGGAACTGGTGGTGCACCCGGCGTACCGGCGGCGCGGGACGGGCCGCGCGCTGGCCCGGGGCGTCCTGGCGGCGGCCGACGGCCCGCTGCGGGTCTGGGCGCACGGCGACCACCCCTCCGCCGCCGCGCTCGGCGTCGACCTGGGCCTGCGCCGGGCCCGGGTGCTCTGGCAGTTGCGCCGGCCGCTGACCGCCCCGATCCCCGACCATCCGCTGCCGGACGGGGTGACGCTGCGCGCGTTCCGGCCCGGCGCCGACGACGAGGAGTGGCTGGCGCTCAACGCGCGGGCCTTCGCCGAGCACCCGGAACAGGGCCGCTGGTCCCCCGCCGACCTGCGGGTACGTCTCGACGAGCCGTGGTTCGACCCGGAGGGCTTCCTGCTCGCCGTCGACGGGTCCACCGGCCGGCTGCTCGGCTTCCACTGGACGAAGGTCCACGAACGACCCGGCTCGGCCAGGATCGGCGAGGTCTACGTCCTCGGCGTGGACCCGTCGGCCCACCGCGGCGGGCTCGGCCGGGCGCTGACCGCGGCCGGCCTGGCGTACCTACGGGACCGGCGGGACCTGGACCGGGTCATGCTCTACGTCGACGAGTCGAACGCCGCCGCCGTCGCGCTCTACGAGCGGCTCGGCTTCGCCCGCTGGTCGGCGCACGTCAACTACCAGTCGGCCTGACGCCGGCACGGGCCCGGGTCGCGACGGCCCGGGCCCGTTGCCGCGCGCGCCGCCGCCCCGGAAGATCCCCATACTTCCGACAACGGCAGCCGAGTTCACAGAACGGACAACCCGCCCTCAGCGAGCGGTCATCTGCCCTGTCGCACCTGTTCACTCCCCGTTCACTTCCGACCGGCGAACCGGCTACCTGGCGCTCCTAACTTTTGGATCAGCCGGTGAGCGCCGGTACCCCGGGCCCCAAATCCGGGGGCGAAGTCAGACGTGAAGGGAAACCCCTCAGGTGAAGCTCCAGCGGCACGGCACCCTCGCCTGCCTCGCTCTTACCGCGACGCTCGCTCTCAGCGCATGCGGCTCGGACAACAACGAGCCCGCGAGCAGCGCCTCCGCCTCCGGGTCGGCCGCCGCCGACTGCGCCACCGGCACGCTGAACACCCAGGGCTCGTCGGCGCAGAAGAACGCCATGGACGAGTGGATCAAGGCCTACCAGCAGAAGTGCTCCGGCGCCAAGATCAACTACGAGCCGTCCGGCTCGGGCGCCGGCATCCAGGCCTTCATCGCCGGCACCGCCGACTTCGCCGGCTCGGACTCCGCCCTCAAGGAGGAGGAGCAGCCGAAGGCCGACGCCAAGTGCGTCGGCGGCGCCGCGATCAACCTGCCGATGGTCATCGGCCCGGTCGCCATCGCCTACAACGTCAGCGGCGTGGACAACCTCCAGCTCAAGCCGGCCACCCTGGCGAAGATCTTCGCCGGCAAGGTGACCAAGTGGGACGACCCGGCGATCAAGGCCGACAACCCGGACGCCAAGCTGCCGTCGACCGCCATCAACGCGGTGCACCGCTCGGACTCCTCCGGCACCACCGACAACTTCACCGACTTCCTGACCAAGACCGCCGCGTCCGACTGGACGTTCGGCAAGGCCAAGGAGTGGAAGGCCCCCGGCGGCACCGGCGCGGCGAAGTCCGACGGCATGGCCAGCGCCATCAAGGGCCAGGACGGCACCATCGGGTACGTCGAGTGGTCGTACGCCGAGAACGGCGGCCTGAAGACCGCCAAGGTCGGCAACGGCGCGGGCGAGTTCGCCGAGCTGACCGCCGAGTCGGCCGGCAAGACCATCGCCGGCGCCGAGGTGGTCGGCCAGGGCGACGATCTCAAGATGAAGATCGACTACAACACCAAGGAGGCCGGGGCCTACCCGATCGTCCTGGTGACCTACGAGATCGTCTGCTCCAAGGGCCTCGCCGCCGACAAGCTCCCGCTGGTCAAGGGCTTCCTCGGGCACGCCGCGAGCACGGCGGGCCAGGCCGACCTGACCGAGCTGGGCTACGCCCCGCTGCCCGAGACGGTCCGCGCCAAGGTCGAGGCCGCGGTCAAGAACCTCGCCTGAGCCGGCCGCCCGACACCGCCACCACCACCTCAACTCGAAGCGAGCGAGCAGATGGGTGAAACCCCTCACCGCTCGGCCCACGCCGGCACCGGCGGGACCAGCGTGACCGAAGGTCACGACCGGCCCGCCGGTGCCTCGGCGCGTTCGGCCGAGGCACCAGTCAGCACCCGTACGCCGGGCGGAGCCGGGTTGGGCGGCGGCGGCGCGCTGCCCCGGGCCCGGGCGTTCGGCGCCGAACGGGCCTTCCGCGCCCTCACCCTGGGCGCCGGCACCACCGTCCTGGTCGTCATCGCCGCGATCGCGGTCTTCCTCGTCGCCAAGGCGGTGCCGGCGCTACGGGCCAACACCGAGAGCTTCTGGACCTTCGAGGGCTGGTTCCCGAACGACGCGGAGCCGAAGTTCGGCATCGGGGCGCTCGCCTTCGGCACCGTGTTCAGCTCCGCGCTGGCCCTGCTGATCGCGGTGCCGGTGGCCCTGGGCATCGCGCTCTACCTGTCCCACTACGCGCCGCGCCGGCTCGGCACCACGCTGGGCTTCCTGATCGACCTGCTGGCCGCGGTGCCGAGCGTGGTCTTCGGCCTCTGGGGCCGCGACGTCTTCATCAACCCGGTACGGGACTTCTCCGCCTGGCTGAACACGTACTTCGGCTGGATCCCCATCTTCGGCGGCGACGGACCGTTCGGGAAGTCCATCATGCTGGGCGCGCTGGTCCTGGCGATCATGGTGCTGCCGATCATCACCTCGCTCTCCCGCGAGGTGTTCCTGCAGACCCCGACCGCCAACGAGGAGGCGGCCCTCGCCCTCGGCGCCACCCGCTGGGAGATGATCCGCACCGCCGTGCTGCCGTACGGCCGCCCCGGCATCGTCGCCGCGGTGATGCTCGGCCTGGGCCGGGCGCTCGGCGAGACCATCGCCCTGGCGATGACCCTCGGCATCACCTTCGGCATCTCGTTCAACCTCATCGAGAGCGGCGGCAACACCATCGCCGCCAACATCGCCAACACGTTCGGCGAGGCGAACGACACGGGGCGGGGCGCGCTGATCGCCTCCGGCCTGGTGCTCTTCGCCATCACGCTGATCGTCAACATCACGGCGCGGGCGATCATCCACCGCCGCCGGGAGTTCACGGAGTCGGCCGCATGAGCGAGCGTCAGCGTCACAGTGCCCAGGTGCCTCAGGGCGCCGCGGAGCGAAGCGGAGTGGCCGCATGACCACTCTCACGTCGCACCGCACCCGCCCGCCCGCGCAGCCGCCCACGCTGAAGGCCCGGCGGCTGCCGAGGTACGCCGCGCCGGCCATCGCCGCAGCCGCCCTGCTGGTCGCCGCCGCCTTCGTGTACGGCACCGGCACCGGCGGCCCGGTGCTGGTCGTGGTGGTCGCCGCGCTGCTCTACCTGGCCGGCCTGTTCGCCGCCGCGAACCGGGTCGAGGGGCGGCGGTCGGCCCGCAACCGCACCTGGAGCGCACTGATCCACTCCGCGTTCGTGCTGGCCGTCCTCCCGCTCGCCTCGGTGGTCTGGACGCTGGTCAGCAAGGGCGCCGAGCGCCTGGACGGCGACTTCTTCCTCACCTCGATGAACAACATCGGCGCGCGGGACCCGAACGGCGGCGCCTACCACGCGATCGTCGGCACGCTGCAGCAGGTCGGCATCGCCGCCCTGATCACCGTCCCGCTCGGCATCCTCTGCGCGATCTACATCGTCGAGTACGGCCGGGGCCGGTTCGCCGCCGCGATCCGGTTCTTCGTCGACGTGATGACGGGCATCCCGTCGATCGTCGCCGGCCTGTTCGTGCTGGCCTTCTGGGTGCTGATCGTCTCGCCGTGGTTCAACGACGGGCGGCCCAGCTTCTCCGGCTTCGCCGCCGCGCTCGCGCTGAGCGTGCTGATGCTGCCCACCGTGGTCCGCTCCACCGAGGAGATGCTGCGTCTCGTCCCGGCGCCGCTTCGCGAGGGGGCGTACGCCCTCGGCGTGCCGAAGTGGAAGACCATCCTGCGGGTCGTCCTGCCGACCGCCCTGCCGGGCATCGTGACCGGCGTCATGCTCGCCATCGCCCGCGCGGCCGGCGAGACCGCCCCGGTGCTGCTCGTCGCCGGCGGCGGTGCGGCGATCAACTTCAACCCGTTCGAGAACAACCAGTCGTCGCTGGCCCTCTTCGTCTACCAGCAGGCCGGTGACGCGTCCCGGTACGCGCCGGCACGGGCGTGGACCGCGGCACTCACCCTGGTCGCCCTCGTGCTGATCCTGACCGTCGCGGCGAAGCTGCTGGCCCGTCGCAACCGGCTCGGCCGATGAACCCCGGAGGTACCACCACCATGGCCAAGCGCATCGAAGCCTCGGGCGTCACCGCCTACTACGGCGCCTTCAAGGCGATCGAGAACATCAACCTGACGGTCGAGCCGAAGACGGTGACCGCCCTGATCGGCCCGTCCGGCTGCGGCAAGTCCACCTTCCTGCGGTCGATCAACCGGATGCACGAGGTGCTGCCCGGTGCCCGGGTCGAGGGCAGCCTCACCATCGACGACCAGGACATCTACGACCGGGACGTGGACGTCACCGCCGTTCGGCGCATGATCGGCATGGTCTTCCAGCGGCCGAACCCGTTCCCCACCATGAGCATCTTCGAGAACGTGGTGGCCGGGCTGCGGCTCAACGGGGTCCGCAGGAAGTCGATCCTGGAGGAGGCGGCGGAGAAGGCGCTCCGCTCGGCCAACCTCTGGGACGAGGTCAAGGACCGGCTCGGCAAGCCCGGCGCCGGCCTCTCCGGCGGCCAGCAGCAGCGGCTCTGCATCGCCCGGACCATCGCCGTCGAGCCGCAGGTGGTGCTGATGGACGAGCCCTGCTCGGCGCTCGACCCGATCTCCACGCTGGCCATCGAGGACCTGATGTTCCAGCTCAAGGACAAGTTCACCATCATCATCGTCACGCACAACATGCAGCAGGCCGCGCGTGTCTCGGACCGGACCGCCTTCTTCTCCATCGAGAAGACCGGCGACCCGGGCCGCCTCATCGAGTACGACAACACGCAGAAGATCTTCAGCAACCCCGGCGTGAAGAAGACCGAGGACTACATCACCGGCCGCTTCGGCTGAGCCGTGCGGCGGGGACCCTTCCTTTCCGCGCCCGCGCTGGCGGACCCGGCAGCACCGGAGGATCTGTTCTAGGGTCGGGTCGGAAAACGCCCACCGGTCGCTGCGGAGGACGGGCATGTCTGGATATCCCCGGTTGCTGCACACCGTGCTCGACACCACGAACGCACGGGAGCTCGCCGAGTTCTACCGGCAACTGCTCGGGCTGCGGTACCGGCCCGGTGACGAACCGCCGACGGACGGGACGGCCGACGACCGGGACTGGCTGGTGCTCAGAGACTCCGACGGGGCGGCCCAGCTCGCCTTCCAGCTCGTCGACCGCCTGCCTCGGACCACCTGGCCCCGGCACGACGTGCCGATGCAGTTGCACCTCGACTTCACGGTCCCGGACGTGGCCGAGCTGGAGAGGCAGCGTGAGCGGGCGGAGGCCCTGGGCGCGAAACTCCTGCTCGACCGGACCGACGACCCCGACGAGCCGCTGTACGTCTTCGCGGACCCCTCCGGTCACCCGTTCTGCATCTTCGTGGCCTAGCGTCGCCGCCCGCCCCGGCCCTGGTCCGCTGAGGATCCTGGCAGGAGACCGGCCGCTTCCTGCCAGGATCCGTAACGGGTCAGGCCAGCACGAAACGGGGCTCGCCGTCGTCGGGCACGTCGAGGCGCGGGGTGACCGGGGTCGACGCGTCCCGGGTCGCCGCCGCGCGGGCCACGCCGGCCAGGTCGCCGCCGGCCGCCACCTGGGCCAGATTCACCAGGGTGGGCGGAAGCATGGTCAGCTCACCGGCCTCCGCGCGGGCCAGGGCGTCCGCCGGGCGGGCCCACAGGGTGTGGTCGGCCTCGCCGGAGACGTCCCGGGTCCGCTGCCCCTCCGGCAGCAGCGCCACGAAGAAGTACGTGTCGAAGCGGCGCGGCTCGAACTCCGGCGTGATCCACCGGCTCCACGGCAGCAGCAGGTCCGACCGGAGGGTGAGCCCGCGCCGGGCGAGCAGGTCCGCGAAGCCGCCGCGGCGCTGCTCCAGCGCCACCCGGTCGGCCTCCCAGTCGTCGCCGCTCACGTCGCCCACCACGGTCTGCGTGTCGGGGCCCGCGAGCAGGACCCCGGCCTCCTCGAAGACCTCCCGGGCGGCGGCGCAGACGACCGCCTGGGCGGCCTCCGGGGTCAGCCCCAGCCGCTCGCCCCACCCGGCGGGCGTCGGACCGGCCCAGTCCAGGTGCGCCTGCGAGTCCGAGGGGTCGACCCCGCCGCCGGGGAAGGCGTACATCCCGCCGAAGGCCATCGCGGCGACCCGTCGGATCAGGTAGACCTCGAAGTCGTCGCCGGCGGGCCGGAGCAGCAGGACGGTCGCCGCGACCCGGGGCGGGGCCGGGGTGCCGCCCTCGGCGTGGAACCGGCGGGCGTGCGCCACGAGCGCCGGGGGTGCGGGGAAGCCGTCGGCGTCGGTCGTCATGCGCCGAGCCTAGTTCCCGACGGGTGGATGACCACGCCGACGTCGGGTGATCTTCGCTAGCGTGGCCGCCATGACTCGTTGGGGCATCCTGTCCACCGGCCAGATCGCCGCCCGCTTCGCCGAGGACCTCCGGCTGGTGCCGGGCGCCGAGCTGGTGGCGGTCGGCTCACGTACCGCCGAGAGCGCGCAACGGTTCGCGGCCCGGCACGGCGTGCCGCGCGCGTACGCCTCCTGGGCGGAACTCGCCGCGGACGACGACCTGGACGTCGTCTACGTCGCCACCCCGCACGCCGCGCACCAACAGGCGGCCTCGACCTGCCTCGCGGCCGGCCGCGCGGTGCTGCTGGAGAAGCCGTTCACCCTCGACCTGGCGACCAGCGTGGAGCTGGTCGACACCGCCCGCGCGGCCGGGGTCTTCCTCATGGAGGCCATGTGGATGCGGACGAATCCGCTGATCCGCCGGGTCTGCGAGCTGGTCGCGGCCGGGGCGATCGGCACGGTGACGAACGTTCGGGCCGACTTCGGGTTGGCGGGGCCGTTCCCTCCGGAGCACCGGCTGCGGGCCCGTACGCTCGGCGGCGGCGCCCTGCTCGACCTCGGCGTCTATCCGGTCAGCCTGGCCCACCTGCTGCTCGGCGTGCCCGACCACGTCCGGTCCTGGGCGAAGCTCAGCCCCGAGAGGGTCGACGAGAACACCGGGATCGTCCTCGGCTACGACTCGGGCGCGGTGGCCACGCTGACCTGCGGCCTGGTCGGGGCGACCCCGGTGACCGCCGCCGTCACCGGCACCGCCGGGCGGATCGACCTGCCCGAGCTGTTCTTCCGCCCCGGTTCGGTGACCCTGCACCGGGCCGGCGCCGACCCGGAGACGATCACCGGTGAGCTGGTCGGCGGCGGCTACCAGTACGAGGCCGCCGAGGTCCAGCGCTGCCTCGCCGAGGGACTGCTGGAGAGCCCGCTGGTCCCCCACGCCGCCACGCTGGAGGTGATGGCGCTCCTCGACACCATCCGGGCCCAGATCGGCGTCTCCTACAGCTGAGGTGTAAGGAAGGGCCCCTTGCTAACGCGGCGGTTTCAAGGGGTCGTTGCAACGCGTTGGCTAGTCGGTGACGGCTAGGAGCTTAGCGAGGCGCTCGGCTGGGGTGTCCCAGCCGAGCGTTTT